>CAZTPX010000012.1:0-108891 GCA_964615095.1 uncultured Planctomycetaceae bacterium | reverse complement strand
GCTCCCAGCAGTCTTCCACCTGCTCGATGGCGGCCATGTCGGCCATCGAGCAGCCGGCCTTCAAGTCGGGCAGGACGACCGTCACGCGCTGGCCACCGCGACGCTGGACCTGTTCGGGACGATTTGCGAGGATGTCGGCCGTCTCCGCCATGAAATGTACGCCGCAGAAGGCGATTGCCCGACACTCCTCCTCGGCCGCGGCCAGCGAACTGAGTTGGAAGCTGTCGCCGCGGAGATCGGCCAAGGCGATGACCGCGTCCTGCTGGTAGTGATGTCCCAGGATCAACAACCGCCGGCCCATGTCGGCGCGGACCCGCTGGATCCGCTCAGTGAGGACGTCACTGGTCAATTCTTTGTAGGGCTGCAACTCGAGGGCAGGCATAGTGGTTTCTTGGACAGAAGATCGTCAGTGTTTCTATTCTAGCAGATCCGTAGGCCGGAACAAGCGCAGCGCAGTTCCGGTATGATGGCGACTACGTCGGCGATATTGAATGTTCCGGCGATCAGAACGTTCGGAAGAAATGAGCGAGTTGGAGTCCCGCCTTTAGCCGGAATGCCTTAAAACGCCGCCTAAAGGTGGGACTCCAACAATCGGGCATTTTCGGCATTTCTTCCATACACTCTCAGGTGTGATGCTCTTCTCTGCCGGAACTGCGCTGCGCTTGTCGCGGCCTACGCCTACACATACGTCTGGCCGACACCCGCCGAAAAGCGAAGGCGGCCGAGATTGCACCGGCGGCCAGCAGTGCGAGCATGCCCGGTTCCGGCACGGCGGCTGCGCTGTCCTGCACCGCAGGCGACGATTCTATCACCGGCCCGGCGGCCTGCGAAGGGTCGAAAAGGAAAACGCTGCCCGCGCCGACAGTCAGGCTGGTTCCCCCGGCAAAGGCGTTCGAATCGGTCACCACGAGTGTGCCGACTGAGACCTCCGTGCCGCCGGTGTAACTTCCGCTGCCGCTAAGAATCAACTCGCCGCTGCCCAGCTTGTCCAGCCCGCCGGAACCGGACAACGACCCCGAGAGCGTGATCGTGTAACTACCGGTATCGATGTAGCCGTTGCCGCTGGCGAGCGTCAATGACTGGCTGGTGGAGAACGATTGACCGGCCTCGAGCGTGCCGCCGCCCAGGCTGAACTTGCCGTAACGGGACGTGCCAATCCCTGACACGACCAGGAGGCCTCCATTGAGATCGTACGTGCCGCTGCTGGAATAGCCGAGCAGAAGCGAGCCCGCGGCGTTCGTTCCGCCCGTTTGCATGAACAGGCCCGCATTTTGCCAACCGATGTACTCGTCGGGCGCCGAAAGCGACCCTGAACCGCCGAGGTTGTACGTGCCGCCGGTCCCGCCTGTACTGTAGCCGACGTAAAGCGCGGAGCTCACGTTGTTCGTCCCGCCCGTCTGCCTCAAGACGCCGGCACCGGTGTAGCCGATATATTCCGTGTTCGCTACGAGTAAACCCGCATTGCTGAAGCTGTAGGTGGCAACGGACCCAAGGCCCTGGGCAATATACAAAGCGCCGCTCACGTTGTTGCTTCCGCCCGATTGAGTGAATGTGCCGCTGCCCGACAGCCCCACTTGCTCCGACGACGCGTTGAGCACCGCCGCGCCGCTGAGGGTATAGGCACCCGCATCGCCTGTGCCGCTGCCCAGGACAAGCCCGCTGGAAAGGGTGTTCGTGCCGCCCGCCTGGTTGAAACTGCCCGTACCCGAGTAACCGACATAGCCGGCGGCCGCCGCGAGCGATCCGCCGCTGATGCCCGACGAGGTGTTGTTGACGATATAATTCCCGCTGCCCAAGCCGACGCTGCCTGTGCCGGCGACGGAAACACCGCCGCTGAGGTTGATCCAACCGCCGGGAGTCGCCGAGATCCATCCCTGGCACGACACGGAATCGGTCAGCGAACCAATGCCCGAGAAACCCTGCCCGACCGCCACCGTCAGGGTCGTGCCGATCGTGTGTGTCAGCGCCAGGCTGCTGACGTTGAAACTGTGGAAAAGGCTCGAATTGAAGCCCTTGGGCACGATCAACAAAGAGTTGGCGCTGACCGTCAACGATATCAAACCGGGGTTCTCGATCGTTCCCTGGGAGAGATCGAGGATCGAGCCGGTCCCGGCCAGGAACAGACCGTTGCTGCCGGTTCCATCAATCAGGCCTTGATTGACCATGCTATTGACCTGGAGCGTGCCGCCGCCAAGTTGATAGCAGCCTTCGCTGCCGATGCCCAGATAGGTCACCTGGTTTGTGCCGCCCGTCTGGTTCAACGTGCCGGCCGAGGAGTAAATGCCGACGTACTCGTTGACCGCCGAAAGCAGGCCCGAACTGCTAAGGGTGTACTTGCCCGTGGCCCCCGTGCCGCTATAGGCGAGATATAGGCTGAAGACATTGTTCGTGCCGCCCGACTGGTTCAGCGTGCCGCTGCCGGCGTAGCCCACGTACTCGGAGGCGTTGGACGCGGAGAGCAGGCCCGCGCCGAGCGTGTAAATACCCGGCGCGGCCGCGGCGTTGCCTATGAAAAGCGCGCCGACAGCGTTGGTGCCGCCCGACTGGTTCAATGTGCCGCCGCCGGCATAGCCCACGTACTCCGAGCCGTTGGATGCGGAGAGCAGGCCCGCGCTGAGACTGTAGCTGCCCGTCGCCGCGGTGTTGCCCAGGGAAAGCCAGTACGTGGCATTCGTTCCGCCCGTCTGGTTGAACGTGCCGGCGGCGGCGTAGCCCACGTTCTCGCTGCCGGACGCGGAGAGTAAACCTCCGCCCAGGATATACGTGCCTTGCGCCGTCGAGGCGTTGCTCAGATACAGGCAACTCGTGCTATTGGTTCCGCCCGTCTGATTTAGCGTGCCGCCGCCGGAATAACCCACGTATTCGTTGGTCGCGTACAACACGCCGGAGCTGCTCAGGGAGTAGCTGCCCGAAACACCGGAGACGGAACCAAGATAGAGGTCGGGCGTAACTCCGTTTGTCCCACCCGATTGAACGAACGCGCCCGTGTTGGCGGAGCCGACATACTCGGCGTTTCCCACGGCGAGGCTGCCGCCGGTCATCTGCACCGCGCCGGTGCCGCTGCCTCCGAGAGCCAAAGTGTAGCAAACGGCATTCGTCTGGCTGATCGTCGCCGTCCCGCCGTTCTGGATAAGGGCAGCGTCGGCTGAAGTGGGCAACCCGGTCGGCGACCAGTTGTTGGCGACCGACCAAGTGCCCGAAGTCACAGACCAATTGTAGCTATTCGCGGCCTGCACCGCAGACGCGCTCGACAGCATCCATGCCGCCCCTAAACTACAAGCCACTGCGAATCTGGCGACAATCACGTTGTACAGAACTTTAGCGTCCCCTTTTATCCGGCCGAGGCTGACAAGGGACCCGGAGTCGGCGGCCCCGACGGACCGAGCACGTTGACGTCGAGTGAACCGGTAACCTGCTGGTTCAAGTCGTCGGTAAGCGTCAAAACGTCCGCGCCCACCGAGGTGAAGGTCAACGGCAACTGCGCTACACCATCGACGAACGTCACATCAACGGGCAGCGTTACCACGGGGACAGGAAGCTGCGGGTTGCCAAAGATTGCCGTGCCGCCCGAGATGGAAAGTGTCGCCGTGCCGTTGAAGGCGACAGGATTACCGTTGGCGTCCTCGGCCGTGGCCTTGATAATCACCAACGTGTTTTCCGCCACGCCGTTCTGCGGCCCCATTGTGGGCGGCAGTTGCAACACGAATTGCGTCGGCGCGGCCACCGGAGGCGGCGTGGGAATCGGTGTGACCACCATGGTCGAAGCTGTACCGGTCATCGACCCGTCGCTGCTGACGAGCGTCAGCGACTGCGAGCCCCCGCTGCCGAAGGTCACCGGGAACGATGCTTGTCCGTTGCTGAAGGTCACGGTGACGGGCAAGTTCTGGCCTCCCGAGGTAGCCTTGCCGTCGCTGCTGCTGAGCGTCGCCGTGCCCGAGTAACCCTGTGCCGATGCGGCGCTGGTGGGACCGACCACGACGGCATGCACGTTGATCTGCACGCCGCTAGGCACCACCGGCGGCAACATGATCACAAACTGCTCCTGGGTGATCGGCGGCGGCAGCGGTGCTGGCGGCGGCGTGGGAATCGGACCGGGCGTCGGCGTGGGGGCCGTGGCCACCGTGACCGTGAGTGAACCGCCGATGTTATTGGTGCTGTCCGTGAGCGTCAGGGTCTGCGAGCCCGTGCTGCCGAAGGTCACCGGGATCGAGACATGGCCGTCTTTGAAGGTCACGCTGGCGGGGAACGTGGCATCGCTATCGGTACAAGTGACCGCTGCCGTGCCGTCATAACTCGGCACCGGGTTGCCATTGGCATCCTCGGCCACGGCTTGGACCATGACCGGCACGCCTTCGGGCACCGTTGTCCAGGGTACGAACAGCACGAGTTGCGTCGCCGCGGCCGGAGTCGGCGTTGGGATGGGGGTCGGACCTGGGGTTGCCACCACCGTGACCTCGGCGGACCCGCTAATCGAGGAGGTAACGGTGTCGGTCATCGTCAAGGTGGGCGTGCCCGACTCGGTAAAGACCAGCGCGAACATGGCGCGGCCGTTGTTGAAGGTGATATTAGCAGGCAGCGAGCCGCTCGACGTGGTGCTGCCGCCCAACGTGGTGCTGCCGCCCAACGCGGCGCTGTCGATCAACGTGGCGCTGCCGTTGGCGATGCTCAGCGACGCCGTACCGTTATAGCTCGGTGTGGGGTTGCCGCTGGCGTCCTCGGCTACGGCCTGGACTAATACCGGCACGCCTTCGGGCACCGTGGAGGGCAACAGGATCGCCAATTGCGTGGCCGCAACGGGCGTGGGAATGGGAGTCGGGCTGGGGGCCGTCATCACCGTGGTCGAGGCCGTGGCGGTAATCGTGTTGTCGGCGTCGTCCGTAAGCGTCAGGCTCTGTGACCCGGCGGTGGCAAAGGTCACCGAGAAGGAGGCTTTGCCGTTCGTAAACGATACTTCGCCGGATGACACGTTGCTGCCAAACGTGGCCGCAGTGTCGGTACACGTAAGCGTCGCAGTGCCGGTGTAAGGAACGCCTTGCGCGTCCGTAGCAAAGGCCACGACCTGCACGGGCACCCCTGCCGGCACCATCGGTGGCAACCGCAGGAACATTTGCGAAGCCACGGTTCCGCTTGGCCCTGACGGGGCCTGCGTCGCGCCGGACAACCCCGCTGCCGACGTGGGAAGCACACTTGGCGAAATGCCCAAGGCAACACTCAACAGCGATCGGTCCTCCAACGGCTCGATCGACAATCGTCGACTATTCTTTTTCATCGCTCAACTCCCTGAAAAGGATGTCCTGTCCTTGCCCTAACGGATGTCTATGAACTAACATTGGCTCGACCCTGGCCTACGGCCGAAACCAATGATTCGTCGCGTAATGCTACACTCGCCGAAACTCGTCCGGTCAATTTGTGTCAATCCAGCGGGGCGACCCAGTCCAAGGAACTTCCCGAGAAGCCAGCTTTACGCTGTTGGCTCACCCCGCACCGCGGACGGAAAACGACTCCCAAAGGACTGCCGCGAATTGCTCCTAAGCGAGTGGAAAGTACCCCGACTTTAAGCTATCAACGTAACATAATCATTCGATGCTGTCAATCCCCACGCCCATCTACAGTGGGGGTGTTCGACTACAAAATCTACGTAGAAGGTAATTTATTCCGTTGCCTTGCCTATTTCAGGGAAACGGAATGAACTCCGTTTTACATAGGGAACTTGTGCCAGCTATGTAAATGCGGAAAGGGCGGCTTTTATTGCAGTTGAATGCCAGATTTTTTGCAGTTAATAGGCCCCCTTGCAGCCCAGCACGCACAGCGGCGTCCGCCAGAGCAGCCCGATGTCCGTGGCCAGGCTCTGGTTGCGCACGTACCAGAGGTCCATCCGCGACCAGTCGTCGAAGCCGATGTCGCTGCGGCCGCTGATCTGCCAGAGGCATGTCAGCCCCGGCTTCACCGCCAGGCGGCGGGCCTGCCAGGGGGCGAAACGGGCCACTTCGCGGACGTCCAGCGGCCGCGGACCGACCAGCGACATCTGCCCCAAGAGTACGTGAAACAACTGCGGCGTTTCGTCCAAACTCGTCTTTCGCAGGATCCGGCCCAAGCGGGTAACGCGCGGGTCGCGACGATTCTTGAACACGGGGCCGGCGCTCTCGTTGATGATCGTGTGCTTGACCTGGTCCGCGTCCAGACACATGCTGCGGAACTTGGCCATCCAGAAGGTCTTGCCCAGGTGGCCGGCGCGGCGCTGCCAGAACAACGGCTTGCCGCGCGTGGTGATCGAGAGCACGATAAGCAGCGCGAGGAGCAGCGGCGAAAGGACGAGAATCAGGGTCAACGATACAGCGATGTCCAGCAACCGCTTGACGACCTGGTACGTCTGCGAGGCGTTGCCTTCGGGAGCGACCACGGGGAGACCGGCGGCCAAGTTGCGGTCAATGAGCGAGACGGCTGTCGGCAGGGTATTCACCAGGATCATCGGCAGTTCCTCAATAGGGTCGGAAACGCATCCGTGGCAACCTAGAGCAACCCGCGCGCCAAGAGCCTCTCCCGCGATCGAGGCGGCCGGCTAAATCGTACAACCGTCACAGTCCGATCAAAACGCCAGGTGCCGCCAATCTTGGATTGCGCCAAGCGTTGCCAATTGGCAACATCGGTAGCCGGAAAAGCAACGCGCAGGGGCATGTCATGACCTATGTTTTAGAGTTTGCAGAACCACAAAACTTCTCCCAATCCTGGCCATGGAAATCATCGTCGTAATTGTCGCCGTCTGTGCGTTGGTCTGGACCGGCGTGGTCCTGTTTCGTGGCGGACCGTTGGCCGGATGCCTGCTGTTCATGGCCGCGGCGACCTGTCTGAGCGTTGATTTTTTCAGCTTTAACGCCGGCGCGGCGCGGCTGACTATCGATCGCGTCTTCTGGGGCGTGGTTATGCTGCTCTATCTGATCTGGCGGCAACGGGGTTGGACCGATCCCAAACCACTACAAGCGGCCGACAAAGCGGTCCTGGCCCTGGTGGCCTACCTTGGGGTGCGGACCTTATTGACCGATCCCCACGGCGCCGGCCTGACGCCCCTGGTGAATCTTCTCCTGTGGTATGTCATGCCCCTGGGCATTTACTGGGTCGTGCGGCAGTCGCGGCTCGATTGCCGGCAGAATGCCGTGGTTCTCGCCTGCCTGGCGGTTTTTGGCATCTATCTGGCCGTGACCGTAATCGCCGAGCGGTTCGAGGCATACAACCTGGTCTATCCCCGATATATTGTGACCTCGATGACCGACAAGACGGCCGAATTCGTCGGACGCGGACGCGGTCCATTGCTGCACCCCATCATTACTGGCATCCAGCTTGTGGCCTGTTTTAGTGCGGTTTTGATGTTCTGGCCGCGTCTGGGTCGCTATGGGCGCTGCGGCTTGGCGTTGGCGGCACTGCTATTCGCCTTAGCTTTCTATAGCACGATGACACGCAGCGTTTGGATGGGCGCAGGGTTGGGGCTGGTTGTGATTGTGGGTCTGAGCATGCCGTCGAACTGGCGCGTACCCGTGCTGGGGGCCACCATCCTATTCGGTGGAGCCCTTACGGCAGCCAATTGGGATCAGTTTGTGGCCTTCAAACGCGACAAGGACCTGACGGCCCGTGAGACAGCCGACTCCGTGGCGCTGCGGCCAATCATGGCCCAGGTGGCCTGGCTGATGGTCCAGGATCGGCCGTTGTGGGGATGCGGTTTCTGCCAGTATGTGCCGGAACACAAGAACTATCTGGCCGACCGGTCGACCGACCTGGTCCTGGAGAAAAGCCGGATGTACGTGGCGCACAATCTGCTGTTCGGCATCGTCACCGAGACGGGCCTGGTCGGGTTGGGGCTTTTTCTGACCTTACTGGCGTTGTGGGGCCACGATGCCTGGCGGCTGTGGCGCGCCGCCGAAGCGCCGCTTTGGGTTCGACAGCAGGGACTTTTCTTCCTCGCCCTGTTGTCGGCCTACCTGGTCAACGGCATGTTCCATCAGATCGCACTGGTTCCCATGTCGAATATCCTCTTGTTCTTCGCCGCCGGAATGAATGCTGCGGTACGGCCCTTGGGGAGTTCGGAAGAAACGATCGGGTTGGAGTCCCGGTTCCAGCCGGAATGTCCGAGAACTCCGCCTAAAGGCGGGACTCCAACATTGGGCATTTCTTCCGAACGCTCTTAGCACGGCTGCACTACGATACCGAGGCGCCGCTGAGCTTCCCTTGCTCATTCAAGACCTTGAGGGCGCGAGTGCAGTTCAGGCTGCCGTGGGCGGCCACCGTCTTGCTCCAAGGCTCGCCTCGCGGCGGCAAGGGAACGGCCTGCTGCGGTAGGGGTACGGCATAGGGAAGGACTGGGGCCGGCATAGTCGGGGGAACAGCAGCCACCACCGGCAAAGCAGCCTGTCGCTGGGCAGTGGCTGCCGTCGCGGCTGGCGCAGTAAGCCAAACGAGGCCGATCCCTGTCAGCAAACCGCCTAACAGGCCGGCCAGTATGATCGTCGCATTACTGGGTCCGACCGGGCCTGCACCGGTATCGGGGGCGCCGACGCACGTGATCAGGCTGGCGGCCTTGGCGCTGGCGCTGTTGGATCGGGCGCTGGCGAGGTTCTGCTCGGCCCGGTCGAGCAACCTGGCGCGGTTCGTCGTTTCGCTGAGAACGTTCGTATATGTGGCCCTCAAGGCAGCCAGGCGGGTCAGCCGGGCGGCTGCGTTGCTGCGCTGATGCTCCAGCATTTCCAGGCGATTGGCGTCCAGCGCCAGTTCCGACTGGAGGCTGCGGACCGCGGCGGAAAGCTCGGCGTGCAGGCGGCCGGCAACCAGGGCTTCCGTTTCCTTGGCGGAAACCACGGCGGGATGCTCGGCCGACATTCGGCTCTGCAAAGCCGCCGTGCGAAGTTGCGCATCGACCAGCCCCTCCTTTAGCCGCCGCAGGACAGGCTGCGATTCCAACAGACGGTTTGGCGCGGCCATCAGTCGGGCCGGATCGGCCTGGGCCTGCTCGAGCAAGGCCAGCAATTGCCGGTTGGCCTTCTCCGCGGCCCGAGATTGCCGCAACTCGCTCTCGATTTCCGAGACGGTGCGGCGCAGCGAGGTGTCGCTGGAGTTCGCATCCAGCAGCGAGCGCAGTTCCGGCAGGTCGCTGCCGACCTCTTTTTCCATTGCGGTCAATTTGAGCGTCGCGGCGTACAAATCGGAACGGGCCAATTGCACCGCCTTGTCCAACTCGCCGATCATGCTCTGCGCCTTGGCATCGCGGATCTCTTGCAGATGAAGCTGCAACTGGCGGCACAGCGCCGAACCGAGCATTGCCGCCCGCCCGCGGTCCTTGTCACAAACCTCCAGGTAAAAGACTTCCGAGGCGCCGAACTCGACACCCTTGGGCGGGACAATTTTCACGGCCCTTTGCAGGCTTTCGATGTTCCGGTCGGTGGGCCAGTCGGAAGGCCGGGCATCGCCAGTGGGAAGGCCGGTTTCTCGCAGCGTTGCTTCGAGCACGCCGCGGCTCTTGGATAACTCCAAGATCGTTTCCTCAATGCTCTTGAGGTCCTCGGCCCCACGGAACTTGCCCGCATCCGTCTCGTTGCCGACAGCCTCGTTGCGCACGATCAGAGCCTGCGAGGCTTGCCATGTCTTGGGCGCCACCAGGACATAGGCCACCGCGGCACCGGCGGCCAGCAACGTGACGACGACCCATCGCCGCCAGTAGACGGCTAAAAGGCGGCCTAGCTCTCGTGGTCCCGCTACCGAATTTGGCTCGACGTTCATCGCTTGGATTCTCCTTCCAAAGTTGACATGGTTCGAGTAACTGCGGAGCAAACTCGATGCCAACTGTCGCGGCCCGACAGTCCGGCATCGTATTTCCTCCTCGAATCGCAGCCAGGACTCCGTCAGGTACCGTCGCGGTGCCCAATTTCGCCCGCCGGCATGTTGCCAAAAGTCAACGTCGCGTTCATCCCCCGCAACAGGTCCGGGCTTCGTGCCGTGTAATTCCCGCGAATCCTGAAAATAACTTGCTTATACCGTTGGCGTGACGGAGATTTATGTATGCAAATCATAGCTTTTTCTACGTGGGACGAAATTTGCCCACACGCGGAATCTTGGGACCGCTTGGCCCGCGGCGCTCCTTTTCGGTCTTGGGCCTGGCTTTCGAGCTGGTGGCGGCATTATGGGCCGCAATCGCCCGGCGATTTCGATACGCGGCTCATGGTGCTGGGAGTAGGCGATGCTTCCGGCCGGCTGGCAGGCATTGCCCCCTGGTATCTGCGGCGATCGGCAACCCAGGGCTGGGTACTGCGTTGGCTGGGCAGTGGGGAGGTTTGTTCCGAGTATGCGGGCATTCTTTGCCTGCCCGAAGACGCCGATCGTGTGAGCGAGGCCCTTGCGGCACACCTGACCGGCCCGAATTGTGTTGCCGGCGCTCGTCATTGTTGGGACCTCTGCGAATTGGACGGCCTGGATGCCGAAGATCCCGGCGTGTTGAGGCTCTTGCGGCACCTTGACGAGCGGGGCTGCTCGCGCTACGAGAATTCACCGCTGCGGGCCTGGCGGCTCGACTTGCCCGGCACGTGGGAAGAGTATTTGGCATTGCTCTCCAAGGGGCATCGCAAGCAGCTCCGCCGGGCACAGCGCGAATGGTTTCAGACGGGCCGCGCCGTGTTGCGCACGGCAGAGAACTGCCGACAACTCGACTTGGCCATGGACACGCTCGTCGATCTGCACCAGAAGCGGCGGCAAATGCTGGGCCAAGCCGGCTGCTTTGCCTCGCCGCGGTTCGCGGCTTTTCACCGCGCGGCCGCGCGGCGACTGTTGCTAAGCGGTCAATTGCAGCTTCACTTGCTGGAGCTTGACGGCCGCAGCGCGGCCGCCGAATATCAATTGGCCGGCCAGGGCATCACCTACTGTTACCAGGGCGGCATCGATCCGCAGCGGCTGGCCGACGAGCCGGGGCAACTGATCACCGTCGCCACGGTGAAACGGGCCATCGAGCAAGGCGGCCGGGCCATTGATTTTCTTCGCGGCGACGAGCCCTACAAGGCCCACTTCCGCGCCACCGCCCGACCTCTGCTGGCTTTGCGCGTCGTACCCAACCGTACGCTGCCGCGATTGCGGAACAACCTTTGGCAGAGCGCACGCGGCGTGAAACGCTGGCTGCAAGGGACCGCGCAAAGTAACGATCCTTCGAGCGAAAGGTGTTGATGAGGAGGTCTTAGTACTCAGTACTCGGTACTGTGACCTACCATTCTATGAGCCAAGATCTGAAACCGAAGACCCAAATCCTAAGTTCTAAGCACTAAGCACTAACTTCTTCTCCCCGCTATGTCACCCTGGAAATGGTTGCTATTGAGCGTCTACTATCACGCGTCCAAGCCGGCGCGATGGTGGATCTATCGTAAGCTGGCGGCCCAGCGGCGGATGCCGATCATGATACTGTATTATCACCGCATCGCCGACGACGCCGCCACGAATTGCACGATGCCCAACCAGGCATTCGTCGATCAGATCGGCTGGCTGCGGCGGAACTTCGAGTTGATTTCCATGCAAGAGGTGCAGCGGAGGCTGCGGAGTGGGGTCAACGATTGGCCGGCTCTGCACATCACTTTCGACGACGGCTATTCCGACAACTGCCAGACCGCCATTCCCTGGCTGGTCAAACAGCACATCCCCTGCACCTACTTCGTCACCGCGTCGAACGTCCTGGAACATCGGCTCTTCGATCACGATTTGCAGTGCGGAGCGAGCCTGGTCCCCAACTCGCTGGAAGAACTGCGGGCGATGGCCGCTGCCGGCATCGAAATCGGGGCACACACCTACAGCCACGCCGATCTTGGCAAGTTGACCGACCCTGCGGCACTGCACCGCGAGCTGGTCGTCGCCCGACAGGATCTGCGCGCGGCGCTGGGCCGGCCGATCCGCTATTTCTCCTTCCCTTTCGGGCTGTACGACAACCTGAGTTGCCGGGCATTTTCCCTGGCCCGGCAGTGTGGTTATGAAGGCGTCTGTTCGGCCTATGGCGGCTACAACTACCCCGGCGACGATCCTTTTCACATGCATCGCATCCCGGCAGTCTGCGAAATGCTACGCTTGAAGAACTGGCTCACAGCCGACCCCCGTAAGATCCATACGCGGCGGTTCGAGTACCAATGGACGGAAGAACGCATCGAATTTCCACCGATCGACGCGCCAAACGAGGGGGCCTCCCGTGTTGTTCCATCGTAGACCCTTGGCCGACATCCGCGACCGCGGTCCCCTGCGTGTGATGTTCGTCATCACGAGCATGCCCGTGGGCGGGGCTGAGACGCTGTTGGTCGACCTGATTCGCCGCATGGACCGCGAACGCTTCCTGCCCGAGCTGTGTTGCCTCAAGGGTCCGGGTCCCCTGGGCGAAACGCTAGCGGCGGAGGTCCCCGTACAGCATGGGCTCTTGGCCCGCAAGAGCGACATACGCGTGCTCTGGCGCTTGACGAAGCTGATGCGACGGACCGACGCGGTCGTCACCGTCGGCGCCGGCGACAAGATGTTCTGGGGGCGGCTGGCCGCCCGCCTGGCTGGCGTGCCGGTGATCGCCGCGGCCTTGCACTCGACCGGCTGGCCCGACCGTGTGCAGTTTGCCAACCGCCTGCTGGCCCCCATCACCGACGCCTTTGTGGCCGTGGCTGAACCGCATGGCCGCTACCTGGCGGCGCACGAAGGCTGTACGGCGGCGAAGATCCGCGTGATTCCTAACGGCGTCGACGTCGAGCGTTTCCGCTCGCGTCCGCCCCACGAGACGCTACGGCGGGAACTCGGCCTGGCCGTCGGCGCGCCCGTAGTCGGCATCGTGGCCGCGCTCCGCCCGGAAAAGAACCATGCCCTGTTCCTGCGGGCTGCCGCACGGGTGCGGCACGCGCTGCCCGCCGCACGCTTCCTGATCGTGGGCGACGGCCCGCAACGCGGCGAGATGGAAGCCCTCGCCGATTCGCTCTCTCTGCGCGACGCAGCCTGTTTCCTGGGTACGCGGGACGACGTGCCGGAAGTGCTCTCGCTGATCGACGTCCTGGCCCTAAGCTCGTACGTCGAGGCCAACCCCGTGTCGATCCTGGAGGCCATGGCCGCCGAGAAACCGGTCGTGGCCACACGCGTTGGCTCAGTCGACAAAACCGTGCAAGACGGCCGCAACGGTTACCTGATTACACCGGGCAGCGAAGAGGAACTGGCCGCCCGGCTGATCGAACTGCTGCGAGACCGCTCGCGGGCGGCGACTTTCGGTCGCGCCGGGCGGCAGCACGTCGTGGAACATGCCTCAGTCCAGCGGATGGTCGCCGGGTACGAGGACATGATCGAAGGTATTTATCAACAAAAAGTGGCGATCCGTGCGCGGAAAAGGCCATTCCCCCCTGTTGGTATGGCAGGCGCCGATGCGACCGGCAGACTGCAAACCCGCTGACGTTTGGGGTGTTGTCAACCAATAGAAATATCCCCGCTGACGTTTGGGGCTTGGCTTGCGGCCCTCGGCAGGTTACGATAATAGTTTGTTTTTCGCAGCAGCGTGCTTTCCTGCGAGGATTCGGCGTGGCGAATGTCCCGCCACAGATCGACTAGCGCGGAACATGGACAAAGTTTCCTTGATGAGGAGCGTACTGGCCCTGACGGCCCAATTCCTCAGCGGCGCCAGCGCGCGGTGGCTCGATTCACAGCCCGATACCTGCCAGCGCGTGTACTTTGCCAATCATACCAGCCACCTGGACGCCATCGTCCTCTGGTCGGCCTTGCCGGCCAACGTGCGGGAATTGACCCGGCCCGTGGCTGCCAAGGACTATTGGATCAAGGGACGCATCCGCCATTACCTGGCGACCCAGGTCTTCAACGCCATGTTGATCGACCGCACGGAAATCAAGGTCCACCAGAGCCCGGTGGACGTGATGATCCGCGAAATGGGCCAGCGCTATTCGCTGATCGTTTTTCCCGAAGGCGGGCGCGGCGACGGGCAGGAAATCGGCGAGTTCAAGAGCGGCCTGTATTATCTCAGCAAGAAGCGGCCCGACCTGGAGTTGATCCCCGTGTACATCGACAACATGAATCGGATCTTGCCGCGGGGCAAGTTCCTACCCGTGCCTTTGTTGAGCAGCATCACCTTCGGTCCCCCGATGTGGCTGGAGTCGGGTGAATCGAAGGACTTGTTTTTGAGCCGGGCGCGGAGCGCAGTGCGGCGACTGAAGGAACTTTAGGGAAGAAACTGATGTCGGCGCTCTACGAACCGAGAACCTTGGGACTGGTTGTGGGCGTGCTGGTTTTGCTGGCCGCGGCGACGGTGATCATCCGCGCCCTCCGCAGCCGCAACGACAGCGGCCTGAACACAGCCGTGCTGGAGACCTTCCGCATGCGCGTGTATGCCTGGTGGGTACTCTGTTCGATCCTGGCCTTCGCCTTCTTGTTCGGCCAGGCGGCCACGGTCTTTCTCTGCGGCGTGGGCGCTTGGTGGGCGCTCCGCGAGTTCATCACACTCACGCCCACGCGGCCCGGCGACCACCGTACGCTGTTCTTGGTCTTCTTCGTCATCACGCCACTGCAGTTCGTGCTGGTGGGCATGCAGAAATATCCGCTCTACAGCATCATGATCCCCGTCTATGCCTTTCTGATCATTCCGGGGCTGATCGCCGCGGTGGGCGATTCCAAGCGTTTCCTGGAACGGACGGCGAAGATCGAGGCGGGGTTGCTGATCTGCGTGTACTGCCTGAGCTATGCCCCGGCCCTCTTGACGCTGCAGCTCGAAAAGGACCCCGGGGCGACCCTTAGTTCCGGGGCAAACACCCGGCTGCTGTTCTTCTTCGTGCTCATGGTGCAGCTCAGCGACGCCTTGCAATACGCCTGGGCACAGATCCCCAGCCGGCACGTAATTGTGCCCACAATCAATCCCACGAAGACTTGGGAGGGCCTCTTGGGCGGTTCGGCCAGCGTGACCTTGATTGGCGGAGTGTTGTGGTGGGCGACGCCGTTTCAAGGGGCCAACTGGTGGATGGCGGCGGCCATGTCGCTGGTGATTTCCGTGATGGGATTTGCCGGCGGCCTGACGCTATCGGCGATCAAGCGCGACCGCGGCGTCCGCGACTACGGCACGCTGGTGGCGGGGCACGGCGGACTGTTGGACCGCATCGATTCCCTTTGTTTCGCCGCGCCCATCTTCTTCCACTTCACGCTCTACTGGCTGAAGATGCAGGGCATAAAACAGCCCTGGGAGTGAGTGTCAGAAAAAAGTGCTCCCCGCTGCGTTTTCCCCGTCTTGGGCCGGCGGCCCAACCGCCCAATAGAGTCAGGCAATGGTGTGACCACATCAAAACAAAGGGCCTTTTGGCGTTTCTGAGGCGGTTTTGTACGTCCATATGTGCATTCTGCTTTCGCTAAAGGTGTTGCTCGCATAGCGGAAACTGCGGGAACTCGATCGCTTGACACTCTAACGATAGTCTTGCGATAGCCGAAATACCTAGACAATACCTAGCCACTTTGGCCCATTTCCTAGCCACTTTTGTAGCCAACCTAGCCACTTCCTAGCCACTTTTCTGGCCATATGGTCATGCGTACAGTATATAGGGGTCGGGCACGCGACACTTTCTCGAAGTTAATTAAGTGCAGAGTCATAAAAATAATTAATTGCTGTCAAGGCTAGTGGGGCCGTTCGCGACCGTTGCGCGGGCGTAGGGTGGGTCGAGGCACGAGACCCACGCGTCACCGTTTCCGCGCAGCCGCCAGTGCGGGCGCCGACCTGCGCAAGTCGGCGCCGCGCGTTATTATGGCCCCCGGTTCGCTACACCGGGGGCTGGTTAAATTGTCAAAGAACAAATGCGCGCGCAGAGTATTCAGGTGTGGCTGAACCTTCTTCAGCGCGCTTTATACCCACATAATACGCAAGAAATCTCGCCACCATTCGTGCGCGGCGCGAATTTACGTCGTAAGCCCAATCGCTCGTTGCACTTCCAGCAGAAATAGAGATACTGGAGCGATGAAGTATCACAAACCAGTCCAGGCAAGGCGCGTTTCGTTGGCAAATTGCTCGTCGCTCAAATCGAACGGTATCGGGCTAGAATCTCTCATGTGTCGGGATAAAGGTGTCGGGAGTCGTATCGCCGTTAAAATGACACCCGACCCCTTTGTCTCTGCGCAGTACGCAGTTCGAGCAGCATCACGACTCTCTGGCCTTCGAGAAAGTCATTGAAGAGACGCTGCGAACGTGCCGGATGCAGATTTACGTTTTTTGCCTAATGCTGCTGCCATTCCAGGATCACCTGCCGCGAGGGTTCCATCGTCGGCGGGCGAGCGACCTGCGCGGTGGTCGCTGCGGAAGATTGCCCGTTCTCGGCGGGCGCCCCGCTGGCGGTGCGCCAACCCTGCGGCGGAAGCGTCTGCGGCGAAGATACCGGCGCTGTGCTTTCGGGCCGGGCCAGCGTCTGCGTGCCGCTGGCCGGCGGCGACGACGAGGCCGCACCCTTGTCCGGGACGTGATAGATCAGGTTCGGTTCCGGCCGCAGAGGACGGGCGTTGGCGACCGCTACCGGCGTGACTGTCGCCGGCGGTGCGGCAGGCTCCGGCGGCGGCGCGGGAAAGCCCTGGCCAACCCACGCCACCCACTTGTTCTGCAGCGCCGACAGATCGCTTATGTTGTAGTTCCGCGCAACGGCCGACGACCACTGCCCGTCGCGCATGCCGTCGGCCAAGAAGGCAACGAACTTCCGCCGCCCGCCGTGATAGATGAGGAACTCGGCCAGCGAGTAGCCCTGCGCGTAAAGCGGCATGACGTCTTGCGGGTATTCCGTCATGGCGAACATCTGGCTGAAGGCGATGCCGCGATTATTGTGAAGGAACTGCACGAGCATTTGCCGGTGCTTCTGTTTCTCGCTGATGTGCTCGACGCTGGTGGCGCCGCCCTCGTCGGCCCAGCGCGGCAAGGGACGGCGGAAGTAGCTGGCGAAAATCATGTGCGTGACTTCGTGCGGCACCACCGAATCCAGCACGCGCTCGGCCGAGCCTTGGATCGTCATTCGCCAGCCGAACACCTCGCCGTTGTCGAAGACGAAGGTCGTGGCCCCGCCCGCGCCCAGGTTGGGCGCAACTTGTACCGTCATCATGCAGGGTTGTGCCCAGTCGGGCATCGTCTGCCCCAGCCACTCGATGGCCAGATCGTGGCGGAATTGCTCGGCCGTCGCGGCAATGCGGGCGGCCATTTGGGGATCGGCGGTCTCGACGATGAAGTTGGCGCTGCGATGACTCGCGCCCATCGAGACCGACAACAACGCTACCAGCAGGGCGGGGCGAATCAGACGAGCGTCCATGCTCCTCGATACTCCGTGGTTGGTTTCGGTGCGACGGCCCGGCTCATCTTCGAGCCGAATAGACCGCCGCGCAGGTCGCATGATTAGAGTCTAATTTACGCGATTTCTGCCTTGGACGCAAACCGAATTCGTGCCGTTTTTCCCGCGTTTTCCCCACGAAAACGTGCCAAAATCGGCCGGTGCCTGGAATTGCCGTTGACGGCGGCCAAAGAAGGCGTCATCATAGAGGGTCGTTTATCCTCGACGAACTGTAGGCTGCGGTCGTCGTCGCCGGGTGCGTCTCCTGCAAGTGGTGCCTGCAACTATGACCGTGCTCTCTTCGCCAATGACGATCATCGACCGCGGACCGCTTCTCGCGGCGGAGGCGACACGTGCGCCGTCCCTTCGGCGGCCGCTGCCCGGCGATGCGGCGCTCGCGGGTGTCTATGCCGCGCATTTCGGACAGGCCTACGATGCCTATCTGGTTACGGAGCCCGGTTGGGAATACTTTTGGTCGGCCGGGCGCCGAGGCCTGATTGCGGTCGCCCGCCAGGGCCGCTACCTGTTCTCGAGCGGCGGCCTGCTCGCGCCACCCGCTCATCGCCAGGATCTCTTGCAACAGTTCCTCGGCTATGCCGCCGAGCAGGGCTGCGCACCGACCTTCTTCAACGTCTGCGAAGACCAATTGCCGCTGTTTCGCCAGTGCGGGTTTCAGGCCACCAAATGGGGCGAGGAGGCCATCGTCGATCTACCCCTATGCACCTGGTCCGGCAAGCGTTATGAATGGGTCCGCCGGCAGACGAACTTCTGCCGCCGACACGGGTTGGATTTCCTGGAATGCCGCCCGGAAGACTTCTCCGCGGCCCAGTGGGCGCGGCTGATGGACGAGTTGCTGCTGGTCTCGCGCATGTTCCTTGCCGGCAAGCCGCAATCCCGCGAAATGCCCTTTCTGCAAGGGAGCTTCGATCCCTGCCGGCTGGGGCAGAAGCGGCTTCTTATCGCCCGCAACCGCGACCGCGGCCGCATCGAGGGCTTTATCGCCTGCAATCCTTGCGGCGGGCAAACTTGGGTCATTGAAACCTGCCGCCAGCGCCCGGATGCCGTCCGCGGCACGACGGCCTTCATCATGCACCAGGCCATGCGGCAGTTCCGGGAGGAAGGCGCGCTGCGCGTTTCGCTCTGCCTGCTGCCGGGGTTGCATTGCCGCCAGCCGCAACCGCACGACAGCGCGCTTGTGCGTTGGGGGCTGGCGATCGGCACGGGGCGTTTCGTTCCCGCCTTCGAAACGGCGGGGGCCTATCACTTCAAGACCCGTTTCCGGCCCCGTTTCGAAGATCGCTATCTGTGCGTACGGCCGCGGATGACACTGGGCACGGCCGTGGCCTTCATCCGCCTGCTGGGCGTGATGCAGCTCAATCCCCGCCGCCTGCTGGGCCTGATCCTGGATCGCTGGAGAAAACGGGCCTCGCGGGCCTCGCTGATCGCGCCGGTGGGGGAGTAATGTCTGTAGGGAACGGACTCCGTGCCGTTCCAGTGGTAGGGTGGGGCCTGCTCGCGCAGCGAGCGCCGGCCCACCCTAGAGAAATAAATCCGAAACACGAATGTCGAAATACGAAACAAATTCAAATAGGAAATGACAAAGGCTCAAAACGGGAGTTGCGAACTGGTGGTCCCATCCTACCAGCTTCAGAAAGTGGAACGCCGCGGAGGGCGTTCCTCACAGTAGATCGCTGGCCAGGTCGGCCAAGGCCGAACGCTCGCCTTTCTCCAACGTGATGTGGGCGTAGATCGCTTGCCCCATCATCCGGCTGACGAGATAGCTCAGGCCGTTGGACAGCGAATCGAGATAGGGATGGTCGATTTGTTGGATGTCGCCCGTGAAAACCATTTTCGTGCCCTCGCCGGCGCGGGTGATGATGGTCTTGACCTCGTGCGGCGTGAGGTTCTGGGCCTCGTCCACGATCAGGAACACGCGTTGCAGGCTGCGGCCGCGGATGTAGGCCAGCGGCGTCATCACCAGCTTTTCCGACTCGAGCATTTCGCCGATCCGCTGCGCGTTGGGGTCCTTGTCGCCCAACTCGTGGCGGATCACCGTGAGGTTATCATGCAGCGGCTTCATATAGGGATCGAGCTTGGCGGCCACGTCGCCCGGCAGGTAGCCCAGGTCGCGATTGCTCAGCGGCACAGTCGGCCGGGCCAGGAGGATTTGCCGGTACGTCGAACGGCACTCCAGCGCCGCCGCCAGGGCCAGCAGTGTCTTACCCGAGCCGGCCTTCCCCATCAGCGTCGCCAGCTTGATGTCCTGGTTCAACAGGGCGTTCAAGGCGAACGACTGTTCGGCGTTGCGGGGCTTGATGCCGTAGGCCGAAACCTTGTTGACTTTCACGAAGGCGTGGCTGCCCGTGCGATAGGCCACCAGCACCGACTTCGAGCCGTTGCGGAGAATAAAATTCTCGTTGGCCTTGGGCTCGACCACCAGCGGCAGCTTCTCGCGGGCCACCTCGTGGCTCTCGTTGTAGAAAGCGTCGATCGCCTCGCTGGGCATGTTCTCCACGGTGCGCTTGCCGGAGTACAGTGTGTCGACGCTCTCCACCTTGTCGCTGGTGTAGTCCTGGGCCGTCACGCCCAGGGCCTTGGCCTTCAACCGCAGGTTCGTATCCTTCGTGACCAGCACGACCTGCCGGTGCGCCTCCTGCCGTTGCAGCAGCAGGGCCGTATTGAGGATGCGATGGTCCGGCGCGTCGCTGAGGAAGGCCGCCTTGAGTTGCCGTTCCAGTTCGCCGCCCAGCACCACGCGGATCGAGCCTAGCCCCGCGCCCAGCGCAGCCCCCTGCTCGGAAAGCACGTCGCCGGTGAGTTGGTCGAAACTGCGGAGGAACTCGCGGGCCTGGAAGTGGATGTCGTCGTGGCCCTTCTTGAAACGGTCGAGTTCTTCCAGGACCGTGATCGGGATGGCGATGTCGTTTTCTTCGAAGTTGCGAATGCAATCGGCATCGTGGAGGATGACATTGGTGTCTAGAACGAAGAGCTTGGGATGGCGTTTTGCAGGGCTTTGATTCATCGAAATCCAATCCATTGGGCGCAAATCCACTCTCAGCCACGCAAACATGGTACGCCGAATCCCCGCAGGCGTCTAGCGGAATAAGACCGCATCTGCCGCCAAGTTAGCGCCGCACGGGGGTGCGACAAGTCCATGCATGACATAAGTGCTTGCGGCTATGGTGTTTACGATCAGTGAGCATGGGGATGCCGGGCCTATTAGATGCCACTGGCTTCGATCAGCCGGACCGCCCGCTGACGCCGGTCCTCTCGCCCAGGAACTTCACCAAGCCCTCGGCGTCGTCCGTCCCGACCCGCATGACCTTGCGGCCCAACGTCAGCTTCACGCAGGTGAAGCCCCAGATGCTGTAGGTCCAACCGCGGCCAGGCATGTAATGAACGCCCCAGCCGTCGAGGATCGTGGTGCGGCCGATTTCGACGCCGGTGATTTCGGCGTAGCGAATTGTCTTGCGTAGGACCGGCAGCGGCCCGAAGCGCAGGGCTAGCCGATACGGACAAGAAGGGTTTCCGCTTGCCCCGCCGCACAATTCCGTCCTTAACATCCGATGTACCAATGACGGCAAGAAGCTGAACGACGCGAGCGAGTATCAACTTTGCCGGATCGTTAACGGTTGCCATTTCCTTACGGAAGACGTCAACAGCGACTATTCGAACGTGTTGAATTTTCCCACCTACTGTACTGCCCCGCCTGCTGACAGATTGGAGGCATTCGACAACGACACGGCAGGTTTCCGTTGCCCGTTGCCACCCAATACGGCGGTCCTGTTTCCCAACGGCAAGTGCTACAAAGTGCCGACACGTTGCTTTCTCGTCAGTCCTTTCCGCGAATTCACGGAAGCGACCACGGTCTTCGACGCGGACAGTTATTATCTGTACCTGGGCCTCTCCGCCAAATCGGGCAGATCGCTGCAATTCAAACTCCCGGCCGATTCCAAGCAGTCCTTTCTATTTCCAGGCGAACGGAGTCAAGTGAGGAATTGTCAAGAAATAAGTTGCAAAGTCGCTGTAGGACGGATTGCCAATCCGTCTCGAAGAACACGGCGGTTTGGCAATCCGTCCTACGAATAAACTGTCCAACTTATTTTTAACGACTCCTAACGACAACGTCCGGCAGGGACCGGAGTCTCGCCGAGGTCCAGACGTTTTCCTGGCCCCGCACAGCCGTTAAGGTCGTTACCCATTTGCTCCCTTCCGCCGTCGCATCCTCGTTTCTTGTGACTGCCGCGCGGCCCGCAAGTCGATACTTCTACCGGGTTTCACTTTTGTGCGGTGATCCCCGACTTTGCCCGACAAACGGGCGCGCTACATGGAAGTGGAAGGATTTTTCGCCATGGCAATTGTCTACTGTCAACTATACGAGGGGGAGAAGCTGCTCACCGACCGGCTCCTGGTCTCGATCGAACGGGAAGCCGGGCCCAACGAGAAGAATGAGCGGGGCTGCACATTTCGGGTCCCCACAGATCAACTGGCAACGATCCGAGCCGACCAGGCAATGCGTCTGGAGTTCCCGGAGAAAGTTGCCCGCCGATTGAAGATCCCGGCTGGGAACTCTCTACACATCGTCACCCGCCAGATTCACGACCGCATCGCGCACTTCAGCGAAGCATCCCAGGGATAGCCAGCTCGGGTATCCTGTAGAAGCTCTCACTCGTCGCGTAGCGACGCTAAGATGGTAGCCGTGGTTTCAACCCACGGTTGGCGATGCCCGCAGATTTCCGTTCGTCGCGTAGCGACGGCTGAAAGCCCAGGTGTCGATACGCGACGCAATATCCTTGGGCGTGTTCTTTGTCCGTGGGTTGAAACCCACGACTACCATCATAGCGTCACTACGCGACCAAGTCTGCCCGACAGCAAATGGAACGAAAACGGGATAAACCGCATGGCCTCAGCCAAGTCGATTTTGCGCAGGCCAGCCCCACCCGTCACGAAAGGCGACTGCCGGGAATCAAGCCGAGCTACATCGCCTTGACTTCGATCCGTTTCCCTTTGGCCTGTTCGCCCTTGGGCACATGGATCTCCAACACGCCGTTGTGGTAGTGGGCCTCGATCTTATCGGCTCCGACGCCGTGCGGCAAAGCGACCGTGCGGTAGAACCGGTCTTGGCGGAAGTGATAGCCGTTTCCGCCCTTCTCTTCCTCCTTGCGTTCCGCTTTTAGCACCAGATTGTCGCCCACGATCTCGACGTTGAAATCGTCCGGTTCAAAACCCGGAGCCTCCGCATGTATGATAAGTTCCTTGCCGGCATCCTCGACATCGAAGCCCCAATTTGCCACCGGCCATTCTTCGCCCAGGCCGGGCCAGCCGGTAAAGAAGCGGTCGAACAGCGAATTCAACTCACGGCGCATCAGGGCCAGGGCGTCGCGAGGGCGTTCTGCCAGCGCGCCGCTGCCCCTTTCTTCATTGCGCCGTTTCCAGGGAATCAAACTAGCCATGATCTTACCTCCTTTGGTCTCTGTAATTACTTCTATCCTTGTGATCGTAGGGTGGACTTTAGTCCGCCCCTACTGATTGACACGACCAGGGTGGGCTAAAGCCCACCCTACGGACATGGGGCGCCTAGGCGCCCCCCTTCACGACGATCTTCCGCGGCTTCGCCGCTTCCGCCTTCGGCAGGTGCAACGTCAACTCGCCGTTGCGCAACTCGGCGGAGATCTTTTCGCAGTCGATCATCTCGCTGATGGTGAAGCTGCGGCGGAAATCGCCGATGCCGTATTCTCCGTAGAGGAACTCCCGTTCCATCTGCCGCGACGGCACCCGGCCTTCGATGGTCAGTTCGCCGTCCTCGAAGCGAACTTCCAAGTCCTCCTTCATGACTCCCGGCAGATCACCGAAGAGCACCAGTTCTTGCTCGGTCTCCAGGATGTCGAAGCGAGGCATATAGGTCGTGGTATTCCGCGTGCGCTCAGCCACGGCCGTGTTGCCGTCTTCCTCTCGCTTGGTCAGGTTCTTCTTCATGGTCTACACTCCTTTCCTTTCCATTGCCACAGGCATTTCTCTTTGCTACAGAAAAAAAGAACTTTGCCGGCCTACTGGGCTTTGATCGCCAGGCGGCGCGGCTTGGCGGTTTCGCTCTTGGGCAATTTGATGGCCAGAACACCGTCCTTCAAATCCGCTTCCACCGCCTCGGTCTTGACGTCGCAGGGCAGCGTCAACAGCCGGCTGAACTTGCCGTAGCCGCGTTCCTGTCGGTGCCACGAGCCTCCTTCCAGGGAAGGCGGTTTGCGCTCGCCGCGGATGCTCAGTTGGTTGCCGCCGGTAACATAGATTTCCAGGTCCTCGATATTCAGTCCCGGCAGTTCCGCCTCGACATACAGGCAGTTCTCGTCCTGCCATAGATCGACAGCCGGATAACCGTCGGCAACCGCCTGACCGGAATCGGCCGCGCCGAAGCGACGGAAAAGGCGGTTCATTTCCGTGCCCAGACGGTCCAATTCGCTAAAGGGATCGCCCGGCCAACTCCAATCCGTCACATCGAGGGGGTCGAAAACGTTGCTGCGCAAAGGTCTTGTCAGAACATTCAACATGATACAAGCCTCCTTTCACGGGCATGAGTTTAGACGCCGTCGGAACTCACGTACACGGCCCACCGTATGAGCTGGCAGCCAACGGCGACTCTATTAAATCTATGCAAAATGCGCGCCCGAGAAGAAGTGTGTAAAAGCGGTGTGGAGTGCCGCTCCGCAATTCGTTGGAAATCAATGTCTTGGGGCGATTCCCCGGCAGGCAAGTGTATTTCGTCAGATTGAACTGATAAAATAGACTGCCAATTTGGCCGGGAACAAATAACGAGCAAAAAGATTATACTTCACGCGGCCAGGAGTGATACGTTTTACACTAACCCGAAGCGTAAGCGGGGAAACGACTTACCTTCCTTGCTTACGCTTCGGGTTAGTGTCACGTTCGGCCGCGCAAAGCATAGCTCTCAAGTTGCTGTCGTTCTGCCATGTCCTAGCAAGTCGCCCAGAGGGCGCCCGGGCAGTGGCATTGCAATGCCGAACCTCTTCTTTTACGCTGCGGCTCGGTGCCGGGCGATCTGCGACCGACTGCTGACCAGCGACCAGATGAACGCGGCGACGTGGGCCGCGGCATTCGGCCGCGCCAGGCGACGCATGCCGTGGGCCATGATCGCGCGGCCGTCGGCGTCGGGTAAGATCCGGCTGAGCAACTCGGCCAGATGATCGTCCAAACGGCCGGCAATCTCGCGCTCGTCAACCACTTGGGCAGCCCCCGCAGCGGCGAAGACGTCGGCATTCTTCCGCTGATGATCGTTGGCGGCATGGGGATAGGGCAACAGCAGGGCGGGTGTCGCCGCAGTCGAAAGCTCGGCTAGCGTCGTCCCGCCTGAGCGGCAAATGGCCAGGCTGCTGCCGGCGAGCACGCGCGGCAGATCGGCCCAAAAGGGCTCGATTCGGGCCTCGATGTCAAACTTGCGGTAGAGATCTCGCGTCGTTTCCACTTCGGCCTCGCCCGACTGGTGCAGGATCTCCCAGCCGGCCAGGAGGTGACGGATTTTGTACAACGCCCTTGGCACGTTCTCGTTCAAGGAGCGGGCGCCGCCGCTGCCGCCGAGCACGACAAGGCGCGCGGTCCGAGCGGCATTCAGCGATGAATGCTCGACTGCCGTAAAGACGCGGACGGGGTTGCCGGTCCAGCGGACAGGACAACGGGAGTGGATCTGCTGTTCCGTGGAGTCGAAACTCGTGCAGACCAGGCTGGCGCAGCGCGATAGCCAGCGATTGGCCCTTCCCGGAACAACGTTCTGTTCCAGTAAGACCAGTGGCAAGTGGCGGCGCGCGGCGGCCCGACCCATGGGCACGCTGGCGTATCCACCCAGCCCGACAACGCCGGCAACCTGCTCTTCGTCCAGCAATCGGCCGGCGGCAAAGTAGCCGGCCACATTCTCTACGACGAAGGAAAACGCCTCGCTGGGACGTTGCGGCAGCGGCCGGCTGGGCAAGGAAACGTAGTCGAAACCTGCGGCCGCAACGTACTGCCGTTCCAGCGGCTTGCCGGTGCCGACGAAGGTGATCCGCACGCCGGGACGATTGGCCGAGAGCTTGTTCGCCACGGCCAGGCCGGGGAACAGGTGCCCGCCTGTGCCGCCGCCGGCAAAGACGATATGGAAAGTGTTCTTCATGATATAGTTTGCGCGGTTGGAAATGAGCCGTTGGAGTTCCGGCTTTAGCCGGCGTTTTGCCGGGATCGCCGCCGACCATGAGTACATGGTACCCGGGCGGAACCCCAACGGCTCATTTCTGCCCGCTCGCGGTATAGTTGTCTCTTTCACCGTATGGTACGCGCCTCATTGGCCAGTAGTTCGACACTTTGGCCCGGCGGTTTCTCGACGACGTGGATCCGCAGGCATGCCGTACCCAACAGGGCGCACAACGCGGCGGCGATCCAGAAACGGACGACGATCTTGTTTTCCGGCCAGCCGCGAAACTGAAAATGATGGTGCAGCGGCGCGCAGAGAAAGATCCGCCGCTTCCGCCATTTGTACCAACCGATCTGCAGGATGACGCTCAAGGCCTCGGCCACGAAGACCCCGCCCACGAGCACCAGCAAGAACTCTTGCCGCGCCACGACCGCCATGAACCCCAGCAGTCCGCCCAAGGGCAGCGAGCCGGTGTCGCCCATGAACACTTGGGCCGGATGGCAGTTGAACCAGAGGAACCCCACCACGGCGCCGATCAGCGCGGCCGCCAGCACGGCCAATTCGCCGCAACCGGCGATATGCGGAACGTTGAGATACGCGGCCCATTGGGAGTGCCCTGCCGCATAGACGATCAAAGTCATGCCCGCGGCGGCGAAGAGCAGACATCCGCCCGCCAGTCCGTCCAATCCGTCCGTCAGATTTACGGCGTTCGACGAGCCGACCATCACCACCACGGCCAGCGGCACGAACCAGATTCCCAGCGAGAACGGGCAAACGTTCAGCGGCGGAGGCAGGACCAGTCCGTCGGACAACGAGGCGTGATCGGCGTAGAGGCATAAGGCCGCCACGGTGGCAATCAGTACTTGGCCGCTCAGCTTGCTGGCGGCGGAAATTCCCCGTTTTTCCGAACGCAGCTTGACCAGGTCGTCCATAGCGCCCAGGAGGGTCAATCCGCCGGCAACGCCCAGGGAGAGGAGCAAGTAGCGGTTGGCCAAGTCGCCCGCCAAGGCCAGGCTGCCGAAGAGGCCCGCCACGATGAACAGTCCGCCCATCGTGGGCGTGGCCTTCTTGCCCTGGTGCAGGCGGCGGATTTCGGGCGAGTCGCTCTTGATCGGTTCACGGAAACGCCGGGCCAGCCAGGCAATCGAGCGCGGTCCCAGAATCACGGCCAGCAAGAAGCTGACCAGTGCCGCCAGCGCTGCGCGCGCAGTGATCTTCCCCAACCCGGCTAGGGAGGAAGCGGCAGCGACATGTTGGAGGAACCAGAGCAGCATGAGGAAAAGAAATCCGAAATCCGCGACCCGGAGCACCGGGTGCCCCGGAAATCCGACACAAACTCAAAGACAGGAAGTTTGCCACGGATGGAACACAGATGAAACACGGAATCGCATCCGTGTTTCATCAGTGTTCCATCCGTGGCTGAATTTGTTTCGGATCTCGGATTTCGACATTCGACTTTCGTGCTTAGAAGTTTGGCTCGATACTCGGGGAAAACGAGCCGGACGGTTGTTCCCTGAGCAACCGGGGCGGCGCGGTTGCGCCGCCCCGGCGCTCAGAATGAAGTCCCACCGTGAAGCCCTTGCCAGAGCGACCGACCCAGTGGTCGCGGATCCCGGCAAGTTTGGTTGCTTCGACCCAAGGAGGGGAGGGTGGCAGCCAATTCCCGCAAACCGACTGCCGACGGTGGAACTCCTTCAATGGTTTGATGTTCTGGGACCAGTGTCTCCTTCATGCCGATTTGCGTTGCGGATATTGTTTCATGGCCTCGATTAGGCGTTCCATGCCCATCACCCGCGAACCCTTGACCAACACGATGTCGCCCGGCAGAACGGCCTGCGCCACGTAGGGCATGGCGTCTTCGAGCGTTTCGCAAGGCACGGCCCGATTGCGGATCAGGCCGGTCGAACGGGCGCCGGCCGTCACGTGCCGGGCGAACTGGCCGCAGGCAATGATCAGTTCCGCCCCGCCAATCTGGACGATGTCTTTTCCCATCTGCCAGTGCAAGGCGATCGATTGCGGTCCTAGCTCGGCCATGTCGCCACAGACCACGATGCGGCGACCGCCGGCATCGAAATCGTGCAGCAACTCCAGCGCCGCCCGCATGGCTGTGGGGTTCGAATTGTAGCTGTCGTTGATGATCGTCGCGCCGCGGATTTCGGTCACCTCGCAGCGCATCGGCACGGCCTGGTAATTGGCCAGGGCCGCGGCGATCTGGTCCATGTCGAAGCCCAGCATGCGGCCCACGGCCACGGCGGCCAGCGCGGCGTTGACATGATGGCGCCCCCAGACGGGAATGGAAAACCGCACCGGCTGCTTGCCGTCAACGCTGCCGGCAGGCAAGGCGTCTTCACCGCAGGCCACGTGAAATTCCAAGCGGCCCTGTTTGCACTCGACGTCGATCGCCCGCAGGTCGCATTGCGGTCCCGTGCCGACCCAAGTGATCGGCGCTGCGCAGCGCGACGCCAATGTCCGCAGCCACGAATCATCGGCCAACACGGCGCGTCCGCTGGCGGGCAAGGCGGCCAGCAACTCGGCCTTGGCCTCGGCCACGCCCTGGCGGCTGCCGAACCCGCCCAGGTGGGCGTCGCCAAGCTGCGTGATCACGCCCACCTTCGGCGCGCACAACTCGGCCAGCATCGTGATCTCTCCGGCCCGGCTGGCGCCCAATTCCAACACGGCATAGTCGTGCTGCGGGTCGATGGCCAGCATGCTCAAAGGCACGCCCCATTGATTGTTGTAATTCCTCGGGCTGGCCGTTCCCTGCAAGCGGCTGGCCAACACGGTATGGATCATCTGCCGCGTGGTGGTCTTGCCCACGCTGCCGGTCACCGCGACGACAATGCCGGTGAAGCGGCGGCGTTTCCACCGCGCCCATTGTTCCAACGCCCGCTGCGTGTCGTCGACATTCAGGATCCAGCCCTCGTCGGGGAGGGTCTCGACTCGCGAAACGACCGCACCTTGCGCCCCGCGGCGGAAGGCCTCGTGAATAAAACAGGCCCCATCGTAGTTCGGTCCCGCGATCGCCCAGAAAATATCGCTGGGCGAAACCTGTCGGCTGTCGGTGACAATCCGCCCCAGCGCAGTCGCCGCGGCATCCTGGATCCTGTGCGGAGGCAGGATCCGGCCGTTGGTCGTTTGCGCCAAGTCGTGCAGGGTTTCCATAAAGCGATGGTTGTCGGTAAAAAAGTACTCGGTACTCAGTACTAGGTTCTCACTTCATACAGCCACTGTTGTGCAATTTGTCGGTCATCCAGCGGAATGCGTTCATCGCCGACGACCTGGTAATCTTCATGCCCTTTGCCGGCAATCAACAGGCAATCACCCGGCTGGGCCTGCGCCAAGGCCCAGTAAATCGCCTCGGTGCGGTCGATGATCACCTGCGCGTCGGCTGGTCGCTCAAAGCCGTCGAGAATCTCGGCGATGATTTCGTCGGGATCTTCGTGGCGCGGATTGTCACTGGTGACGACGATACAATCGGCCAGTTTCTCGGCCGCGCGGCCCATCAGCGGCCGCTTCTGCCGATCGCGATCGCCGCCGGCGCCGAAGACGCAGATCAGTCGGCCGGAAGTCACTTTCCGCAGGGCCTGCAAAGTTGCCGCCAGTGCGTCGGGCGTATGGGCAAAGTCGACGAACACGCTGAAGGGCTGGCCGCACTCGATCCGCTGCAATCTGCCGGGCACGTAGTCGACCGCTTCCAGTCCGCGCACGACCGTTGCCAGGTCCAGCCCATAGGTCAAGCCGACAGCCGCTGCGGTCAGGCAATTGTAAATGTGGTGCATGCCGATCATGCTGGTCCGCACGGGCACGGTTTCGCTACCGGCGGTGAGCAGGAACGTCTGCTCGCTGGGGAACTGTTCCAACGGCACGGCCGTGATTTCGGCCGGCTTGCGGATGCCGACTGTCAGTGCTGGGCCGGGGAAATTCCGTAAATAGCCCAGGGCCACCGCGTCGTCGGCATTCACGACCGCAAAGCCTTCCGGGGCCAAGTAGCCGAAGAGTTTCGATTTCGCCAGGCGGTAGTCGTGCAACGAATGGTGATAATCGAGATGGTCGCGGCTGACGTTGGTGACACAGGCCACGTCGAGGCAAACGCCGGCAATGCGGCTTTGCGCTAGGGCATGGCTGGAGACTTCCAGTGTGGCATGCGTACACTCGTTGGTCACCATGCGCCCCAGCAAGGGGGCCAGTGTTTCCGCGGGCGGAGTGGTGTGCGTGGCCGGCTCGATGTCCAGTCCATCGAAATAGCCCAAGGTGCCTGCCACGCCGACGCGATAGCCGGCCATCAGCAACACGCTGGCGATGAGGCAGCTCGTGGTCGTCTTGCCGTTGGTGCCGGTGATGCCGATCAGCTTCAGCTTGGAACTGGGATTTCCCGCCAATGCCTGGCAGAGGCGGCCATAGGCGTGGTGCGCGTGGGGCACGACCGCACAGGGTACGCACGGGCCGGGTGGCGGCTGTTCGCAGAGCACCGACATAGCGCCGTGCTGGACCGCCTCGGCAATGAACTGGTGGCCGTCGTAGCGATCGCCCGGCAAGGCGGCAAACAGGTCGCCCGGCCGCACACGGCGTGAATCCGAGGTGCAACGCAGGGGGCGAATGTCGTCGGCGCCGATGAATTCGGCCTCCGGCAACAACGCCCGCAGGCTAAGCCCTCGATCGGCGAGAGAACAGGTTTGCACAGCCCAAGGCCTCCATGCCACCCGCTTGTGGGTCGCGGGACGGAACCATCGTGGTTCGATTTTCGGCCGCGAGGCGGAACCGCGTGGTTCTCCGGCGACCTGATAAGTTTGAGGGCCGGATTGTCGCAATTTTCCGGGCTGTGTCAAGGCGAATTCCTGGCTCGGAATGCTTCGTCACCCAACCACCCGATGGTGTGACGTCACGGTGTCCTTGCCCGCATCCGCTCGATAAGCTCGACAATGGGCGCGGGCATTGCGTTAGGACATGGTGTAACATGTCCTACAGCCGCTCAAAAGATCGCCAGTCGCTGCTGCGCCAGTCGTGCCAGGAAAACCGTGTTGCCGACGAGATAACGCCGCCACAACCGCTGCGGTTCCTGGTAAAGCCGATAGCACCACTCCATGCCGAGCTCGCGGATCCATCGCGGAGCACGGGGGATGCGGCCGGAGAAGAAATCCAACAGGCCCCCGACCCCGATCGCGACTTTCGCTCCCAACTTGTTGAGGTTGCGGCGAATCCAGACATCCTGACGCGGAGCCCCAAAGGCCACCAGTACCAGATCGGCGCCGCTGCGGCGGATGTCTTCGAGTACCTCGGCCTCTTCCGCGGCCGAAAAGTAACCGTGCCGCCAGCCGGCCAGTTCCACGCCGGGATAGTACTTGGCCAACCAGCGGACGACGCCCTCGGCCACGCCCGGACGGCCGCCTAGCAGGTAGATCCGCTGGCCCGTGCCTTCCAATGCGGCAGCCAGACGGGGGAAGAGATCGGTGCCATTGACATTGTCGCGGACCGGTTGGCCCAACACCTCGCCAGCCATCCGCACTCCAATGCCGTCGGCGAACACCAGGTCCGATCCCTGCAGGGCGGCCAAGTACTCGGGATTACGGCAAGCAACATTCACGCAATCGGCATTCACGAAGCTGACCTGCGTGGGGGCGTTGCCGTCGAGTCGGTCGATGATCGCTGTCACGGCCTCGTCCAGCGTGACGTTGTCGATCTCGATGTCGAAGAGCTTGATCCGCGGCAGGGTCGACGGGCGGGCAAGCGTAGTGTTTTCGCTCGGGGCTTCCAGAAGTTCGATGGCCATCGTCGCGTCTCACGGGTCCAGCGGCTTATGCCGCCCTAGAAAAGCAACGGCTATGCCGTGATGGGCGCGGGGCGGGTCGCAGAGCCCTTCCGGCGCAGGCAAGTTGAAACGCAATAAGGAGTTAGGACGTGCGGATCTCGACCGGCGGCGCGTCCGCGGGAGAGCCCGATGTTGCCCAAAAGCAACACGGCGCTCTCTTTTTACGCGCAGCCATGTTGAGCAAAAGCAACACGTGGCTTTTCAGTCGCAAGGCCGCGGCCTGCCAGGTCCAGCAGAAGTAATGTCACTATCAACGCCACCGACGCGGGGAGACCGCTGAAAAAGTCGAGGCAGATACAAGTTAAGTACTGAGTATTCAGTACTATGCGTTGTGTTCCCGCGAGGCTTTTTCGGCGGTGTCGCGGGGTCGGAGGGGGCGTTTACGACAGCAATGACTTTACTTTTGCTGGACTTGCGGCGGGAAACTTGCATTCTTCCGTTTCTGACCGAGAGTTGATCAATGGACGAAACTACGGCCACTTCGCACCCGATCCCGATGGACGGCCAGACGCCGATCGATGCTGCGCCCGCGCTGCGCGGCGACACCCTGGCCGTGGGCGTGGTGCTGCTGCTGGTCTCCAGCGTGGTGCAACGCGCGGTGGGCTTTGCGCGGGAGATCTGCTTTTGCCGCTGGCTCGGTCCCCAGCACCTGGGCGAATGGGACATGGCCTTCGGCTTCCTCATGCTGGCCGGGCCGCTGCTGGTGATGTCGCTGCCGGGCACGTTCGGGCGCTACGTCGATCGCTACCGGCAAGCGGGCCAGTTGCGGAGTTTCCTCCGCCGCACGGCCGGGTTCTGCGCCGCGCTGGCCGTGCCCTCGTTGCTGGCGATCCTGGCTTTCCGCGGCTGGTTTTCCTACCTGATTTTCGGCCGGCGCGGCCACGAAGGCACGATCGTGCTCTTGGCCTTCACACTGGTGATCGTCATTGCTTTCAATTTCATGCTCAGCCTGATTACGGCCTTGCGGAACATGAAGGTCGTATCGCTGGTCGAACTGGCCAACAGCGTGTTCTTCGCAGCGCTGGGCATCTCGCTGTTGTATTGCGGCCAAGACAGCGCCAGCGCGCTGGTCGTGGCCTATGCCGGCTCGTGCCTGTTGTGCGTGCTGGGCGCGATGGCCTGGCTGGTCCGCGCGTGGCCGAGCTTTCCCCAGGAAGCGGTCCGCATGCCGCAGCGCGAGATCTGGTTGCGGCTGCTGCCGCTGGCCGGCTGGGTCATGATCATCAACCTCTTGTGGAACCTGTTCGACGTGGTCGATCGCTACATGATCATACACCTCTTGCCGCCTGCGATCGGCGACGCTTTGACCGAAGTGGGCAACTACCGCAGCTCGCGGGTGCTGCCGCTGCTGCTGTCGTCGATCACCGTCATGATTGCCGGGGCGCTGTTGCCGCATCTCAGCCACGATTGGGAAGCGGGCCGGCGCGCGCGGGTTTCCGAGCGGCTCAATCTCTTCCTGAAGATCTGGGCGGTGCTGCTGACGGCCGGGGCCGCCGTCGTGCTGGTCATCGCGCCGGAACTGTTCCGCATCGGTTTTCAGAGCAAGTACTCGGGCGGGCTGTCGGTCCTGCCTTGGACGTTGACCTACTGCACCTGGTTCGGCCTGAGCATGCTCCTGCAGACGTACCTGTGGTGCGCGGAACGGGCGAGCGTGGCCAGCATCGTGGCCTTGGTGGGCGTGCTGGTCAACGTGGCCCTGAATCTGCTCTGGCTGCCGAGGATGGGCCTGAAAGGGGCCGTGCTGGCCACCGCCGTGGCCAACGGCGTGGCACTGCTTCTCATGCTGGGCTTGAGCCGCCGTCACGGTTTTCGCACACACGGCGGAACGTTTGTCGGCCTGCTCCTGCCGCTCAGCATCCCCTTGGGCCCCTGGGCCGTGTTCCTGGCGCTGGCGGCCGTCGTTGCGGTAACCATGGTTTCCGACCGTTACCTGACGCGCGAAGAGAAGCGGGAAATCTGGTCGGGGCTGGAGCAATACTTGGGCAAGCTCCGCCTCCGCTGGCGCCGCGCGGAGGCAACGTGAGATGCTAAAACCGATTTACCTCAGCACGATCGCCGAGTTTCAAGCCGCCGCACCGGCCTGGGACGATCTCTGGCAACGCAGCGACTGCACGTCGCCGTTGGCTCAGGCGGGGCCGATCGTCGACTGGCTGGGGCACTTCGCCCCCGCGGCCCGTTTCCAGGCATTGGCCGTGGCCGACGGAGACCGCTGGCTGGCGGCCCTGCCGCTAGTCGAGCGGCGCGTGGCCGGTATTCTGCGCGCCGGCACGCTACCTTGCAACGCCTGGCCCTCGGGGGCAACGCTGCTGTGGGACACTGCGGCCAGCGATGACCCGGCCGTTGGCGCGGCGGTGCTGGCGGCCGTGGCACGCTTGCCCTGGCCGCTCGTCGTTCTTGAAGCGGCGATGCCTGCGCGGGCCTCGTGGCTGGCATTGATTCGCGGGCTGACCGCTGCGGGCATGCCTTACGACTTGCGGACCCGCTGGCGCGCCGCCCGCCGAATGATCGGACGGGATTGGCCGGCGGCCTTCCGCCGCCTGTCGGGCAAACATCGCCAGCGTGTCTCGAGTTCGTTGCGCAAGTTGGCCGAGCGGGGCGATGTTGGCTTCGAACTGCACACGCGTCTTGCTCTCGACGAGGTTGTGCCTTTGCTTTGCCGGGCGTGGGAGACGGAGGACCGCGGCTGGAAGGGCGTGGCGGGAACTTCCGTGCTGCGAACCCCCGGCATGGCGGAGTTCATGCTGGCGCAGGCCCGCCGGTTGGCTGCCGAAGGCCGACTGGCGTTGGCGTTTCTGGATTGCGACCGGCGTAACGTGGCCTTCTGCTATGGCGTGTTGGGCAAAGGGGTCTTCCATTCCTTCAAGATCGGCTATGATCCGGCGTTTGCACCGCTCTCGCCCGGCCACCTGCTGCAATATCATTTGCTTCAGGCTTTGTACGCCGATCCGCGGGTAACGGCGGTCGATTATATTGGCGCGATGACCGAGTACCACGCCAGTTGGCGGCCGGAGGAAGTTTACCCACTTACCCGGTTGGCCTTTGCCCGGCAGGGCAGCACGTTGGGCCAAACGGCCTTGTGGGGATTTCAACGGATGAAGGGACCACCGGAAGGACTGCCGGCGCAGGCGGCGACGGTCTTCGATCCGGCCTTAACGCCGGCCTAACCCGCGTTGCACGATTTTGCGCCGAAATTTCCTATAAAGCCCGCGCCACCCGTCCGCGCGCGCCGAACTTCGCATCACGTGAGATGATGAACTTCGGCTCTTTGGCGCGCGGAATTTGCAACCATCGCCCCACGCCCGAATTTTTGCTCACCCTGCGGCGGGTGTTTTCGCGGATCGGGGCCCGGATCCCCTTACCGGCGCGCTGCAACTGTATGAAAACTTTGCAACAAAGTGTTGCACTTGTTTTATTGCCCCAAAGGGGAAAGTTCAAAAATTCCGCCAAGCGGTCTTCCGTTGGCGTAGGCCGTGAACAAGCGCAGCGCAGTTCCGGCATGGGTGTCCGCGGCTTTTCGATCTCCCGGCCGGCTTCCGCAAGAATGAGTTCCAAGGCCGCACGTACGCGTGCGTGGTCGTATCCGCGGCGTGAAGATTCTCGTTGCCGCCGAAGTCAGCCAGCAACGCCGCATCATGCGCGGCTGGCCGATGATAGCTTGCGTGCTTGCGTGCTTGTGAAATAGTGCCGGCTTGACCCCGTGCTTGACCGGTGACTTGGCTTACTTCGGATTATTGCTGGTCAAGAGGTTTCCTTTGCGGAAGGCGGCGGCCATGGCCATGGGCACCTCGGCCTCGGACAGCACCACGTGGGCACGATTCTGCGCCACCTGGGCCTTCATCTCCTGCTCGCGGGCCAGGGCCATCGCCCGCCGCTCCTCGGCCTTGGCCCGAGCCACGCGCATGTCGGCCTCGGCCTGGTCGGCCTGCAAACGGGCGCCGATGTTCTGCCCTACGTCGATGTCGGCAATGTCAATGGAAACGATGGCAAAGGCCGTCTGCGCGTCCAAGCCGCGGTCCAAGACCGCCTTGGAAATTTTGTCGGGCTTCTCCATCACGTCGAAGTGGGTCTCGGCGGCGCCGATCGCCGTGATGATGCCCTCGCCCACGCGGGCGATAATAGTTTCCTCGGTGGCCCCGCCAATAAGCTGTTCGAGATTCGTGCGCACGGTTACGCGGGCACGGACCTTCAACTCCACGCCGTTCTTGGAGATGGCGCTGAGCGTGGCCCGGCCGGAGCGCCGCGGGTCGGGACAATCGATCACCTTGGGATAAACGCTCGTCTGTACCGCGTCCAACACATCGCGGCCGGCCAGGTCGATGGCCGCGGCGCGGTCGAAGTCCAGATCGATATCGGCCCGATGGGCGGCAATAATCGCCTTGATCACCTTCAGGACGTCACCCCCGGCCAGAAAATGAGCCTCCAACCTGCGGGTGGTCACGCCCGTTTCCTGCTCGCTGCCGATGCCCGACTGCATGGCCATGATCTTGCCGGTAACGATGATCTGCGAGTTGACGCGGCGGAAGCTCATGCCGATCAGGCTGAGGATCGTGACGTTTGCCCGGGAAAAATAGCAGCGGACCCAAAGTTTTCCGTAGTTGAAACCGATCACTGCCAGAATGAATCCAAGAAAGAGCAGGACGATCAAAACCGCCACCCACAGCGAAAAACCAGACTGATCGGCAAGCAAGGCTAGGGAATTCACGGCAAACTCCTGGTAAAGGCCCACCAAAGGAAGGGTTAGGGATATGTTCCCGACATACTATTCCACAGTAATAGCCTATCGCGGCGGTAGCGGTTTGCAAAGCCCTTCGTAGCCCTTCGTAGCACGGAATTTATTCCGTGGCCTGCTCCTCTTAGGGCAAAATGAGCCTTTTTTGGCCGCCAAGTCCCCCTTTCACGCCGGGGCAAAGGAACTTATAATAACGGGTCTTGTTTCAATCGATCGAAGGAAGAAAGGGTAATCCATCATGCCCAAGATGAAAACGCACAAGGGGACGAAGAAGCGTTTCCGCCTGACGGCCAACGGCAAGGTGAAGCATCGCCGCGCCGGCACCAGCCATCTGGCCACGCGGAAGACCCACAAGCAGAAACGTAACCTCCGCGGGACCGGCGTCGTCAACGACGTCGAGGTCAAGCGTCTGCACATCGCCCTGAACGGTTATAGCTACTAGATGACGGCCATCGAATGTATGCGGCACACGCCGTGTACCGCTGGCTGTCGGCACACGGCGTGTGCCGCATACATTACCGCGAGTTCGGCTGTTTAACGCTTGCCATGTTGGCAAGGGCCATTTCCTCGCCCAAGCTATTTTAAGGACAAATAGCCATGCGTACCGTAAAAGGTGCCGCCAGAAATCAAGCCAAGAAGCGTCTCTTCCACAAGGTGAAGGGATTTGTCGGTGGGCGTCGTCGCCTGCTGCGCAGCGCCAAAGAAACCCTCGTCCGCGCCGGCGTCTACGCCTTTCGCGATCGCCGCAACCGCAAGCGCGAGTTCCGCAAACTCTGGATCATTCGCATCAACGCCGCCGTCCGCGAGCGCGGCCTGAGTTACAGCACGTTCATCAATGGGCTGACGAAGGCCCAAATCGAGTTGGACCGCAAGGTCCTCGCCGATCTGGCCGTGACCGATGCGGCCGCCTTCGATCAGGTCGTGGCCGCCGTCAAAGAGGCGCTGGCTGTGGGTCCACAAGCCTGACGAGGAAATCCGAAATACGAATATCGAAATTCGAAACAAATCCAAATCCAGAATAATGAATGTTCAAATCGTGCTTTTGATCATTTTGACTTCTTGCATTTGAATTTGTTTCGGATTTCGGATTTCGGATTTCGGATTTTGCAATTATGGCCCTTGCAGACTTTCTTGCGGAGCTTGACCGTTTAAGCCACGACGCCCTGGCCGCCTTCAAGGCGGCTGCCGACGCTGCCGCCATCGAGGCTGCGCGGATCGAGTTCCTGGGTATGAAGAGCGGCCGGCTCAAGTCGGCGCAAAAAGGCCTCGGCGCGGTCGACAAGGCCGACAAGCCCACCGCTGGACAGCGTTTCAACCAGCTTAAGCAGCAGATCGAAACCGCACTGGAATCGGCCCAGATCCGTTTGGCCGGCCGTGCGACAGTAGCCGCCGATGGCCCGCGTTTCGATCCCACCGTACCAGGCATCCGGCCGCGGCTGGGGCATCTGCACCCGCTCACACAGACCATCGAGGACTTGAAAGACCTGATGGGACGCCTGGGATTCAGCGCCGTTGACGGCCCCGAGGTCGAAGACGAGTGGCACAATTTCGAGGCGCTGAACATCCCGCCCGAGCATCCCGCCCGGAACCCGTTGGATAACTTCTACCTGGCGGTGGCGGGGAGGCTGGAGAAAGGGAGAAGGGGAGAAGGGGAGAAAGGGAGACTCGGAGACGTCGAGGAGCAGGGCCTCTTGTTGCGGAGCCAGACGAGTACGGTGCAGATCCGCGTGATGGAGAAGACGCCACCACCGGTGCGAATCATCTCGCTGGGCCGCGTGTACCGCCCGGACGACGCCGACGCGACGCACTACCCGATGTTTCATCAGATCGAGGGCCTGTTGGTCGATCGCGGCATTACGATGGCCGACCTGAAGAGCGTGCTGCGGTTGTTCGCCAGTAGCTTCTTCCAGGACGACGTCCACATTCGCTTCCGACCCTCGTTCTTCCCCTTCACTGAGCCGAGCGTGGAGGTCGACATGAGTTGGCAAGGCCGCTGGATCGAGATGGGTGGGGCCGGCATGGTCGATCCCAATGTCTTCCGCGCCGTCGGCTATGATCCCGAGGAGTTCACCGGCTTCGCCTTCGGGCTGGGTATCGAGCGCGTCTGCATGCGGCGGCACAACGTGACCGACATACGAGAGTTCTATAAGAACGACGTGAGATTCCTGGAGCAGTTTTGACTTGGCTAACAGAAGCACGGGAGGAAACCACGAAAGACACGAATGACACGAAAAAGGAACATTTCTTTTTTCGTGTCATTCGTGTCTTTCGTGGTTCCTTCTTCTGACTGCCCGATACGATCGGCGGAAATGCCGGCATTTTGAGATTTGAAATTTGACATTTTGAATTTGTTTCGGATTTCGACATTCGTATTTCGTATTTTCTTCCGCTCCTTAACCCAGTGTTCCCCCCATGATCGTCTCCTGGAACTGGCTGAAACAATACGTTCCCCTCACCATGTCGCCGCGAGAGATCGAAGAGCGGCTGATGATGGCCGGGCTGAACCACGAAGAAACGCATGAGGTCGGCGACGACCTGGCGATCGACTTGGAGGTCACGAGCAACCGGCCCGACTGCCTCGGCCATATCGGCATCGCGCGGGAAGTTTCCGTGCTGTGGGATTGCCCTTTGACGGTCCCCGCGGCACGGCCGGCGGAAGGCCAGACGCGGGTGGAAGATTTGGTGCGCGTGCGGATCAATTGCCCGGATCTCTGCTCGCGCTACACGGCCCGCGTGGTTCGCGGCGTCCGCGTCGGTCCCAGTCCCGATTGGCTGGTGGACCGCTTGACGACGATCGGCATCGCGGCGATCAACAACGTCGTCGATGTTTCGAACTACGTGATGATGGAGTGCGGCCAGCCGCTGCACACGTTCGACTACGGGAAACTCGCGCGCGCCGGAGAAGACATCGGCCGGGAGATCATCGTTCGTCGCCCCCAAGCGGGCGAGGTGATCGAAGCCATCGACCACAAGACCTACCGGCTCGACCCCGACATGTGTGTGATTGCCGACGCCCGCGTGCCGGTGGCTATCGGCGGTGTGATGGGTGGGGCGGCAACCGAGGTCGACCAGCAGACGCGCGACGTGCTGGTCGAGGCGGCCGACTTCGACCCGATTTCCATCCGCACCACGGCCCGGCAGTTGAGCCTGCACAGCGATTCGTCGTATCGTTTCGAGCGCCGCGTCGACTCCCAGGGCATCGATTGGGCCAGCCGCCGCTGCGCCGAATTGATCCTCGAGACGGCCGGCGGCGAATTGGCCCGGGGCGTGGTCGATGTGGGCGCGCGGCCCCCAGCCCGGGAACCGATCGTGCTGCGACTCGGGCAACTCAAGCGCATCCTGGGCATCGAGGTCGACCTGGCCGTCGTGCGGCGGATATTGACGGCGCTGGGGAACGTGGAGCAGGGAAACTGTAGGGAACGGACTCCGTGCCGTTCCGTCATTGCGGGGAGTACGGAGCCGGAAGCAAAGGAAAACGAAGGAACGGCACGGAGTCCGTTCCCTACAGACGCGATGATCGTCACCCCACCCAGTTGGCGGCGGGACCTGTCGCGGGAGATCGATCTGATCGAAGAGGTGGCGAGAATCCATGGCTACGACAAGATTCCCGAGGACGTGAGTGTACCCATGGCCGCCTCCTCGCGGAGGCGCGAGGACCGCGTGGTGGCTAAAATCCGCAACGTGCTGACCGCGGCCGGTTTCGATGAGGCCATGACCCTCAGCGCGGTGGACGAGGCCTCGGCCCGGGCCGTGCAGGCCTGGACGCAGGCCGACCCGCTCCGCAGTCGCACGCCGGTCATTCGCGGGGCCGATCAGTTGCGCACCAGCCTCGTGCCCAGCCTGCTGGGCGTGCGGCGGACCAACGAATCGCTTTCCAACCCCGTCATCGAATTGTTCGAGGTAGCCAAGATCTATCTCTCCAGCCCCGGGCTGCCGGAGGAATGGTGGATGCTGGGGCTGAGCAGCGGCCGGCCCTACGCGGAAGTCAAGGGAGTTGTCGAGGCACTGGTCGCGGCGGTCAATTCCCAGCTCGATCTGACCGCCGACGTAATCGATTTGCCGTTCTTGGACGCCGGCGCGTCTTGCCGGTTGTTGTTGGATGGCCAGATGCTCGGCTATGTGGGGCAGCTCAGCGCGGCGGGCCAGAAGCAGGGTGATCTCCGCAGTCCTTCAACCGTGGCTGAGTTGCGGCTTGCGCCCTTGTTCGAGCGCGCCAATCTGATCCCGCAGTACGTGCCGCTGCCCGCCTTCCCTGCCGTATCGCGCGACTTGAACCTGGTGGTTGCCGAGGCTGTGCAATGGGCACAGATCGCCGCCACGGTCCGCCGGAATGGCGGCCGCGATTTGGAAAGCGTCGAGTATCGCGACACCTATCGCGATGCCAACCGCCTGGGCCAGGGCAAGAAGAGTTTTCTCTTCGGCATTGGCCTCCGCTCTTCGGAAGGCACGCTCACCAGCCAGCAGGCCGACGGCGTCCGCGATCAGATCGTCGCCGCCTGCCGCCGTGAGCATGGGGCGGAATTGCGGGGCTAGAGCGTCGAGCCAGGCCGGCCTTGATCGTAGGCGTGCCAACTGCCTGTGTGTTTATCGTATTAAGCCTGCTTCCTGAAAACTAAAGTACCCTTTCTTGGTCACGATTAGTTTCTCCTGCGGGCGGCTGTGCTCCGGAATGTCCTTGATGGTTTTCATAGTGAACCTATCCCGCCAAAATGGTGGGGAATTCTGCGGCATAGGCCGTCCAGTCACCCGCGCGGAAGCCTATCCCGCCAAAATGGCGGGATTTTTGGCGGGATAGGCCGCAAGAGGCGAAGACACTTTCCGGTTTCGTCCTTCGTCGCTTGTGCCGTACTCGCAAATCGCTACCCAAGCGGGCGGCGATCAGGTAGAATACGATACGTTCCAATCCAGGCGAAGAGACCAGCTCGCGAGGCTTTTCCCGATCCCGACTTGACCAAAGGAGAAGACCGAATATCATGAGCACCGTCAAGCAAGCTGTGATTGAACTGATCGAATCACTGCCCGAGAACGCTTCCTCTTCCCTGTCTTCGTCCCAACTAAGCGCTGCGATCCTGCTGTAAATCGCGATTCGACCGTGCCAGTACTAGAATCCAACGCGGCTTCCAACCATATAACGGGCGCGGCGACAGCGCGAAACTGCTCCGGCGAGCGAACGTCGGAGTCCAACAAGAAGAGGCCGAAGAAGTTCTGGAAACAGTCGTGATTAGCCAGAACGAGTCGGGCGAAGGTCTCCCGTGCAGTCTCAGAAAGCGTATCGGCACTTGGGGCCGCTTCGTGGAGCAGCGAGTCCACTTCCATGTCGTCGGTGGCGGCCACCAAACCTTGATGCCGACGGCGAAGGATCCCGAGATGAACGAGTGTATTCCGACAGTGATAGAGAGTGCTCTTTGCTGGCTCGCCACGGTCGGTTCGATAAAGGCCGTTAGCCACGATCAGCTTGTTCAAGTCCCGCACGCGAATGCCATCGCTATAGCTCGCGACGAGATGCAGAACACGATGAAGCCCAGCGAACCGAACCGCACGCATCCAGTAAGCCTGGCGCGCAGGATTTTTCGTTTTCTGGGCAGGCTTCTGGGACATCGTTCTTCGCTCAACTCTGTAACCTGTCGTCTTTTACTGAAGTATACCCCGGGTTGTGGAGAATGTGGAGGCAGGGCGGCTCGTAATTGCGAAATTGCGGTAGTTCTATCGCACCTCTGGTCCATTTCCTTGACACCCCGCCGAGTTTATCAATAAAGCATCCTGGGCAGTACAGCTAAACATTCACGGCAAGTCTTCCGTTGACGCCGCGATGCAGTTTCCGGTCGCCGACGCCATCTCTCCCTACTCCCCTGCTTGGCAGCGTTGCTGACCAACCCCCCAGACCTCTTCCGGCTGCTTCGCCACGGCGTAGTCCCACCGGCCGTAGGCGCCGTCCGCGTTGACCGCGGCAACCCAACGTTCACCGTGAACGTGGCCAACACCTCCACCATCCGCGGATCAGCCCACGACTCGTTGGCAATCTGGTTCGCAATATATGCCTCGACATCCTCTCGATCGTTCTCACCGATCGATTGCATGGCCACCTTGCGACTGAACTTTACGCGCAGTCGTGCGCTGCGAAGCGCGTACTGCAGGCGTCCTTTGAGGTGACCGATGAAAAGCACCGGGGGAACGTGCGGCTTGACACTGAACGTCATCAAGGCACAGTCTGGAGAGAAGCTTGTTTCCAGAAGCCGAAGCCCGTCCTCCTCCCAGCCTTCGGCAGGCGCTGCCAAGCGGCATTGCATTTCCTCCGGAAACTTCGTTCCGCGTGGCGGTCAGCCTGCCCAACTATAGCGCAACTTGTAGTGCGGTGTGATGGCGTTCGGCTCGTAATACGATTGTAGTGGCATGGCGGTGCTCCACCTTCGCTGGGAAAAGTATTGCCGTGGCTCGACCCCAGCCCGCTTGCCGGGCCGGTGGATCAGTCTTGTTAGCCATGACCCGTCTGCCCTTCGCTTACAAAACTCATTTACCGGCTGGGCAAGCCGGCAGGGGTCGTTTTCAACCCCTTCACCAGCGATAGTTCATTCCCATGGTCGTTGAAGATTCTCACACTAGCCCGACTCGCAAGCGACGAACCCTCGCCGACCAAGCAGCGCGCGGTGCCCGCGTCGGGCTAGTGTGGAGCAACTGTGTTGCCGGCGTAATAATGCGGTTATTCCGTTTTCTCGTCTCTGCCCTGAATAGCGAAGCTCGATGCCTTCCCGTCGTATCCAAGGGAATTGTCCCGTCCCGGATCATCAAAAGATGCCGCATTCAACACCGGATTTGCCACGCCCCGCCCAACGCCGATCCGTCCCAGCGGGTGCCGGCCGCCGTTAAAATAATTGACGGTTGAAAATCGCAGGCCAGGCTTCATGCCCGCGGGGTCCAGGATTGCCAGCGCCAGGATATACTCGCCAGCGGGCAAACTTGAGGGCAACGTGAAGGTCCCGCTGACCGAATTGGAAGCGGCCGGCGTCTGGTATCCGCTACCGGCGACCGACGGGTTCGTCGAGTCGTACTGCCAGTTCGTTCCCGGCAGCCACGTACGTATGTCAACCTTGGCGAAAATGGCCGTAAAGACCGGCTTCCTGGTAGCCGGATCCAGCAGGCTCAATTCCACCGGCCAGTTGTAATACATCGGCGATGAGCCCGTATTCCGGACGACGAAACTGGCAGTGAAAGGCGTCCCGCTCTCTACGCGGGAAGGATAGGTTGCCTGGTCGAGCACAAAAAGATATCCCAGCGCACCCTGGAGAGCCTTGCCGCCCGCCAGCGTGGCAGAATTGGTGTAGTCGTAAGCGGCCACCCAGCCCAGATGGTTCCAGTGCAGCCGCCGCGTAAAATTGACAACCCGGTTATAGTAGCTAGGGCTGGAGACGGTCGTGGTAGGATCATTCCCAAACACCGCCTTTGCGCTTCCCCAGTTATACGCCACTTCTCCGCCGAGTGCGATCGATTGCCAGCGATTTCCCCAGGCAAGAATCCAGCGGGATTCATCGTCCTGCGGATGAGCGAACGAGTCCCAGTATAATCCCAGGGCCGCGTAATTGCTGAAATAGTCTGCATACCGCCGCATGAGGAGTTTGTGCTTGAATGCGGCAAGATAGGTCTCGGCCAGGAGCTTCTGCATGCCGACATCAGGGCTGGGATCGTGCTGTTCACCCCACTGGCCGATGATGCCCATTTCCACAAATGCCACGCGCGGATCACGGTCCCACAACTGCCCGAGGCGCTGGATGAGCCGGACCATCCGCGCTTTGAATTGGGCACTGGAATAGTCGCCGGTTGTCATGTCGGTCGGCCAGTGGACGCCTTGATTCGGCCAGTCAAGATAGACCCTGGGAATGACCTTGACATTTCTTGACGGGAGGTCTTTCCACGCATTGTCGCAAAAACGGCGGATCTTATCGATGCCGTCCGATGCGGAATTCTCGATCGTGTTCCAGCGAATATAAACGTGCGAGAGCGATATCAGCGGATTGTCCGGATTAACATGTTCTTGACCACCATTGAAACGAAGCCCCTTGCACGGATTTTTTAGTGCTTTGGCGTACTCCCGGGGCCGGACCACGACGTCGGCTGCGTAAACGGATTGCATCAAGCTCCCCGCAGCAATCAATGCAACGCCTGCTCTAATAATAGTTTCTAGCATGCTACTTCGCCGCCTGTCTCCTGACGCAGCGGAATCCCACTTGGCCGTGAATGTCCTTGGCAAAGCAGATGTCCGTGTAGGCCGGCGTCTCGTAATTGCGGTAGGCCGAGCAGAGGTCGTCGGGCTTGGAGTTCCAGCAGCCGCCGCGGACCACGCGGCCCTCGCCGCGGGCCGGTCCGCGCGGATCGTGATCAGGGCTTTGCTTGTAGTAGTCCTCCTGGTAATAGTCGTTGCACCACTGCCAGACGTTGCCGATCATGTCGCAAAGCCCCCAGGGATTGGCCGACTTTTCGCCGACGGGATGCGGGCCGCGCGTGCTGTTGCCCTTGAACCAGGCATAACGCGACAGGTTGGCGTCCGAGTCGCCAAAGAAGTAAGCGGTGGTCGTGCCCGCCCGCAGGGCATATTCATATTCGGCCTCCGTCGGCAAACGATAGCCGTCGGACTGGAAATCGCACTGCCACGTCTTGGGATCGTAGGCGGGTGAGAGTCCCTCGGCACGCGAACGGGCATTGCAGTAGGCCGCGGCGTCGCTCCAGCGGATCTGCTCCACGGGGTTCTGCGGATCCTTCCAGTGCGAGGGGTTCTTGCCCATTTGCTTCTCGTACTCCTGCTGCGTGACCGGGCACTTGTCGATCGCCAAGGGGCTGATGAAGACCTTGTGGGGTTGCTCATCCGATTCATCGGCGCTGCTGGATCCCATCTCGAACCAGCCGCCGGGCAGCGCCACCATTTCGATCCCGCTTGCCGTGGTCAGGGCCTGAGGCGCATCATCTTTGCCGGGCGTGGAAGGCCCGCCGCAACCAAACAAAAGGGGCAGCGCCAGCCATGCGAAGGGCAACCGCTGCGTGGCATGTTTTGAATTTTTCGACATTTGAATTTGAAAGTTCTTTCTTGTTTCAAGAACTACTCCGGCGGCAGCCAGTCGTAATCCCAATGGTGTCCGAGCCATCCCGGCGGGCTGAGCGTGATCGTGGCTTTATCAGCCAGGCGAACGATGCAGATCGGGCTGTGTACCGTCCAACTGCCGGCATGGGGAATCTTCACATAGGCGATGTACCGTCCGCAGTGCGACCACCGCCCGCAGGGGTCCTGGCCGAGGAGCTTCTCCGGCAAGGTGATGATCTTCCCGTCGGTGCCGTCGGGCAAGGACGGATCGAACTTCCGCAGGGAGAGACTTCTGCCCGAGTTCCAGCACATCCACTTGCCGTCGGGCGAGAAGGCCGGATGGCACTCGCCGTCCCGGATAGGATGATTGGGCAGCTTGCGGATCTCGCCGCCGGCGGCCGAGACAAAGTCGATCGTGTACCGGCTCCCCAGGTAGTTGCGGATCTCAAAGATGAACCAATTGCCGTCGGCCGACAAGTCCACGATACTCACCGTTCGCGGCACCCGCACGGTCTTGGTTTTCTTGCCGGTTTGGATGTCGCGATAAATGATGCTGCTCTTGCTGCACTCGGCCGTGCGGGTGCTGTCGGGCGTCCAAACGTAGCCGCCATAGAGTTGTCGTGTCTTGAGCGTCTTGGCGTCGACCAGGTAGTCGCCGTAATTGTAGGTGAACATGCTGCCATCGGGCGAGGTCCGTGGTACCCGCTCGTCGACATCGGGCGTCTTGGTGAGCTGCTTCAGGCCCGTGCCGTCGGCATTGATGATGTACAGGTCGCGAGGCGGTGGCTCTCCCTTGGCACCGGGCGGCTGGGCCGGATGAATGGCAATCACCAGGCGATAGCCCGTCTGCTGCAGTTCCTCTTTCAGGTCCTGGATCCGCACGGGGGCCAGCGGGTCGCACCTGGGCGGCATGTCCCAGTTTGCCCGCAGCGACGGCTTGTCGGCGGCCAGGCAGGCGGCGGGCAGCAGTATAAGGACCGACAGAAATCTTGCCAGGCGGCTCATGTCCAACTCCTTGATAGCATTTTGGAAAAGTTAATTCAGTATATCACAGGGGCTGCTACTCATGCACGTCGTGCTTCGGCTCGCCATAGACCAGCCAGCGGCCCGCCTCCTTGCGGAGCTTGACTTCCATCGCCACGGGCCGAGAGACCTCGCCGGGATATGTGCCGCTGCGATCCGTGCCGCGGACCCACGCCGTGAACGTCGTGTCCGCGGTAGGCGGACTCGTTTGGTAATTGAATTTCACATCCAGATTTCGGAGCGTAAGCTCCTGAAATTCGGCCCTGGACATGGCCCAGTCGACAAGCCCTCGTGCCGCGTCGCCGTCGGCATCGGGTACGATGCAGGCTTTGACTCGCTGCGCGTTATTGGCCTGCAGCCCCGCGGCCGCCGCTTCCAACGTTTGCCGGATCAGCTTCGTGTCGGTAACCACCCGACTTTCCACCAGCACGCCTAGCGCCACCAGCAGGGCCACGCCTGCCATCGCGCCCAATACCACGCCCCGGCGGGTCGTAAAGAGCACGATGGCCAGGACCATTTCCAGGGCCAGGCCAAGGATCAAAACAGGCCAAGGACTTTCGAGAAAGATCATGGGAAAGCAGGGGGTAAGGAGAAGGGAGCAGGGGACAGGGACATCAGATCACTCTACCAGCCGCCAGCGGATGCCGCAATTGTTGGCCCGTTCCCAGTAGGGGTGCAGCGTCAGGCCGTTCCGCTTGACCACCGCCTTGTCGTTGCCCAGATCGACGTGCGGGCCGTTACTGTTGCCGGCGCGGAGCATCACGCCCAGGGTCGTGCCGGTGGCAAGCTTCAATTGCGCAAGCTCTTCCTTGGGAATGGCCAGCTCGTAGACGTAGGTGTTGCCCTCCCGCCGCACGACGTGCTTGGCGCCCGGCACCGTGCCTGTGGAACGCTTGGCCTTCGGCTGCCGCGGCCAGTCGTTGACCCGCGGCACGCCGGGAGCCAGTTGCCGCCATAGCTCGCTCCCCTGATTCGTCAGATACAAGGAGTACTCGTAATCCGTGTCGGGGACGGCGTGGAACCCATAGGGCACGCGGTCGGTGTCGGGCGTCATGTCGTGCCAGTCGTCGGTCACGTCCAAAGCGATCTGCAGCCGGTCGCGGCGGAAGGGAACCGCGGGCAGCGCGGGGTGGTCGGGGCTTTCGGGATTGTAGCGCCACACGTACGGTACCTCGGCGAAACTTCGCCCGGGACGTTTCGCCAGGAACTCCTTGTAGGGCGATTGCTGGTCGGACGCGCCGGAGTGGAAATAAAGGTCTTCGTTGCGCCCGGCCATCGGGGCGAGGCCCTTTTCCTGCGGCGTGGGGTCGTTTACCAGCGCGGCCACGTACAGGTAGTTCTCGTCCCAGGCCAACTTGAACTGGGCGAAATTGCCCTGCGGCTCGGCGTCCTTGAGCTGCAGCCAGGGTCGGCGCAACAGCTCAGTTAATTCGGCCTTCTGGGACTTCGCCAGCACGGTCACGCCGGGCACGTCTTTCCAGTCGTCCAGGTTGCCGTCGACGCGGATCGTTTTTTTGGGGATGATCACGGCGTTGAGCACTTCTTTGTACTCCGCGTTGCCGGCGTCGCTGCTGAAGCGGAAGGCGAACGGATAGGCATTGGCCGCGTTGGCCCGTGCCCGGGTCAACTGGAAGTTGACACTCTGCCGCTGGCCGGGCGCGAGCTTCACGGGCTGCGAAGTCTGCTTGAGCAGCAGGCCGTCGGGCGCTTGCACGGCCAATTCGCCGCTGACGGTGCGGTTGAGGCAGTTGTGCAGATCGACCGAAAGCGTTGCGCCGTCGGCCACCCGCTCGGTGAAGTCGCGGGGCAGGATCTCCACGGCCCGTTTGCCTTCGATCCGCGCCGCCGCCAGCCGCTTGCCTGCCGCGACGGCCCCCTGCCGGCAGGTAATGTAGGTGGGGAAGATCGTCATGGGCAGTTCGACACTGCGGTCGCCCTGGTGGATCGGGTTGCCGGCCAGGTCGTAGAACTGCAGCAGTCCGTCGGCGTTGTCGATGGTCATCTTTCCGCCCGGCGCAGCGTCCACCTGGGACCAGAGCCGGTCCTTGGGGTCGTTGCCGGCGATGGGCATCAACTGGCCGAAGACCATCAGCAGCGCGTCCGTCTGGTTGTCCTTGCCGAACTGGAAGACCCACGGCAGGTGATCGCAGAATACGATCTTCTCGAACTGCTTGCCGGTGAGGAAGTGGTTCAGGGCCGCGGTGGCGGCGACCACGGGCGAGGGAATCAAGTAATTATCGTTGTTGCCCGGCAGGGGATCGAACAACACGCGGGGATGCCAGGGGGCCAGCCGTTGCTGGCCGCAGGCCATGAACTGCGCCACGCCCTGGGGCAGGAGGTACTCGGCATTGACGAACCAGGTCTCGGTTTCCATGGATTCCTTGCCGTGCGCCCTGGCGACCAGCGGCCCGTAGCACGACGGCGGCACCACGTAGTGGTCGGTGAAGATGTCGATGTACTGGTCGAATTCCCGGGAGCCGTCGCTGAAGAGCTTGTCTTCGGTGTTCATGATCGAGGAGGCGGCGAGGATTTTGATTTGCGGCGAGACCTTGCGGGCGCTGGTGGCAATAAGTTTCTGCAGGGCGCGGTACTGGAGCATGTCGCGTGCCCAGCCGCTGATGCCACCCCCTTCCCAAGGCTCGTTGTAGTTCTCCAGGCCCCAGAGGGCACCGCGGCCGTCCTTCCAATAGCGCTGGCAGAAGGCCGTGATCCAGCGGCCGTAGCGCTCGTACAGTTCCGGCTTACAGACCCAGTCGCCGGTGCCGCCGTAGCCGAAGCAACCCGCTGTCCAGCCGGCGGCGGGCGTCGGCTCGCCGAACGTCCAGCGCCAGCCGGAATGCCCGCCCAGGGTGACCATGATCTTGCAGCCGGTCTTTTCGGCGGCGGCGAAGAGCCGGTCGTAGCGGTCCCAGTCGCATTTGCCGTCGGCCTCCTCGTTCCAGCCCAGTTCGGAACGCCAGCCGCGCACGCCCATGCGATGGTACATGGCCGCGCGGGTTTCCAGCAGCTCGGCGGGTTCCATCATCTGGCCCTCGCCGAAGACGGGCACGTTGTCGATGCGGCCGTCCGCGCGCGGCTGGGGCACGCGGCACAAGGTGGCCAGGAACTGCCGCTTGGCCCCCCGCACCAGGACCAGGGCGTAGGTACCGAAGCGGGCCGGCAGCGGTAGGCCCTTGACTTCGAAGGCTGTCTCCGGGCGGGCGTCGAACCGCACGCTGATCGGGCAGGTGGTCGGTTTGCCCTCCAGGGCCACTAGCGGCGCGTTGCCTCCCGTATCGGTAAAGGCCTCTTTGATGCGGGCCTCCGGATCGCGGGTGGTGATCTCCTGGATCTCGATGGCAAAGTCGCGGACCTCGCCCCGGTTCGTGCCCTTGGCGAAGATCAGCTTGACATCGATCGTTTCGCCGGGAAGGAATATCTGCCCGGGGGCATTGCTGCCGGCGAAGCGGTAGGTCGTATTGGGCATGTCGCAGCGGAGCACCTTCATGTTGGCCGCCAGCACGAACTGCGATTCTCCCCGGGCCGCGGCGGCCGACGCGAGAAACGCCACAGCAACGGCGGGGATCAGGGCGGACCGGCGTACGGAGGCCGCTGCGGATTTTGGAGTGACTGACATGATCGTTTGTCCAGAATGTTCTTGCGATCGATTTCCACGCCGGATGGGTTTCGTGACGATATCCAATCTTGCTCGAAGATCGGGGCAAAGTCAATATGACGTGGGACACAAGGACCGGCAGATCAGTAACTATCGTGTCTTGCGCAATATGCCGAATTGGGCGGACGGCACACGGGTGTACCTGCGCACAAGTTGGTGGCTGGGGAGAATTGGAAGAAGCGGAACAGTCTGGTTTTCTTCCCTAGGCAGAAGCTGCCACCCGTCGCGTAGCGACGCTGTGATGGTAGCCGTGGGTTTCAACCCACGAACGAAATTCCGCCCCGCACGCTCCCCCGTCGCGTAGCGACGATTGAGAATCAGTCGTCGCTACGCGACGTGGATCGTCGCGGCCCATCGCAAACCGTGGGTTGAAACCCACGGCTACCATCGGCGGTCGCTACGCGACCCAACCTGCCCGACAGCAAATGGAATGAATCCAGAATAAACCGCATGGCCCCAGCACCGACGCCTTGGTGCTTGCCAGCAGCAGCATTCATACATTACAGTGATCGGTGTCCGCAAAACTCCAACTCAAGGACTCCACCATGATCGTGCCATCCCTGTTCTCTCTGTTCGTCGCGACTGCAATCCAAGGAGCGGCCTCGGCGGCTGATGACGGCCGTGCGGCGATCCCTTTTTCCATCAAGGTGACCGAGGAAAAATTGGAAACACTGCCGGACTACATGGGACCGAAGAACCCGGTCGATATGGACTTTCCCTACTGCCCGGTGATGATCGACGGCGAGTACTGGATTATCTACAAGAACGGCTACAGCGGACCAGTGCTGCGTTATAAGGGCACGAACATCGAGAACGCGGTCCGCCAACCCGACGGCGCCGCCCGCTTTCCCCTGCGCGCGCCTTATATCCTGGGTGGCGTATGGTACGACGCCGCGGAGAAACGGCTGTACGCCCCCATGCACTGTGAACAGGACGGCTATGCCGGCATGATCCTGCGGGAAATTCACCTGGCATCGAGCACCGACAAGGGCTTGACGTGGAAATACGATGGCCGGCTGTTGACCCGCGACGCCCCGGCCCTTGTCCGCAAGGGGCCAGACTTCTCCGGGCTTTCGTGGGACGGCGGCGATGGCGATCACGTCCTCTACGTGGACGAGAGAGGCGGATACATCTACCTCTTCACCAACCACTATACCTGGGCGAAGACCGGTTCTCCCGCCGCCGGATTCCTCCGTCACCGCGTGGCGCGGTGCGCGATCGCCGACAAGATGGCCCCGGGCAAGTGGCGGAAGTTCTACAACGGCCAGTGGTCCGAACCCGGCGTGGGCGGAAAGGCATCCTACGTCAACGGTTACTGCGTGACGTACAACACGTGGCTCAAAAAATACCTTTCCTTCAACTACATCAGCGGGCTGTCGCTATGCGACGACCTGGGCCGACAGGACTGGGGGCCTTCCTATTACTTTGGCCCGTCGTGGAACAGCGGCGGGTTGGTCGGCACATGGGTGACCGACGCGGCCAAGACCGACACTCGTTCCGGCGACCGGACGCTGCTGGCCTACGCTTTCTGGCAAGGCGCCCGGGGCAAGCGGTATCGGATCGAGTTGGGGCCGGGCCAGACCGCCGCCGAGGCGTATGTTTCGCCCTCGGTGTACCTGATCACGCCGAACCAGGCTCCTTGGGCCGTGACCGCCGAGCCTACCCAGTGCTACGGCTACGTGCCACTCTTCGAATCGTCCGACCCTATCGAGAGCCGCCACACCCGCCGTGTACCGAGCGGCAGCGCGGAGACGTCCTGCCAGGGCCGATGGCACGATGAGGCGAACGAGGATTACTACGATGGCCGCGCGAAAGTCAGCGCCACGGCCGGCGACCGTGTCGCGTTGACATTCCGAGGAGCGGACGTCTACTGGCGGCCGGTGAAAGGTCCCGACTGCGGCAAGGCCGACGTTTCCATCGACGGTATCCTGCAGAAGACCGTGGACTGCTATGCCAGCGTTCCTACCACTTATCAGTTCGCATTCATCAAGACCGGCCTGGACCCCAATGTGCCGCATACCATCCGGGTCCTTGTCCGTGGCGACAAGAACCCGGCGGCAAAGGCTGCGGCGATCAAGCACATGCTCTTCGAATATGCCGCGGAAAGCTACCGGGCCTCGGATGGCTATTCCAGCGTGCCGGGCAAGAACCAATGGTACAATCAACAGCGGAGCCGAGGGACCTATCGCGACATGACTTTCCAGGATCCACATTGGAAGGGTGACGATGGCTGCGAGATCGGCTATTTCCAGATGACGCCCAGCGGCAGCGACGCGGTGCGGAAATGGGTAGCCCGGCGGGCGGGCGTTGTCCGTGTCGAGGGGCAGGTGTCGCCGCACGGCAAAGACGCAGTCGCCATGAATGTTGCCGTATTGCTCGATTCCAAGGAAATCTGGTCGGCGCAAGTCGTCAAGGACCGGCCGGTCGTCCACGACGTGAATGTCAACGTGGCCGAGGGCGATGCCTTGTATTTCATCGCGAGCAGGAAAGTCGCGGCTGGCGGCCGCATTCAATGGGACCCAGTCGTTACATATATAAACTCACGCAAGTAACCCGGCAAACGGAGTGCATGGTTGACAGATTCCCCCATCCGCACTATTATTGCCGTTGTTGATGGCTTCTCTCGAGTGGTTCCGGCCGTGGGCCAATCCCGTCGATTGCGCCTGTCGCAGCCGCGGATAGATTAGACCGCTTCGGTCGATTTGCGCGAAAGGGTCTCCTGGTGATTGCGCGTCTCAGGTTGCGTAGTAGTACGGCGGCCGGGTTCGGGATATTTCTCCTGGTAGTTCTGGGCGGCGGTCAAGCGTCTTGGGCGCTGACACCCGAGAGCCCCACGGTCAAAGCGGCTGTCAAGAAGGCCGTTGCCTTTCTCGAATCGCCTGCCGCCAACGACACGCGCGTGGGGGCGAGGGCCCTGGTCGGCCTAGTGCTCTTGAAGAACCACGCCGAGTCGACGCACCCGCGGATTGTCGAGGCGGTCACCGCCATTCAGGGCGTTGTCAAAGCCCGCGACGCGGCCAAGGTCAACTTGGATATTTATAGTGCCGGCTTGTCGGTCATCTTTCTCGTTACGCTCGACCCGGGTGTCTACTCCGAAGAGATCGGCGTGCTGTTGCAGTACCTCAAGGCCAAGCAGAAACCGCATGGCGGCTGGGGTTATCCGGACAAGGAAACCGGTGATACCTCGATGACTCAGTACGGCGTGCTCAGCGCCTGGGAGGCGACGCAGGCCGGGTTCAAGATCCCGCCGGAAACCATCGAAGCAGTGACCACGTGGCTCCTCAAGACGCAAGACCCTAGCGGCGGGTTCGGATACCAGGGGACCGTTGCCAAAACGGGGATGGTGAAGCAGAGCGAGGTGCGGCACAGCATGGTGGCCGCCGGGTTGGGCAGCCTATACATCTGCGCCGATCTGCTGGGAATGTCGCCCCGCGTGGAAAAGCGCAACGAGGATCTGCCCATGGCGCTGCGCGAAGTCAATGACCAGCAACCGGCGGCCGCCGCAAACCCGCAAACCAAGATCGAGCCACGCCGTGTCAAGGACGCCGAGACCGCCGGCAATCGCTGGATGGGAAAACACCACGACCTCCGCCGCAAGGAGTGGTGGACCTTCTATTACCTCTATGCCTACGAACGCTACGAAAGTTTCCGCGAGTTGTCGCTGGGGCAGCCGGACCCGGAACCCAAGTGGTATAGCGATGGGGCCCGTTACTTGCTCTCCCTGCAAGACGAAGATGGAAGCTGGACCACCAAGGATAGCCCCGCGGGGCGAACAGCCGACACGGCGTTTGCAACCTTGTTCCTCCTGCGGTCTTCCAAGAAGAGCATCGAGAAGGCCTACGGCTACGGTGACAGCACCTTGGTGTCTGGTCGGGGGCTGCCCCGCCAGACGGCCAACTTGCACGTCGCCGCCGGCAAAGTGCGGCCGGTGCCGAAATGGACCACGGCCGCGGAGTTGCTGCCCATCCTCGAGAAACGCGACGACGACGCTTTCGAGCAAGGCATCGCTTCCCTGGGCCAGTTGCCGCCCGCCGAGGCCGAAATCCTTGCGGCGAAAAACGCGGATCTGTTGCGCGGGCTGATCGCCGACCGCTTGCCGTCGACACGCGTCGCCGCCGTGCAGGCGATTGGCAAGGGCGCGAATCTCGACCTCGTGCCCAGCTTGATCTACGCGCTTAGCGACCCCGACAACGACGTGGCGATCAATGCCCGCGATGCCTTGAGGCGGTTGTCGCGGAGTCCCGGTCCAGCTCCTATCGGCGGGGAATTGACTAAGTCCCGGCGGAGCATAGAAATTCGCTACTGGAAAGACTGGTACTTGGCGATCCGTCCGGACGCGGAGTTCGAAAACTGACGTGCGTGTGAGCACCGGGAGGACCTTTGAACGCTGCACCCGAGGAAGCTTCTGAAAGCGTGCCACGCCGCATATCGCGGACGGTGCTGGGCGTTTCGTTGGGATCGGGCCTATTGCTGTTGATCGTCGTGGCCTGGCTGGCCGGCTGGTTGGGCGGAAAAGGCTCTGGAGATGGGGCAGCCAAAGCTGCCCGACCACTGCCGGCGGCTGAACTCAAACTCGATCTGGCCATTCCCTTGGATCGGGCCGCCGCCCCCGCTGAACTTTCTTTGGAGGACTCGTTGGCCGCGGTTGTGGCCGGTGCGGACGCCAAGGCGAAGCTGCTGGAGGATGCCTCCCGCTTCGTAATCAAACCCGCCGATTGGGGCGATCTGCGCGAGGCGAGCGCAAAAGACGTTGTTGCGCGGAACTGGGAGTTGCGTTTCCTCAAGGGCAACACCAAGGACAAGTATGCTCGGCAACTCGATTTCTTCGGCATCGAGTTGGCCGTGGTCATGCCCGACAACAAGCTAATCTATATCCGCAAGTTCTCCAAGCCAAAGCCCGAGATTTACACCGGGCCGGCCGACCAGGAAAAGCGCTGCTATCTGACCTGGCAACGAGGCGATCTCAGCCACGCAGACATCGACTTGTTCAGCCGGGCTGGCCTCAGCCCTGGCGACCGAGTAGTCTTGAAGATCCTGCCCGTAGACGTCGAGGCCAAGCTGGCCAAGTTGGAGAAGGATTATGCCGGCGACGATGCGAGCGATGTCAGCAGAACTCAGTTCGGCATCCGCGCGGCGGGCGACGGATTCGAGTTCTACGTGGCCCAGCAGTATCGGAAGGAGCGGGCGAAGAAGTGAGCACCGAGAAGCATGCCCAAGCCGGCGAACTGACGGCAGAGGCCTTTCTTAACGCCCTGCAGAACAAGGGTCTCGTGCCCAAGAATGTCTTGGCGGACCTGCGCAAGCAGGTGCTCGAGTCCAAGACCCGTGTCTCCGCGCGGCAAGTGGCGAAACTGCTGGTCGACAAGGGAATGCTCACTTCCGCGACGGCCCAACAACTGCTGGAAAGCGGAGCGAAACCGCCGGAGAAACCGGCTCCGGCCGACACTGCCGGTCAAACCGCGGCGGCAGCACAACCGTCCGGCAAGAAAGCCGGCCCGGCCTCGCCGCCCGCTGCGTCCGCCAAGGGGCAGCCGGCAAAGCCGCCCGTACAGAAGCCGTCCCCACTAGCCGGACCATCGGCCGATAGTGGGATGGCTTCGCTCTTGGAAGAAGAACTGTCATCTTTATCAGACGGAATGTCGTCGCTGGGCGGGGGGCCGCTGGATGCGCTGCTGAGCGATCCGTCCCTGGCCGAAGCGGTTCAAGAGTCCAATCCGCTGGACGCCCCCGTGGCGGCCAAGCGGCGCGCTGCAAAACCTTCAGCGTTGTGGGGCAGTCGCCGCGCGCGGAAACGTCTTCTGGTCTGGATCAGCGGCGCGGCGGCCGGAATTCTGGCGATCGTCGCCATCGTTGTCTGGCTCGCCACCCGGCAGGACCCCACCAAGGTGCTCGAGCCGGCCGATAGCGCTTATCAAGCAGGGGCCTGGGCCGACGCCGTCCAACAATACGATGCATTCCTGGATCGATATCCCAAGCTCCCTGTCTCTGGCCGTACGCGGGTCCGCCGTGGTCTTGCCCGTCTGCGGCTTACACTGAGCGAGACGGCGGCCGATTCGACCATCGTGGCAACCGCAAGAGCCGTCCTGCCCGAAATCAGTCCCGAAGCGGAATTCGATAGGGAGGCAGGCACGGTCCTCGCCACGCTCCTGCCGCCACTGGTCGAGGCATCGGCGTCGCGCACGCAGCGAAATCCGGACCCAGCTTCGATCGGGCAGTCCGAGGATATCTTGGCGCTTGCCCAACTGTACATACCCGCGGCCGACAAGCCCCGCGAGCGTCTGGGCAGGGTGGAAGCCACGTTGGCTCTGGCACGGCACAGATTTGCCGCTGACGACGAATTGAAATACGCCGCGGTGGCGATTCAAAAAGCGGCTGAAGCCAAGGATTTCAAGGAGGCCCGCCGCGTCCGTACAGCCTTGCTCGACGCCTACCCGCAATTCGCGAAATCCGATTCGCTGGCGGAGACCGTCGCCAAGGTGTCCGCGCTGGAACAGGCGGCGGTCGCATGGGTGGCCCGGCCACAAGCCGTCGAAAAAGAAGCGGCAGCAGCGGTCTCGACCACGATTCTGATCCAACGCACGTTCACTGCCAGTCCGCCCGGCACGACGGGACACGTGGTTCTCGCCGTGGCCGCTGGCGCGGTCTATGGGCTGGATGCCAGTAACGGCAAAGTGCTCTGGCGGGCGTTCGTCGGCTTTGACCCCGACGGGCGGGACGAAGGTCTCTCGCCCAAGGCGGTCGGACCCCAAGCGGATAGCGACGTCGTTATTGCCGCCGCGTCGCACCGCGAGGTTCATTGCGTCGAAAGGGCCACGGGCCGCGTGAAGTGGCGATATGCGGTCCCGGAGGGTTTCTGCGGAGATCCCGTAGTGCTCGATGACCAAGTCCTGGTGACCACCCGCAGCGGACGCCTGGTGGCGATCGACGCCACCAAGGGGAATTCGGCGGGCTTCGCGCAGTTTCCACGGGCCCTCAGCATCGCTGCGGCGGTCGACCCGTCGCGGAAGCTCGTCTTCCAGGCGGCTGACTGTGATAGCCTGTTTGTTCTGGCGATGCCCGGTCTGAAATGCCGCCAAGTCTTGCCCCTGGGACACGAACCGGGTTCGATCGTGACACCGCCCGTGATAATGGGCGATTATCTGCTCCTGGCGGTCAACGGTACGGCGGGCGGCTCGTCGTTGCACGTCCTGCAGATCCGCTCCGGGGAACCGCACTCGTCCGATCCGCCGCTGCAATTGGTACAGACAATTGCGATCAAAGGGCATGTCGACGCCGCGCCGTCCATCTTGGGCGAGCGGCTGTTGTTGGCGACGGACAACGGCGATGTGCAACTTTGGGAACGATCGGGCGCGGGCGGCAAGCCGCCGCTGCGCGATGTGGCCAGTGCTCACTTTGACGGTGGCACGGGGCTGGCTCGCTTTCCCCTTTTGCAAGCCGACGCATGCCTTATCGGCGACCTGCAACTGGTGAGCTTCGAGGTCCAGCCGCCCAAGCAGCAACTATCTACCACCTGGCGCGATTCGTCCCCAGGGGCCGTTTGCCAGACACCCACGGCCATCGGGCAGACGGTCTTTTTCGTGCGGCATGCCGGCGACTCGCTGGCCGTGGTCGTCTCGGCGGTGAGGGCCGACAACGGCCGGCCTTATTGGCAAACATTCCTGGCCGCACCGTTGGCTGGCGCGCCGGTGGTCAATTCCGACGGTCGAACGGCCACGGCCGTTACTACCCTGGGCGGCGTGTTCGCGTTGCCGGTGCAGACCTCAACCGAACTGACCGTCATCGAGGAACCTGCGGCGGTCCGGCCTGCGGCTGCTCATGGACCCGTGTTTCACGGGACGTTGACCGGCGTTGTGCGCAGCGGCGAGAAACTGGCGATCAGCGGCGGCAGCGCGTGCGATCAAGTGCTGGTGTTCGATTCGGACGGTCCCAAGAAGCCGTTGGCATCCTGGATGCTGCCGGCGCCGTTGGCTTGTCCGCCGATCGCGGTTGCGGGCGGCCTGTTGGCGCCCTTGAAAGTCGGCCAGATCTACCTGCTCGACCCGCTCACCGGTAACAGCTTGTGCGTGCCGTTCCAGCCGCGGCTGCAAAGCGGTGACTTGCCTTTATGGCGTGCGCCCGTGTCTGTGGGCGACAAGGAGTTCGTGATCTCCGACGGGCGCAAGAAGCTCTATCGCTTGCAGTTGGTCGATAAACCGGCGCTGCACATGCAAATAGCCGCCGAAGTCGAATTGGCGGAAGCGATCGTCTCGCCGCTGGCGACGACGGGAAAGGCCGTGTGCGGCGTCGATGCGGCGGGCAAGCTGGATTTCTTCCAACTGCCCGAGTTGACCCGCTCCCAGCAACATGCGTTGGCCGGGCCGTGCGCCTGGGGACCATGCCGTGTGGGGAACCGTATACTTCTGGCCGCCGAGGCCGGCCCCTGCTACTGCTTCGACGAGTCGGGCCTTCTCTGGCAAGCCGCCTTGCCTTACGGCCGATTAGTTGGCGATCCCTTGGCGGTCAAGGACCACTTGCTGATGGCCGCGGCCAGCGGCGTCGTCTGGCGGGTGGAGGCCAGTAGCGGCAAGGAACTGGGGAAAGTCGACATCGGCCGGCCACTGGCCACCGGGCCGGTCTTGTGGGGCGATCGCATCGTCATCGGCGGCCCCGACGGCAGTCTTTACCAGATCTCACCACCATGAATAAAGAAGTTCCGCGCATGCGATGGTTCGCCTTGCTGGTATCCGCACTGGGCATTTGCGTTGCCGGACGGGTCTTGGCCGAGGGACCGCTCCTTGAACAGGATCCGTACGATCAGGTCACGCTCAACGAGAACAACGGCGGCGCGGTGCTAAAAGTCCAGCCGTTGGCTCTGCCCGACCGGCGGTTGCCTGCCATGCCCGATCCGGACGGCAACCTGGTCATTCGGCTTGTCGATCAGCCGGACAAGAAATACGAAGTCGCCTGGAAAGCGATCCGCAAGGTGGAATTGTTCGAGCAGATGCTGCTCAACAAGGCCAACGAATTACTGACTGCGAACAATTTGGACGAGGCCTACGACTACTTTCGTTTCCTGGAGGAGAATTACTCTCGTATGCCAGGGCTGACCGAAGCCCACAACGAGTTCCTTTTCAAACAGGCGAAAGTGTTCTTCGGCAAGCGCCAGTATCGCAACGCACTGGCGGTGCTCCGCGAACTGCATCGCCGCAGTCCCCAGCGCGCCAAGCTCGACAGTGCCATGGGGGCCATGACCGATAAGCTCCTGGAAGAGTACGCGGCGGCGGCCGACTATGCGTCCGTCCGCGCGCTGTTGGGCAAATTGGCTGAATGCTATCCCAACCATGCGCTCCTGCGCGCGTGGGAAACGCGGCTCAGGGAAAAGGCTGCGGCCGACCTTGCCGAGGCCCAGCGTGCCCGGCAGGCGGGCGATTTGCACAAGGCGGCGGCGTCGATCCGCCAGGTGATGTTGCTCTGGCCGGCATTGGACGGCGCCAAGGAGTTGGCCGGCGCGATCGACAAGCAGTATCCGCGCGTGGTGGTCGGCGTCCGCCAAGCCGCGGCGGACCGATCGGCAGGCGGTCCGCGCGATGGCATGGAACACTTGACGGATTGGGCCGCGCGCCGCGATGCCAGGCTCGTATCCCGAAAGCTCAGCGAACTCGTCGCCGCCGGCCCCCAAGGCGGGCAGTACATTTGCCCCTGTGGCGCGACCAAAGTGGATGACGGCCGGCGGCGCATTACTATCTCCTTCGATTCCGCCGCCGCGGTCTCCGCCTACGACGTTGCCCGCGGGCTACTGGCCATGGCCGACCGGACCAGCCCGGCCTCCAATCCGGAGTGGTCGGCGATTTTCGCGGCTGTAGCGGCGCCCGACGCCAAGGGGCTTGATATCGAGTTGGCCGACGCACGCATGCAGCCGCAGGCCCTCTTGGACGGTATGCCGCTAGGCGAGGCTTCGTCCGCCGCCGTCCCCTATGCACGGATCGAGGCAACCCTCGCGGAGGCGACCTACGTGCTCAATCCTCGCTATTTCGCCCGTTCTGCGGGGCAACCGCGGGAAATCGTCCAACGGACATTTGCCGATGCGGCAGCGGGTGTCACGGCACTGCGACGCGGTGAAATCCAGGTCCTGGACCGCTTGGACCCGTGGCAGGTCAAGGCCTTGCGGGCCGATGAGAGCCTGAGCGTGCAGGCCTATGCCCTGCCGCGGCTGCACTGGCTCGTGCCCAATGGTCGCAAGCCGTTGCCGAGCAACCGCACTTTCCGCCGTGCCTTGGCCTACGCGATCGATCGCCCGGCGATCCTGGCGCAGATTGTCCGTGGCGACACGCTGAGCGGCTGCGTGCTGCTCAACGGTCCCATGCCGGTGGGGACTGCCGGGCAAGATCCGCTGAGCTATGCGTCCGATGCGGACGTCAAGCCCTGGCCCTGTGATTCGCGACTGGCCTTGGTCCTGGCCGAAGGCGGCCGCCGCGAAGTGACCGCCGGGGGCAAGGATCGGGTGCCGTCCGAGACCGGGCTGGTGCTTGCTTTCCCGGCCGATGCCGTCGCGCGCCTGGCGTGTACCGCGATTCGTCAGCAACTTGCCGCGGCAGACATTCTCGTCGATCTCAAGGAACTGCCTTCCATCCCGGGGCGGATTCCGGCCGACGTCGATTTGCTCTACGTGGAGTTGGCGATGTGGGAACCGCTGGTCGACGCCCCACGTGTCTTGGGCGAGAACGGCCTGGCTAGCGGGTACAGCGCACAAATGGGCGAAGCCCTCGGACAACTCCAGCGGGCGGCCGATTGGAGCGAGGTCTGCTCCCGCCTGCGGCGGATCGACCGCCTAGCCCACGACGAAGTCGCTGTCGTGCCGCTCTGGCAATTGCCCGACTACTTTGCCTTCCGCAAGGACTTCGACGGGATTAAGAAGGGGACGTTGACCTTGTATCAGAATGTGGAACAATGGAAGCCCGGATTCCAGGATGCAGGCGGAAAATGATGCTGTCCTCAAAATCTTGTCTGGCGTTGGCCGTGCTGGTCTTGGGAACTGCGGTTGCGGGCGCGGCCGGTCAGCCCGTCTGGGAACTCCGCCCGTACCGTGTGCAGATTCTCCTGGGATTTGCCGCCAGGCCGGAGTTGGGCGGGGAGTTGCCCTCGGTGCTGGCGGAGCGTTTGGCCGCGAGCATTTCCTCGCTTCAGGGTGGGGCCTGGAACGTGGCGGTTGCTCCGGCGGCGCCGGTGTTGCAACAGGCGATGTCCGCATCTTTGACCGGCATTACTGCCGAGGCCTTGCCCAAGGAGGCGCTGGAGGCCGACAAGGTCATGCTTGTCGAGGTTTCGGCGGCTGGCGGCGGTTACCAGGTTACGGCCTGCGAATTGGACGTGGCCACGGGACTTTGGAGCGCGCCGGTTGTGCAACCGTTGGCGCAGCTCCTGAAACTGCCTGATGCATGTTCGGCGGCGGTCTTCCGGGCATTTGCTCCCTTGGCGCGGCTGAGCGTGCTGAAAGACCGCCAGGTCGTACTGCGTATGCGGGCGATGGCGCTCAAGCCGCGCGACGCCGCGCTGGCCACGGTCAGGCCGGGCAGTGTCTTTCGGCTGGCGGCGAGGGCGGTTGACGAAACCGGGTCCGCCGCCCGCGCAGCCCCCATCCCTTGGACATTCTGCACCATTGAAGAGGTCGCCCAGGACGAGCTTCATGGCCGGTTGGTAACGGCATTGCGGGAACCGCTGCCGGAGCGTTGGGAAACGTCGCTGGAGGTCCTGGCTTTGGGCGTCGTGCCGCCCCGCCGAGCGAGCGTGCTGACCCTGACAACCACCGCGCGGGGCGCTTCGCAAGGTTTACCGGGCTACGAGGTATACACCGCTTCGCCGGGCGCGGGCAGTCCCATCTTCTTGGGCCGTACCGACCGGCAGGGCTCGCTGGCGATTCAGCCCTCGGACCACATCCTGCAAATCCTATTGGTGAAACATGGCGACCAATGGCTGGCCCGCTTGCCCATCGTGCCGGGGCTGGAACTGCAGTTGTCGGCGGCCGTGGACCACAACGAGCACCGTATCGCGTTGGAAGGCCGCGTGGCCACGCTCCGCGATGCCATTGTCGATCTGGCCGCGCGGCGTCAGATTTTGCTGAAGCGAGCCCGGGCTCGCATTTCGGCCCACCAGTTCGCCGAGGCGGAGCAAGTGCTCAAGCAGTTGCGCGAACTGCCCTCTGCCGAGGATCTAGTCACGGCGCGCATCGCCGACGCCAAGAAGGACTTTTCCGGCGATGAGGCGTCGCTAACGCGGCTTGACGCGGTGCTGGCCGGTTTTCAGCAGACCCTGGCCGCGCGGTTCAACGCCAAGGAGATCGACGATCTAGCGGCGGAGATCCCGCAGCCTAACAACGACGCCAAACCGCCAAGTGGCGAAAAGAAATAGTTTCTCGCTTTAATCGATGGGCGCAGGTGGCGTCTCAAAAAGCGCCAAATACGGTTCATAACGGTAGCGGCGATTGCGTTGCTGTCCCGTAATCTCACGTAGCAACTTCAACTCCACGAGTTGGTCGACCAACCTGTTCGCGGTGACATAGGAGCACGCGATTTTGTTCTCGACCATCCGGATCGTGACAATCGGCTGCTCGAACAGGTAATCCAGCAACCGCGCGCCGGCGCCGCCAGCCCCGACGTCGGAAGCCGCTTGCCGGTGCTGTTCCCGCATGCTCAGAATTGCCCGTGCCGTGCTGCTTGCCGATTGGCTGACTTCATAAACGCCGCGCAGGAAAAACTTCAGCCAGCCCTCCCAGTCTCCGTTCCGCCGCACGGCATCCAGCCGGTCGTAGTATTCGCTTCGACGGCCCTTCAGGTAGTAGCTCAGATACAACAAGGGGCGATTCAGAATCCCTTGCTGGCAGAGTAGGAATGTGATCAGCAGTCGTCCTACACGCCCGTTGCCGTCAAGAAACGGATGGATTGTCTCGAATTGCGCATGCATCAGGCCGCAGTGGATCAATCGCGGCAACGATCCGACTTCATGCAGGAAATTCTCTAGGTTTCCCAACGCCTGCTGCATTTCATGCACGGGCGGGGGCACAAAGGTCGCCGTCGACAGCGTGCAGCCCGCGGGACCAATCCAGTTCTGGCTGCGGCGGAACTCGCCCGGCGTCCGCTCGGACCCGCGGCCGCCAGCCAAGAGCTCTCCATGAATTTCGCGGATCAGCCGCAGGGATAACGGCAGGTCGCCGAGGCGCAGCAGTCCATAGTTCATCGCGCGAACGTAATTGACCACTTCCCCAACGTCTTGTGGATGGGCTTCGCCCTTGGAATCGGCCTCGAATTCCAGCACGTCTTCCAGGGTGCTTTGCGTCCCCTCGATCTGCGAACTGAGCACGGCCTCGTGGCGCACGTACATGGCAACGAAGAGGTCCGGGTTGGGCAGAACCGAGGCCACGCCATCCAGACGTCCCAGGCAGCGATCCGCATCGGACAACAAGCGGGTCAACTCTTCGTCCATCCTGATAGGGGGATCGGGGGGAAGCGGCGCAGGAATGAAGGCACGGTACCCTTCGGGCTGTGGCAAGAACTGGCCGGCACGCATAATGATTCTCCGGGCAACGCCCCCAAGCGTTATTCAGCGGAACTAAAACAAGGCTTCCTGACTGGGGTTCTTATTTTAGCTCGATGACCTTTTGTAAAACAAGCCCCCTTTAGCTCGCGCGGTATTTCAGGAATTGAGAATAAAGGGAACGGGTCAACGGGGACACATTCATACCCCCAATGGGGCAATCGCAGCGGGGGTGTTTATGGTTTCAGCATGTTGTCGCTTCTGCACAACGGAGGTCAATTGGCCGCGCCACGTACGAATCCCAATTCTCTTCCATTCCTGAAAGCTCGTTGATTTCCGACAAGAACCGATGACGGCCCCGCATCCCGCTAGAGAAGTATGCGCCAAAGTGCCTATTCCAACCCTGCTCTGCCAGCACGCCGTCGAGCCACACCGAGGCTTAGGACCGGCGAATCAATAACTGTCGGGATTAACGTGATGGTGAGCTAGGGTGGCACGTCCCTGAGCTTGCGAAGGGCGTGGCGAATCGGCATGAAATACGCCCTTCGCAAGCTCAGGGACGTGCCACCCCATGTCGAACTTGCGACACTAATTGATTCGCCGGTCCTTAACTTCAAGCTGACATGACTCGATGTTCGACGTGGAGAGAGATGCGCCAGAAGGCGGAGCGGACCTGCCTGCCCTTGGAATTGAACGTCGGACCGAACGTCTGGATTGTCCGGCCCGGACGCCCCGTTGTGAAAGTTGAATTTTAAGGTGTGACTCTGACGCAAGGTGTGGCCCTGACGCTCGTGACGAATCGGGTGTACCTCCGCCGCCTCAGGTTAGCCCAAGGTACTTGTTGCATCCCTCGGCCAGGAGCTTTTCCCGCGCGGCGATGAACTTCTCGTAGTTGAGCACGCGCCACAGGCCGCGATCCAAGGGAATGTACTGGGCAATGAGTTGCTCCTCGGGCACTTTGATGCGCTCTATGTACGTCGCTGGCTCCTCCGTGCTAACGTCGAGATTGGTTTCGGCACAGATAACAGTGTAGTTGCCCATCGTGTTGATTCGGTCGTCCTGAATCCCGTGCTTGCGGAGCAATGCGCGTGGGAAGAAGTGGTGTACCTGTAACTCCGCGTGCTTCCCTTGAACCGATCCGTCAAGCCGACGGTCCAACGCTATCCAGTCCTTCGCGTCGGCGGCACTCAGCATGGCCGTAAAGAGCGCCATCTCAGGTCCGTTCAGACGAGACGTCTCAAAGTCCGGGGAACGCATCGGTTTCAAAGACGCCTTGGTGGTGGCGTTCCACAGGGCCTTCATGGTCGGACTCTCAGCCACCTTTCGGATCATCCGGTCCACGGTCGTATTGGCCGAGCCACTGAAATGGTAATGGAGCGTCACAAGATGCAGCCACCGCCGCGCCCTTTCTCTGTCGGCGACCTCAAACTTGCCCGCCGCAGCAACCGTGTAGATGAGTGGCACCAAAGCATTGATCGAGGGCAAGGTCGAAAGTCGACGCCATCTGACAGTTCCCGTCAGAAATGCCATAACTTGCTCGATCGCCTTTTCCAACTTCTTCCAACTAACTTTCACCGCCTTCGGGTTAGTCTGGCCCCATGCCGTACTGACCTCCTTCAGCGCCAATCGGTCGGTATGGACCGCGAGCAAGCACTGCACAAGGAACGGCGCGGTGAACGGGAACTGCGGCCACCGTCGGCGGACGCACATCATCTCGTTCCCCGCCAGTCCAGGCACCGAGAGGGCCAGTTCAGCCATTGCCAAGTCGCTCTTGCTCAGCCTCCTGCCAGTGCCGTTGAAACGGATGAAGAGTTCAGTGGCCTCTCGGTAGTCGTCGGACTCGAATTCGGTGATACCAACCAAGTAGTCGAGGATACACTGCAACTTCATGAAGTCACCGTGGATCGCCTCCACCTCTTCAGGGGGCACTTTCTCACGGGCCCGAATCTCATCCAACATCTGTACTGGCGTAAGGCTCTTGTTCAGTACATCGGCGACCGAGACGAACCAGGGATCCTCTTTATTGCGAGCGGTCTCCCAGGCGAAACGAGTGGTTTTTGGGTCTGCGGGGATCGACCTCAGATCGAATCTGAGTGGATAGTCAGGGTCTCGATCCTTGACACGCCCGATCGCTGTGAGACGTTGCTGGCCATCCAACAGGTAACCGTAGAATGACTCGATCTGGCCAGGATTTTGCGGATTCGGTTTCTTGCTGAATGCCTTAACGTCAACCGCTTGCCGGGCTTTCCAAACTAGAATGTGGCCAATTGGCATGCTGCGGAATAGCGATTCGAAGAGCTTCATCACGCTCCTTCGGGTCCAAACAAAGTCGCGCTGGATCTCCGGCAAGACGAGCTCGTCGCTTTCGATGTGTTTCAGGAGGTCACGGATGCTCTTAGTCGTGTGTGAGGCCATATTAGTGCGCCCAGAGTATTAGGAAAATCGTCCTAGGATCAAGCCATTCTATCGCACCACACGCGGTAAGCACAACACCACGGGGACGGCAATCCGTGGTGTCGCCATCGCCCGAGCCGGTCATTTTGTCCAGAATCGGCGACCGGCCGCGAACCGATGAACGGGTGGACGCCGACCAGGGTAGCGCACAATCGAGGCGGCTGGCGGCCCGCTGTTTGACACTGCCGTTCATCCTGGTTAAAATCTCCTGTTGGTGGTCATTGCAGCAGACCGTGTGGGGATGTTCCATGAAGAAACCCGCGTTTTGGAAACTGTCGATGGGGAAGAATGACTTCAAGGATATTCTTGAAGTCTTGGACTGGCTGCGACAGGGGCTGGTTCTTGTCCACAGTCAGACGGGGAAGGAGCAAGGTCCCCGATTTGCTGATTCGGATAGAGATGGCGACTTCTTTTACTTGTGTCACGGCAACAGAACACAAACACATCCGAGACGTGGTATTATTCTGCTTGGCCGATTCACCGGGCCGTTTGTTCCCGTTCGCCACCACAGGTGGAACAACGACGGGTGGGTTGGACGGCGGTTTGGATGGATTAAGACAGCGACCTCGTGCAAGAAACTGATCGGCGAATACAACCAAGGATGGACACCGAGAAACAACAGCACATTTACCGGAGTTCCAGCAGCAGACTTGGAACTCTTTGAGTCGGCGATCCTCATTCCGTATTTCGACCTGACCTTCTCCAAGTTGGGGCTTACTGCGCCGTGGGAGACGGACGATTGACCGCCGAACTGCTGAGCGTAGGTAGCGGTGGGGTGGGAAAGGGAGCCGGTCATTATTCTTTTCGGTAACCGTGGTCAAATGTCTTGTCGTAAAGCTTTGAGGCATGGGGCAAGGGACGTTGCAGGGCGAAGCCCACGAGAAAAATGGCCGTTCTGGTGATTCCTTCGGCCTGGATGCGTTGGCCAATATCGTCGAGCGTGCCGCGGATCACCTTCTCGTCGGGCCAAGACGCATGAAACACGAGCGCAGCCGGGCAATCGGGCCCGTAATGCTCTGTAAGCACTGTTGCCAGTTCCGCGATTCGGTCCGTGGAGAGGAAGATGCATAGTGTCGCCCTGGATTGGGCCAACCGCGAAAGGTCTTCAGCGGGCGGCATGGGCGTGCGGCCGGGCGTACGGGTGAGAATGATCGTCTGGGCGACGTCGGGGGCCGTCAGTTCCACCCGCAGCGCGGCGGCCGCCGCTTGAAATGCGCTGATCCCCGGTACCATTTCGTAGGCGATCCCAAGACGGTCGAGAGCGTCCATCTGCTCGCCGATCGCGCCATAGATCGAAGGCTCGCCCGTGTGCAGGCGGACGACGTCGATCTGCCGTTCATGGGCTGACTGGAAGTGGGCGACAATCTCCTCCAGGTTCATCGCGGCCGAATCGTAGCGCTCGGCCTTGGCAGGCAAGAGGTCCAGCAGCACCGGGTTGATCAGCGAACCTGCGTAGATGCACAAGCGGGCGTCGGCCAGCAGCCGCCGCGCTTTGACGGTCAACAGTTCGGGGTCTCCCGGCCCCGCGCCGACGAAATAGACTTTCATGCTGGAAGCTCCTTGTAGATCACCTACGCACTTTCATGGAACGCCACGGAGGGCGTTCCCTACAGGCGTGAAACTTGCACGATCAAAATGGAGAGATACCCTGCCTCCTCCGGCAGACCCCGCAAACGCCGCACGTCGGTTTCCACGCGTTGCTGCGGCAGTCCGGCGCGGGATACGAAAATCGCCTGGTCCAATAGGCCGCGGGCTTCCAGTTCATCGAGGACCCGCGCCAAGCGCCGCCCCACCTTCATCAACACCACCGTGCCACCGCGGTCCAGTGCGGTGGTGAACTGGTCGAGATCGTCGGAGGCCGGAACGATCGTCAGCAGTTGCTTGCCTTCGCCTAGCGGCTGATTGGTTAAGGCCGCCGCCGCGCTGAAGGCCGTGACCCCCGGTACCGTGACGACCTTTAGGCCCGGCTCGATCGCCTGAAGTTCGCGCAGCAAGTAAATGTAGGTCGAATACAGCAGGGCGTCGCCCAGGGTCAGGAAGCAGCAATCCTCGCCGCGGGCGAGAATCTCGCGGACTTCGCCCGCCGCCCGCCGCCAGTGCTCTTGCAGCACGATCGGATCGGCGGTCATCGGGTAGGCCTGTTCGTGGACGACGGCGTCCGGCCGAAGATAGTTGCGCGCAATCTCCAGGGCCACACTATCGGCGGTCGCGGCCGATTTCGGCACGCAAACGTGCCGGCAGGTCGAAAGGATGCGGACGGCCTTGACAGTCATCCATTCCGGATCGCCTGGTCCTACGCCGATGCCGTAGAGTGTTCCAAGATTTCCCTCTCTCTCCGGGAGAGAGACAGAGGGTGAGGGCATGGTCATAACAACAAAGACCTCCGAATGAGAAGCACGATCGACAGGCTGGCGGCGTCGATCAGGCCAAGTTGCTCGGGCGTGACCTGCCGGAACCGCTCGTCGTCAAGCGTGAGGTTCTCGGCGAGAAACACCGCATGGCTGGCGTCCAAAGCACCGGCCATGCCGACTAACCAGCGGATGGCCTCCGCCGTACCGGCAAGGACGGCGATCTTACCGGCCCGGCCAAATTCATCCGCCGAGATGTCAGGGAGCCGGCCGTGGGCGCTAACGATGCGGGCATCCGCCCAATCGATCCCCAACCGCGCGAAGGCCACCTGTACTGAACTGACGGCCGGTATCACTTCGCATCGCTCCCGCCCAAAGCGTTGAATCACCTTGCGAGCCAGGCTGAACAACCCTGGATCGCCGCTGACCAACACGGCGATCTTCCGCCCGGCGGCGTGCCGGGTGGCAATCTGCTCCAACAGAGCGACGATGTCGCACTGGCCGCTGATTCTCTCCGCGGGGCAATCGGGAAACAATTCGATAAGGCGATCGGCGCCCACCAGCACGTCGGCCCGGGCGACGGCCTGCCGCGCGGCCTCGGTGACATACTGGACCGAACCAGGCCCGCAGCCGACGATTGAAAGCATGGGTTCAGTCATTGCCATGGCGCAAGGTCTCCGTCGCTTCCCAGGCAATCGCCGGCCATGTTGACCAGGAACACGGCCACGGGCAGCCGCTGGGCAATTCGGCCGGCTACCGACGCGCGTACGCGCCGAGCAAGTTCCACGGCCAGCATCGCCCTTCCCGGCGGCGCGAGCGCGGCAAAGACGCCTTCCGCGGTGGTGCTGTTCGGGAGCGGATGCCCGAGGATCTCAGGCCCTATTTGGCTCAAGTCGTGCGCGACCGAACCGGAACGCGCGGAATGCGTGTCCCAATGGCCCGCAGCGAGCTTGGCCAGCTTGCCGGGATGTCCTATGAGCATAACGGCCCGAAAGGCATGCTGCAACAGCAAGTCCAGCACGAAGCCCCACTCGTTGCCCGCCTCGAGCACCTGCTCCTCGCGGAGCGAGAAGTGTCGCCGGGCGGCACTCGCGCCGATGTTGCCGGGCACGAGGACCGGGGCTGTCACGCCGCAGGCCGCCGCCACGTCGAGTGTACACTTCAAGGCATCTTGCAGGGCCCGCGTGCAATAGGGGCGAACCACGCCCGTCGTGCCCAGCACCGAAAGCCCGCCTTCGATCCCCAGCCGCGGATTGAAGGTCTTGGCGGCGATCTCCCGTCCGCCGGGCAGGCTGATTTCCACGCGGACGCCGCGGGCGGTGATCTCGCCGATGGCCGCCAGGATCATCTCTCGCGGGACGGGATTGATGGCCGGCTGGCCCGGCGGGATCTGCAGGCCCGGCTTGGTGACCGTGCCCACGCCCTCGCCGGCAACGAACGTAGCATCGGCGCCATCATCCCAGGAAAGCCTGACGCGGACTTCCAGTCCGTGCGTTACATCCGGATCGTCGCCAGCATCCTTGCGGACGGCCGCCGTAGCCGCCGCAGGATTCGCCTCGCGCTCGACGTAAAGGACCGGTACGCGAATTGTCGTTCCCGAGGGCAATCGCAGCTCGACCGCTTGCGGCGGGTTGTTGCCGACGAGCACTGAGGCCGCTGCCTTGGCGGCCGCGGCAGCGCAGGTGCCGGTGGTGATGCCGCGACGCAGGTTCATCGGCAGCCCCCTTCTGACTCTGACCCGGCGCCGCCCGCCCGTTGGCCAAACGGGGAAATCTGCCCCGCATTGGCCGCCATCAGCCAGGGGAGGATCTGTTCCTCCGCCTCGGCCACAGTCAAGGGGATCTCACCCACGGGCATCCCGCTACGGTCTTGAAGCTGGCGGAACAACTGCGCGACCAGCGGAATCCGCAGGCCGGCCTGGGCCGCCCGCTGGGGATCGGCAAGGACTTCGTGCGGGGCGCCTTCCTGCCACACGCGTCCCTGGGCCAGAACATAGATACGGTCGGCCAAGACGGGAAGCAAGTCCACACAGTGGGTGGCGATGATCAGCGTGACCTTCTGCCGACGATTGAGCCGCACGAGCAGATCGATCATCTGTGCTTCGCCCACCGGATCGAGGCCCGCGGTCGGCTCGTCCAGCAAGAGGATGTCGGCTTGCATGGCCAATACGCCGGCCAGGCAGACGCGCTTCTGCTGGCCGTAACTGAGATGGTGGATCGGCCGTTTGGCCAGTGCCAGGGCATCGACCGCCGCCAGCGACTCCTCGACGCGCTGGGCCACTTCGGCCTCGGATAGCCCCTGGTTCCGCGGGCCGAAGGCGACGTCCTCTTCCACCGAGGCGGCAAAAAGCTGGTCGGCCGGATTCTGGAAGACCATGCCCACGCGGCGATATAGTTCGCTGGCCCGCAAAGTCCGCACGTCGGCCGGCCCCAGCAGCACTTCGCCCTGCTCGGGAGGGAGCAGGCGCATGAGCACCTTCAGTAAGGTTGTCTTGCCCGAACCGTTGGCGCCCATCACGGCCACGATCTCGCCCTCCCGCGCCTGGAAGGAAAGATCCACGAGCGCCCGGATGCGATCCGGATAAGCAAACGAGACGCCCCGGGCTTCGATGGCTATGGGACCGACGATGCGATTCACGAAGGCCACCTTTCCGCCAGAACGAATACTGCGGCAATGACGGCCACCCCGCCGCAAGCGACGGCAACTTGACGCCAAGGCAACGCCGGCAAGCCGGGAAGGGGCAAACGCCCTTGGTACCCCCGCGCCGTCATGGCCTCGTGCGATTTCTCGGCCTGGTCGAGCGAGCGGAGGATGACCATGCCCGCCAGGTTCCCCGCCGATTGATACGATCGCCGCAGGCTGCTGTAGCCCAGGCGGACCCTCTGCGCCGAGGCCACACAGTGGGACTGTTCGAGAAAGACGTGCAGGTAGCGATACATCAGCACCGCGATTTCGGTCCACGTCCGCGGCACGCGTGCCCAGCGCAGCGCGGCGAAGATCTCCGCGGCGGGCGATCCTTGGCAGATGAACATGGCAATCCCGAACGAGCCAAGCACGCGGCTGGCGATCAGGGCACCGGCGCGGAAGCCTTCTCCGGTGGCCGTCAACCGGCAGCAGCCCAGCTCGATCAGAGCCAGCGGTGTCGTGCCGGTCATGAACGTCTGCATCGCCAGCACTAGGGCCGCCAGCACCACCGGTCCCATCAGCCGCAGGGCGAGGACCTTTGGCGGCGTGCCCGTGGCGGCCAGGCCGATCAGCGAACAGACAATCGCAACCCCTTCGAAGGCAATGCTCGTCGACATCACGATTGCCACGATAGCGGCCAGGGCCAGGATCAGACGCACGCGAATGTCACAGCCCGGCAAGAGGGCGCGTTGCGTCGCGGATCGAGAGGAAAGGTCGTGGAAGTGATGCATGATGGCCCTGTTTTTGGAAAGGAATATGGGGGAAAGAAAAATGAATGCAACTTCATCTTCTTCCTATATTCCTTTCCCACATTTTCCTTTCCTCACTCTTTCTTTTCCGTCTTGGCCGAGACTGTCTTCCGTCGTGGGAACAGCCCGCGGAACGTGTAACCGATGATGAACCCGCCGATCGCGCCGGCCAGCAGGAAGCAAAAAAGCAGCAAGTCGCCTTGATCAGTATTGATGAAGGGATCCCGCGGCGGATGCCCGGCATCAGTGGCCACCTTTTCCACCACGTCGTCCAAGCCCTGCCAGGTCGTTGCGATTATCATGTGTCGGCTCCCATGACATGTTGTGAACCCGCGCCTGTCTCAAGCAAGTCAGGCTGGAATTCGTCGTCGCGGAAATCATCGAGACCAGGATCGTACGAATCGGAGCGTACCCCGAGCAAATCGGGCCGGCGTTGCAGGACAAAACGGTACGCCAAGGCCGTGATAACTCCCTCGGCAATCCCCAACGGGATTTGCGTGGGTGCGAACACGGCCAGCATGAAGGCGAACATGCCCCAGAAGGAGCCTTGGTTGCGCAGGACCACGGCCAGCTCCACGGACGTCATGGTGTAGGTAGCCCAGTCGGAGATCAGCCCGGCCGCCAGCGCAGCGGCGAAAACCGGGACACGCATTTTCCGCAACAGATGAAACAGGCCATACGCGCTAAAGGCCCCGACCACGCCCATGGAAACGATGTTCGCCCCCAAGGTCGTCAGTCCCCCATGGGCCAGGAACAAGGCCTGCAACGTCAGGGCAATGCTGGCCACGACAACCGTTGGTCCCGGGCCGATCAGCAACGCACCCAGGCCCGTGCCGCAGGGATGCGAGCAGGTGGCGGTCGAGGGGACCGGTATGGGCATGCAGGAGATGACGAAGATCGCCGCTCCTACCATGGCCACGAGGGTCATGGCCTGAGGAGATTCCCTGCGCCGCCGCTCGATGGTCCGCAGCCCGATAAACACGAAGGGCGCCGCCGTGAGGAACCAAAGGCCCACCCAATCGATCGGCAAGATTCCTTCCTTGATGTGCATGGCGCAGGCCGGCGTGGCCCAGAAGGTGACCGCGAGAGCCAGAGCCGCGACAGTAATGCAACGATTTCCCATAGTCATTCCTCCTCACCGAGCGTTACCAATGCGTTGACAACCGCCGCCGCCACCGGGCTGCCGCCGCGGGGGCTGGTGTTGGTGATCCAGCACAAGCCGCTTTCCAACAATGCCAGTTTCGATTCCCGCGCGCCGACGAAGCCCACCGGCAGCCCCACGACCAGGGCCGGGCTGGGGCCGCCCTGGCGCGCTAGTTCCAGAATCTTCCAGAGAGCCGTGGGCGCGTTCCCGATCGCCACGATGGCCCCTTCCAGATGCGGCCCAAGCAGTTCCATGGCCGCCGCCGCACGCGTGCCACTTCGCTCCCGGGCCAAGGCGGCCGCATCGGCACGATCGACCGCGCAGAGGATCTCGCCGCGGACCTTTGTCATTCCCGCCTGGAGCATCCGCACGTCGCAGACAACCGGCTTGCCCGCGGCCAGCGCCGCCAATCCACGCTGGACGGCCTGTGGGTGAATTCTAAGCGTGCGGGCAAAGGAGATATCGGCGGTAGCATGGACCACTCGGCGAACGATCCGCCGCGCGGCGGCATCGGCGGGACCCCAATCACCGAGTTGCCGGTCGATGATCTCGTAGCTGCGCCGCTCAATGGCCGCGCCGTCAAGCGGCAGTTGCGGGCTGCTATCGGTATAGGGCGTAAGCCGCTCTACCAGCAGGTCTTCCAGCGACGGATCATTCTCCAGCGTGGGTAGCATTTCCAGCGTGACCTGCGGGCACCGTCGTCGGCACTCGTCCAAGAGCACGGGGATATCCACCGTCACATGCTGGCCGGAGTAGAGAAAATAAGGCATCAAGAAGATGCGGCGCACGCCGCGCGAGGCCAGGGCCAGCACCTGGTCGCGGATGTCGGGCCGAGCGATGGAAAAGAAGGCCGCCGCGACATCCGCCCCCGGCAAGCGCGAAGCCACACGCGCGACCATAGCCTCGAAGCCCTGGTTCGCCTCGGCACGCGGGCTGCCATGGCTGATAATCAGAATACCGGTCACGTCGGCCATATCACTCATCGTCGTTTCTCACAGCAAGAGAGGAAGTGTTGGATTGCCCGCGGCCGCGACGCCCAGTGCAGGTGAACGTAGCCGGCCAGGATCTGCCCTTGGCGAAGTCCGCCCAGGGCAGGTTCGGCCCGGCGGCGGCAAACCGTATAGGCCGGTCGCCAGCCGCCGGCCAGGCTCTCCTGAGTGGTGATTTCAGAATAGTGAAACTCGTGCCCGCGCGCGACCTCGCCCGCCGCGCCCCACAGCGAGTCGGCTGTCCACGTGACCTCCGTATAGCCCAGCACCTTGAACTTGGCGAGCATAGCCGTCTCGATGGGCAACACGTCGGCCAAAGGAAAACGCACGCCATTTAGCGTCGTGATCGATCGCCCCAGGTACATCAGGCCGCCGCACTCGGCATAGACGAGGCCGCCCGAGGCGGCGAACTCGCGCACGGCGGCGAGCATACCCGCATTTTCGCTCAAGCGGGCGGCATAGACCTCGGGATAACCGCCGCCGAAGTAGAGTCCGTCCAAATCTCCGGGCAGGTCTGTGTCGTCGAGCGGCGAGAAGTGTACCCATTGGACGCCAGCCTCGGCCAGCGATTCCAGGTTGTCGGGATAGTAGAAGTGGAAGGCCGCGTCGCGAGCGATGCCTATGCGGAGTTTTTTATCGGGCCGTTCAATAAAGTATTCGGCACACTCCGTGTGCCGCTCGCAACAGCACACGGAGTGTGCCGGATACATTGCCTCGCCGCCGGCCAGTTCCACGATCGCCGGCACGTCCAAGTGTTGATCGCAGGTGTCGGCCAACTCGTCGAGAATGCCGCCGGAAAGGTCCGCTTGTTCGGCGGTCACCAGTCCCAGGTGGCGGCTGGGCAAAGTGGGCAGCGAGCCACGGGGCAGCATGCCCACCAGCGGCGGCGTTGCCGCGCCGGCCAACGATTCCGCCAGCCAGTCGCGATGCCGCGGGGAACCGCCCTGGTTGGCAATCACTCCCGCCACGCGCACGCCTGGCTCGAAGCGGGCAAACCCCTGCACCATCGCCGCCAGGCTGCGGGCCGCTCCGTGCGCGTTGACCACAAGAAACACCGGCGCGTCGAGCCACATCGCGATCTCGGCAGTGCTGCCTTCCAAGGTCTGTGGCGAAGCGCCATCGAACATGCCCATCACGCCTTCCACAATCGCCATGTCGGCATCGGCCGTCGCCCGGGCGAACAACTCGCCGACGTACTCGCGCGAGGTCATCCAGCCGTCGAGGTTGTAGCAGGTCCGATCCGAGGCCAGGGCCAGGTAGCTGGGATCGAGAAAATCGGGACCGACCTTGAAGGTCTGCACGCGCAGGCCCTGCCGCGTAAGTAGCCGCGCCAATCCCAGCGCGAGCGAGGTCTTTCCCACGCCGCTGCCGGTCCCGGCGATCACGAGTCTAGGGCAAGCAGCTCTCACAGCTCGACTCCCTTCTGGGCGGCGCGTCCTGATTGCAGTCCGTGTTTGAGACAGCGCATTTCCGTGACCGTGTCGGCCAGATCGATCAAAGCCGGAGTGGCGCCGCGGCCGGTGAGCACCAGGCACATCTCGGGCGCGGCCTGGGCGAGAAGTTCCGCTACTTGCTGTTCTTCCACTAGGCCGTGGGCGACGGCCCCGCAAATCTCATCGAGAACAACCAGCGGGAACCGCCCACCGGCGATGATTTCCGACGCCGTGTGCAAAGCGGCTTGCGCCGCCGCCTTGTGCGTGGCGAACCGCGGACCGTCGGCCGGCGGAAGGAACCCCAGTCCCATCGTATGGATCTCGATCGGTGAGGCGGCCGCGGCGGCGATTTCGCCGACGGACGTGTCGCTCTTGATGAACTGAACGACGCAAGTCGGCAGGCCATGACCGCTGGCGCGGAAGGCCATGCCCAAAGCGGCTGTGGTCTTGCCTTTGCCGTCGCCGGTGAAGATCAGGATCCGCGGTTTCTGGCTCATGCGGCGGCCCTCCACGCGTAGTAAAGGTGGAGTGTCCCGCTGCGCAACAGCAGGCAGGCCGCCAGAAACAGGCCCGTGGTGAGGAACATCAGGGCGTTGGCCTGCGGGATGTGTTGCGGCGCGAGTGGTACGGTCGCATCACCGATAGTGGGCTTCTCCAGGGGTTCGCCGTCGTAATAGTTCGTGCCGCCCAATTGCACGCCCAAGGCTCCGGCCATGGCGGCCTCGGCCAGGCCTGAGTTGGGGCTGGCATGCTTGCGGCCATCGCGCGCCAGGATGCGCAGACTCGCAGTGTATCCGGCACACTCCGTGTGCCGCTGACAACGGCACACGGAGTGTGCCGGATACACTATTGTCATCCCCATTCTCAACATCGCCGCCGCCAGACAGATCAGCGGGGCCGTGAGCCGCGCGGGGAGATAATTGGCCAGATCGTCGATCCGCGCCGCCGCCCAGCCGAACTGCCGATAGCGGTCGTCCTGGTGGCCGAACATCGAGTCCAGCGTGTTGATGGCGCGATAGACCATGGCGCCCACGGGGCCGGCAATCGCGGCGAAGAACAGCGGGGCCGTCACACCGTCCACCGTGCTCTCGGCGACGCTTTCCACGGCCGCCCGTACTACGCCCGCCTCGTCGAGTTGCCGCGTGTCGCGACCGACGATCGCGGCCACCTGCCGCCGGGCCTCGACAAGGTCGCCAGCAACCAATGGACGAAAGACGGCCATGCTGTGCCGGGCAAGGTCTCTCGCGGCGATCGTCGTATAGATCACGAATACAGACACGGCGTCGGCCGCCCACGGATGCACCGCAGCCGCAAGACGAATCGCCCCCCAGGCGGCCAGGCCAGCCAAGACGTACGTGGAAATCGCCGCAAAGAGACCCGCAGTTCGCGTTGCCCCCAACGCGCACCGCGACAAAGCCTCCAGCCTGGTCGCCAGCCAGCCGATGCCGCGCACGGGGTGCGGTAGCCAGCGGGGATCGCCGAGGATCAAGTCGATAGCGACGGCACTCAGGATTTGATATTCGAGTCTCATCGCAAACCCATAAGCCGGTATACCTCGTCCATGCGTATGCTTTCGCGAACCACTTGCGCTAGGCGATCCAGGGCCGGCTCGATACAGTAACGTCCGATCACCTCTCCCACGGGCGGCAGGCCGCGCCGCACGCGCAGGCCATCGATGACCCAGCGGCGGAAAGCGTCGGAATCGAAGAGGCCGTGCAGGTACGTGCCCCACACACGACCGCCATCGCAGGCGATGCCGATTACCTGGCCGTCAGCACGAGTCACTAGCGGCTTGCACCCGGCGCAGGTCGTTTGCCCGTGATGGATCTCATAGCCCGTCAGGTCCAAGCCGGAAGGGGCATGCCGGGCGGTCGTCGAGACCAGTGTCTTCTCGGCTGCCAGCACCGTGTCGGCGGCGAGCAACCCCAGCCCGCAGGAACTTCCAGCCGACGATTCGATGCCCAGCGGATCGCGGATCTCGCGGCCGAGCATCTGCAGCCCGCCGCAAATACCAATGATCTCCGCCGTGCCTTGGCGGGCCAAAGTGGTTATCCGCTCGGCCAGCCCGCTGCGGCGCAGGTAGTCGAGGTCGCCCAGCGTGTTCTTGCTGCCGGGGATGATCACGGCATCCGGACTGTTCAGGTCCGCTGTTGTGCGAACAACTCGCAGCCGCACGTCGCGTTCCGTGCGAAAGGCGTCGAAATCGGTGAAATTGGCGATGTGCGGCAAGTCGATCACCGCGATTTCCACGGCGTCTTGACCACCACCCGCTTGATCCAGCGCCCCGCTCTTGAACTCCACCGAATCTTCCTCGGGCAGGCCGAGTTGGGCGAGATACGGCACCACGCCCAGCACGGGCCGGCCCGTGTGCCGCAGCGTGTAGTCCAGCGCGGGTCCCAGCAGGCTCGCATCGCCGCGGAAGCGATTGACGATCCAGCCGGCGACCCGCTTGCGTTCCCAGGGGGCGAGCACCTCCATCGTGCCCACAAACGAGGCGAATACGCCGCCACGGTCGATGTCGCCGACCACGAGCACGGGGGCGTCCGCATACTCGGCCATCCGCATGTTGACGATGTCGTGGCTTTTGAGATTCACTTCGCCCGGCGAACCGGCGCCCTCCAGGATGACGGCGTCGAATTCATCGGCTAGCGTGTCGTAGCACTGCTTGGCGGCGGCAAAGGCCCGCGGCTTGTAAGCCACGTACTCGCCGACCCGCATGTTTCCCACGGGCTTGCCGCGCACGATGACCTGGCAGCCGGTGTCGGAGTTGGGTTTCAGGAGCACGGGATTCATCCGCACGTCGGCCTGCACACGACAGGCCTGGGCCTGCACGACCTGGGCGCGGCCCATCTCGCCGCCGTCGCGGTCGATAAACGAATTGAGCGACATGTTCTGGGCCTTGAACGGGGCCACGCGGATGCCGTCCTGCAGCAGGATCCGGCAGAAGGCCGCCGTCAATACGCTCTTGCCGGCGTTGGAACTCGTGCCCTGCAGCATCAAGGCCCGCGTGCGCCGTGGTTTGTAGGGTGGGCCGAGCTTGCGAGTCCTACCATTTTCCGGGGTCGTATTGGTGGGACTCGCAAGCTCAGCCCACCCTACGGTATCCTTCAGCACCGCGCATAATCGGCAATTCTCTTCCTCCGTGCGCACGGCGATGCGGAAGAAACGACTATCGAGGTGTTGCTCTTCATGGAAAGTGCGGATCGCGATACCCTTGCCAAGCAGTCGATCGGCCAGTTCGGGGGCCGTTACATCCGATCGGTCCAGCCGGACCAGCAGAAAATTCGTCACGCTGGGATAAGCGTGCAGCCCGGGGATCTTCGTCAGTTCCCCGGTCAGCCGCTTCCGCTGTTGCTCAACCAGCTCGACGCTCCGTTGCGCGTACTCTTCATCCGCGAGCAGATCGACTGCCGCCGCCTGCGCCAGCACGTTGACCGACCAAGGCGGAATCTGGGCTCGGATCCGCCGGGCCATCTCGGGACTAGCCACGGCGAAACCCAGTCGCAATCCGGGCACCGCATAGAACTTGGTCAGCGAGCGTACGACAATCACGTTCGAGGCCGACTGCCCGGCCAACGACGAATACCCGTCAACGAAATCGGCAAAGGCCTCATCGACGACGATGGTAGTTCCGGGGCGGTGGGCAGCCAGCGCGTGCAAAGCACTGATCTCCAATGCCCGGCCCGTGGGATTGTTCGGCTGGCCGAGCAACACCAGGTCGTCATCATGAAGCTGCGATTCCAGAACTTGCCAATCGAGAGCAAAGTCCTCGCTCTCTTTCAGCTTCACGAAACAGACTTCACGGCCCGCCGCCTGCATCGCTGCGGCGTAGTCCGAATACGAAGGAACGGGAACGACCGCCCGACCGAACGCAAGCCCGCGGGCCAAGGCGTAGAAAATCTCCGTCGAGCCGTTGCCGACGACGATCTGCTCGGCAGTCACTTGATGTTGCTGGGCGAGAACCTCGACGAGTTCCGTACAGTGGGGATCGGGATAATGCGCAAGCCGATCGATGTTTCGGGCCAGCGCCGCGCGCAGCCCCTCGGGCGGACCTAACGGATTGATGCTGGCGCTGAAATCGAGGATCTGTTCCTGGTCCCGTCCGGCCCGCCGGGCCAAGTCGCGAAGGTTTCCGCCATGTTTGTTTGCCATTGGTCACCTCCCTCCATTGGGCAGCCCGAAGGCCAACACGAGCGCCGGCACGGCTTCCACGATCTCGCAGACCGCGCCGAAGGTGTCGCCAGTCGCGCCGCCGATCTTGCGATAGGCATAGGCCGAGAAGGCCGCCGTCACCGCCAAGCAAACACCCGCGACCGCCAGCCCTCGCCAGCCGAGGATGACAACGCCCACCGCCGCCAGAACCGCTGTCGCCCAGACCGCCGTCCAGCGCGGTTGCCGCTGGTAAAAGATAGCGCCCAATCCGCTCGGCCGGGCATAAGGCAAGAGGGCCATGTGGACGACGATCGCAGAGCGCCCGGCAAGCGGCATGAGCAACACGGTTGGCCAAAGCATGCCGGCGGGCAGCGCGGCCAGCGCGGCGAATTTCACTAGCAACAGGCACACGATCGCGATCACGCCCATCGCGCCGATATGACTGTCTTTCATGATCTCCAGGATTCGCTCGCGAGGGCGGGAACTGAGGAACCCGTCGGCCGTGTCGGCCAGTCCGTCCATGTGCAGGCAGCCGGAGAAGCTCAAGAGGACGACGACCAGTACGGCGGCGGCCAGCATGGGTGGCGCCGCGGACAAGGCCCAGGCCAACCCGGCAGCCGCCCCGCCCAACAGCAGGCCAATCGCCGGAAACCAAGGCACGCTGCGGGCAAGGTCCTGCTCGGCCGTGCCCCAGACGCCCGGGACCGGCACGATGGTAAGGAATCGTATGGCCGCCAGCAGTGGCTTCATGGCTTCGCCTGCGATACGTGTGCTTCTTCGAACGTGGCCACCTCGGTCAGGATCCGCTGGGCCGCGTCGACCAGGTTCATCGCCAGCGCCGCCCCCGTGCCCTCTCCCAGCCGCAGCCCCAGGTCCAGCAGCGGCTCTTTTCCCAGCCGGGTGTGCATGGCCCGATGCCCCGGCTCGGCACTGCGGTGTGCGGCTATCACGTACTGGCTCGCCGCAGGGCACAGCCCCTGGGCCAAGAGCGCCCCAGCCGTGGAAATGAAACCGTCCACCACGACCGGCTTCCGCCGAGCGGCGGCCCCGAGTACGACACCAGTAATGCCGCCGATCTCATACCCGCCGACCTTGGCCAACACGTCCAATGCGTCCTGCGGATCGGGCCGGTTCAACGCCAGTGCTTTTTCCACGACGCCGATCTTCGTGGCCAGTTGGGCGTCGTCGATACCCGTGCCTCGGCCTACCAAATCGGCAACCGGCAGCCCGGTGAGCGCGGCAAGCACGGCGGTGGAAGGCGTGGTATTGGCGATGCCCATGTCGCCCGTACCGAAGACGTCGGTGCTTTCGGCCAGTTCTTCTACGATCTCGATGCCTGCCTCGATGGCCCGTACCGCGTGCTGCCGCGGCATAGCCGGCCCGGTCGCAATATTGGCCGTTCCTAGGGCAACCTTTTTGTCGACGATCTTGCCAACCTTGGCTAGCGCGCTGAGGTCCGCGGCGACCCCCATGTCGACGACTATCACCCGGGCGCCGGCCAATCGCGCCAGCGCGTTAATGCCCGCCATGCCGCCCACGAAGCCATAGACCATCTGCGGCGTGACTTCCTGCGGGTACTTGCTCACGCCCTCCGCCGCGACGCCATGATCGCCGGCCATGGTAACGATGGTCTTACGCGCCGTCGGCGGACGCAACGAACTTGTCATTCCGGCCAGGTCCATCGCCAGGTCCATCAGCCGCCCCAGCGCCCAGTGCGGCATGATGAGTTGGTCCAGCCGCTGCTGGGCCATGTTGCGGCAGGCCGCGTCTTGGGGAGTGATGCGCGAGAGTGTGGTTTGGAGCAGGTTCATGTTCATGTTTCGTTTTCGTCGGGTGGGCGACGGGATCCATACTTGCATGGTTGGCGAGTCCCACCAGATTCGATCCGGAGTCTGGTGGGACTCGTTTCACTCGGCCCACCCTACGGAGCCTTTCACTTGCATAGGGATTCCACAACACAGCAACGTCACCGTATCCGCGCGGGCGGCTATGACCTGGTTGGCACGGCCGACCAAATCGCGATAGTGCCGGGCCTGAGCATTCTCCGGAACGACGCCCAGGCCGACCTCATTGGTGACGAAAATCACGGTGCCGGGGCAGTCTTCGGCGGCATCCAGCACCTGGTGGCAGCGATCGGCAACGTGGGCTTCCGAGAATAAACGTCCTTCGCGCCCAGCGTGATACATCAGGTTGTTGATCCAGAGCGTAACGCAATCGACCAGCAGCACCCGGTACTGCCGCTGCTGGCGCAAAACGCCGGCTAGGTCACACGGTTCTTCGATCGTCTCCCAGCCGTACTCTTCGCGCGCTCGGCGGTGCAGATCGATGCGGCGTTGCATCTCGTCATCGGTCACCGGGCAGGTGGCCACGAACAACCGCGTGGGCGGCAACGATTCCGCCAGCCGTTGGGCGTAGCCGCTCTTGCCGCTGCGGCAGCCGCCGGTAACCAACACGATTCTAACCATGGCCGTTCTCCGCCGCGTCGGGCCATTCTAGGGCAGCAAGCACGCCCTTGCCGCCAAACAAATCAACCACCGCCAGCCCAGCGTAATGTACGTCGAACGCCACATAGTGCCGGGGCTCCAGCCCGAGCAGGTGACAAAGCATCGCTCGAATGATCCCGCCATGTGTGACCGCCAGTACCGTTTGGGCCGTGGCATCGACTAGCCGCTGGGCCGCACGCCGCACGCGGCACAAAAAGCCCTCCACGCTTTCGCCGCCTGGGAAGGCGAAATCGGGGCTGAATGCCGCCCAGCGATCCACGACCGACGGGTTATCGGCAGACGCCTCGGCAAAGGTCCGCGTTTCCCAATCTCCGAAGTCAATCTCGCGGAGGTCCGCGTCCACATGCCGCGGCAAGTCCGAGGCTACAGCCGATGCCGTTTGCCGGCAGCGCTCGAGCGGACTGCAATAGCAGGCCTGCGGCGCCCATCGCGCCAGGCGTCCAGTCATCGTCCGCGCCTGCGACAGGCCCGCCGCATCCAGCGGCAGATCGGTGGCGCCGATCAAACGCCCGACGTATCGGGCCTCGATCCGGGCGTGCCGCAACAAGAGCAGGCGCGTGGCCATGGAAATACCCTCTCGACTACGTCAGTCCAACAACTTCGCCCACGACGATCACCGCCGGCGGGCAGCACTTCCGCTGTTCGATCACGTCGGCCACGGTCCCCAGCGTGCAACGGACAGTCTCCTGGTCCGGCCAACTGGCGCGGCGGACAATGGCCACAGGCGTGTCGGGCGACCGGCCGCCGTGCAATAAGGCTTCGCTCCACTGCCGCGCACTGGACATGCCCATGTAGAACACCAGCGTGCCGGGAAATTGGGCCAGGCTGCCGTAGTCGAGTTCCGGACCGGCTTTGTCGCCGCGCCGGTGACCGGTGACCATAGCGACCGCAGAGGCCCGATCGCGGTGCGTCAGCGGAATGCCCGCGTGGCTAGCCACGGCAAATGCGGCCGTGACACCGGGCACCGCTTCATAAGGCACGCCTGCCGCGGTGAGGACCTCGACTTCTTCTGCCCCGCGGCCGAAGAGAAACGGATCACCGCTCTTGAGGCGAACGACGACGTTGCCGTTTTGGGCGGCATCCACCATGCGGCGATTGACTTCCTGCTGGAGCATCTCCCGGCCGCTATGTGGATGCCCCAGGCAGACACATTCCGCCGAGTCCCTCGCGTAACGCAACACCTGGGGATTTACCAGGTAGTCGTAGAGCACAAGGTCTGCCTCGGCCAGGCACTCCGTGCCGCGGACGGTGATCAAACCCGGATCGCCCGGGCCGGCGCCGACCAAGTAAACTTTTCCAGCGCGTTTTTCAGAGTTCTGAGTCATATTGGCCATCGGTCCCGAGCGGCAATGAAAAAAGCCCGTTCCTTCGAAAAGGAGGGCCTCACTGCGCACCGGTGGCATTCGACCTTCCCTCGAAGGCATGCCTGTCGTAAACCCTCGGGGGCCATCGAGCAGACATCCTCTTATGGTGTCCTGACTTTCGGGTCGTCCTACTCGCTGCGGCCTTCCCATCCTTGCGAGGACAGTGGCTAGCAGTGCAGTTTTCGTCGCCGATCACAGTGGCGGGGCCGTGCCGGATTCTCACCAGCTTCCCTGGTCTCCCCCGGCCGTTTGTAAAAATGCATACAGCGGGGAGACACCAATCATCTAGGATAGTCGATCCTCAGGGTGTGTCAAGTAGGCCCAAGAAGTGTGAGCGGGCCGCCCCTTTTTCGCTCCTTGACTGTTGCGGATTGGGCGGTGCCTAGTTCACTTGGCGGCGCGCGATAGGCGTAGGCCGAAACAACCTGACATTTTCTTCCCGGAATGTCCTTTAAAGCCAGTAGAACAAGAATCGGATAAACTGCACGGCCTCTGCCAGGTCGATTCTCGACGGGCCAGGCCAACCCTAAGTGTTGATGCCGCGCAACGTCTGGCGGAGCACGGCGCAGCCCTCGTGCAAGGCCTCTTCCCCGATGCACAGGGGCGGAGCGATCTTCACGCAGCCGCCGCCTACTCCCACGGGCGCAAACATCAACAACCCGCGGCGGAAACAACCATTGATGATGTCCCAGGCCAGGTCGTAATGCGGCTCCTTCGTGCCGGGCTTGACGATCAGCAGGCCACCCACCAGACCCTCGGCGGGAGCGAACCCGACAACCGTCGGGAACTCGCGTTTGATCTCAGCCAGTTCCTGCTTCAAGACAGGCCCCAGCCGGGCGGCGTTTTCGATCAGCTTCTCAGAGAGAATCGCCTCGATACTGGCCAGCGCCGCTGCACAGCACACGGCGTTACCGGAGTGCGTGCTCGTCATCTCGTTCGGGCCGTAAAGGTCCATGACGTCCGGTCGGCCGATAACGGCGCTGACGGGCAACGACGAGCTCATCCCCTTACCCAGGCAGAAGAGGTCGGGCACAACGCCGTAAAGCTCGAACCCCCAAAGGGTCCCGCAGCGGCCGAAACCGGCCTGGACCTCGTCGAAACACAACAGTGCGGCGTGCCGGTCGCACCACTGGCGGAGCGCTTGGGCATAGGCCTTCGGCAGGAAGTTCGGCCCCGCGCCCTGGTACGTTTCCGCAATCACCCCCGCGACATTCTGCGGATCGACCTTCTGCCGGGCCAACGTCGATTCGAAAAGCCCGAAGCACGTGTCTTCGCAACGGAAGCCGTCGGGGAAGGGAACGTGGACGATCTCCGCATCGAGGTTCTTGATCCAAGCCTTGCCCGCGGGCGATCCGCCCATTTGCTGGGCGCCCATCGTCCGTCCGTGGAAGGCGTCGACGAAGGAGACAATCACGTTCCGCTTGGCGTTTCGTCGCAGGCCGAAGGTCCGCATGAGTTTCAGGGCGCATTCCGTGCCCTCGCCGCCGGTGCTCAGCAGGAACACCTTGTAGTCCGGCCGGGGCGCGAGCGAGGCCAGCTTTTGTACCAGCTCGATCCGCGGCTGGTTGGGGAAGCAGTAGGTCGTCAGCAACGGCTTATCGATCTGCCGCCGGATGGCCGCCGCGATTCGCGGGTGCCCGTGCCCGGCGTTGGTGATCAGCACGCCGCTGGAGAAGTCGAGCCACTGGTTGCCGTAGGCGTCGAAGACGTGGCAGCCTTCCGCGCGGTCCCAGATGATCGGCGGCTGACCGCGCATGCTCGCCGGCTCGGCGGCGCGCATCCGCAGGATCTGCTCGACCGTTTCCTGGTTGGGGATCATGCCGCTGAGCTTGCGGTGCGGGGTCGATACCGTCTCCACTCGCTCGGGCGCCAAGGGGAATTCTTTCGCCATCGTACACCTTCGTTGTTGCCGGCGGGCTTATCGTTTGATCGCAACGCCCGGATGGGCGCCATAGACGATCTCGACTTCGCGGCCGCCGTTTTGGATGGAGAGCCGGCCGGCCTCCATCACCAGTTCGTTGTAGCTGCTGTTCTTGGGCGTGGCCATGATGCCCTCGGCGTCGTATTGCTTGAGAAACGCCTGCCGCTTGGCCAGCGCGGCCGCTGCGGAAAGGCCGTCCGAGGCGTCAATCGCCCGGCCGATGTTGCGGACGATGTATTCGACCGAGCGGAAGCCGTAGCCCACCGGCGTCAGGCCGCCGCCGCCCAGGTCGACGAACTTGAAGTAGTCGGGACTCGGCTCGCAGTAGAATTTGTCGTCGGGCGGGGCCGTCTTCTCGACGAAACAATACTCGATGCCGCGGTACTGGTCGTTGTGGACCAGCATGCCGTTGCGGCCCTTGCCGGCACAATACATCCGCAAGCCCTGGAAGTTCGAGCCCGGGCCTTGGTCGGGATAGCCCATCACGTTGATCACGTTCAGGCAAGCGCCGTTTTGCCAGAGCACCCGCGCGCTGGTCCAGAGATAGCCTTGCTTGCCGTTGGGATACGAGTCGACGATCCCGTAGAGCGAGAGCGATGACGGCAGCAGGCCAGTGATGAAGTGTACCTGGTCCACATAGTGGCAGCCCACGTAGGTGAACATGTCGGAGTTCTCGCAGGTACACCAGTTCATGAAGTTCGAGTGGCGATAGGAATAAGGCTCGTTCAATTCGGCGTGGCCCATTTTGAACTCGCCGAAAAGCCCCTCGCGATACTGCCGCCGGGCCAAGAGCGCCCGATCGTCCAACCGCTTGTGATACTCGATACCCACCACCAGGCCCTGCTCGTAGGCCATCCGCTCGATCTCCAGCGCCTCGTCGTAGCGCAGCACCAGCGGCTTGACGCAGCATATGTGTTGCTGCTGCCGCAAGGCCTCGCGGAGGACCATACAGTGCAACTGGTCGGGCATGGCCACGACGGCGATGTTGCCCTTGCCCATGCGGGCGAGCACTTCGCGGAACAGATCGGGGAACTTCTGCGCGGGATCGGTATCCAGCGACGGATGGGCGTGAAAGGACTGGCCAGGGAAGGCCTTCCGCAGCCCGGGGTCTTCGGCCAGCGCGCGCAAGGGGCCGCTGTCCAGCGCGCAGACGTAGATTTCGCCGACCAGGCCGAGTCTTTGCAGTTGGTAGAACGAGGGTAGGATCTGCACCTGCGTGATCATTCCGCCACCGATAATGCATACGTTGGGCTTGGCCACTGCGAGTTCTCCTTATTCTGCGGCGAGCGGGTTCCGCTGGCCCTTGCCTTTGGACTTCAGTTGCCCCATGGCGTCGAGGTGTTTTCTGGCCGCCCGGGCCGCCGCCTTGGCGTCGCGCCGGCGCAGGGCGGCGAGGATGTGGCGATGGTGATCGATCGCCAGGCCTTCGTCGCCGTCGCAGCGACTGGTAAAGACCTGGAAATACCGCAAATACTCCCGGATTGCGTCAAAGGCCGCGATCAATGGGCAATTGCCGCTGGCCCGCACGATCGCCTCGTGGAACGCCATGTCGTGCTTGAGAAACATAGAGAGATTAGCGATATCGGCTTCCATGCGGCCGACCAGTTGTTCGAGCGCTTGCAGCTCCGCCGTCGAGATCCGCGCGGAGGCGAGTTCCGCCGCGACCGTCTCGATGGCCTTGCGGACGCAAAGGATGTCGTCCAGGCGGACCTTGGCGATCTCCGGGGGCAGATAGCTGGCGGGGATGCCGAACTGCGAAAGGCTCTGCACGTAGGCGCCGCTGCCATGGCGGACGGCGATCACGCCCAATTCGGCGAGGATGCCCAGGGCTTGGCGGACCGTGCCGCGGCTGATGTGGAATTCGTCGCCCAGCGCGCGTTCCGGGGCGAGCCGCGAACCGATAGCGTATTCGCCGGAAAAAACCCGGGCGAGGATCTCGCGCACCAGTCGGTTGGCCAAGGAGTCTTTGTCCACGTTTCGTAACTGTTTTGCGAAATGGAAGAATGGACCCCTGCCAGCTTGTCTGGCAGGTGAAATAGTCTTTTGAGCGAACGGGCGAGCCTTTCTGAGATTCCTCGACCCCCGCCGGCTCGTCCGGCAGGTGAAGGAGTCTTGTCGGCGACGGGCCTTCGCGGTTTCCGAAGTGGTACAATCATTGTACCAGTTTTATCGGGCGTGTCAAGACGGCAAATTGCAGGATGAGCGAGTATCCGCCATTCCTGCCTCCCGTATCGTCGCCAGCAGTGCGTCCAGATCGTCGGCGGTGGTTAGGGGATTGATGATTGTCACGCGCAAGGCCCCTACGCCGTCGATCTGGGTGGAGACGATGTAGAAGCGGCCCGATTCGATCACGCGCCGCCGCAGTTCCAACTGGAAGCGGCCCAGCACGTCGGCCGGGGCGTCGCGCAGCCGCGGAGGCAGGTAGCGGAAGACGACGATGTTGCACTGCGGCTCGTGGAGCGGCAGGAAATCGGGCGCGGCCCGCAGTTTCTCGTAAAAGATCCGCCCCAGGTCGAAGGTGACATCGACCATGTCGGCGAACAGTTGCGGCCCGAAGAGTGCCCAGGTGCCCCAGAGACCGAAGACGGCTGCGCGTTTTGTGCATTCGATGGTTCGCAGGCCGCTGTCATAATCGGCCAGGCCCGGCGCGGCGGGGTCGAACAGGTAGGGCGCATCCTGCTGGAACGCGGCGAAGCGATGGGCCGCGTTGCGGTAGAAGACAAACGCGCACAAGGCGGGCACGAAGAGCATCTTGTGGGCGTCCCAGGTCACGCTGTCGGCGCGGTCGAGTCCGGCGACGAGTTGCCGATGCCGGGGGCTGAGGCAGGCCGCCCCACCGTGGGCCGCATCGACGTGCAGCCATACGCCGTGGCGGCGGCAGACATCGGCCACATCCACCAGCGAATCGAAGGCCCCCACCGGCGTCGAGCATGCGCAAGCGCTCACGGCCACGATGGGGTGACCGCGGCGTTTGCGGTCGGCAAGCGTGTCGTCGAGCTTCTGCGGATCCATGCGCCGCCGCGCGTCCAGCCCCACGCGGACGACTTGCTGCGTGCCCAGCCCCAGGATACCTGCAGTGCGGGCCACGGAGTAATGTGCGTCGGCGTGGACCACCAGCAACGGCGGTATGTCGGATCGGGGCGTGCCTTGCCGCCAGCAATCAGGCAGAGCGACGTTACGTGCCGTCAGCAAGGCCGTCAAGTTGGCCAGCGAGCCGCCGTCGGTGGCCAGCCCGGAGAATGTCCCTTCGGCCCAGCCGATGTGGCGGCCAAGTTCGGAGACCATGGCCCACTCCGCTGCGGTGGCCCAGGGGCCCATGTCGTAGATGGCCATGGCCTGGTTGGTAATGGCGCCTACGGCGTCCATCAGGCCCGCCAGCGGCACGGGCGCGGCAACCTGGTGGCCGATATAGCGCGGGTGGTGCAGATTGTGGCCGCGTTCGAGCATCGTCTCGACCAAGCGGCCAAAATGGGCGACCAGTTGCTCGCGGCTGGCCGGCGAAGAGTTCGCTTGCCGCAGCATTTCACCAGCCAGGCAGATGTTTTCCGCCGGATGCCGCCAGGGCAGCACAGCGCCTTGGCCCGCTTCGACCACGGCGAGGTGGTCGGCCAGCAATTCGATCAGCCGATGGCCGGCCGTGCGCAGAAGTTCCGGGTCGTAAGCCGCTTGGACCCTTTGGCGTGCCGCGTCGAGTTGAGAGATTTCCAGTGTCATATCCTGGAAGAGAGTATAATGGCCCGCGAACGTGGCGAAAAGGCCCGCACTGAGAAGAGTTAGAAGTCGATCGTGTGGGCCGGCCGGAAACCGAAGGAGGGCTGGCGGCTGTCGGGATTCTGACGGCCTCGATTCGCAGAACGCACGCGCCGCGGTAGATTGTCGTAGGCCCCCCCCGCGCAACGCGGCCAACATGTCGTTGGCGATTTTCTCACCCGTTCCGGGGTCGCCGGCGATCGCCGCACCCGCCGGGCGTCGGGGGTGTCGGGCGGGGCGGGGTGGGGCGTCGGGGTCACCCATATCCGCCATGCTTAAGGACGGCGTGCCGGGAGTAACATGGAGGCGGAATTCAGGGGCGAGTGGCGCAACCCACGGGCACGGAGTGTGCGCCGCGGCCATTCTTGCCCCGGAAGGCGGTGGTTGCGTGATCGCCGTGGGGCAGGACGATTCGATTTTCCTGGCCGGCGACGTGGGAACGCGCAACTTCGCTCTATTAAAGTACCTGCCCGACGGCGAGGGGCTCGACTATACGTTCAACCCGACCGGAATCGCCCAAGGCCCCTTCAGCGAAGCGGCCGCCGTGGCGGTCGAACCCAGCGGGCGGATCATCGTGGCGGGCGTCGTCGCTTCGTCGAGCGACGAATGGGCGATCGCCAGTTTCCAAGCGGACGGCGCACTCGGGTATTCCCGTCCTGTTCTACCTGCACAATTTCGGCCCGCCGCTGGTGCCGCGGGAAGAGACAACCGGTAGCCGTCCAGGATAGGCCAGGAGAACTGCAAAGTCCGGCAGGACAGCCCTCCGTAGCACGGAATTCATTCCGTCGTGCCCTACGAAGGGCAAGGCCACGGAATGAATTCCGTGTTACGAAGGACTTTGCAGTTTTGCTGCAGGATAGACTGCGAAACGGCAAACGTGTTCTGGAACGCGGGCTTGGCCCGCTATGCGATCGCTCGCCAGGACAGGACGTGCGCAGGACGGCCCTTCTTGCCCATAACCACCGTCTCGCAGAACTGCCGGACGGCATTCACGACCCGCATTTGTTCCTGCGCGGTGATCTCATAGTATAGAGGTAACCGGACCAGGCGGCCGCTCAGATCTTCGGTAAGCGGCAAATCACCTTCGCGATAACCGAACGTCTGCCCCATGGGCGAACTGTGCAGCGGCACATAGTGGAAGACGGCTTTGATCCCCTCGGACTTCAAGGCGGTAATCAGCGCGTCGCGCGAGTCCAGATCGGGCATGAGCAGGTAGAACAAGTGGTAGTTGCTCACACAGTTGTCTTCGTCGGGAAGAAACGGTATTTGCAACAACCCTTTCTTCTCCAATTCCTCCAAATGCTCGCGATAGAACTGGTAGATTTTGCACCGCCGCTCGGTCAGCTCGTCCATCATCTCCAACTGCCCGTAAAGGAACGCCGAAGAGATCTCGCTGGGCACGTAGGAAGAACCGACATCGACCCAGGTGTACTTGTCCACGTCGCCACGATAGAACTGCTGGCGATTGGTGCCCTTGTCGCGAAAGATCTCCGCCCGCTGGATCAGTGCGGGGTCATTGATGCAAAGCGCTCCGCCCTCGCCGCACACGTAATTCTTGGTTTCGTGGAAGCTATAGCAGCCCAGGTGCCCGATGGAACCCAGCGCCCGGCCGTCGTAAAAGGAGTTGACCGCCTGGGCCGCGTCCTCAACGACAAACAGGTTGTACTTCTCGGCCAGCGCCATGATGTTGTCCATCTCGCAGGCCACGCCCGCGTAGTGGACCGGGAAGATCGCCTTGGTTCGCGGGGTGATGGCACGTTCGATGAGGCGGTCGTCGATATTCAACGTATCGGGGCGGATATCGACAAACACCGGTTCCGCTCCCATTCGCACGAAAGCATTCACCGTGGATACGAAGGTGTACGAGGGAACAATCACCTCGTCGCCAGGGCCCAAGTCGGCCAGCATGGCCGCCATTTCCAAGGCTGCCGTGCAGGAGGGCGTCAGCAGGACCTTGCCGATCCCAAAACGATTCTCCAATAGCCGCGAGCACTGTTGCGTGAAACGGCCATCACCACCGATGTTGCCAAGGGTCACCGCCTGGGCGATGTAGAACAACTCTTTCCCGGCGATATAAGGCTTGTTGAAGGGTATCATGGTGCAAATCAATTCGAAGGATAACTCCAGTTTGTCCCAATTCAACAAAAAAGTCAATCAAACAGTGTGGTTTTTCGGAAATTTCGGCAAATTCGAAAAAACCAAATAAAGTAATGTTCTCACTCCACGGACATGCTGAAAGTAAATATCACACCCCCATAACAATCCGTAATGATTAATTGATTTCTGGCAAGTTCGGGCAAAATCCCCGTCGGCAGGATGCGTCTTTCCGCTCAGAGGCTATCCGAGAAGTCTCCCAGACACGTCCCCTCTCCATCCGGGAGAGGGTTAGGGTGAGGGCAACTTGCGGCGAAATCGACCATTTTCACGTTGTTCCGCTGCATAAGCCCTCACCCCCTGCCCCTCTCCCGGAGGGAGAGGGGAGACTTCTCGGATAGCCTCTCAGTACGTATCCACGGGCACGACCGGGCCGAGATCTTCCAACTCGACGTCGTCGTACCAGATGACGCCGGTGGCCCAGCGCAACTGGAAGCTGAAACTCACCGACCGCGCGTAGGCGTCGGTGATGAACGTCAGTTGACGCTGCCGCCAATCGAAAGTCCCTTGCGGTAGCGGGCCGCTTTCAGCGGCGAAAGTCCGGTAGGTTTGGCCCTGCTTGACGCTCAAGACATTCAACATGAGGATCGGACCGGCATCGCCATTCTCCACGCCCGCACCCTTCACCCACCAGCGGACCGTATAACGGCGATTGGGCAAGATGGCCGGCTTGCCCGGCAAGTCGGCACGCTCCGTCGAGTATTCCAATACCGTAATGTCGCGTGGATCACCGTTTTCCAGCCGTGCGGAATACTGCCCCGAATGCTTCACTGTCTTATCGGGGAGGATCTTACCGGTCAGGCGCTGCTGGCCCCCAAGCTCCCGGCCGGGGCTCCAGTTGTCTGGCGCAAGATGATCGGCCGTGAGGACCACATTCTTCACCATCGCGTCGCGCTGCCGCTGCGGCGAGAGCGACGACCAATGCTCGAATTCGCCGTTCAGAACAAGCGGGGCGGCCTTGCGCGGTTGAGTCGTCTCGTGGGACGCAGCGGCCGTTTTGGGTGCGTCGGCAGGAGCCGGCGGCGCAACGCCGACAGCGGCCATCGTGGGCAGCAGGGCCGAAGGGCCTGCGCCGCCCGGCGGAGTGGCAGGCCCGACCGTGCCAATCCGCACGCGATCGACCACCATCCACTGCCCCGGCGTCTCTTGCGGCGAACGCGGCCAAAGCTCGATGCGATTGGCCTGCCCAGGTTTTGCCCACGGATAAAGGTTCACCTGCATGATGTTCGCATAGGGGTGCAGAGACTGGTTGTAGGCAATCGCGCGGCCGTTGACCACCACGATGCCCACCCAGCGGTCTGCGACCTCGAACTCCAGGTAGACGTTTCTTCCTTGCCAGCCGGCCGGCAGGGCGATGTCGGTCTCCAGGTGGCGGCCGGTGGCCTTCAGCGGCAGCGAAACCGAGCGATAACGCCGATTGTCGTCGTGCAGCCGCCAGCCTTCACGCAAGTCCCGGGCGTCGTCAAGCGTCTCCAGCGGATAGGCGACGAGTTGACCGATGTAACCGCCGCGGACGTGCTCGGCTTCGACCCGCACGGCGAGGCGGTTTTCGCCGGGCACGAGATGGGGCGTGATGTCCAAGACCTCGAAATTGGCCCAGGCATGGCCGCGGTACTGACCCGCCGCGTGCCCATTAACGAAGAACTCGGCATTTTCCAAGAAGACGGGATAGTCGAACGACACGCAAGCCAACAAAACCCGCCGTCCGCGCCAGGCCTCGGGCAGTTGGAACGCGCGGCGATAGAGCCCCACACCGTGGGCGGGCTGGCCCTGCTCGTCCCAAAAGCCATAACTCTGCGGCTTCCAGGGTGGGCGATCGGTTGGCTCGTCGAGCCATACGCGGTTTTGCCGGGCGTCGCCTTCCGCCCGGTGGAAGCGGAAGGCGTCGAAAACGATCGCCGTGGCCGGAGGCGCGGGAGGCTCTTCCGTCGGCTTAATCTCCGGGGCACGCTGGGCATAGCGGCATTTCTCCGCGAACCAGTGGGCTACCGCTGCCAGCGGTTGGGTGTTCTCGACCGCCAAGACACGCACGCCGCTGCGCGGCAGCGAGAGGTTCGAGATACGGATAACATTAGCCCGATGGGCAAGAGAGGGGGCCTCGCTGACGCTTCGGGTTTGTGTGACGGTTGTCTCATCGCTGTCAAAGCCGAACTTGACGGACTCGCCCGATACGACATCGACGACCCGCTGCGGACGTTCGGCCAACGGGATGCGAATGGTCACGTCCTGCACCGGCCCTCGCCCGGCGTTGAATGCCACGACCCATTGCTGCAGGCCGTTCTTGGTCTCCAGCCGCCGCACCCAGACGTCTTCACTGCTGGCATCGACCAGCCGCCGCACACTTACGTCGCTCAGGAGATCGGTCAGCAGCGTACTTTGCAGGCTTTGCTCGAGGCGTCGGCCGTCGGCCGTTTGCTTGGTGTCGCTCCGCCAGAATGAAGAGCCGAGCACCACGACGCGTCCCCGACCCAGGTGGCGCATGGCCGCGGCGATAGTGCCGTCCTGCCAACGGGCGAGAATCTCGGGCGAGGCATCGTCCTGTAGGGAACGGCGGGGCACCCGCGAAGCGGGTCGGTGCCGTTCCAAACCGGACGGAACGCCATCGACCCGCTGCGCGGGTGCCCCGCCGTTCCCTACAGAAGCGGGCGCCAAGGCCAGGCCGCTGCCCTGGAAGGCCGCGCCTGCCAGCTGCGGCAAGTGCTTCGAATCGGCGGGCACCGCCAGCCGCATGTTCTCCCGCACGCCCAAGACCCGCATGCCAGTTAGGCGGGCGATCGGCCAGGCATCGGGCTGTAATGGGGAGTGCCGGCCCGTGTTCTCGACGGCCACCAGCGTGCCGCCGCCGCGGACATAGGCCACCAGCCCGTCGAGCGTGGCCTCGTCCAACACGCTGTTGCCCGCGTCGATCATAACCGAGTAATCGCGGACCAGGCCGGCGCGGATCTCGGCCTCGGTAACGTAGACGTTGGCGTAATGGGCCGCCTGCAGCAGGCCGCGGCCGGGGTCGTTCGCGTAACTCGAATCGTTCTCCGGAAAGTATAGTTCGTTGCGGGCCGAACGGAAGACGGCCACCGCGGGACGCCGCCAACTCGCCTTGCCAACCAATTCCAGCAGCCGGCGATTGTGCGAGAACCAGCCGGTCTCCTGCTCGACCCGCATGCAGTCGATCGAGGAATAATAGTAGTTGTGATGCCCTTGGCCATTGAGCAGCATCCACGCCAGCTCGTTGTCCAGCCCGTGCGGGTCGGTGATCGTGCCACCTTCCTCGGAGGTGCCGTACGCGCCCCAGACGTAGCCCAGCCCGGGCCACCAGGGCATGTACGAGGAGCCGCCGCCGGTGAAATGGATCGCGCCAATCCCCAGTTCCCGTTTCAAGCCCAGAAACTGGTCCGACAACTCCAGGCTGCTGCCGGGACAGAACAAGAGCGGCACGTCCGGCTCGGCTTGCCGCGCGTCGCGGGCGCCCCGCTTCCAGCCCAAGACGAGCTTCTCGCCCGTCCAATCGCGGAGATCGACCCAGCGGGCGTTTTCTTGCGTCCCCAGATACGGATAACGCCGCGGCTCGTGCCGGGTGAGGAACACGGGGCCGCGAACGAGGCCGCTTTTCACCTTCAGGCAGAGGACATTCCGGCCGGGCATTATCAGGCCGGTCGCGCGGAAGGCCACAGGACCGGATTGCACGGCCCGGGGAGCGATCGGCCCCAGGTAGTTGCCGTTGAGGAAGACTTCGACCGGCTGGTTCCTTTCGTCGCCGACTTGCGCGACGACATAGATTTCGCCGCCCGGCTGTTTGGCCAGCCACGCCGAGGGGTCGAACTCCTTGCGAAACCAGGCGACGGTACTCTTGCCCTGCCGCAGCCGGGCATCGCTCTTGGAACCGAAGAGGAAAAGCTGCTTCATCGAAGGGGCCAGGTCGGTGGGCGTCCACGAGTCGTCCGTGCGATAGTCGGGCCGGTGCCAGCCCTGCGATTCGGCCCGCGGATCGTCGGGCCGCCACGCCCAATCCGCCAGCAGGTTCAGGCTGCCGTCGCCGAAGCGGCCGAAGAACTCGTAATGGGAAGGCAGCGTCACCTCGTCCCACGAGCGGTAATGGCCGGGATCGTCGAACCAGCGGCGTCCCAGCGCGGCGAGGTCCAGCCCGCGGACTTCCCGCAGCCAGCGTCGGAAGGCGGCCTGGCCGGCCTCGTCGTAGTCCATCAACTCGGTGCTGGCGTGGTGCAGGGCCAATTCATCACCCGGATGGCCGCCGGCCGTTTCGCGGAAGCAGCCCAGGTGATCGCCCGCCGTGGCCGCAAGCGAGGCCAGCGCCTGCCGAGCAAAGCGCTGCGCATAAGCAAAGGCCTCGGGTGCGGCGTGCTGGCTGAGGTGCGTGCCGGCCATGGCCTCCAGGGCGTTCCAGCCGCTGATCGCGTATGGGTCCCATTGCACGATGTCGCGAGGAAAACGGTTCCGCATCCACCACGGCGCGCCGTACTGGCCCACGTGGCTCATCACGATCGTGTCGTCGGCCACGGCCTGCCGGATCATCCACTCGTGCGGGAAGAAATGCCCGGCCCCGTCGACCAACTCGTCCAGGCTGAAGTAAGGGCCGAAGAAGCTATGCCCATAGCACGACTCGTGCCAGAAGGCGCTCGTTTGCCCCAGCGGCCCGGCGTCGTAGCGGTGCAAGCCGTCGGCCATGTCCAGCACGTTGAGCGGCAAGTAATACATGCTCACCGCCCGCAGGTCGAAGAAGTCCAGTGACATGGGATGGCGCCGCAACGGCTTGAATTGCGCGTGCTGGAGATCTAGCCCCAGCTTGACCCTTTGGCGCTCGATCGCCTCCGCTGAGTCACCGCAGAGGGCGTAGACGGTGCGACCCTGCCGGGCGAAGAGCAGCAGTTCTCGCGGCTGGGACTTCAGGGCGGAGACGCCGTCAGCGATGGTCCGTGAATGCGACGGAACAAATTCCGTGCTACGAAGCTGGAGCTTCAAGGCGGAGACGCCGTCAGTAAGGGTCTGTCGCTGCGGGCCGGTAAGCCGGTCCCAGGAGAAGTCGGCCAGCAGTTTGCTCAGCAACCGATCGGCAGATGCATCGTCTTCGCAGCGAAAGACGGCCGGACTGTCGCCGCCGGCAATTTCCAAGCTTATGCGGCCGTAGCCCTGCAAGGCGTAGGATTCCGATTCCGCCGCACGCACGTTTAGAATCGACAAGCTGATGAAAAGCAGTGTTGCCCATGCCGCATGCAGTCTCACTTGGAGTTGCTCCATTTCCAGTCGCGGATTTCCGGCATATCTTGGCCGTTCTTATCGATGTACTGCTTGTGCTCGATCAGCTTGTCTTGGAGTTGTTCCTTCAGGTAGATGCCCTTGGCGCCGGTCTGCGGCAGGCGGTTGACGGCATCGATCACGAGGTGAAAGCGGTCCAGTTCGTTCAAGACGGTCATATCGAAGGGCGTGGTGATAGTGCCCTCCTCCTTGTAGCCGCGGACGTGGATGTTGCCGTGGTTGGCGCGGCGATAAGTCAGCCGGTGGATCAGCCAGGGGTAGGCATGGAAGGCGAAGATCACCGGCTTGTCCGTGGTGAAGAGGTCGTCGAAATCAACCTCGCTCAGGCCGTGCGGGTGTTCGCTCTGCGGTTGCAGCTTCATGAGGTCGACGACGTTGACCACGCGGATGGCCAGTTCCGGCAGGTGCGTGCGGAGGATAGAGACGGCGGCCAGGGTCTCCAGTGTGGGCACGTCGCCGCAGCAGGCCATGACCACGTCGGGCGCGACGCCCTGGTCGTTGCTGGCCCAGGGCCAGATGCCGATGCCCTTGGTGCAGTGCCGCACGGCGGCATCCATCGTCAGCCACTGCGGCGCCGGGTGTTTGCCGGCCACAACGACGTTGACATAATGACGGCTGCGGAGGCAGTGATCCATCACCGAGAGCAGGCAGTTCGCGTCCGGCGGCAGGTAAACCCGCACAATCTCGGCCTTCTTGTTCACCACATGGTCGATGAAACCGGGGTCCTGGTGCGTGAAGCCGTTGTGGTCCTGCCGCCAGACGTGCGAGGCCAGCAAGTAGTTCAGCGAGGCGATCTTCCGCCGCCAGGGCAGGCCCGCGGTGACCTTCAGCCACTTGGCGTGCTGGTTGAACATCGAGTCGACGATGTGGATGAAGGCCTCGTAGCAGTTGAACAACCCGTGCCGCCCGGTGAGCAGGTAGCCTTCCAGCCAGCCCTCGCACTGGTGCTCGCTGAGCATTTCCATGACGCGTCCGGCGGGGGCCAGGAACTCGTCGCCGGGCAGCGTGGCGGCGTCCCATTGGCGTGCGGTGGTTTGAAAGAGGGCCTCCAGGCCGTTGGAGACCGTCTCGTCGGGGCCAAAGACGCGGAAGTTCCGCTGCGAGGCGTTGAGCTTCGCCACGTCGCGCAGGAAAGGCCCCAACACGCGCGTATCGCCGATGCCGGGCACGCCGGGCGAGGGCGCGTCCACCGCGTAGTCGCGAAAATCGGGCATACGCAGGTCGCGGAGCAGGATGCCGCCGTTGGCGTGCGGATTGGCGCCCATCCGCCGCTGGCCCTGGGGCGCGAGGTCGGCCAACTCGGCTTTGAAGCGGCCTGTTTCGTCGAAAAGTTCCTCCGGCCGATAGCTCCTCAGCCAGTCTTCGAGAAGTTTGAGATGCTCGGGATGCGTGGCCGGATCGGAGAGCGGCACCTGGTGCGAGCGGAAGGTGCCTTCCACGCGCAGCCCATCGACGATCTTGGGCCCTGTCCAGCCCTTGGGAGAATTCAGCACGATCATCGGCCAGCGCGGGCGCGTCGCGCTGGCATGGGCACGGGCCTCCTGCTGGATCTGCCGAATCTGCTCGACTACAGTGTCGAGCGTCGCGGCCATGGCCTCGTGCATGAGTTCGGGTTCATGCCCCTCGACAAAGTACGGCGTCCAGCCGTAACCGCGGAGCAACTGTTCCAACTCTTCGTGTTCGATACGGGCCAGGATGGTCGGGTTGGCGATCTTGTAGCCGTTGAGGTGCAAGATGGGCAGCACGGCGCCGTCGCTGACCGGGTTGAGAAACTTGTTGGAATGCCAGGCCGTGGCCAGCGGGCCGGTTTCCGCCTCGCCGTCGCCGACCACACAGGCGACCACGAGATTTGGATTGTCCAGCACCGCACCGAACGAGTGGCTGAGCGAATAGCCCAACTCGCCGCCCTCATGGATCGAGCCGGGGCACTCCGGCGAGGCGTGACTGGGAATTCCGCCGGGGAAGGAGAACTGCAGGAAGAGTTTCCGCAGCCCGGCCTCGTCCTGGCTGATATTTGGATAAATCTCGCTGTAGGTGCCTTCGAGATAGGTGTTTGCCACGACGGCCGGCCCGCCGTGCCCGGGACCGGAGACGTAAATCATGTCGAGGTCGTACTTCTTGATGATCCGGTTCAGGTGCGCGTAAATGAAGTTCTGGCCGGGCGTGGTGCCCCAGTGTCCCAACAGCATGTGCTTCACGTCCGCGAGCGTCAGTGGCCGCTTCAACAGCGGGTTGTCGTAAAGATAGATCTGACCGACCGACAAGTAATTGGCGGCCCGCCAGTAGGCGTCGATTTTCTGAAGTAGTTCCGATGAGAGCGTATTGGTTTTCATGGTTCACCTTTGAGCTTTATGACTCCGGCGAGAAAATACCTTACGTAGGACGGGCTTTAGTCCGTCGCTGACGGACTAAAGTCCGTGCTACGAATATATTACTTCGGCGGTGCTTACGCGGCGCCAAGCCCGAGCACCTGACACACCAGGTTGGCGATCATCCATTCCTCGTCGGTGCGCACGACGCGGACGGCGACCCGGCTGGTGGCGGTGGAAATCAGGTCTGCGCCGGCGGTGTTCTGCTTGTCGTCCAGTTCGATGCCCAGCAGCGCGAGTCCCTCGCAAATTCGGGCACGGACCACGGGCGCATTTTCTCCGATGCCGCCGGCGAATACAAGTGTGTCAAGCCCGCCCAAGGCCGCGGCGAATGCGCCGATCCATTTCTTCGCCTGGTAACAGAACAGGGCTATCGCTTCCGCCGCCCGGACGTCCTGCGATTCGCGGTCGAGCAGATCGCGCATGTCGGAACTGGTCTCCGAGACGCCCAACAGGCCGGACTGGAAGTTGATCATCTCGTTGAACTGCTTGGCATTGAGGCCCTCGGTGCGGAGCAGGTAGCAGAGCAGGCCGGGATCGAGGTCGCCGCAGCGGGTGCTCATGGGAATGCCGGCGGTGGGGGTGAAACTCATGCTCGTGTCGATAGGTTTGCCGCCGCGCACCGCCGCCAGGCTCGCGCCGTTGCCCAAGTGGGCGAGAACGATCCGGCCGCCTGCCGCTTCGACCCCGGCCACGCGGGCCAATTCGCCCATTAGGAACGAGTAGGACAAGCCGTGAAACCCGTAGCGCCGTACGCCTTGGGCCTCGTAGCGGCGCGGAATCGGCAATATCTGGGCGACCCGCGGCAGATCATGGTGAAAGGCGGTGTCGAAACAGGCCACCTGCGGCAGGTCGGGGAAACGGCGATGAAAGGCCTCGGTCAAGAGGATCTCCTCCGGCAAATGCTCGGGGTCGAAGGGGCAGAACCGCCGCAGTTCCTCGACCATTTCCGCCGTGAGCCGCTGGGGCTGGCTGAACTTCGGTCCGCCGTGTACCACGCGATGCCCCACAGCAGTCAAGGCATCGCGCCCGCCGCGCTGTTGGATCCAATCCATCAAGACACCCACCGCCACGGTGTGGTCCGGCGCTGTCACTGCCCGCGCGACGTTATCCGCCGGGTCCGTGGCCTTCACTCGAAACGCAGCCTCCGGCCGGCCGATCCGCTCTATCGCGCCTTGCAGAATCCGCCGCAATGGGTCGCCGCCCTCGAACATGGCGAACTTGATGCTCGACGAACCGCCGTTGACCGTCAGGATGCGGGGATTAGCAGGTTCCATGCCTAGTGCTCGTCAAGCTCCAGGCCCAGCGCGGCCAGATGCGCCCGCGTCGATTGATAATCCGCATGACGGATGCCGTGAATGCCCAACCCTTGCGCCACCTGGACAAACAGCGGCTGGTCGTCGATATAGACGACCTGCTCGGCCGCAACCTGGGCGACGTCCAGGGCAAGCCGATAGATGTCGGCGTCGGGCTTGCGGAAGTGGACGAAGCAGGAAGAAATGAAGAAATCCACGAACTCGCCGAGCTTGAATTTCTGAATCCGATGGGCATTCAGTTCACGGGCTTCGTTGTTGACCACGGCGATTTGCAGACCGTACTGTGCCTTGATCTGGCGGACCAACTCCAGCATCTCGGGATGCGGTTGCGACTGGGCGAACATGAATTCCCGGAACTGTTCGCGCGTGAATGGCCGCTCCTGATAGAAGACCGTGCGGCCCAGGTATTCTTCCAGGGTGAGCTTGCCCGATTCGTAGGTATCGAAGGTCAGGTGATGCCGATCTTCCATTTCCTCTGCATCGAGAGCAAAAAGCTTGGCGGCCGCCGCCCGGGATTGACGGCCCCAGCCGTTGGTGAGCAACACTCCGCCCACGTCCAGGAACAACGTCGTAATGGAGACCGTTTTCTTCATGCGCCGCTTCTGTTTACGGTAATTCTACGGCAAGTAGGGTGTGAAACAAGCGACGATGCTACAACCTGTTTACGGTTAACCAGTTGCGTCGAGTTCAGCCGATCGACGAGTCCACGTAAACTTTACACCGGGGCGCGAAAGGCCGAAACGCCGCGCTCGGCCAGGGCCTGGTCGATCTCGGCCAACTGCTGCCCGTCGAGTTGCCAGCCCGACGCCCCCGCGTTTTCGCGGATCTGCTCGGGCCGTTTGGCCCCGCACAGCGCGCTAGTGATGCCGGGCTGCTGGACGGTCCAGCGAATCACCAGGTCGGCCACGCTATGACCGCAACGCCGGGCGATTTCCTGCAAGCGATCGACCAGGTCGTGGTTCTTCCGCCGCTCCTCGCCTTGGAACATGGGATACTTGCGGCGGCTGTCGTCGGGACCGAAGACCTGATCGCGGGCAATTCGGCCGGCCAACAGGCCTTTCATCAGCGGCCAGTAAACCATCACCGCCACTCCGTGCCGGCGGCACCAAGGCAGCGTGTCGGCCTCGATCTGCCGCAGGAGCATGTTGTAAGGCGGTTGGTACGCGGCCAGCGGACAAACGGCGGCGAACTCTTCGAGTTGGGCCAGCGTGACGTTCGACGCGCCCACGGCCAGCAGCTTGCCCTCGTCGCGCAGTCGCTTCAGTTCGCCGGCTGATTCGGCGATGGGAGTCTTGAGGTCCGGCGCGTGCAAGTAATAAAGTTCCACGTGGTCGGTGTCCAATCGCCGCAGGCTTTCTTCGCACTGCCGCCGCAGGGTGCCCGGCCGGCCATCGACCACCTGCTGGCCCTCCGGCGACCAGTGAATGCCGCCCTTGGTGGCGATCACCATTTCCTTGCGGCGGTTGCCCAGCGCGCCAGCGATAAGCCGTTCGCTCTCGCCGTGGGCGCCGTAGCAGTAGCCGGTGTCGAGGTGGTTGATTCCCACGTCGAAACAGGCCCGGATGGTGGCAATGCTGTCGGCGTCGGTAACGCCCGGGCTTGTCATGCCCGCAATCGGCCAGCAGCCCAAGGCCACTTCCGAGACCTGCATGCCGGTATTGGCGAGGGGACGGTAGAGCATGGGAGAGGACCTAGAACTCGACATCTTCAAGTTTCACACCCCGTCCTGCACGTAAGCTTTGCCGTGCTGCGCTTACGCGTTGCAAGAACCGCGGATCGTGTTCAAGACGATAATCAAACCAGTCGTCTTCCGACTCAAAACCGATTAGAATGCCCGCCGGTCTTCCGTGCTTGGTAATTACGATTTCTTCCTTCTCCGCCAGATGCAGGTACTTCGACAAATCGTCTTTCACCTCAGACAGAGCCACTTCCTTCATCAGGTTTCCCCTTTCTCTCAAGCCAACCAAGCGCGTCCGACTTTTTCACAATCGCAAGAACTTCGACCGATTCCTCAGCTACGTCATAGAAAACGCGAATTTCACCAATGCGCAAGCGATACTGAGGCTGCGATATTCCCCTCAGCCGCTTAATGCGACTCTTGCTTACCTTGGTTGGCTCATTGCGCAAATGAGTTTCCAAGCTGCTTTTCACAAGAGATTGTTCGTTCGCAGTGAGCGACTGGAGATCTTCGACGGCCTCAGGCGACAGGATGATTTCGTGTTTCATTCTGGCTATATTGTAGCCATATTTCGAGGTTATGACAACCACGAAACGATGCGGTTTGATAAGCAGTCGCGTATCCAAAACACATACAAAACAGTCAACCAATTGTGAACGCTTCGCCAAATTCTAACTGTTTTTCGTGCTTTCGTGCTTTCGGGAATTCGTGATTACCGAAGTTTATTGCTGAACTGTCAATTTGTCTTGGATTGCACCGTTTGGCAGCAGTCATCCCTACACACATCGTCCGCTGGGCCATCAGCGCCTAATGCCAAGCGCGGGCTGTTGGGATTGGTCCGCTCGAGAATCAACTCACGAATCATCTGCACGAACCGCGGGTGCAGCCCTGGCGTTTCGGCGCGGACCATCGTAAGATTCAACTCCTCGCAAAGCTCGAAAAGCTCGACGTCCAGATCAAAAACAACCTCCATGTGATCGTGCAGAAATCCGATGGGAACGACTACAACCTGGCGAACATTACCCTGCGCGGCGATCGCCCGCACCACTGCTTTGATATCGGGTTCCAACCACGGTTGCGACGGCGGCCCACTGCGGCTCTGGAAGGCCAGTTGCCAGGTTGGACGCGCAATCGCGTCGGCCACCAAGCGGCACGCCTCGCTAAGCTGTGCTTGGTAGGGGCTCGATTTCGCCATGGCAAGGGGAATGCTGTGTGCCGTGAAAATCAAGGCAGCCTTGTCGCGTCGGTCCGCGGGCAACTCCTCCAGCGCAGCGCCCGTGCGATCGGCCACCGACTCGATAAAGCCCGGATGGTTGTAAAAACGGCGAATGGCGTCGATTTGCGGGGCCTCCGCGCCAACTTCCTGCCGGGCGTGGGCAAGATCTTCGCGATACTGCCGGCAACTCGAATAGGAACCGAAGGCCGAGGTCACGAAGGCCAGGGCGCGACGGATGCCATCGTCGGCCATCTGCTGGACAACGTCGGTCAGGAGGGGGTGCCAGTTGCGGTTTCCCCAATAGACCGGCAAGTGCGGGCCATGGGCGTTCAAATCTTGCACCAGTTTGGCCAGCAGGGAACGAATCTCGCCGTTCAAGGGGCTGACCCCGCCGAAGCGGTCGTAGTGCTGGGCAACCTCCAACAATCGATCGCGCGGGATGTTCCGGCCGCGGGTTACGTTTTCCAGAAAGGGAAGAACGTCGTCCAGACCTTCCGGGCCGCCGAAAGAGACAATCAGCAGGGCATCGTAGGGCGAGGCGGAAGACGGAAGGTGGAGGGGGGAATCACTCATCGGCCTTCATCCTTCCGCTTTCCAGAATGACCCCGACGGGATTTGAACCCGTGTTCCGGCCTTGAAAGGGCCGTGTCCTAACCTGGTTAGACGACGGGGCCGAATTGCAATCGGCCTATACCGATATGACACATTCCGACACAGAGTAGATTGTATACCCTATGGGGGAAGCCTGCGTCAAGGGGGCGTCAAGCCGGATTGTTCACGCGGGAAATCGTGGAACGGCTCATCAAAGGATGCAGCGCATGCAAAATAGACGTTAGAGACCTGTCCTTCAGAACTTATGGCTATGCGAGCAAGAGAGCATTTTGGAACTACAAACCATCCAAAAGGGGCGACGACTCACGTGCAGATAGCTTGCGTGGGTGGACGGATCGTGGAGTGGCAGGGTCTCAAGCTGGATCGGTGGTTCCAGGGTTCTCACTCTGAGAGGCGGTCTTTTCTCCGCCAATCGGTTCGTTGCGATGAATCGCATCGAAAACCTCGCGGCGGTGGACCGGTACCTCTTTGGGAGCCTCAACACCCAAGCGGACCTTGTCCCCACGAATTTCCACAACCACGATCGTAATGTCATCGTTGATGACAATACTTTCGTTCTTCTTCCGAGATAACACTAACATGGTACGTTCCTTCGCCCTCTCGCTAGAGCATCCAGATTCTCGCGCCCTCGCAGAAGCCGGTGAGTATGTATAACGATACATACCACTATCATTTTACGATACGCTGCAATTATGCGAAGTCAAGTGATTCCGGGCGCAATTCGCCATTTTTTGCAATTTTTCTATATTTTCTCGACACATATCTCCTAAGGTTTACCAGTTTGCACGTTTTCCGGGTGGTCGGCAACCACGGCCGAAAACCGACAATTTCGACCTAAATGCTTGACAAACAACGTCTTATAGATAAAGTTCAAAATCGTTCCCAGGCAACCAATCCCGCGGAGAGGAACTGCTGCCCCAGCACGAATATAGATCACATGCAGGATGTGATTTAGCCCGTCAGTCACGGGCTAAAGCCCATCTTACGTGACGTATTTCGGGCCGACGCAATAAATGTGGTGGCGCGCGAATTTTTTGCCGGCAGGGCAAATTCCGATCGCCCATTGTGGCTTCCGCTGGGATTGCCTTATAATAGACTGTCCCCGAGTGCCGCTTTTTTCTTTTCTCGAAAAGATTCCGCCTATGCTGAACTGGTTTCGGAACATTTATGTCGCTGTAGCGACCGTTTCGCACGCCCTTTGGGTGGGGCTTCGCTATTGGATGCGGACCTACAATCCCCAACGGCGGACCTACACCGAAAAATACGAGTTCCCGGAGCTTCCGGTAGCTGTGACCCCGCGGTTTCGCGGCTACCATCGTTTTGATCTGACAACCTGCATCGCCTGCGAAGCATGTGCCCGGGCCTGTCCGGCCAACTGTATCGAGATCGGCAAGCAAAAGGCGCCGGGGAAGAAAGGCTTCCAGGTCACCGAATTCGTCATCGACTACGGAAAATGCCTGTTTTGTGCCCTGTGCGTAGAACCCTGCCCGGTCGATTGTATTTTTATGGGGTCATCGCATGACTTGAGCTGTTATTCCCGCGATGGATGTCGGGTTGACTTTTCGCGGCTACCTCTGGAAATTGCCTGGGGAAAAGCAACCCTCGAGCCGTTGGCCGTGGTGCAGTCCAAGTCGGTGCTTCACCCTGTGCATGGAGGACCCAACCAATGAGAAGCGGCAAGACACTCTCAAAACGCCCCATTCAACGCAAGATCTTCACGCCGGCAGAGGCAAATGCCACACTGCCTTTGGTCAGCGCGATTGTTTCCGATCTCGTCGATTTGTCGTGTGAATTGGGTGAGCGGCAACAGCGGCTTTCTCTACTATTGGGGGGCAAGGCTAATAATTCCCACGATCCCTACCACGAGGAATTGGTGCAGGTCCAAAAGGACATGGAGAAGGACACGGTGCGTCTGCACGAGTATGTCGAGGAGTTGCGGGCGCTGGGTGTCGAGCCCAAGAGCGGCAGCGAAGGCCTGGTCGATTTCCCGGCCCTGCTCAACGGCCGAAAGGTCTATCTTTGCTGGAAACTGGGCGAATCGCGGGTCCATTTCTGGCACGACCTGGATGCCGGTTACGTGGGCCGACAGCCCGTGCGGTCGGAGTGCGACTTCCAATCGGAAGAGGACGGCAGGACCCGCGGCCGCATTGGCGGCGCCAGCCAGAACTAAGTGCGCGTTGGCTTGCAGAGTTGCGGGATACGCACTAAAATAAGCACTTTTCGTATCCAACGTGCCTGGGAACTCAATCATCGCAGGCGGAGCGGCCTTTCGCGTGAAGATCGATTGTCGGTAGGCAGCCGCTTTGCAGTAATCTGAAACGCCATACGCCATGTCAGCGACCTCATTAGCCGCTTATGCAGTCCTCTTCGGCTCGGTGGGCTTGTTGTTCTTGCTAGTATCGCTGCTCATTGGGCGGATGGTTCGGCCCAAGGTGCCGATGCCCGCCAAGCTTGAAGCCTATGAATGCGGCGAGCCGGCGGTGGGGACGAGTTTCGTGCAGTTCGATCTGCGATTCTACGTGGTGGCCCTGGTGTTCATCGTATTTGAGGTCGAAGTGGCCCTCTTCTTTCCGCCGGCAACGATTTTCGGCACGGCGACTCGCTGGATGAATCCGCAAAATCCACCGCCCGGTTCTACCAGCTTTGCGACGGACGTGGGTGTAGCAGCGGCAAAGGCGAAGTTGGGCGTAACGGCTCAGGATGTGCCGATGGAGCCTGAAGAGACCCCTGCTGCCGCTTCCTCGCTGGCCCTTGCCGCGGCCGCCGATCTAGCCGCCTTTTTCGCCCTGATTCTACTCGGTTTCGCCTACGTTTGGCGACGGGGCGACCTGGATTGGGTGCGGGCGATCCGCGGTTCCCCGCCGCCGGCCGCACAAGAGCTTCAATTGGTGCGTTCGACGTAGTTGGGCAAACTCAGGCAGTGCATTCAATGCGATTCGAAGACATTCACCAGCAACTGAGCGGCCGCTTTGGTTCTGCGATCCTGCGCGCGGAGCCTGCCGCGATCGATCCTTGGATCGAAGTCGCCGGCGGCGCGCTGGCCGAGATCGGGCTTTGGCTGCGCGACGAACCTGCCCTGCGGTTCAACATGTTGCACTGCATCTCAGGCGTAGACTACTTCGAAGCGGACGCGAAAAAAGCCGCCGCCGTCGCCTGGCAGCCGCACCTGGAAGTACACTATCACCTTTCCAGCCTCGTGTACAAGCATCGGCTGGTGCTCCTGGTGAATTTGCCGCGCTGGCAGGACGACACGCCCGGCCGCCTGCCTGACTTGCCGAGCGTTACCACCGTCTGGAAGACAGCCAACTGGCACGAGCGCGAGGTGTTCGACCTGATCGGCGTCAATTTCGTGGGCCATCCCGACCTGACGCGCATCCTGCTGCCTGAAGATTGGATCGGCCACCCGCTGCGGAAGGATTACCGTCCGCCGCACGAGTATCACGGCATCGCCAGGAGGATCGAAAATGCCGGTTGAACGCGTCGATCCCGATTTGGTCGAATTCGACCTGCGCAGCGACGAAATGCTCGTGAACATGGGACCCCAGCATCCCAGCACGCACGGCGTGTTGCGGCTGGTGCTGCGGACCGACGGTGAAGTGGTTGGCGACTTGAAGCCGAACATCGGCTACCTGCACCGCTGTGCGGAGAAGATCGGCGAGAACCTTTCGCCGCGGCAGTTTACTCCCTACACCGACCGGCTCGACTACCTGGCCAGCATGAACATGAACCTGGGCTGGTCGCTGGCCGTGGAAAAGCTGCTGGGGTTCGTGCCATCGCCCCGGCTCAATCACCTGCGCGTGCTGGTCTGCGAATTGAACCGTATTGCCAGCCACCTGGTAGCCGCCGGTTGCTACGGCCTCGACCTGGGCAGTTTCACGCCGTTCGTGTGGTGTTTCCGTGAACGCGAGAAGATCTTGTTGCTTTTCGAGGAACTTTGCGGGGCGCGGCTGACCTATTCCTACATTACGCCCGGCGGCGTGACCACCGATCTGTCCAAGGGTTGGCTCGCGCGCTGCGAAACGTTCCTGCGCGAGTTCGAGCCGGTCATCGACGAACTGCACGCCACCCTGACGAGCAACGCGATCTTTATCCGCCGCACGGCGAACATCGGCGTGCTCTCGCCGCAGATGGCGGTCGACTACGGTTGCACCGGTCCCGTCTTGCGGGGAAGCGGCATCGATTGGGACCTGCGCCGCGACGGCGAACCGGTCTACACGCGAATGTACGAGGGCTACCAGTTCGAGGTCATTGCCCAAGTCAATGGAAAATATCCGCACGATTGCCCCTATCCGGCCGTCCCAACCGAGGCCGTGTTGGGCGATTGCTGGCATCGCTTCTACGTGCGCATGTTGGAAGTCGTGCAATCGATGAAGCTCATCCGCCAAGCGCTGGAAAAACTGGGCAAGAATACGGAAGTCTTGGCCGAGCCGATCAAGCTGCGGCAAAAGTTGACCGCGGGCTCGGCCTACCTGGAGACCGAAGCGCCCAAGGGCCAGATGGGCTTTATGGTAGTCAGCGACGGCACACCCGTGCCTTGGCGGGTGCGGATCCGCAGCAGCAGTTTCTGCAACTTGTCGGTCGCCGCGGAATTGTGCCGGGGATGCCTGATTGCCGATGTGCCGGCGGTAATCGGCTCGCTGGATATCGTGTTGGGAGAGATCGATCGCTAGGGAATAGTTCGTTCCACAGAAGAAGCAAACGTGGCTCAAACGTTAATCAATTGGCTGAAAGAAATCTACGGGTTTCACTGGATTGCCGACCAGGCATGGGTTGTCTACCTGCTATGGGGACTGGTGCAGGTTGCGCTGATTCTGGCCCTGGTGATGACCTGCGTGGCGGTCTACACGTGGATGGAACGTAAGATCTCCGGCCGCATCCAGGACCGCTTGGGACCGACCCGCGTGGGCGGCCGGTTTGGCTGGCTGCAACCGGCGGCTGACGGGCTGAAACTGTTGTGCAAGGAGGACATCGTGCCGGCAGGGGCCGACGGGTTCCTCTTTCGCGCGGCCCCCTATTTGAACTTCTGTGCCGCCTTCGTACCTTACTTGGCCTTGCCCTTCGCACCGGGCTGGGTCGTGCAACCGCTCGACTCGGCGGTCTTCTTCATTCTGGCCATCGGCGGCCTGGAGGTCTTCGGCGTGATCCTGGCGGGCTACGCCTCCGGCTCGAAATGGTCGCTCTACGGGGCCATGCGGGAAGCGGCCCAGGTCGTAAGTTTCGAGATCCCGCTGGGAATGTGCATTGTCGTGCCCGTGCTGATGGCGGGGACCATGAACCTGACCAACATTGCCCAGCAGCAGCAAGGCTGGTGTACGAACTGGAACATTATCAACCCGTTCGCCCTGGCCACCTTCTTTATCTATATGGTTTGCGCGACCGCCGGCACGAACCGCGCCCCCTTCGACCTGCCCGAGGCCGAGAGCGAGCTGGTTGCCGGGTTCATGACCGAGTACTCCGGCTTCCGCTGGGCGATGTTCTTTATGGGCGAGTATTGCGCCATGTTCCTGC
>CAZTPX010000011.1:0-110661 GCA_964615095.1 uncultured Planctomycetaceae bacterium | reverse complement strand
CCCCACCACCAGGGAGCCGGCCCCAGGTGGCCTGACTCCTTATGAATAATCCGGGTTAGGCGGAATTTGCCGTATTTGAGGCCGGCAGGAACCAAGCCTACGCGCACTTCTTGCGGTTCTCTTGCGACCGCTTCTTGCATTCCATGAATCGGACAATTATCATGGGAGCTAGGGGAATTGGGTAAGCTGCTCTGCGCAGGTCTTTTATACCCCCCCCCCTTACCTATGGTTCCCTTGGCAAGCAGAGACTTATCGCAATGAACAATGAATGGATTTCGACTCTGTTCAACAGCGACTATGGCCCGACCTTCGTGGGCGGCACGTCGACCATCATTTTCATCATGTTCCTTGCGTTCGCCATTGGGCATTTCATCGGCTACGTCTATATGTGGTCGCACGAGTCGATTTCCTATTCGCGGACTTTTGTGGCCTCGATCGCCGGATTGCCGGTGATTGTTGCCGTCATGATGGTCGTGATGGCAGGAAATCTGCTGATTGCCTTTGGCCTATTGGCCGTCTTCGGCATGATCCGCTTCCGCAACGTGCTCAAGGATACACGCGACACCACGTTCATCTTGTGGACCGTCATGGAAGGCATGACTGTGGGCACGATGCGGTTTTCGACCGCCTTGTTGGGCGCCTTGGGCATCGGGGCTGCCTTCATGTATTTGCGCTTGGTTTCCTTCGGCACGCGGCATCGCTATGACGCCGTCGTAACACTCCGCGTCAGCGGCGACATTGTGGCCACCAACCGCAATCTCAAACACGTGATGGGTTTCCACGCCAAGAATACCGAGTTGGTCAACGAGCGGCGGGCCAATGACGGCGGTGTCGACATGGCCTACCGCATGCTCTTGCGCGACCCCGGCCGGGTCGACGAACTGCAAGCCGCACTGGTCAAGGTCGAGGGCCTGGCCAATGTCTCGGTCTTCATGCATGCCGACGAGGCCGAAATCTGAGAAGCTGTTTCAAAACCCGGTAGGCAGGCGAGACGCCCGCGCCACGGCGCAGTTTTGAAACAGCTTCTAAGCTAGCAATGCCTGCGCTATAATCGTCAATCTCGCTTTGACTGATTTTTCTTACGCAGATTGACGACTAAAAAGATGCTAGCGCGGAATAAGGCTTGTCTGCGCTTGCCTTGTTTCGCCATTCGGCAAACTCGTCGTGGATTTCCGGGCTTCGATAGTCAGAACAAGCGAAAGTATCATTATGTGTCGAGGTGGGGCCAATTGCAGTTTCCGGAAAGGAAGTCCCGGCAAACACCTTCTAGCTGCGAATTGGGGCGTGCTGGCGGGCATCAGCGTGTTGCTTGCCTCATGTACGACGACAAATTCGGTAGCAACAAAGTCTGCCCCCCCGCCCGCCGCGGGCGGTTGGGCCGTAGCTAGCAGCACGCCTGCCGCTCAGACGCCTCCCGGCACGATGCCACCGTCGGATTCGAATCCCGCACCCGGCACGATGCCGCCGCCCTACTCAAGTCCCGCACCTGGTACGATGCCACCGCCGAACATGAACTCTGCGCTTGGCACGGCGTCTGGAAACGGCACGATCCCCGCGTCCTACACGTGTCCGATGCCTGGCGCGGCGCCCGGCTCCGGCGCAATACCGGCGTGTTATGTGACTCCCATCTCGTCCGACTCTTTGGTTACAACGCCGTCTGCCACACTGGCCGCCGACATGCAACCCAAGGCGTTGGATTCGGGGGATGATACGGCTACACCGCCACCCGCTGCGGCGGCCCACCCGCCCGTGGCCACTTCGCCCGTGATCATGCCCCTATTGGGCGTGCCGACCAGCGGCGCCAGGGCCGAACAATCCATTGCCGGCGTATTGCAGTATGCTACCCAGCACCATCCGCTGCTCCGCGTCCACCAGTACGAAATCGAGGCCGCCAGGGCGAAGATTGTCACCGCGCGGCTCTTGCCCAATCCCGAGTTGATGATCGACGGGCGGACTTCGACCTCCGAACCGGGGCCGCCTGAACTCAGGACGCAGTTGTTGTTCGTTTTGCCGATCGGACCGAAGCGCGAGTTGCGCACGAACGTGGCCGAAAGCGGCGTCTGCCAGGCCCAGTTGGCTATGAGCCGCGATACGAAACTCATTCTCACTGAGGCCACCGACGCTGCGGTCGAGGTGCTCTACTTGCAGGAACTTTACGCGACCTATGGCCAACTCAGCGCGCTGGCCAAGCAGGTTGCGGGGATCCAAGAGGACCGCTTCAACGTCGCCGCTGCGCCGTTTCGCAGCGTGGTCCTTACGCAATTGGCCGCCAACCGGCTTGAGTTGATGCGACAGAGCACGGCGACGCAACTCGACCAGGCGAAGGTCCGCTTGGCGCGTGCCGTGGGATCGACCGACGGCACGCCGCCGCCAGTGGACGGCCAGTTGGCTGTCCAGCCGGTCGTTTTCGCTCCTTTGGCTGCCATGCAGGCCAGGGTCCGCCAGGTGGCCCCGGAATTGGCGGAATCCAGGACCACGATCGAGAAGAGCAGGGAACAACTTTCCTTGGAAAAATGGAACGCCGTTCCCGACATCAAACTTGGCCCCCGTTACAGGACCGATCTGAGCGGGGCCACCGTCGACGAATGGGGTGGTCGCCTCGAAGTCGATCTGCCGATTTTCAACAGGAACCAGGGACACATCGCCGAGAGTGCGGCGGACGTGCGGACCAATTGCGCGCGGCAGGACCTGGTGGACGTGACCACCATCAGCGACGCCACCGCGCTTTACCTGGAATTGCAGGACGTGCAGGCCAGGGCCGGATACTACTCCTCACAAGTCCGGCCACTAATGGAAAGGACCGATAAGGCGCTCCGCGAGGCCTTTACGGACCAATTGGTTACGGCCTATGAACTGACCGAACTACTGGAATCGGTGGCCCGCATGCAACTGAGCGATGTCGAATTGCGGCATCAGCACCAGCGGCTCCGCATGCGGTTGGAACTCCTCTTGGAATGCCGCATGCAAGGCACAGGCGCGGCGACGACACCCGCCGCGCCGCCGGCGATGCCCAATCCGCCTCCACCTCCCGCGCCTCCCGCGCCTCCGGCGGCCATCCCGCCGATGAACGCGGCGTCGATTCGGGTCCCCTCGTCCGATCCGCTCTCTTGGCTGCGGTAGGCCGAAGAACACTTGCATGTACCTGAATCATCAGCTCGTGCCCGGTTTTCAGATCGTTCTCCGCAATGGGGAAGAGCGAGACCGTGAGTACTTAGCGTCTGTCTTCACGGAGGTCTGGGCGGGAATCCCCGAGAAGGACCGAGCGGCAATTCTGGGCCGGAGTTACGGCCGCATCACGGTTGATGTTCAAAAAGGGGCGGCGAAATTGCGTCACATGGCGGGGAAGACTGAAGGGTTGGAACTCAGCCGCATTTTGGTAGACACTTCCCCACGCAATGTTCTGATTCACTTTGTGGCCCGCGATTTTGCCGGTAGGGTACATGACTTTGTCACTACCAAAGCGATTGCTCACCAAACAGAGCCGCGTCAGAACGCCAAGCGGCGAATTATTTCCATCCTCGAGCGCTGGGGCTACCCGCGCAAGGTCCATCCCGAGTTGACCCCAGCCGACGAATTGCGCATTCAGGCCAATCAGGCAGCCGTGCAGCGGGAGCAGTCTTGAAATCAGTTCCTAAGGACCGGGCGGCGCTTGCGGCGGAACGAGCCAATCGCTGCGGTCGCGCCGGCTACGGCCAACAGGGCCAGCGTTGAAGGTTCTGGAACGGATGCAACGGTCACGATCGTGACGGTGCCGAACCGCCAGTTCCCCGAGTTGTCGTTGTAAACTTGCGTCTTGCCACTACCTTTCAACGTGGCACTCGCATATTGATCACCGATATTGCCGGTGCTATCGTAAGCCGAGACCATGCGGACCCCGAAGTTCAAATCGTCGTCGCAGGAGGCGGGGAAAGGTATGAGGATGGCGTTCTGGCCGCTGCCATACCAGTCGTTGGGCACGGAAATCAGGCTTTGCGCAGTGGTCCAGGTGCTCCCGTCCGTCGTGTACTGAACCGCCATGTCGCGAATACCTTGGTTCGTGCAATAGTAGTTGAACTCCACGCCGATGTTGTTGAAACCCGTAGTGTCGGCGAGGAACTCGGCGCCCTGCGAGTATTCCGGCGCCAAGAGGTTCCATCCGTTGCCCGTTCCCGTCGGCGTGCCGGACGTGACGTCGTAGCCGTTACTGGCGGGACCGCGAATTCGCCAGGCATTGGCGGTGTAGCTTCCCGACGCGGCGAGACCCCCTGTCGATGTAATGTCGCAGGCAGGGACCGAGCCTACCGCGATCGTGGAACCGCTGCTAATATAGGCGAACGAGTTGGACATGCCCAACGACGTTGCAAAAGGTTCGCCGTAGTTGTTGTTGTCCTGCGTGCCGTCGGTAGTGAAGGGAGGGTTGTTCGGGTAGAATACATTGTCGTTGTAGGTTCCTGATCCACCGACAGCGACCGCGCCAAGCGTGTCGAAGTTCCACTGTGCGACGGTACCCGTAACCGAAAGCGTGTCGGCCAAAGCTGTCAATCCCGGTGCCCCGAATAACAGGGCGATCGACGCCGTCAAACAAAAGCGAATGTTCTTCATGGTGACTCCTCAAAGCATAATGAACTGGATTCAAAAAAACCGACCGTGACCGTGACGGGAAACTGGCTTCCCTCTGGGCTGCGGGAATGCAAGCTCAAAACAGCTTTTCAAGAAGCTTGCACTTTGTCTTGCGGAGAACACCACGAATCACACAGTGTACACGCAGCCACGGAATGAAAGCGGGCCAAGACTCGAGTGGTTCTTGCCTTAACGTCCTAGCGGTACAGACAAACTGCGGTCCTTGCAGCGGTGGAGAAAACAAATTTCACGAGGCCATACCAATCCCGCCACTCTGGGATAATCCAGGCGCAGAGCAAGCCAACGAATTTGGCTCAAGCAGGATGACGTGGGAAGAACGCACACGAATAGTTGCAGTGGATGTGCTGCGCGCGGTGGCTAACCGCTTTTTTCGGTGCTACGCTGCCTCATCGTAAAGGTGAACGCCGACAATCGGTCCAAGAACGCGCCATCAGTATAAGGTGAGCTCAAGCTTTCTGTCAAGCTGCTATTTCAAGCGATTTTTTATCTCCTCTGGCCGTGGTACGTCCGTTGGGTGGGACAATCTCCCGTGAACCAAGATGGCCTTCGCAAAGGAAGGCAACCCTAGATTTATGGATCGACCGCCAAAACAAGGAAGAACCGGCAGTGGCAAGTACCATTGGAACTTCTGGGATTACCTCCAATCCTGCTTGCCACCAACATGATGACGTAAAAGATTCAGCTAACACGAAAGTTTTTGACTTCTTTGGTGATTTCCCTTATGCTAGGGGCATGTTAGGCGAGCGCTGGGGGGGCTGTCTTTGCCCCTGGAACTGCTTTCCCTTGTGGTGCTGACTCTCAGCGCCGGGGCAAGCGATTTTGCCGCACCGGGCGACCAAAATGCGCAAACGCCTCTGGGGAGGGCTTGTCTCATGCCGCGTCGCTTTGGTCTTCTGTGGGTTATTTGGTCTAGCGTTGTCCTTGCCCTAAGCAGCTCCGTCGTTGCCCAATCGCCGACGATCTATAACGTCTTCAACATGCCGGCTGGCCTCACCAGCCTCAAGTTCAGCAACGTGGGCGATCCGGGCAACGTCGCCGATACGGCCGTGATGAACACCAGCTCGGAGGACATCCTGAATATCAACGGAAGCCCGGATCATAGTAGCGGATACGGGTCCGTGGCGTACAACTACGCCATGGGCACGTACGACGTGACGGCCGCTCAGTACGTGCAGTTCCTCAACGCCGTAGCTAGGACCAGTGACCCGTATGGCTTGTACAATCCACTGATGGGCGGCGCAACGTCCGGCCCCTACACGACAGATCCCGGTGATCCGATCGGTCAAACAACCCAGTGGGTCACCATCAGCAGCGGCAGCTATAACTACCCCGTGGTCTGCGGCATAACGCGGACCGGCACAGCGGGCAACTACACCTACGCGCTCTCGACCAGCGCCGCCGCGAACCTCGGTTCTCCGCCCATCCCGGCGGATAATGGGAACTTTCCCATCAACTGGGACAATTGGGGCGATGCCGCCCGGTTTTGCAACTGGCTGGAGAACGGCCAGCCGACTGGGCAGGAAGGGCCCGGCACCACCGAGACCGGCACCTATACGCTCAACGGCGCTACGACCGTCCAGCAACTCTTCACCGTGACGAAGAACCCTGGGGCCACCTATTGGATTCCCACGGAGAACGAGTGGTACAAGGCGGCCTACTACAAGACCGGCGGCACCAACGCCGGATACTGGACCTACACGACGAAGAGCAACACCTCGCCCAGTGACGTGTATTCCGCTACCGGCACGAACAACGCAAACTTCAATAGTTCCGGTTTGCAGGCTGCTGTCCCTTGGATCCTCACGCCGGTAGGCGCCTACGCGGATTCTCCCGGCCCCTACGGCACCTACGACATGGGGGGCGACCTCTATCAGTTTACCTCGACGCCGGTCACGCAATCAACCGACGGCACGGGGGAGGGGCTCTATGTGTACGTGATGCGCGGCGGCTCGTTCCACAAGAGTGACGCGGAGGAGGAGGACTCGGATTACCGCACCGGTGCAGACCCGGCCAAGTATGGCCATGGCAGGACTTTCCGCGTGGCAAGCTGGTACACCACCGTTTGGAACGGCGGCGGCACGGGGAGCAACGCCACCAACTGGAGCACGCCGGGCAACTGGACCGGCGCCGTGCCCATGATGGCCGGCGGAGTAGGCATGGCCGTCCAGTTCGGCCCGCTCAGCGGCGGCCACGCCGCCAACAACAACGACTTGGCCGCCGGCACGCAAATCAACGGCATCAGCTTCGCCGCCGGTGCGGCGGTTTATAACTTGACCGGCAACTCAATCCTCTTGGGCGGGCCGGTCACGAACCAGAGCGGCAGCGTCCAGACGATCGGCTTGGCGATGCAGTTGGTTGCCGGCGGTGGCACGTTCAACACGGCCGCCGGCAACATCACCCTTACCGGTCCCCTGAGCGGCGGGACCACGCCCCTGGTGAAGAGCGGCACGGGCACGCTGACGCTGGCCGGCAGCAATACCTTCTCGGGGCAGACCCAGGTCAGCAGCGCCGGCGCCTTGTTATTGGCCAACGCCGGGGCGTTGCAGAACAGCACCTATGTCGGCGGGGCCGCCAATGGCCTGGCCTTCGCCCCAATTGTCGGCGCCTTCACCCTCGGCGGCCTGAGCGGAAGCGACAACCTAACCCTGTCCGACACCGGCGGCGTGGCGGTGACGTTGCAAGTGGGCAACAACGGCGCAAGCAGCACGTACTCCGGCACCCTGAGCGGCGTGGGCGGTCTGGTCAAGGTCGGCAGCGGCGTTCTTGCGCTTACCGGAGTTAACACCTATCAGGGCCCCACCGGCGTCAACCAGGGAACGCTGGCCTTGGGCCCCGGCGGGTCGCTGAACAACACGTCGGTCACCGTCGGCAACGGTGCATCGGGCAACGGCGTCTTACAGGTCAATGGCAGCTATGCCATCGGCAACCTGGCGGTTAACGGCGGCGGTAGCGCCACCGGCCAAGGCGCGGTGAGCTTCAATCCGGCGGAGACCAACACCAGTACCCTGACCGTGGGCGGCGGCATGACCGTGGGCGGCAGTTCGGGCAACCCGGGACTGCTGAACTTCAATTTGGGCAAGGGCACCGTCGACACGATTACTGTCAGCGGCATGCTGACGGCCAATTCGGGCGGGGCGATCATCGGGCTGAACCAGTTGCCGGGCACGTTGATCGTGTCCGGCACATACAACTTGATGACCTTTAACAGCGGTTCAGGGCTTGGCGGGCTGACCTTCGCCGGCGGGGCCAGCATACTCACCCAGGGAAGCGATGGCTTCAGGCTCGTCAGCACCACCGGCGCCGAAGAATTGGCGGTCGTGATGCTCCCCGCCAACGCGTATTGGACGGGCGCGCAGGGCACGTCGTCCTGGAGCACGGCGGTCAACGGTAGCAACACCAACTGGGGCAGCACCGCCGCCGGTGCGGACACCAACATGCTTCCCGGTGCCACCACCAACATCTTCTTTACGGCCTCCGGCGCTTCGAATTACGGCAACACGACGCTGGACGGCAACTTCGGCATCAACAGCCTGACCTTCAACACCAATCCCTTCGGCCCCATGAGCATCGGTCCCGGAACTTCAAGTTCCTATGCGCTGACGATCTACGGCAGCGGCGGCATCACCGTCGATGCCGGCGCCGGCGCAGTGGTTATCAGCGCCCCGCTGATCTTGGGGGGGAGCCAGACCTGGACCAACAACTCGCCCAACCTGCTGACCATTTCCAGCAGTAGCAGCGTCGCCAACAGTGGCAATACGCTCGCGCTGGCCGGTTCCGGCAATATACATATCTCCGCCGTGATCGGCGGTACGGGCGGCCTGGTCAATAACAGTTCGGGCATAGTGACCCTGAGCGGCGCGAACACCTTCTCGGGGCAGACCCAGGTCAGCGGCCCGTCCGCCTTGTTGTTGGCCAACTCCGCTGCGTTGCAGAACAGCACGTACGTGGGTGGAGCGGCCAATGGCTTGGCGTTCGCGCCAAACGTCGGCATGTTCACCCTCGGCGGCCTCAGCGGAAATTCCGCCCTGACCTTGGCAGACACTGGCGGCGTGGCGGTGACGCTGCAACTGGGCAACAATGGCGCAAGCACCACCTATGCCGGCACGCTTAGCGGCCCGGGCGGACTGACCAAGATCGGCAGTGGCACCCTTGCGCTTACCGGGGTCAACACCTATCAAGGCGCTACCGGCGTCAGCCAGGGAACGCTGGCGCTGGGTCCCGGCGGTTCGCTGAACAACACGTCGGTCACTGTCGGCAACGGCACGTTGGCCAACGGCACCCTGCAGGTCAACGGCAGCTATGCCATCGGCGGCAATCTGGCGGTTAACGGCGGCGGCAGTACCACTGGCCAGGGCGCGGTGACCTTCAATCCGGCGGAAACCAACACCAGTACCCTGACCGTGGGCGGCGCCATGAGCGTGGGCGGCGCCTCCGGCAATCCGGGACTGCTGAACTTCAACCTGGGCAACAACAGCGTCGACACGATTGCCGTCAACGGCGCTCTGACGATCAATGCGGGCGGTGCGATCATCGGCCTGAACGAGTTATCTGGCATGTCGATTATCAGCGGCACATATAGCTTGATCACCTTCAGCAATGTTTCGGGACTCGGTGGGTTGACCTTCGCTGGCGGGGCCACGACCACCACCCAGAAAGGCGACACTCTCACGCTTATCAACACGACGGGTGCGGAGGAGTTGTCGGTCATCGCGCCCCCTATCAACGCTTATTGGACAGGGGCCAGGGGCACGTCGTGGAGCACGCTGACCCGCGACGATACCAATTGGGGCAGCACCACGGCGGGGCCGGACACCAACGCCCTTCCCGGCGGCAACAGCAACGTCTTCTTTACGGCCTCCGCCGCCTCCAACTACGCCAACACGACCCTCGATGGCAACTTCAGCATCAACAGTCTGACCTTCAGCAACAGCGGCGCCATGGGCATTGCCGCCGGGACCCCGGCCACCAGTACCCTGACCATCACCGACTTCAACGGCGCTAGCGCGATCACCACCAACCCGGGCGCCGGCGCGGCGACCATCAGTGCCCCGCTGGCGCTGGCCGCGTCGCAGACTTGGACGAACAACTCGTCCAATCCCTTGACCGTTTCCGGCAGTGTGGCCAACGGCGGCAACACGCTCACGCTGGCCGGCTCGGGCACCACGACGATTTCGGGCGTCATCGGCAGCGGCAGCGGCGGAGTGGTCGCCGCCGGCAGCGGCCTGGTGGTTTTGGCTGCCTCCAATACGTACACGGGTGCAACGACCGTCAACGGCGGCAGTTTGACATTGTCCGGCACCAGCGGCGCCATCAATGGCACCAGCAGCGTCACGGTCGGGCCGGGGGCTACGCTGCTGATAGATAATCGCGGCGGCGCCGACAATACCCGCATCCCCAACGCCACTGGTATCACGCTCAACGGCGGCACGTTCACCTACCTGGGCAATAGCGCCGCCAGCACCAGCGAGACGGTGGGAGCGTTGACGCTTGGCCCGGGCGCTTCCACGATTGCGATTTCCGGCTACGGTAACAACAGCAGCTCGACTGATAATTCGACGCTTATCTTCGGTAGCGGATCGACTTTCACCAATAGCTTGCGGCGAACCGCCATGAGCGGCAGCATGTTGGATGTCACCACCGCCATTCCCGGCCAGGGTGGCCCCGGCTCTACCGGCTACCCCAACAGCGGCGGCGACTTCGTGTTGTTTGGCGGCCTGTCTGCTAACGGCGGTCCCGCCTCGATCAATACGCCCGCCGACTGGATCGTCGTCAACGGTCACGACATCCCCCGTTGGAGCGGCTCCCACGGCATCCACGAACTGGGCATCAGCGGCGTCAGCGGTGGTCAGGTCGCGCGATACTTCAACCTTGGCACCGCGACGGCCAACGGCAACGTGTTAGTCAACAGCACCTCGGCACAAACCGCGCTTACCGCCAACACGACGATCAACTCCCTGGTTGTACAGTCGGCCAGCGCGCAGACCAGCACTTTGACGGGCTACACGCTGAACATCGAGAACACCGGCTCGGGTTCGTCGAATCCTCTGGACAACAACGGCGGCATCATCGTCAGCGGCAGCGCCGACTTCACCCTCAGCGGCGGTTACACGATCAATGGCGGCACGATCACCTCGGGCAAGTCCGGGGCCGGTATCAACTCGGAGTTGTTCACCTGGATCGATTCGGGCACAACCACAATCAACTCGGTGATCGCCGATATTGGCAGCGGCGGGGCGACGCTCCTGGCCAAGGCCGGCAGCGGCACGTTGGTCCTTGGCGGCGCGAATACCTACAGCGCGGGCACAGCCCTCGATCAAGGCGTCTTGAACTTCGCCAGCGGCACGCTGCCGTATGGCGCGGCGAACATCCATTTCTATGGCGGGACGCTGCAATGGGCCAGCGGCAACAACCAGGACATCTCCGCCGGCATCGCGCCCATCGGCAGCGGTGAAACGGCCATTCTCGACACCAACGGCAACAGCGTCAGCTTTGCCACTGGGCTGTCCGGCAACGGGGAACTTGCCAAGGTCGGCAACGGCGTTCTCTCGCTGCTCGGCGTAAACACCTACAGCGGCCCCACGACGATCTCCGCGGGTACCTTGCAACTAGGCAACGGCGCCGCCGGCAACGACGGCTCGATCGCCGGCAACAGCATTATCAACAACGCGGCCCTCGTTTACGACCTCTTTGGCAGCCAAACCTACGGCGGCGCGATCAGCGGCAGCGGCAGCCTCACACAGGCCGGCACGGCAACGCTGGTCCTCACAGGCAACAATACGTATTCGGGCGCGACAATGATCTCAGCCGGAGTGCTCATGGCCGGTGCGAGCAATACTCTTTCCGCAAATTCTGCGGTGACCGTCAACGGCGGCACGCTCGACGCCTCGGCCTTCGCCAACACGGTTGAGGCGTTGACGATTACCGGCGGCGGCCTGAATCTCGGCCTGGGCAACACGCTGACCTGTAGCGGTCCTGCCACGTTGGCCGGCACTCTGAACGTCGTCGGCACCGGCACACTGGGCAGTTACAAGTTGCTCAGCTACACTAGCAAGAGTGGCTCGTTCGCCAGCTCCACGCTCGACCCGAACTACGGCCTGCTCTACACGGCGACCGAATTGGACGCCGAGCATAAAGCGCAAGTCGGTATTCTCGCGGTGACCGCGGCCAATGCCACGGTGATCAGCGGCGGCACAACCGCCCTGACGGTCGGCGTCAACAATTCCGTCCCTGCTGCGTCCGACGCGCTGAACTTCACCGCTGTGGCCAGCGGCAGCGGCTACGGCGGCAGCACGACCGGCAGCCTGGCGGCGGCCAGCAGTGGTACTTACACCCTCGCCAGCGGTTTCAACAGCGCGTCGCTTCCCGCCGGCAGCTATACGGGAACGGTCACGGTGACGGGCACGAACAGCGCCCTGGGCGGGCCGGCGCTGAACAGCGGTGCTGCCCAGACGGTCACGGTCAACGTCCTGGGGCATGCTGCCCCGAGCCTGAGCGTGGCCAACGGCAATAGCCAAACAGTCATCGTGGGCGCTCCGGGTATCAGCGCGGGATTGAGCCTGTCCAACGGCACGCAAGGGCAAAGCGGACTGGCCTCTTTGGACGTCAATTCGCTGGGCGCCGGCGTGAACGGCTTGACCGGCGGGGCTTTGGTCGCCTCCGGTGCCAGTCAGTCCTACACGGCGGCGTTGGACACCACGACGCTGGGCGCGCAGGTACAGAACTTCTCGCTCAACGTAGGCGACGACCAGACCTTGCCCGGCGCATCGCCGGCGGCGAACGTCTCGACGGGCGTGAGCCTGACCGTTCTGGGCCACGCTGCCCCGACCCTGAGCGTGGCCAACGGCAATAGCCAAACGGTCATCGTGGGCGCTCCGGGCATCAGCGCGGGATTGAGCCTGTCCAACGGCACGCAGGGGCAAAGCGGGCTGGCCTCTTTGGACGTCAATTCGCTGGGCGCTAGCGTGACGGGCTCGACGGGCGGGGCCTTGGTCGCCTCCGGCGCCAGTCAGTCCTACACGGCGGCCTTGAACACCAGCACGCTGGGCGCCCAGGTGCAGAACTTCTCGCTCAACGTGGGCGACGACCAGACCTTGCCCGGCGCATCACCGGCGGCGAACGTCTCGACGGGCGTGAGCCTGACCGTTCTGGGCCACGCTGCCCCGACCCTGAGCGTGGCCAACGGCAATAGCCAAACGGTCATCGTGGGCGCTCCGGGCATCAGCGCGGGATTGAGCCTGTCCAACGGCACGCAGGGGCAAAGCGGGCTGGCCTCTTTGGACGTCAATTCGCTGGGCGCTAGCGTGACGGGCTCGACGGGCGGGGCCTTGGTCGCCTCCGGCGCCAGTCAGTCCTACACGGCGGCCTTGAACACCAGCACGCTGGGCGCCCAGGTGCAGAACTTCTCGCTCAACGTGGGCGACGACCAGACCTTGCCCGGCGCATCGCCAGCGGCGGACATCTCGGCGGGTGTGAATCTGACCGTTCTGGACCACGCCGCCGGCAGTGTGACGGTGACCGCGGGCAATGGATTCCTGGCACACGCCGGCGCCACCGACCTGTCGGCGACGATCGCGCTGAACAATGCGGTGGGTACGCGGAGCGACTTGGAAGTCGATTCCGCCCCGATCATCACCCAAGGCGTACTGGGCAGCGGACCGGCGACACCGTACTTCGTGTCCGCCGGGTCCGCGCAAACCTATACGGCCACTTTTGATGCGGGCAGCACACCGGGACCGTTTAGCAGCACGGTCACGTTCGCATCGGCCGGCGACAGGCAGTCGCTGCCTGGCGCCGGCGCGTTAGGTTCGTTGGTGGTTTCGATTACCGGCAATGTCTACTCCGGCAAGGCTCAGTGGAACGCCGGCAACGGCAGTTGGGCGGCCAGTGGCAACTGGCAGGATACGGTCAGCGGCGGACCATCCGGCGCGCCGGGCCTATCGGGCTACATCACCGACACAGCCACCTTTGGCGCGGCCGCGACCAGCGGCACGGTAACCGTGACGCTGGATTCGGCGGCCCCGCTGCTCAGCAGCGTCGTCTTCAGCAACTCCAATGCCAGCTACCTTATCCTGCAAGGGTCGGGCACTACGGGCTTGACGCTGACCGGAACGGACGCCAACAGCCCGGCCACCGTGGCGGTGCAGAGCGGAACGCATTGGATGGAGGTCCCCATCATGTTGGACAGCAACCTGGAGGTCAGTTCCAGCGGCAGCCTGACGTTGAGCGGAAACATCAGCGACGGCGGCCTGGGCATGAGCCTGACGCTGGATGGTGGCGGCGAGTTGATCCTTAGCGGTTCGAACAGCTATGGCGGCGGCACGCTGGTTGATGACGGCGCGCTGGTGGTGACCAGCAGCGGCGCTTTGCCCGCCGGAACGGGCTTGACGGTGGGCGCGGGCGGGACATTGCTATACGACCCCTCGGTGGTGTCGTCGCCCGGGACCGACGGCGGCACAGTTGTGGCGGTACCCGAACCGGGGACGTTGGTGCTCTTGCTAGCCGGTTTCCTGGCTGCCGCCCTCGCTACTTGGCGGGGCAGGACCAATTATTAGCACAGGTCGAAAAATCCTCACATCAACCCAGGTCGCTTGCCAGGGTATTCTCCCTTCGGCCGAAAACGCGCGGTCTTGCATCTTTTCTTGATTCTTGCAATACTAGGGGGGGGTGCGAAAGAACGACGGCGGAAATAGATTTTTCCACCTTTGCAGAACACTCACCTGCCGCTAACAATTCTCTAACATTGTTTATGTAAACTGCGGCAATGGTTACAAATACATTTCTTTCCGAGCGCCCTCTGGAACAGGAGAGCGGTACGCCGACGATGAAGAAGTTCATCCTGATCGTGGAGGATGAGGAGGACATTCGCGAGCTGGTCAGCTATCACCTTCTCAAGGAAGGCTACCAGGTGGCGAGTGTGGCATCGGGCGAAGAGGCCCTCTTGCTCGCCGAAAAACAGGCGCCCGATCTGATTCTGTTGGACGTTATGCTACCGGGCATGGACGGTTTAGCGGTCTGCCAGCGGCTTCGCTCGTCGCCCAAGACGGCCGATGTTGCGATCATGATGCTCACGGCCAAGAGCGAAGAGGCCGACATCGTGCGAGGACTGAATCTGGGGGCTACCGATTACGTGACCAAGCCTTTCAGTCCCAAGGTGCTCCTAGCACGCATTCGGGCCGTGCTCCGCCGCAAGTTGGCCGTGGCGACCGCGGAAGAAGAGTTCGACGAGGGCGACGAAGTCATCGAGATGCACGGCATGGTGATCCACCCCGGCCGGCACGAGGTGCTGTTCGACGGCAGTCCGGTTGAATTGAGTTCTACCGAGTTCCGCGTGCTTTACTTCCTGGCCAGTCGGCCGGGATGGGTCTTCAGTCGTCAGCAGATTCTTGACGGTGTGCATGGCGACAACTACGCCATTACCGATCGGGCCGTCGACGTGCAGATTGTCGGCCTGCGGAAGAAACTTGGCGACGCGGGCAAGTACATCGAGACCGTCCGCGGCGTCGGTTACCGGTTCAAAGAATAGCGATGCGGGAGAACCGCAAAGTCTGGCAGGACAGCCCTCCGTAGCACGGAGTTCATTCCGTTTTGCCCCAAGAAGGGTAAGTCCACGGAATAAATTCCGTGCTACGAAGGACCTTGTCGTTCTCCTGGAATAGCGATGCGGGCTGTTGCACGCCTCCCCACCGTGGCAGTACAATGCAGTTGAGGGCACCCTCTCAACGCACGGTGGACGTCCAGCATGTTTTTCAGCCCGCGAATGTCGCTCAAGCAACTTGCCGCCTTCAGCCAGCGGGCGTCGACCTGCTTGTTGGCCGGCATCGACGAACGCACGATCTGCGCCCGCGAGGCCAAGACCGCCCGCGGTCTTGCGGCCCGCCGCCACTTGGCAACTCTTAGCCAGACAGTCAACCAGGGCGGCACGCTCAGCGACGGGCTGGCCGCCACGGGCCATTTCTTTCCGCCTCTGTTCCGCGAAATGGTATATGTCGGCGAGCAGTCGGGCCATTTGGGCGAAGTCCTCAAGCAACTGGCGAATCACTACGAGAACCAGATCTCGCTGCGGCGAAATTTCCTGGCCTCCATCACCTGGCCTGCCATCGAACTGTTCCTGGCCATTCTGATCGTCGGGTTCGTTATCTGGGTCATGGGGATCATCAACGACATGAACCATATGCATCTCGATCCGTTGCGGCTGGGGCTGGTCGGCAACAGCGGGCTGGCCAAATATGCCGCCTTTGTCGGCATCGTCGGCGTTGCGCTGGCGGTGTTGGTCCGGGCGGTGAACCGCGGCGTTCTTTGGACGCGTCCTTTGCAGCGATTGATGTTGCGGATTCCCAAGATCGGATCGGCCTTGCAGACGGTGGCAATGGCCCGCTTGGCCTGGGTAATGTCGCAGACGATGAACACCAGCATGGAGTTGCGGAAATCGCTGAAACTGAGCCTCCAGAGCACGCGCAATGCCTGGTACATCGATCGTATCGAGCGGATCGACGCCCAGATTGCCCGCGGCGCTCCGATCTACGATGCCTTCTGCGAGGCCGGCGGCTTTCCGGAGGACTTTCTCCAATCGCTGCACGTCGGCGAGACGAGTGGCACGCTACCGGAGTCGATGGAGCACCTTTCACAGCTCTACCAGGACCAGGCCCGGGCATCGCTTAGCGTCTTGGCCACGGTAGCCGGTTTTGCCGTATGGGCGGCGGTCGCGGCGATCATCATCTTCTTTATCTTCCGCTTGGCAATGTTTTACCTCGGCGCATTGAACGCCGCCGGATTGGGTTGAGAAAGAGGCAACAAGTTTCATCGCCATGCTCTTCATTGCCGGACGGCAGGCTCGCCCGTCAAGAGGATCGTGCCGAAGCTAAAACACTCGCGGTATTACACATACTTTTGCGCCCTTGCCAGTATTTGCTTTGAAAATGGGATATACCCAGGGTTATAATGGGGGAAGCTCATTTGAAACGAATCCTGGAGTAAGCCTTGAAAAATATCGCTCTGATCGGCGTAGGACTTGGCCTCGGACTTGCCGTAGTGGCCCTGCGGGCGGACCACGCCACGCCGTTGCTCGCGGCGGCCCAGGTTCTCGGCTGGACCTTTGCCGCGGCTTCCCTCGTATTGCTCGTGGGCCTGCACCTCCGCCGCGACCTCGTGCCCGACTACTTGAGTCTCTGCAAAGACAAGTTCTTCGAGCGCGACGGGTTCTGCTTCAGTATCGCCTTGGAGCGCGAAGACGACATGGCCGTGTTCACGATCATGTTCCAGAGCCGATACCTTGGGCCGTCAACCGCTCGCATTGCCTTGCGGCCCAGCGGCGCCGGCCTGGCGACCGTCTCGCCCGACATCGAATGTGGTCCGGCCGGTTTCGGCATCGCCAAGTTCCCCGTGGCCATCCCGCAGCGGCACCAGGGCAAGACCGTGACGTTCGAGATCGGCGCCGATGCCGATTATCCGCTGGGCCGCGGCCGCGAGGTCCGCTTCCGCAGCGGACAGCCCATCCGCCACAACAGCCGCTTCCGCAGTTTGACTGTCGTGCTGCAGGCGGTCTTGCACTCGCTCATTGGGCATCTTGCTGTACATTTGCCGGCGATGGTCCGTCTGAAACTGCCGTCGGACGTTGCCGAGTACGTTCCCGACAGCGCAGTCGGGCATGCGCAAGTGCTCTGGAGCATGTCGCAAGACGAGCCGCTGCGCTATGCGCTGGAACGCTAAAAGTCCTGACTATAGCCGCTGAACTCCTGGAACGGCTCTTCGGAGAAATCGCGGAAGCGCGTATATTTGTCGCTCCATTGCAGCTTGATGTCGCCGGTCGGCCCGTTGCGCTGCTTGGCCAGGATCAGCAGCCCCTGGCCTACGAGGCCCAGTTCCTCGGCCTTTTCCTTGGTGTGGTAGTACTCCTCGCGATGCACGAACATCACCACGTCGGCATCCTGCTCGATGGCCCCCGATTCCCGCAGGTGGCTCAGCCTTGGGCGGTGTTCTTCCTTGCCGGTGGCCTCGACCTGCCGGTTCAACTGGGCCAGGCAGATGACGGGGATGCTCAATTCCCGCGATAGGGCCTTCAACCGCCGTGCCATCTTGGCGACTTGCTCCTGCCGCGGATCGCGGGGATCGTCAGGCTGCACGAGCTGCAAATAATCGATGATGATCAGGCCCAGGTTTTCCTTCCGCTTCAGCCGGCGGGCGCAGGCGGCGATTTCCGTGACCGTACGGCTGGGCGTGTCGTCGATGTACAGCGGCGACTGCGACAGCTTCGTGGAGGCCTCCACCAGTTTCTCCCGCTCGTCGGCCGTAATGAAGCCGCTGCGGAACTTGCTGCCGTCGATGCTGCCTTGCGAACACAGCAATCGCTGCGCCAGTTCCAGGCGGGCCATTTCCAGGCTCACAAACAACACCGGCACGCGCGAGAGGATGGCCACGTTCTCCGCGATGTTCGTGGCCAGGGCCGTCTTGCCCATGCTCGGGCGGGCCGCCAACACGATGAACTCCCCCGGGTGCAGCCCGCCGGTCTTGCTGTCCAGGTCGCGGAAGTGGGTGGGCGTGGCGTCGCCGGCGCCTTTCGCCAGCCGGGCGTCGATGCGGTCGAAGGCCTCCATGAGCAGATGTTCGATATGGGTCACACGGTCGGTGCTGCGGCGGTCGTGGACGGCGAAAATCTTCTCTTCCGAGTGGCTCAGCAGTTCCTTGGGGTCATAGGTCGGGTCCCAGGCGTCGCGGAGGATCTCGGTGCTGGCATGGATCAACTCCCGCACCGTGGCCTTGTTGCGGACAATTTCCGCATAGTAGGTGGCATTGGCCGCATAGGGGACCGATTGGGCCACCTCGGCCAGGTAGGCGGCCCCGCCGATCGCTTCGTACTCGCCTTCTTGTTTCAAGCGATCCACGAGGAGGGTGATGTCGATGCGTTTTCCCTGCTCGTGCATGGCCAGCAGATTGCGGTAGAGTCGCTGATTGGCGTCGGCATAGAAATCGCTGTCGCGCACGATCAAGGCGACCTCGTCGCACATCTGCGGGTCGAGGATGAGGCTGCCCAGCACGGCCCGTTCCGCATCGAGGTTTTGCGGCGGCAGGCGGTCGAGGATCTCTGAATTCAGTCGCGGCGCCGCTTGAGTATGCTGGGCGCCATTGGTTTCGGCCATGGTCTTCCGTGCTTCCTTTCTCGGGCGACAAGTGACAAGGGGAGCCACGGCGGTCCGGCCGCCGTGGCATGCGTGCGAAGACCTATCATAAGGGCAACGGCGCCGTTCAGCAACCATGTTTGAAGTGCGGCGACCTGTCGCCGCTTTCCTTTCGCCGCGCAGCGGCTTTTCTTATTCTCTTTTCTGCAGCGCCAAAGTTGAGCCTGAGTCAGAAAAAAGTGCTTCCAGCGGCATTTCTCGCGCCCTGGCCGCCGACCAACCCGCCGTATCGGGTTAGGCAGTGACCTGGCCACATTGAAAAAAGGGGCCGTCTGCCGTACATCTTTCTGTCATCCTCCCTTCCCGCCGTTAGTCGAGGGGCCTCGCCGGCACGTGTCGCGGCGCGCTCCGGTCGAACACCGCCTTGCCGCCGAGGTACGTCTGCAGGACCTGGATATCTGCCACCTCGTTCGCGGGACAGGTGAGGAAGTCGCGGTCGAGCACGATGAAATCGGCCAGTTTGCCCACCTCCAGCGAGCCCTTTTCCTTCTCTTCGAAGGTCAGTGCGGCGTTGCGAATCGTGTACATCCGCAGGGCCTCTTCGCGCGAAAGGCGCTGCTCCGGGTGCAACGGCTGGTCGGTCCAACGCGGCTGGCGCGAGAGCATGATCGACATACCCAGGAAGGGGTCGTAGGGATTGATCCCACGGCGGCGACCGATCTTCTGCATGTGGTCCGAGCCGCCGCCGGCCATGACCCCTTTCTCCAAGAGCGTCTTATAGGGATGGAAGTACGTCAACCGCTCGTCGCCGAACTGCGTGCGCAAAGTAGCGCCGTCGAGATACAGCCAAGCGGGCTGCACGTCGACGGCCATGCCGATGCGCCGCATCCTTTCCATCGCATCGGCCGTCATGAAGCTCCCATGCGCGATGCAGGGCCGCAGGGGGCCGACGGGAAAGTCGCGGTCCACTCTCTGGCAGGCATCGACCATGGCAGTGACCGCCCCGTCGCCCTGGCAGTGCGCCGCCAACTGCAAGCCGCGGCTGAGTATCGCGCGCGCGATGCGGTAAAGCCGCTCCGGCTCGACGAAGAGGATACCCCGGTATTGCGGATCGCTGATCGAGTAGATCTTGCTCGCGCCCCACGGCTTGAGCATGTAGGCGCTGCCAGTGAGCATCCCGCCATCAATATAAATCTTTGCCCCGTGCAACCAGAGCAAATTGTCGCGGCGAAAGAGCGGGCTCCGCACGGCGGCGTCGAGCCGGGCCTCGATTTTCTCCAACGGCATCTGCACGTCCACGGCGTAGGTGAGGTAAACGCGGCAGGTCAGCCCGCTGCCGTCGCGCAGGGTGCGGATCACCTCGATCTCTGCGTCGGACGTGTCGCGGTCCGTGACACTCGTCAGGCCCGCCTCGTTGTAGGCGGCCAGCAATCGCTTGACCCGCCGGACCTGATCTTCCCTGGTGGGAGTTTTTCCCGCCGACCGATACTTCAGCAGCCGGCCACAGCGCCGCAGAACTCCCGTCGGCTCGCCGCTAGCCTCGTCGCGCTCGATGCGGCCGGGCTGGCCGTCGGTGATACGAAACGTCTTGTCGATGCCGCAGAGTTTCAGGGCCATCGAGTTGAGCACGGCGTCGGGACCGGTGGCAAAGACCACCGGGTTGCGCGGCGCCGCCTCGTCGAGCTCGGCACGCGTGGGATACCGTTGCTCCCGCAGCCGGGTGATGAAAACCTGGGACAAATCGATCCATTCGCCGGGCCGCACGACGGCTGCCCGCTGCCGGAAGAAACGCAACACGTCGGCGATCGTTTCCATGGGGGGCACCTCATGGTCAAATTCGTACATCGCGGACGACACGATATGCAGGTGGGAGTCGATCAGCCCGGGCAGTACGGTTTTTCCGCCCAGATTGAGCTGCTGCGTCTTTGGCCCGGTTAGCTCGAGCATTTTGGCGCTTTCGCCAACGGCCACAATGCGATCGCCGGCGACAGCCATCGCCTCGACGATGCGGAAATCGGGATCAACGGTCACAATCTTGCCATGATGCACGATCAGGTCGGCCGCCGGCGGCTTTTCGGCCGCGGCGGCAGTAGCAACCAACCCTAGTAGGGCCATTGAGGTCAATCTGAGAAAGTACATGATATTAGTCCTAAATATCTGGAACATTCACTTTCTGCGCGCCCATCGTAGCATAGGGAAACAGAAAGTGACGGCCTGGCCTCCGCTGTTAGGCGCAGGCAGCCGCAACCTGTGCCACAAGCGGCGTCACGAACTTGGAAAACGTTAGCTCCGGGTGTGGCTCGAGGTAGTCGCCATTGTCCACCGAAGCCGCACCGGAAAGCAGAAGACACGCGCCGTCGTACAGCCGCTCGCGAAGGAGTTTTTCGACGAGAATCGCATAACGATCGCGATAGGAAGCATTGCGGAATTCGGGAAAGACCGGGAAATGTGGCTCGACCACTTTGACCGGCGATCGCGACCGTTGGCAATCCTCAAGCAACATGAAGTAGCCAAGAAACGGCCGCGCCGACGGCCGGAATGCCCCTTCGCGATACGCCGCCCAGATGTCCGTGGCGCTTCCGAGCGCTTCCTCGGTGCGATTGTTGAAGTTATTGCCGAATGACGGGCCGATTTGACTTTTGAACTCCAGCGCCGCCAACAGCTCGCCTTCGTGAACAATCACCAAATCCCACTTCTTTTCGGCACGAAACCAGCCGGGAAGCTCAATCTGCTTGTCTACGGCGATGCAGCTTTCGGGCACTTTGGCCGCAATGAGGAGTTCGCGAACCAAACGCACGAAGCCGTCCAATTGTTTACCGCCGGTCACCGCGCCGCGCCCGCCGCGGTCACGATCTTCCGATTCGGCTTGCCGCGTGGATTGAGATTGCCGGGTGCGCCAGAAGTGCCGGACCGCCTCGCGCAGCTTCGCGTCAAGATCGCGCATGATCGTGCACCCGCGTAGTCAGGCAGGAGGAGACGAACAGGTCGGCGCCGTGGGCCGCGACGCCGCGACGGGCGATGTCGTAGTACTTCGCGTCCAACTCGATCCCGACGCTGTTTCGGCCCCAACGCGCGCAGGCGATATTGGTCGTGCCGCTGCCCATGAAAGGATCAAGCACGTTGTCGCCGACAAAGGAAAACATCCGCACCAGACGCTCGGCGAATTCCACCGGGTAAGGCGCGGGATGCTGGCGGCTGGACGTGCCCGGCAGGTCGGACCAGATTTGCCGGAACCAGGCTTGATAGTTGTCGGCGCTGATGATGCTCAGCAGCCGCTCGCGGGCGGTCGGGCTACGGTATCCGCCTGGCTTGCGCTGCATGAGGACGAACTCGATGTCGTTTTTGATGACCGCGTTCGGCTCGTAGGGCTTGCCGAGAAACCCGGCCCCACCGGAGACCTCGTAGTTCGCGTTGGCGATCTTGTGCCAGATAATCGGTGCGAGGTTGTCGAAGCCGATCGCTTTGCAATGGTCCTGGATCGTTGCGTGGAGCGGGACAACCGTGTGCCGGCCGTTATTGCTTCGCCTGGAGCGGCAAACGTCGCCGACATTGATGATCAGCCGGCCGCCCGGAACGAGAGCCAGAAAGCAATTCTTCCAAACCTCATCAAGGGCCGCTATGAAATCGTCGTAATCCGCGACGTGGCCGAGTTGACCCTCGTGCTCGTTGTAGCGCTTCAGCGTCCAGTAGGGTGGGGAAGTGACGACGAGATGGACCGACCGCTCCGGAAGGGCCGAGGCGGCGCGGGCGTCGCCGAGGATAAGATCATGGGACGTGCTCAGCCGTCGCACGGCTGCTTCGATCTTACAAATCGCCGCGCGGTCGCGGGCGAGTTTCGGGATAACGTCGTCCGGCTTGCCTAAAGCCAAAAGACCATCGAGCAAATCGCGCTCGTCGTCGTCCGTTTGCGGTAGCTCCGTCGCCAGTCTCATCGAATGACTCTCGTTTTGCAAACTCCTTGAACGGCTTGAACCGCCTCTATGATGTACCGTTTTCTACTCGCTGCCCAACGATACGAAAGAGCGGCGCGCCAAGCCCAATCAACGTCGGCCCCGCTCCTTGCCAACAGAATTCAATTTACCAATTCGGGCGAGCAAATCAAGAGGCCATCGACTGGTACCGCTAGAGGATGAATTGTCACACTCCGAAATCGGCAGATTTCAACGAGTATTCACTGCGTGGATTTCGGCGTTCCAGCGTCTTTTTCGCCGCGAGGTTCCTGGGGTTCGAGTTTGATGCCCCGCGCGAGCAGTTCGGCCGCCGTCCGCGAGACGTGTCCTTGCTCCCGGGAAGGGCGGATACGGACGATTTTCCCACGTATACAAGCGGCACGGGCGTGGAATCCTGGTCGCCCAGGGCCAGGTAGGTGCCTGCCCACAGGGTACAGGCCGCCAACGTGAGCGAAAGTCTTTTATGATTCATGGCGGCTACTTTTCGCGGAAACAGAGGTGTCGGTACTGAATGGCATTGGCACAGCCGTTCGAGGCCCGGCCTGTCGTGAACGGTCAGCCCAACGAGCTGACATGAGTTTGACTTGGCGGCCCAGGGACGTCAAGCCAATAGGCCGCAACGAATTATCAAACAACTTTCAGTCAACTCAGTCAGCCCGCCTGAGCCAATCCTCAACGCTTGCGAACAGCACTTGCCGTGAGTCCTGCTGGGGCGAGGCCAATTGCTCCACTCTGGCCGCGGCTTGGGATAAAACGGTCGCCGTGAGCGCGTCGACCGTGGCAGTTTGGCTGGCAGGAGCAGGACCAATGCTTAGAGAAGCAGGACCAAAGGCCACGGCAGTGGCTTTGACCTTGTGCGTGACCGCCGCCGAGGTGCTCGTGACGAAGTTGGCGTCGCCGTTGTAAACTGCTGTGATCGCATGACTGCCAACCGACAGGGTCGAAACCTTCAAGGACGCGGTACCCTTGCTCAGCGCTATCGTGCCTAACGGCGTCGTTCCGTCCATGAAGGTCACGCTTCCGGTCGGCGTGTCAGCTCCTGTCGTCGCTGGCAGCCTCGCCCTCGAAAACCACAGCATCGAAACGGCCATTACCGTGGCGTTCAGCGTGATGTTCTGGCCGAAGACCGAGGGATTGGACGGATCGCTAATCTTGGTTTGTGTTGTGGCCTTTCGGACGGTAAGCGTCTCGGCCGCATTGCTCGTGCCAAGGAAGTTGCCGTCACCAGCGTAACTATACATGATCGAGTACGGAGATCCCGCAACCGTTAGGGCATCCGCGTCGAAGACGGAGGAAAACGATCCTGACGACGGATCGATCGTCGCCGATTGCGTCGCCCCGTTGACCGTAATTGAGACGACGCCGCTGGGCACGAGCGAACCGCAGTGGATCGTTCCCGAAAGCGTGGCCGTCGCCGTCCCGTAGACGATCGTGGGCGCCGCCAGTCTGCCTAAGACCGGCATGGCCATCGCGATGGACTGCGTGAACTTGGGCGAGACGCTGCCGGCGAAATTGGTGTCTCCGCTGTAGACTGCGGCTATCGAATGGCTGCCCGCAGCGAGTGTCGAGATCGTGTAGGTGGCCGTGCCGTTGCTGAGGGGCACCAGGGAGCCGGCATTGCTGCCGTCAATCTGAAACTGCACCGCGCCCGTTGGCCCGCTGGCACTCGTGGGCGTGACCGTCGCCCTGAAGGTGACCGGCTGACCATAAATTGCCTGTTGCGCCGAGGCCGCCATCGCCGTGGTCGTGGCGGTCCCGCCAGTGCCCAGGAGAAAGGCGCGATCAACGCCGCCGGCCGTACTAGAGCAGCCCGCCAATTGGCCGTAGTCATTGATGCCGCATGCCCAACTCTGTACACCGCCGGCGAGAGATCCCAGGTCGATCATTGTGCCGTTACTGTAGAGGAAAGCGTGTTCGCCACCGTCGGCCGTATCGGACCAGCCGACCACCTGCCCCTTATCGTTAATGCCGTAGGCGCAGCTCTCGCTGCCGCCGGGGAGCGTGCCGAGGTCGGTCATTGTACCGTTGCTGTAGAGAAAGGCGTGCTCGGCGCCGCTGGCGGTATAAGACCAACCGACCACCTGCCCGCTGTCGTCGATGCCGGCAGCGTGGCTTTCCGTGCCGCCGAGCGTGCCCAGGTCGGTCATTGTGCCATTGCTGTAGAGAAACGCGTCTTCATCACCGCCGGTGGTCAAGGAGTCGCCGACCACCTGCCCGTTGTCGTTGATGCCGTAGGCGCAGCTATTGGCGCCGCCGAGAGTGCCGAGGTCGGTCATTGTGCAGGTAATTGCGTCGCCGGTCATTGTGCCGAAGGTTGCGAGAAAGGCGTGCTCGGTGCCCCACGTGGTTCCGGACTCGCCGACCACCTGGCCGCTATTGTTGATGGCATAGGCGCTACTGGAATTATAATCCAGGCCGAGCGTGCCCAGACCGAACACCATGCCATTACTGAAGAGAAATGCGCTCTCATTACCGTTTTGGTAATCGTAGTAGCCCGCCACCTGGCCGCTGTCGTTGATGCCCTCAGCGTAGCTGCTAGTGCCGGCGGATGGATCCAAGCCGGTCATCTTGCCGTTGCTATATACAAAAGCGTGATCGGTTGCACCAGCGGACTGAACATAGGAGTAGCCGACTATCTGCCCGCTGTTGTTGATCCCGGTGGCCTCGCAATAAGTGTCGCCGGGGAGCGTGCCCAGATCGATCATGGGTGCGTAGCCGCTGGATACGGTTTCGGTGAGCGGGTTGCTGGCGCTGGGGCAGTAATTGCGGTCGCCGGAGTAGGTCGCGGTGATGCTGTGAATATCGACCGCGAAGGTACTGATGACGATGCTGGCGGTCGCCACGCCATGAACGGTGCTCAAATTTGCCGCGCCCAGCCACGTGCCGCCGTCCATGAATGTCACCGCGCCGGTGGGCACGGCCCAGCCCGCCCAGCCTGGCTTGGCGGTCGCAACGGTGGCCGTGAGCGTCACGGGCTGATCATAAAGTGACTCGGGCGTCGAGGCCCTGACCGCCGTGCTCGTGCCGGCGCCAAGGCTCAAGAGAAAGGCGTGCTGCTGGCCGCCGAGCGTATCGGACTCGCCCACGACCTGCCCGCCGTTGTTAATGCCGTAGGCCTGACTGCCTGCTCCGCCGAGCGTCCCCAGGTCGAAGATTGCCCCATTGACGTAGAGAAAGGCGCGCTGGCCCCCTTTCACGTCATAACCGGACGCGCCCACGACCTGCCCACTGTCGTTGATCCCGCGGGCAGTGACAGTTCCCCATCCGCCAGGAAGCGAGCCAGGGTCGGCAAAATTCCCGTTACTGTAGAGAAACGCGAACGCATCGCTAAAGTCCTCGGTCGAGTAAGTGCTCCCGCCAACTATCTGGCCACTGTCGTTGATGCCGTAACTGTAGCTGTCTTCCCATTGAGGCGTTCCGAGGTCAGTCATCTTGCCATCGCTGTAGAGAAAAGCGGCATCGTGGTACTGGCCACTTGAAGTTTGCGAGTCTCCCACGATCTGTCCGCTATCGTTGATGCCGCAGGCGCAACTGTAGTCGCCTCCAGGGAGCGTTCCAAGGTCGGTCATCTTACCATCGCTGTAGAGAAACGCGTCCGTCTGGCCGCTGGCGTTGCTGGAGCAACCCACGATCTGTCCGCTGTCGTTGATGCCGTAGGCGCAACTGTAGTCGCCTCCAGGAAGCGTTCCAAGGTCAGTCATCTTACCATCGCTGTAGAGAAACGCGTCCGTCTGCCCGCTCGCGTTGCTGGAGCAACCCACGATTTGTCCGCTGTCGTTGATGCCGTAGGCCTGGCTTCCGGAGCCGCCGAGCGTCCCCAGGTCGATCATTTTGCCGCTCTGGTAGAGAAAAGCGTTTTCGTCTCCGCTGGAATCGTAGGCGGACCAGCCGACCACCTCCCCGCTGGCGTTCACGGCGTTTGCGCAACTGTTGGCGCCGCCGAGCGTGCCAAGGTCGATCATCGGCCCGAAGGTGGAGGCAATGGCAACTGCCGCGGGATCACTGACGTCGGGGCAGTAATTGGAGTCGCCGGAGTAAGCGGCGGTAATGCTGTGGCTTCCGGCGAGGAGGCTGCTGATGGCGAGCGTGGCGGTTGCCACACGGTTAACGGCGCTCAATGTGCTCGTGCCGAGTGTCGTGCCGCCGTCCTCGAAGGTCACGGTACCGGTGGGCATCGCCGAGCCCGGCACGACGGCAGCTACCGTGGCGGTGAACGTCACTTGCTCCCCGAAGACCGATTGTGAGGGGGTCGCGACGATCGCGGCGTTGGCCGCCAGCGCGATTTGTTCGGATTGATAGACGCCACTCGCGACGTAATACCCATCGCCGGAGTAGCTTGCTTCGATGCTGTCGTTGCCGAGGGCGAGGCTGCTGGTGCTGAGCGTGGCGGTCATCACGCCGTTTACGGCCGTCAGGTCGCTCGTGCCGAGCGTGGCGCCGCCGTCCGTGAAAGTCACCGTTCCCTTCGGCGCCGCCGGGCCCGGCTGGGTGGAACTCACGCTTGCGGTGAACGTAACTTGCTGCCCGAAGACGCACACGGACGGGGAGATTACGAACGTGACTGCTGAGGGGGCGTAAACGGTCCCGCTGACCGGGCTGCTGCTGCTCGGGCTATATAGTCCAGAGTCGCCGTCATAGTCGGCTGTGAAACTGTGGAGGCCGAGGGTGAGATTTGACGCGTAGAACACGGCAGCATATGGGCTGGTGACAGTGCCGTAAATATATCCGAGATTTGACGTTCCAAGCGTCGCGCTGCCGTCCATGAAGGTCACCGACCCCGGTGGATTCGCCCACCCGGAAGGACCGATGACCGTTGCCATCAACGTCGCGGTAGAACCGGACACCAACGGCGTGGGCGAGACCGTAAGCGTAGTGCCGGTACCGACAGGAATGCTCGTAGCCGAAAGGCCGATGTCACTGGCGCGGAGGGCGGGTTCGCCGTTACCATAATCAGAAAGGCCGCCGGAGACGTCGCCCAGATGAGCCATAGCCAAGTACGTGGCCGACAACATCCTGCGGTCTTCGAGCACGTCGAACGACAGCTTCCGCCCAGCAGCCCACCTTTGGCGGGAACTCAGTCTCGGGGCCCTCATGGTCCGCCGTGGATGCCGAGACAATCGACTTGAGAAGAAAAACAGACGCATGCCTTTACTCCTCAATAACTGAGGTGGACCGGGTCATAGGTCTTGAAACCGACCGCGAAGACCGCCAACAATGGCAAGCACGCCACAACACCGTCGACAGTTTCTGACGACGCTGCCACAATATAACATTAAAGCCTGTGCTAACTCCCTCGTCAAGCGTATGGCAGGCCACACCCTTCGAACAGATTCATGTGAGGATTACTGGCGTGGAGATCCATGTCGGTCTTAAGGAGATCGGTATGGTCTCCTACAGCATCCCCTTCTGCCACAACGCCAGAAAATCCATCGACATGGCCACGGCCACATGCAGACACGCGCCCAGCCAAATCGAGCGCGTCTTCAGACTCATGAAGCCCAGCACGATGCCCGCCCCGATCGCGCCGCAGGTCTCGGCCATCGGCTTGCCGAAATGGATCATGCAGTAGGGCACCGTCATCGCAAAGATCGCGTAAATCCCCATCCGCTGCCGAAGTCCGTGAACCATGAAGCCGCGGAAGAAGAACTCCAAGGCGATGAACTGGCAAACATAGGCCATCTCCCAGATCCATAACCGCGGCCAGAACGGCTCGCCCGACTGAAGATGATAGAAAGGGTACTTGGCCTGGAAGGCCTCCGTGTGCGACACGAACACCAGCGGCCCAGCCATGAAAACGAACATCGCCAAATAAACCCAACTACTGCCCAAAATGCCGCGGAAGTTCAGACCATAGTCGGCGATCCGCTCGCGGAACACGAACTTGATGATCAGAGCGGGAATCAACGCGTAGGTCGCCACGCTGCCCGCCACCCAGAACAGCAGTTGCCCCAATTGCCGGTCCTGCACGGCGCACGTCCGCGCGTTGAGCCACGAGGCCAAGTCGCTTGCCCCGAGCCAATCCAACAGCGGCGAAACCTGATCGAGACTGCCGCCGCGAAAAACATAATTCTGCAACGTGAGCATGACACACGCGGTCACCAGCACCACAACGACCTTGATGTCGAGATCCAGATGCTCGGCGGCATGCAGCGCGGATTCCCCTTGCACGCGGCGGAAAACCCGCTGAATGGCATCGGCGGCCTTGGACGTGATGTAACCAGCCATAAGAGTGGGTTCTTGGGAGACGACGGGGAAATAAGGAAGTGCAAAGACCTCATTCTAAACGGACCTGGGTGATTCTAGGAGTCTTTTTCCTTCCAAACTTAGTCCGCATAGCTTTCCTAGCTTGCAGGAACCCCCTGGACTCGGGTAAAATGCCGCGTGTGAGAATAATTCAAGGGATCAAGGCCCATTGGAAGAGGAGATTTGCCATGCTGGAGAACGAGGGAGTGGCGATTCGCACGATTCGCTGGTCGGAAATGTTCCCCTGGGTGGGCATCGCCAAGTGCTTTCGCCTGGCGGTGACCGTTCGCCTGCTGGTTTTCGGGGCCGCGGCGACCCTGTTGACCCTGCTGGGCTGGTGGGTAATCGCCGGGATCTTCTCCTCCGATGGGGAACTTAGCTGTAGCTGGGCGGGCGCGTTCCACCAACAGTCGGCATGGCAGGTCATCGATCATTCGGTGCCCAGTCGACCGCTGGCGGATTGGCAGCAAACGTTGCCGCCGCCGGCCAATCCGGAAACGCTGAACTCGCCCGGCATGGACATTCAGCACGGGGGCCCAATGCTACGGCCGTGGGCTCTGCTGAACGGGCCGGTGTGGCGACTCCTGTCGCTCGATGCGGCAACGGCGGAGGTAGCATTGACAGCCCGCGATTTCTTTTCCCTATTGTTCTCGGCCGCTTGGAGCCTGGCAGTTTGGGCCTACTTCGGGGCGGCCATCACTCGCGTGGCGGCGGTGCAATTGGCCAGCGGTGAGCAGGTCGGCTGGGCGGCGGCCTTGCGCTGGGCGCGGTCCAAATGGCTATCCTATTTCTCCGCCCCTGTGTTGCCCGCCCTGGGAATCGCCCTGATCGTGCTGCCGGTGCTGGTGCTTGGGTTCCTGATGCGGAGCAGTTTCCTGGCGGTCCTGGCGGCGGTGGTCTGGCCGCTAGTGCTGGTAGCCGGGTTCGTCATGGCGGTCCTGCTCTTGGGCGTGTTGCTGGGATGGCCGCTGATGTGGGCCACGATCAGCGTCGAGGGCACCGACAGTTTCGACGCCTTGAACCGGACCTATGCCTATGTTTTCCAGCGGCCGATTCGTTATTTCTTCTATGTCGTGGTGGCAGCGGTGCTCGGCTGGCTAGGCTGGTTCGTGGTGGAGAATATCGCCGCGCTGGTGATCTCGTTGGCCTTCTGGGCAGCCAGTTGGGGCGCGGGCCTCGAGCACATGAGAGCGTTGGCGGGCGGTACTTCCCCCGCGGCGTCGGTCCTCGCCTTCTGGGCCGGTTGGGTGAAACTGCTGGCTCTGGGCTACGCGTTCAGTTATTTCGGTGTGGCCTCGACCGCCATCTACTATCTGTTGCGGCGGGATGTCGACGCGCGAGAAACCGACGAGGTCTTTCTCGATGCCGACGCCAGCGAAGAGAAATTCGGCCTCCCCACGCTACAGAAAGATGCCGCCGGCGCTCCGGAGATCGTGGAAAACACCGCCGCGGCAAATGCGGTGTCGGCGGATGGGAAAGCCAAAGAAACAGTTGATCCTACCAGGACAGAAGAGAAGAAATAAGAAAAAGGAACCACGGGGGAAAAAAATCCGAAGCACGAAATCCGAAACAATAGGGAAAAATTCAAACGGGGGAAAAACTCAAAACGTCTGTTTCCGGCCTTTGACTTTTGTATTTTGAATTTGTTTCGTATTTCGATATTCGTATTTCGGATTTTCCTTCTTGGTCTTCAGACTGCCCCTGGTCCGCGGCTGCCGTCGGCGATTTGAATCGCCTCGATCGCCGGACAGACAAAGATCTTGCCGTCGCCGATGGTTCCCTCAGGCCCGGTGCGGGCGACATGGATGATCGTGTTCACGGTGCGATCGAGAAAGTCGTCGTTGACTATGATTTCCAGCGCCACTTTGCGCAGCAAGGTGGTCGTGTACTCGTGCCCCCGATACATTTCCGTGCGCCCTCGCTGCCGGCCATAGCCTTGCGCATCGCAAACGGTCAGACGCGTGACCTCAATTTTTTCCAGGGCCTCGCAAACCGCTTTGAGCTTGGTGGGCTGAATGATCGCAATCACCAGTTTCACGCGAAAACCTCCTCTAGGGTCGAGCAGAACTAGTTTCCAAGATACCCGGCGGGAAGGTGGGAAAGCAAGCCCTCGGCAGCGGCGAAGTTCGCGGTTTTTTGGAACCCCTGCTTCTAGCGGGCTACGTGGCGGTTCGTCCCTATCGGGTATAATTGATGTTCAAGGCCGCCCCAGTTAGCACCGGCAAATCAATGAGTGTCGTGTTGTAGGGGTGACTTTAGTCGCTCTCTTCGGCGATAGGGCGACTAAAGTCACCCCTACGGCGTCGATTTCCGACAGTTATTGATTCGCCGGTCCTTAGCGGTTCGTTTCGTCTGCTTTATGCGCGAGATTCGGCATTGTTGCAACCGTCAAGTGCGAATACATTAGTACTTAAACTATCAGCCGACCAACAAGGGAAAGGAAAGTCGGTACATGCGAGATCGTAGTTTTCCGGTGCGAAGTGTCGGAGTGCTGACGGGAGTCTTGCTGTGGCTCACCGTAGGAACCGTTTCGGCCCAGCCTCCCGATCCGGCCCCCCCGTCTGTCGGCGGAGCCGGCGGAACGGCCGCGAACTCGGGCGCTAGCCAGGGAGTCTTGGGCGAGGGCGATCGAGCACCGAAGTTCGAGGCCGGGTTTACAACACCGGGGTCCGATGGCTCGGCCCAGTTGTTTATCGTGGCCACTTTGCCGCCGGGTGCTCATACGTATTCGATCACGCAACTCCCAGGCGGGCCGCTACGGACGAAGATCAAGGTCAAACCGAGCACGGAAGTCCCCACGATCGGCACGTTTCAAGCGGTCGACGCGCCGCGGATCGAGCGTGACGAGGATGCCTTTCCGGGACTTGACTTGGAGATACACACCGGCAAGGTGAAGTGGGTCGCGCAGGTCCAACTTGCCACCGGGGTCAAACCCGAGGCGGTCAAGATTGACGGCAAAGTCAACGTGCAATTGTGCGATGCGGAAGGGTGTGCGCAGCCGAAGGATTACCCCTTTACGGCCGGTTTGCGGCCGGACGTCGCCGTGGTACAGGTCGCGTTGCCCAATAAGTCGGTCAGAACCTCGGTGCCCGCGCGGCCGGACGCTTCGCCGCCGGTCAGCCCCCCGCCGAGTATTTCCAAGTCGTCCGCGCCGGCCGGTAGCGGCGCGCCACCAGCCGCCAGTCCAGCGGCAACAGCCGAGCCGCCAGGAGCCAAGACAAGCAAGCAATTAACCTGGAGACGATTTACTACGGTTGCCGCGCTAGCCGAGTTAGTCGGCGCCGACTCGAATTGGATAGAGCAGCTCAGCACAAACGTGCATGGCACGGAATCGACACTGAGCATGAGCCGTGCTATTTTCTTGGGTTTTCTGGGCGGCCTGCTTCTCAACATCATGCCCTGCGTGTTGCCCGTGATCGGCCTGAAGATACTCTCCTTCGTGCAACAGGCCGGGCACAATCGGGCCAAGGCTTTCATGCTCAACGTCTGGTACTCAGCCGGCCTGTTGGCGGTGTTCCTGATCCTGGCTTCCCTGGCGGTTGGGCCGCAGAAATTGGGTTGGGGGCAGCTCTTTGCCGAAACGTGGTTCACGATCACGCTCACGGCCGTGGTCTTCGTCATGGCCTTGAGCTTCATGGGCGTGTGGGAAGTTCCCTTGCCTACGTTTCTCGGACGGGGCAAGGCGGGCGAACTGGCCGCCCAAGAGGGCGCTGTGGGCGCATTCTTCAAAGGCGGCTTGACCACGCTGCTGGCCACTCCGTGCAGCGCTCCTTACCTGGCGCCGGCCCTGGTCTGGGCCGCCGCCCAGCCACCCTGGCTGACCTATGTCGTTTTCCTTTCCACCGGCCTGGGAATGGCCAGTCCTTATCTGCTCGTGGGCGCGTTCCCCGAACTCTTGCGGTTCCTGCCCAAGCCGGGCCCTTGGATGGAGACCTTCAAACAGTTCATGGGCTTCGTGCTCGTGGGCACAGTGGTCTATCTACTTACGATCCTCGAACCGTACAACGTGGTGCCGATGGTGGGCTTCTTGTTCGCCCTCTGGTTCGCGTTCTGGTGGGTCGGCCGCTTGAGTCCCGTGGTCGATTGGGGAGTCAAGTTGCGGGCCTGGTGCCAAGGGGCTGCGTTTTGCGGGGCCGTCTGGATCGTGATGTTCCCGGGCATCGACAGCAAGTCGCTGGGGTCGTATTCGTTTTCCGGGCTTTCCGCGATCATGCAGGAGCGGCTCGGTTTGGTCGAGCAGGAGGAAGAGGAAGACCTTGGACCGCCGCTTGTCGGCCCTAAGACGGTGCTCGTCGATTTCACCGCCGATTGGTGCCTGACGTGCAAAGTGAACGAGGCCCACGTGCTGCGCAGCGCTGCGGTGGTGGAGGCCATCCAACGGCTAGGCGTCGCCACCCTCAAGGCGGACTGGACGCACCGCGAGAAATCGGTGGAAGTGACGCGGATGCTCAACGCGTTAGGCAGCAAGCAGGTCCCGGTAATCGCCATCTTCTCTAGCCAGGATCCCAATCATCCGTCGGTTTTCCGCGGCGGCTATACGCAGAAACAGATCCTTGAAGCCTTGAAGAAGGCCGGGCCGTCGCCGGGCGCGGGCACGTAGATTCGCGCGCGACAAGGTCAACTGAACTCGCCGCGGATATACTCCTGCGTGTGCTTTTCCTTGGGGTCCTCGAAGATCTGCTTGGAATCGCCGAACTCGACGAGGTAGCCGGTACGGCTGCCCTGCGTAGTGTCAACGTACAGGAAGCCCGTCTTGTCGGCCACGCGCTGGGCCTGCTGCAGGTTATGCGTGACGATGGCGATCGTGAACCGCTTCTTGAGTTCCAGCATCAATTCTTCGATCTTCCGCGTGGCGATGGGGTCCAGGGCCGAGCAAGGCTCGTCCATCAAGAGCACCGTCGGTTCGGTGGCGATGGCCCGGGCGATGCAGAGCCGCTGCTGCTGGCCGCCGGAGAGGGCCAACGCGCTCTTGTGCAGCTTGTCCTTGACCTCGTCCCAGAGCGCCGCGCCGCGGAGGGCCTGCTCGACCTTCTCCGCCTTGTTGCCCTTGAAGCCGTTCAGCTTCAAGCCGAAGGTCACGTTGCGATAGATGCTCATGGCGAAGGGATTCGGCTGCTGGAAGACCATACCGATTTGGCGGCGCACGGCCACGGGGTCGATAGACGGATGGTAGATGTCCCTGCCGTGGAAGTGTACGTGCCCTTTGAAGCGGAAACCGCGCACCAGGTCGTTCATGCGGTTCAGACAGCGGAGCACCGTGCTCTTGCCGCAGCCGGAAGGGCCGATAAAGGCCGTAATGCTGTTCTTGCGGATGGGGATGCGAGTATCGCGGACAGCCTTGAAGGCGCCGTAGTACAGCTCCTTCAGGTCGACGTCGATGACCACATCGGCGTTGCTGCCCGAATTTGCGCCCGAGACGGAAGCTTGTTCGGCGGTGACCATAGGGAAATTCCTTTCTTAGCGTGTCGTGGAACGCGAAAGACTTTGTCCGATAAGATTCGTTGCCAGCACCAGCGCCACCAGTACGAGCGCGGCGCCCCAGGCAATCTCGCGCTGTGCGCTGGTGGCCAAGCGGGAGTAGTTATAGATGAAGACCGCCAGCGATGCGGTCGGTTCGTTGAGGCTGACGCCCTCGCCGCTGATAGGCCAATAGTCGTTGAAGCTGGCGGTGAAGAGTAAGGGCGCGGTCTCGCCTGCGGCCCTGGCCACGGAGAGCATGACGCCCGTGAGGATGCCCGGCAAGGCGGTGGGCAGCATGACGCGCAGAACGGTCTGGGCGCGGGTCGCCCCCATGCCGATGGCCGCCTCCCGAATGCGCGCGGGCACCATGCGGATGGCCTCTTCGGAGGTGAGAATGATCGTGGGCAGCATGAGCAGCGAGAGGGCCGCCGCGCCCGAAATGGCGGAAACGCCGATCACCACCACCAGCACGCCGTAGGCCACCACCCCGGCGAGAATCGACGGGTAGCCGCTGAGGGTCTTGGCCGCGAAGCGCACCGCGGATGCCAGCTTCGTATCCGGCCCGATCTCAGCCAGGAAGACCGCCGCCATCACGCCGATGGGCACGGAAATCACGGTGGCAATGACTACAATCACCAGCGTCCCCACAATGGCGTTTCCAAAAGCGCCCTCGAGTTCTCCGGAAGGCATCGTGAACGTCGAAAAACTGAGCCGGCCCATGCCCCGGACGACGAGCATGTAGATTACGGAGAATAGCGGCAACAGGGCCGAGAGCGTCAATACGGCGGTCACGCCGAGGAAGAGGAAGTTGACGAACGACCGCGGGCGGCGCAGCGATCTATTCAGTTCTGTCAGATCGACGACGGCCCCCGCGTTGCCGCCCGGATTGATCGCGGAAGACATCAACGTGCTCCTTTCGTCCGCGGCGCTGCACGCTGCACGATAAAGGCGCCCAGCATGTTCACCACCAGGGTAATTCCCAGCAGGACGAGTGCCGCATACATCAGGGAAGGAACCTGGCGCGGTCCGGAAACGTCGGAAAAGTTGTTGGCCAGCAGGGCCGCCAGTGTGTTGACGGGCTTGAACAGCGACCAACTCAGGTTCGAGCCGCCACCGGCAAGCATGGCCAGGGCCATCGTCTCGCCCAGGGCCCGTCCGAAACCCAGGATGATCGATCCGAAGATGCCGCCCGCCGCCGTGGGGAGGGTCACGCCCATGACCGCTTCCCAGCGCGTCGCGCCCAGGCCGTAGGCCGCTTCGCGCAACTTGGGCGGCACGCTGACCAGCGCGTCGCGACTGATCGCCGAGATCGTCGGCAGGATCATGATCGCCAACACCAAAGCGGCCGGCAGCAAAGCCGGCCCGCCCAAGTGGATCGGACCGTTGGCATCCTCGCCGAAGATGGGCAGCCACCACAGCCGCTCCGTAAGGGCCTCGCACCAAGGTTGAATCATGGGGATCACGACAAAGATGCCCCACAGCCCATACACGACGCTGGGGATGGCCGCCAACAGTTCGACGAGGTTCTTTAGCAGGCCCTCGATGCGGTCGGGAAGACTGCCCCAGAACGGATGAAACTGCACATTGAAAACTTTCAGCAGGTTGAAGACCGCCGTCGACAGCAGCTTTTCACTGAGGAACACGGCCACCGCGACGCCGAACACCGTGCCCACGATCAACGCCAGAAAAGAGCTGTACAAGGTGCCCCAAATCGCGGGCAGAATGCCGTATTGTTCGTATCCTTCCCGCGTATCCCACTCTTGCCCCGTGAGAAACCCCAGCCCGTCCTGACGGATGGACGGCAGGGCGCCGATGGCAATCCGCAAGACAACTCCGATCACCAGCAGCACGATCAGCCAGGCGAAGGCGTGCGTCAGGACCAGGAAGGTCCGGTCCCAGGCGACTTCCAGCGCGGTAGGTGGCCGCGAGATCGTGTTGCTTGCGGTCTCCGGAGAGGACGCTGCAGTAGCCAATGAAGAGACTCCCTTTCCAAAGGGTTGTAGGGGTGACTTTAGTCGCCCTCTTCGACAATAGGGCGACTAAAGTCACCCCTACGGCGTCGACTTCCGACAGTTATTGATTCGCCGGTCCTTAGTGCCGGTCTGACGGGCAAATACGCAATCTAACCTTTATCGGCCGGGCCGATGTTCTTGATCGCATCCTTGACTTTGCCGACGACCTCGTCGGGCAACGGGATGTATCCCTTCGCTTCGCTTTCCTTCTGGCCCTCGGTCACGCCGAAGGTCAGCACGTCGCGAAGCAGTCTCGCCTTCTTGGCGTCCTTGTAGTTCTTGTAGCAGATGATCCAGGTGTAGGTGACGATGGGGTACGAAACCTTGCCTTCCGGGTCGGGACCCCAAGCGATCAGGTTCTCCGGCAAGGCGATGGCGGCCAGTGCCGCCTTGCCCGACTCCGTTGTAGCCGCGACGAATTCGCCCGCCTTGTTCTGCAACTTCGCCATATGGACTTTCCCGTCCTTCTCCGCCTCCTTGCCGAACGCATATTCCACATAGCCGATCGAGTTGGCAGTTTGCGTCAGATTCGCGACCACTCCCGGATTGCCGTTCCCTTGCACGAAGTCCTTCGACCAGTTTACTTTTTTGGCTTCGCCAGGGCTCTTCTTGAACTCCTCGCTGATCGTGCTCAGGTGTTTCGTGAAGACACCTGTCGTGCCGCTGGCCTCGCCGCGCACGACCACCGTGATCTTCTTGCTGGGCAACTTGGCGTCAGGGTTCGCCGCCTTGATCTTCGGATCGTCCCACTGCGTGATTTTTCCCAGGAAGATCCCCACATAGGCATCGCGGGTCAATTTCAACTCGGGCACGTCGTCCAGATGGTACGCCAGCACGATGCTGCCGGCCGTCATCGGCAGGAGCAGCACACCGTCACTGACCTTCTCCATCTCCTCGGGCTTCATGGCCACGTCGCTGGCGCCAAAGTCCGCCGTCTTGTCGATGACCGCCTGAATGCCCTGCCCGCTGCCAGTCCCTTGGTAGTTGATTTGCACGCCCGGGTGGGCCCTGGAGTATTCCTGGAACCATTGTTGATAGAGCGGTTGCGGGAACGTCGCCCCGATCCCTGAAAGTTTGACCGTGGAAGATGGACCGCACGAGACCCCGCTACACACCAGCACTATGGAGACCAGGAGCCAAGTTGTTCGCCGAAGCACGGACATGGAAAACCTCGCAAAAGTATGGGTAACCGAACTTGTCTCACCTTTACTCTAATAAGCCTAAAAAACTAAACCAGAGGGTCCCTACCCATCTTGCCAAATGCTAACCACACGCTAACATGGGCCTAATAAATCCGACCGTTTGCCCTTTGAATGGTGGTCATGGTATAATCGTGTTTTCCTTCCTCCCTCCCTCTTTTGGAGCCTACCTATGCAAGTGCCGCGCAAGAGTTCCGTTTCCCGCCGAGACTTTCTGAAAAACACCGGCCGCGTTGCCGCCGCCACGACCTTGGCAGCCGCGCTGGTCCCGCCGGTCCATGCCGGGGAGAATAATACGATCCAACTGGCCCTGGTCGGCTGCGGTGGCCGTGGCACCGGCGCAGCCGCCGACGCCATGTCGGTCAAGAGCGTCCCCATCAAGCTGGTGGCGATGGCCGATGCCTTCCAGGACCGCCTCGACGGCAGCTACAGGGCCATCAAGGGCCAGTTCCGCAATCAGGTCGACGTGCCGCAGGACCGCAAGTTCGTGGGGTTCGACGCCTACCAGAAGGCCATGGACTGCCTGAAGCCGGGCGACATTGTGATCTTCGCCACGCCCCTGGCGTTTCGCTGGGTGCATTTCGGCTATGCCATCCAGAAGGGGTTGAACGTCTTTATGGAGAAGCCGCTAACGGCGGACGGTCCGTCGTCGCGCAAGCTGTTGAAACTGGCTGAAGAGGCCAGCCAGAAGAATCTCAAGGCAGGCGTGGGCCTGATGTCACGGCACAGCCGCGCCCTGCAGGAATTGGCCAAGCGCATTCAGGACGGTGAGATCGGCGATCTGGTCCTCATCCGCGGCTATCGCATGCACGGCCCGCTGGGATCCATGCTCTCGGGGCCCAAGCCCGCCAACATGTCCGAGGTGGCCTACCAGATACGACGTTTCCACAGCTTCATCTGGGCCAGCGGCGGCTGCTACAGCGACTTCCTGATCCACATCATCGACCATTGCTGCTGGATGAAGGGCGCCTGGCCGGTCAAGGCCCAGGGTATCGGCGGCCGCCATTACCGCGGCGACTCCGTCGACCAGAACCTCGATTCCTACGCCGTGGAATACACGTTCCCCGACGAAACCAAGTTCCTCCTGGAGGGTCGCTACATGCCGGGTTGCCAGGATGACGTCTACAGCAGCTTCGCCCACGCCACCAAGGGCACGGCGATCATCTCCCGCGGCGGCGACTGTGGCGGGCCCTCCGCCACGTTCAAGGGCCTAGGATCGTCGCGGAAGAACCGCATCTGGGAGTCCGGCGGCTATCCGAACGACGAGGGGCCTTACCGCAACGAGTGGAACGACCTGGTCGACGCCATCCTCAAGAACACGCCCTACAACGAAGTGAAACGGGGCGTCGAGGCCAGCCTGGTAACCTCCATGGGACGCATGTCCGCACACACTGGCCGCGTCATCACCTTCGAGCAGATGCTCAACTGCGAGCACGAAATGGCCCCGAACCTCGAAAAGATCACCATGGACGGCCCCGCGCCCCTGATGGGCGATGCCAATGGCAAGTATCCGGTGCCGCAACCGGGCATGTACACGAAGTTCGAGTATAAACCCCGCGCCTAGGCGACTGCGACGTTTAGCGTGGGTCGAGCTTGCGAGTCCCAAACGGGAAGAAAATCCGAAATACGAATGTCGAAATCCGAAACAAATTCAAAAAGGAAAATTCAAAAGCGGGAAACGGCCGTTTCGAATTTTCTCCTTTGCGATTTCTGATTTGTTTAGTATTTCGTGCTTCGTATTTCGGATTTCTGCGCTGGGACCGCCTTCGCTCGGCCCACGCTACGGTACTGTTCAATGTGCGGCCGAGCCGCCGGAGGATGAGCCGCCGGAGGGTGTTCCGCCGGAAAGGTCTTCGCGCAGGTCGCGCTCATCGTGCCGCAGTTCGTGACGGTCGGCGTTGAGCTGCTTTAGGTCGGACTGCGTCTGCGCGCGCTCGGCGTTCAGCGCCTGGCGATCTTGCTGGAACTGCTGCAAGGCTTGCTGCAAAGCGGCTGAGTTGCCCGATGCCATGTCGGCGCGGATCTGACGCCAATCGGCCTCGAGCTTCTGCCGGTCGCTACGGAGCGTCTGGTCGTCGCTTCTCAAGGCCTGACGATCGCTGGTCAGATTGCTGAAATCTCGCTGTACGCTGGAGGCATCCTGCTGGGCGGGCGACTCTTGACCGCCGGACGAATCCTGGCCGCCGCTGGACGGCCCCTGGCTACCGCCGGAAGAGGCCTGGCCGCTAGCGGGCGAGCCCTGACCGCCGCCGACCGTTCCGCCTGTCGTACTCGCCGATCCCTTGCCCGCAGAGGCCGTCCCCGAACTGGCGTGCAGTCCGTTGGTGTTGCTGTTGGGATTGGAATTCTTGCCTAGTTCGCCCAGATCGCGTTCGAGGTCGTGTCGATCGTGCCGCAGGTCTTGGCGGTCCTCAGCCCACTTATTCAAGTCGCTGCCTTCCTCTCGACGGTCCGCGCCGAGCTGCTCTCGATCTTCGTGGATTTGCGAGAGTTCCTGTTTGGCCCCGGCAGTGTTGCCTGAGGCCACATCACTCTCGAACTTGTTCCAATCGTTGTGCAGGTTCTGGCGGTCCTGGTGGATGTTCTTCTGGTCGTTGTGCAGGGCCTGCCGGTCCTGGTGCAAGTCGCGATGGTCTTGCCTAATGTTGTGTACATCGTTGTGGATCGGGTGCTCGCTCGCTTGGGCCGCATGCTGGGCGGCTTGAGCCTTGGGATGCGAGTGGTTGTCGGCCTGTGCCGCGAGGGCGAAACCGACGACCAACGAGACTGCCAATGCCACGATCGCTAACTTCTTCATGTCTTGCTCCTGACAACTAGAAATAGAGAAAAAGTGCAATGTGCCGATCGACAATACGGCAACGTGAAAAGTTCGAGCGTTTTCGATGTGCTTGATGAAGCCGCGGAGGCAGGGACAAGAGCATACGCATCCGCAATGGAAACATAGGTTTTTTTCGAGTCGGGGGCGGGAAAATCCACGGCGTTGCGGCGAGAAACCTGCTTCGGCGGGCAATCTGGCCGATACCTTTGATACGGCCGCTACAAAGCGGCCGGAAAAGGGCGCGGCGCTCTTAGTCGCGGCGTGGTGCGAATCGTCGGGTAAACCGCCGCGGAGCGGCGTCACTCGAATAGCCGGGGGTGGAGCGTAGCGCAACGCCCGGTCGCAAGCGTAAACCCACCGAAGCCGCGTAGCGGCGCCACGATCTCGCCCATCGCGCGATTGTGATGCCGCTACGCGGCATGGTCCGCGCGATTTCGATTCCGGGGGTTACGCTGCGCTCCACCCCCGGCTAGTCACGTCTTGCCGCTCCGCGGTACGTGAAGGGATGGTGCCCGATGCAATAGCGGGAACGCACCCTCCCCTGCCCTATCTCTTGCTTCCGCTTCGGCCGCGATGTATGATCGTCTGCAATGACCCGTGGCCCCGTTGCCGCAGTTTACCCGCCTACTATATCAATCCCGAGGATTCCCACCATGAGTGTCTGCCGAGTGTTGCTTGTTGTCGCAACGTTCTGTTTCTGCCTGCCGTCGCCTGCCTCGTCGCAAACCGCGCCGCCTTCGACCCCGGCCATTGTGGCCGCCTTGCAGCCCTTTGTGGAGAACCACACGCTGGCCGGCGCCGTCACGCTGGTGGCCAATAAGGACAAGGTCCTAAGCATCGACACGGTGGGCTTCATGGATGTCGGCGCGCAGAAGGCCATGCGCATCGATTGCCTCTTCTGGATCGCCTCGATGTCCAAGCCCATGACCGCCACGGGCCTGATGATGCTGGTGGACGAAGGCCGCGTTTCGCTGGACGACCCCGTGGAGAAATATCTGCCGGAATTCCAAGGACAGATGCTCGCCGCCGAAAAGGGTCCCGACCGCATGCTGCTGAAGAAGCCGGCCCACGCCATCACCGTGCGCGAAGTGCTCAGCCATACCAGCGGGTTGCCGTTCATGTCGCGGGTGGAACACAAGATCGACAGCTACACGCTCTCCGAAGCGGCCATCGGCTACGCCTTGACGCCGCTGAACTCCCAGCCGGGAACCAAGTACGACTACAGCAACGCCGGCATCAACACGGCCGGGCGGATCATCGAAGTCGTGAGCGGCATGCCCTACGAGCAATTTATGGACAAGCGTCTCTTTAAGCCGCTAGGCATGACCGACACGACCTTCTGGCCCAGCACGGAGCAACTTGCGCGGCTGGCCAAGTCCTATTGCCCCAAAGGCTCGGAGCAAGCCTTGGCGGAGACCACAATCGGCCAACTCACCTATCCCTTGGAGAACCGCAAGCGCGGGCCCTCGCCGGCTGGCGGGTTGTTCTCGACGGCGAGCGACGTGGGCCTCTTCTGCCGGATGATCCTCAATGGCGGCACGTACCAGGGCAAGCGATATCTCTCGAAAGCGGCCGTCCAGCAGATGACCTCCACGCAGGCCGGCACGCTGGCCAACTACGGACTGGGCTGGAGCACCTCGCGAAAACTGCAAGGCCCGAACGATCCGGCCCCCGTCGCTCCCTGCGGTCACGGCGGCGCATACTCGACGAACATGTGGATCGACACGACACGCGGCCTGATCACTGTCTACATGGTGCAGCATGCGGGCTACCCCGGCAAGGATGGTCCCCGCGTCCAGCCCGCCTTCCAGCAGGCAGCCGAAAAGGCGTTTGGGAAGTAGTGGCTTTCGCGGATGGCGGCGAAGGCGCGAGCGTAGGGTGGGCCTGGCCCGCGCAAAAGTCGGTCGCTGGGGAGGAATTGACAAAGGTGGAATGGCCTGGTTTTGTTCCTAGGTGGAAACTGTCACTCGTCGCGTAGCGACGCTATGATGGTACCGTGGGTTTCAACCCACGGACAAAATTCCCCCCACGCTTTCGCCCGTCGCGTAGCGACGAATGAAAATCAGTCGTCGCTACGCGACGGGGCAATACGTGCGCATCGCCAACCGTGGGTTGAAACCCACGGCTACCATCGGCGGTCGCTACGCGACCAATTCTGCCCGACAGCAACTGGAACAAAAATGGGATAAACCGCACGGCCTCTGCCAGATCGATATTGCGCAGGCCCACCCTGCAACTTCAGAGTTCTTCCGATGAAACTTCTCATTCTATCCCTGATCGCCGCCCTGTGCGCCGCAACGCCCTTCCTCTCTCCCCTCTGCTCTGCCAAAGAGAACATCGATCCACGGATCGCCAAGATCGACCATTGGATCGTGATCTACCAGGAGAACTGGAGTTTCGACGGCCTTTACGGCAATTTCCCCGATGCCGACGGGCTGAAGAACGCCGCTCCCCACGTGCCGCAGGTGGACCGCTTCGGCCGGCGCTTGGCCACATTCCCCGAATTGTCCACCGATCCCAATGTCCCGCCCGGGCTGCCCATCGGGCCGTTCGACCTCGCGCAGTACGTCGATCTCACGGTCAACACGACGGACCTGGCGCACCGCTTCTATACCGAGCAGTTGCAGATCGACAACGGCGTCGTCGAGCCTAGCAACGGGGCCATGGACAAGTTCGTCGCCTGGACCGATAACCCGTCGCTGGTGATGAGCTACTACGATAGCACGCCGCTTCCCGAGGGCCGCCTGGCCCAGCAGTACCTGCTCTGCGACCACTTCTTCCACGGGGCCTTCGGCGGTTCGCTGCTGAACCACATTCACTTTGTCGCCGCGACGGCCCCTCGCTGGAACCAGCCGCTGCCCGCCCGCACGACTTTTCAATCCTCTTTCACGTCCGGTCCCACTGCGAAAACGCTCAAGGAAGGTTGCCTGACCTTCGACGGCAAGCACGTCGTGAACACGGTTTTCTCGGCCGTAGCCCCGCACCCGCCCGTCCCGGCAGACGAACTGCTGTGGGCTATCAACAACGTCGATCCGCACCGGCCCGGCTACGTGCCCACGATCGGCGAACGGTTGGACGTGGGGGGCGTAACGTGGCGCTGGTACTCCGGCGGCTGGAGCGACGCCATCCACGGCAAGCCCGACAAGCTCTTCCAGTTCCACCATCAGCCGTTGGGCTACTTTGCCAAGTATGCCCCCTTCCAGGACGACGGCAAGACGCTCAATCCGCAAACCACCGGTCCTTCGGCGCGCATGCAGGACCAGTCGCAATTCTACATCGACCTGGCCCAAGGCCGTTTGCCGGCGGTCTCGTTCATCGTGCCGCTGGGCGAGTTCAACGAACACCCGGGCTACACCGGCCTTCTGCCGGGCCAACAGCATGTGGCCGACATCGTGCATGCCGTGCAGAACAGTCCGCTCTGGCGGCGGACTGCGATCATCATCACCTATGACGACGCCGGCGGACGCTGGGACCACGTTCCGCCCCCGAAACGCGACCAATGGGGACCGGGCAGCCGCGTGCCGGCAATCGTCATTTCGCCCTACACCTGGCGGGGAGGCGTGCAGCATTCCACGTACGACACGCTTTCCATCCTGAAAACGCTGGAAGACCGCTATGGCCTGCCGCCGCTGAACGAGAGCGACGCCGCGGCAGCCAGCTTGGCCGCTTGCTTCCAGGACGAGGCCCACGCGGCGCTCGACATAGCCTACACCCAGCCCGACGCCGATCGCCCCGGGCGTTCGGTGTTGATCGTCGGTGGCACGCCGCGGGCCGACCAGATCCACGTCTCGCAGGAGCAGGAATGGACGGTGGTCCGCATGCACAGCGCCGGCAACGTGACGGCCCGCCGTTCGAAGTTCCGCACGGCGAAGCTCAGCCGCATCGAGATTTACGGCCAGGGGGGCGACGACAACATCCAGATCGAAGACCCGGTCACCTTGCCGGCGATCGTGCTCTGCGGGGCGGGCAACGACTTCATTCACACGGGCGGCGGTCCCAGCCTGGTTGTGGGCGGCGACGGCGACGACGTGATCGAGGGCGGCACGGGGCGCAACGTGCTGATCGGCGGCCGAGGCAGCGACCGTCTCAAGGCGGGCGCCCGGGGCGACATCCTCATTGCTGGTTGGACCGACTACGACACGAATGTGGGCGCCCTGCGGGCGATCTTGCGGCAGTGGGCCGCGCCCAACGTCGATTACCCCGACCGTGTCGCCGGCCTCAGCGCTCTCGCCAGCGAAAAGAGCGGGCCCGGCATGTTGACCCTGCCGCACGTCCATCACACGCACGGCATCGACACCCTGGAGGGCGGCCCCAATCGCGACTGGTTCCTGGCCCGCCCCGCACCTGCCGGGGGCGACCGCATCGAGGGCATGTCGGACGGCAAGAAGGTGACGGGGATTTGACAACGGCGTCCAACCCCTCACTCGCCGCGTTCGCCCGAGTCCAGCATGACACCCAGCGCCAGGGCAATTCGCCGATCGAGGCTGCGCGCGGAATCGGCCTTCAAGTCGAGCGCGTGGTGACTGAGAATGGTGGCCTTGCGATTGAATTCCCCGATGGCAACGTCGCTGTCCCTTCGCAGAATGGAGAAGTTCGTCGCCACGTTGCTGAATACACGCTCCAGCGTTTGCCGCACCAGCGCCATGTGCGCCAGCTCCAAGGCCACGCACAGGAGCTTTCCATCCACTGCAAAGCATTCCCAGCGCTTGCGGAAGAAATTGTGCAGGTGGTTCTTGTAAAACTTTGCCAAAGGCCGGCCGGCTGTGTCCAAGACAGTGTACCTGGCAACGATCGGCTGGAAGCGGCGGTCCTGCTTTACGCGCAGGACAATCTCCCCCTTGCTGGCGTCGCGGTAGAACGTCGCGTGTCGCTTGGGCCGCATCGCGATCGCCGCCAGGACGGCTGCGACCGCGCCGAATGGGAAAGCGAATGCCAACACGAACGAACTCGTGCTGCGCGGTGCCAGCATCGTAACGGTGATCATAACAACCGCAAGCACTACGAAAAAGGCAAAAAGGGCGGCGACAAGGGCGAGGCAGCCCAATGCCTGGTGAACCGGCCGCTGGACATAAAGGATCGGATTCCCGTCCTCGTCGCAAATATCATACTCCTCCGACAAGGTCAAGAGTCGCTTCTGCAATAAGAACGTGTCGCGGTCGAAGGCGGGGTCGGAAACGGATTGAAGATTGGATGCGGAACCGTCAGCGATTGTTTCCATGATCGAAAGCTCCAGGAAGGGATGTAGTACTCTTCAGCCCTTGGCTGCGCCCATCATCCCCAGCAGCAACGGCAGTGGCAGGAGTTCGCGACGCAAGGGGTCAAGCGCCAGGCCAAGGGCCTCCAAGGTGAACGCGCCCAATAGCGTGCTGTCGCCAGGCTCGCCAAAGATGACGTCCGCGCCGCCTATCTCACCTTTGTACTTGAAAATGGCAACGCCTTTCTTGCGCGAAATCTTGGAACCATCGGCTAGGCGAAATGACTTCTCCGCCAACGGTTGGATGCCCAACTCTTCCAGAATCGCCGCAGGCACAACCGAGTAGACCGCGCCCGAATCGATCAAGAACTGAACTGATCGGGCAATCTGCGGCGACGAGGGATTGGCTACTTCAACGTCAAGAACGGTAAGACCCATAACTTGCTCTCCTTCCGCCCCATTATAGTGCCTCGCGGACTGACGTGGAACGTGGCATTACAGCGCGTTGCGTCGTTAGACAAACTCGCACCATTGTAGGCCGGAACATGCCTGCGCGGTTCCGGCAGGGCTTCGTCCGGATTTTTGCCGGAACTGCGCAAGCTTGTTCCGGCCTACGGAAGCCGCCGATTGACTCGGCCCGGTTTAGTCACAAGCGCAACGCACGGCGGGGCAACGACTTGCAGCGATCGAAAGCCCATAGTATACTATTTTGACCTAATATTGAGCAGCGAGACGAAGAAAAGCATCCCAGGATTGGTTATGGCACAAGCGACTCTGGATACGATTGCCGAAGCGGGTGTGGTGGGGGCGGGCGGGGCCGGCTTTCCGACCCACGTCAAACTGGCCGGAAAGGCCGACACGGTCGTCCTCAACGCGGCCGAATGCGAACCGCTGCTCCACAAGGACAAAGAGGTCCTCCGCGATTACCTCGACGCCACCATCGAAGGCATGGCGGCGGCCATGCAGTTGGTCGGCGCCGGCCGGGCGATCGTCGGCATCAAGGAAAAATACCAGGACGTGATCGAGTTGCTCCGCGGCCGCCTGCCGCGCGGGATGGAAGTCTGCCCCCTGCGCGACGCCTACCCGGCGGGCGATGAGTTCATCCTGGTCTACGACACCCTCGGCCGCATCATTCCGCCAGGCGGGATCCCGCTGGCCGTGAATGCCGTCGTGATGAACGTGGAGACAGCCGTCAACGTGGCCGCCTCGGCCGGCCGTGCAGTCACCGAGAAGTTTCTCACCATCGCCGGCGCGGTCGCCCAGCCGATCACGCTCCGCGTGCCCATCGGCGTGACGCTCGCCCAATGCGTAGCCGCGGCCGGCGGCGCGACCATCCCCGACCCCAACTACATGGTCGGCGGCGTGATGATGGGTACGTTGCAGCCCGACCACGAGGCCCTGGTCGATAAGACCACCGGGGGCGTAATCGTGTTGCCCGACGACCACGTGGTCATTCGCCGCCGGAAACAGACCTGGAAGCAGGTCGCCCGCATCGGCCAAAGCGCCTGCGACCAGTGCAGCTATTGCACCGAGCTCTGCCCTCGCTGGCTGCTGGGCCATCCGATCGAGCCGCACAAGGCGATGCGGAGCCTGGGTTTCAATCTCGTCGGCGAGGCGAACACCATCGGCACGAGCTTTTGCTGCGAGTGCAACCTGTGCAGCCTGTATTCCTGCCCGGAGGATCTCGATCCCAAGCAGGTTTGCTCGCATAACAAGCGGCGCTTGGCGACGGAGAAGAAACGCTGGGAGAACCCGCCCTTCAATACGGAGCGCGCGGCGACGCACCTGGGCAACCGCAAGGCGCCCATGGCCCGCCTGATCCAGAAGCTGGGGCTGCGGCAGTTCCGCAACGTGGGCCCCTTGAACCACGACCTGTTGGCCAGCGACAAGGTCGGCATCAAGCTCAAACAGCACATCGGCGCCCCCTGCGACCCGCTGGTCAAGGTGGGTGATCGCGTGACCAAGGGGCAGGTAATCGGCCGGCCGCCGGTCAGCAACGGCAAAGCGGCTATGGGCGCTCCGGTGCATGCGTCGATGGACGGCACGGTAACGTCGATCAGCGGCGGCGTAATTTGGATTGGAAGATAATCGTATCCGGCACACTCCGTGTGCCGATGACTTAGCGGCACACGGAGTGTGCCGGACACTTTATAGGAACCAAGCGAATGTCTATCGGCAAAGCGATCGGCGCAATTGAATTCTCCAGCGTGGGTGTAGGCTACTTGGCCCAGGACGAAATGCTCAAGGCGGCCTCGGTCAACCAGATCATCGCCCGCACGATCTGTTCGGGAAAGTACCTGGTCGTGGTAGGCGGCTCAGTGAGCGACGTGGAAGCGGCGGTGGCGGCCGGCACCAAGGCCGGTTCCAGCGCGGTGATCGACGAGTTGACGATCCCCAACGTCCACGAGTCGGTCTTTCCGGCCCTGGGCCAGTCGGTCGTTTTGAGTTCCGACGAGGCCGGGGCCTTGGGAGTCGTGGAGACGTTCAGCGGCGTGAGCATCCTGGCCGCCGCCGACCGTGCGGCGAAGGCCGCCCGCGTGACGCTCTTCCGCATCCACGTGGCCATGGCCCTCGGCGGCAAAGGACTCTTGTTGATGACCGGCAGCGTATCGGACGTGAGGGCCGGCGTCGATGCCGCGGCCGACGAGGCCCGCCAGCGGGGATTGTTGGTTTCCGAGATCGTCTTGCCGCGGCCCAGCCGAGAGCTGTTTGCGGATTATCTTTAGATCCCTCTCGGCAAGACCGTGTAATGGGATGAAACGGCGAAAAGCGTTGGTCTCCTACGCGTCATTTTTATTCCAGACACGGCGGACACCGGTCTTCATCCCGAAGGGATGTCAGCAATTAGCCCCGGGTCGCGCAGCGCACCCGGGGTAATGATCGGGACCACATCCCCAACCCCGTAGGGGTCGCAGAGCCGCGCCGCTGCGACCCCTACGGGGTCGGGTAGGTCTTCCGCTCTCCGTTATCCGGTGGTGGCGCTGCGCTTACCACCGGCTAATAGCTTTGAACCCTTCGGGTTCGGTATCCGCCTGGCGCGCGCGGGAACAAAAACGGCATTAAACTCTCTCCGCTCCCATTCGCCACTCTTGCGCACGCCAGGGTGGGCCTGCGCTTGCAACGCAATCTGCTCCCACCCTGTAGATCCCGTTCGGCAAACGGGACCTACCGGGAACTTATAGGCCCTTCGCGTCGTCTAATCGTTGGCGTCCGAAACGTTCGTCAACAAACAGACTTGAGGCGAGAATCATGAAAGTTCCCCATTTTACCCCAATTGCGGCCCTTGTTGTCTCGGGCGTATTCCTGACCACCAGCGGCGCAGCACTTGCTCAGCGACCGCCCACCGACCGGCATGTGGCCGAGTTGGCACAATTCTTCAACGGCGTCAAAATCGCCGCCCCGATCGTCGAACAACGCTTGGCCATCTACCCGGTGTTGGTGGATGACGTGCCGTTGCTGCACGGCGCGTGGCAGACGCTCGACGAGGCCCTCACCCGCGGCACGCTGGTGATCAGCGAGAAGGCGGGCGGCTCGGTGCCGGTCGTAAGCGTAGAGAACCGTGGCAAAGAGGCCTATATCCTGCTGATGATGGGCGACGTGATCAAGGGCGGCATGCAAACCCGCACGGTCCGCCACGATACGGTGCTCGGGCCGGGCCAGCGGCTCGACCTGGAGGTCTTCTGCGTCGAGGCACATCGCTGGGCGGGCGAGCAGAACTTCTCGGCGGCCAACGCCAAGGTACCGCAATCAGTCCAGGGCGAGCTGCGCCGCGGGGCATCGCAAAGCGAGGTCTGGCGCGGGGTGGCGAGCAACAACTCCTCGCTCGGAGCAGAGAACTCCACGGGAAGCCTGGAAAGGGCTTTAAAATCTCCCGCCGTGGAGAGGAAGCTCGATGCTGTCCGCAAACGGGTTGTGCCCGCAGTCCCCCGCGGCACGGTCGGTTTCATCTTTGTGCATGGCGGCCGGGCCGTGGGCGCGGAGTTCTTTGGCAGCGAGCAGCTTGCCAGGGCCGAGTTTCCCCAATTGCTGGACTCCTACGCGGTCGACTATGTTATCCTGGGGGGCATGGGCCGCTGGACGGAACGAGACGACAAGGTGGCCACCGAATTCTTTGAGCGAGTCTGTCGGACCGGCAGCCAGCGGACCAAGACCCCTGGATCTGGGGCCGGCATCCACACGCAGGCCGATGGATTGCTGGGCGACGGCGTAAGCCTCGATTCAACGCTCGTCCACTATGGCACTCAGCCCCAACGGAAGGTCGAGCCTAATCAGCCCGAGGTGATCTGGCCGCGACAAGAGCGACAGGGCCGTTAGGACTGACGCAGAAATAAGTGTCGCCTTTCGCTCCGCGAAAGTAGCGCAACTTTCGCGGAGCGAAAGGCGACTATGGCAGTTATTGATTCGCCGGTCCTTAGGCATCTGCCGAGAAACGGGGTTGGGAGTCGTATTTGGGTCGAAATGTATCGTAAACGACACCCCCGACCCCTTTCCTCTCGATGTACACCTCCGCGAGACCGCGATCTTGTTCTGCCGATGGCCTTTCGCTAGAATAGAGCGATATGGCTACTTCTATGTTTCCACCGTCGACCTTTCCTCCGCCTCCTTCGGAGCCCGGCGCTCCGGCGTGGGCGGTCGCTTTACTCTTCCCGCCGCAAGGCCAATGGACCGAAGACGAATATCTGGCCCTGGAAGAGCGGAGCAGGCGGCTCGTGGAGCTTTCGGACGGCCAGATCGAGGTGCTTCCCTTGCCAAATCCTATCCACCAGCGGATTACAGGCTATCTCTATCGCCTCTTGCAGGCTTGCGTCGCGGTTCTCGGCGCCGGCGAGGTGTTTTTCGCGCCCCTGCCCATCCGCTTGTGGGCCGGCAAGTATCGTGATCCGGACGTTGTTTTTCTCAAGCCGGGGCGTATTATCGATCCGCACCGCCAGCCCGAGGGAGCGGACCTCGCGGTGGAAGTCGTCAGCGAGGAGGAGGAAGACAGGCAAAGGGACCTGATAACGAAACGCCGAGAGTATGCCCAGGCGGGCATCGCGGAATACTGGATTGTCGATCCCAAGGCGGAAACGATCCTTGTGCTGGTTCTCGACGGGGCGGCCTATCGCGTCCACGGCGAATTTCCGCGCGGAACAACGGCCACGTCCGTGCTTCTGCCAACCTTCGCCGTCGCTGTGACCGCCGTCTTCGATGCCGGCTTGGGGCGCGAGAGGACGACGTAGCCGCTGTCCGCAAACGGATTGTTCCCGCAGTCCCGCACGGCACGGTCGGTTTCATCTTTGTGCATGGCGGCCGGGCCGTGGGAGCGGAGTTCTTCGGCAGCGAGCAGCTTGCCAGGGCCGAGTTTCCCCAACTGTTGGATTCCTACGCGGTCGACTACGTTATCCTGGGGGGCATGGGCCGCGGAACGGAACGAGACGACAAGGTAGCCACCGACTTCTTTGAGCGAGTCTGTCGGACCGGTAGCCAGCGGGCCAAGACCCCTGGATCTGGGGCCGGCATCCACACGCAGTCCGATGGATTGCTGGGCGACGGCGTAAGTCTCGATTCAACGCTCGTCCACTATGGCATTCAGCCCCAGCGGAAGGTCGAGCCTAATCAGCCCGAGGTGATCTGGCCGCGACAAGAGCGACAGGGCCGCTAGGCGAATTTCTTCCACGCAAAAAACGACGAGGCAACACCGAAGGTCAAATAATCACGAAATCCCGAAAGGACGAAAGCACGAAAAGAGACCGACTATTGCGGGGGTCTTCGGCCTGCCCGCCGGCTTCCAGCCCTTCTTGTCGCAAATAATCTTCATCACGCTTTCGAAGCACGAGCCACACTTGACGAGGCAATCGTCAAAATCGCTCTTCTTAAAATCGTCCCACCCCTCGATAAATTCCTTGTTGGCGTTGGCGAAATCAGGATGAGCAAGAATCGCCAGCGCAGGGCGAACAACCTCTTCGTACGTGAATGTCGAGTTGATGGGGATAAGTCGCTGAGCATGGATATCGAACTGAAACCCAACGCCATGCTCACGAAAACGATGGTTTAGTTCTTCAATGCTCTCTTGCAACTTCCCCGGCGGTAACTTGGTCGCTTGCCACTGCGGAAGTTCCAAGAGATGTTTGAATGACCTCTCGATCATATCAACGACAATCCTCGTGTCCTGAACTTGCAGCAATGCGGTGATAAGATCCTCTTCCGCCTGGTCGCTCGTGGAGAATCTCGGCAGTCCGTGTTCTCGGCACACCGCGTCCCGAATCGCTTTCATAGTGCTGTTGCCGAATGGTTGACCACTACGGATTTCGATCTGTCCAAGGGGAAAAAGTAGGTCTCGCCATATCCAAAGCACCTGCTGGCGCAACGGCTGTGGGATAGTCTTGGTTTGGAAAACACTGGGTAACGGCTTACCGCGCTTGGAAAACACATCGTAAATAGCCATGGCTAATGTTCTCTGTTCCCTGAAATCCCACGACTCAACGGGCTGCTGGGGATCCGCCCACGCCCAGCCCTCCTACTCCTCAAAGTAATCGGAATCAACTCGCTTCAAAACGAACGTGCGATAGGTCGTTACGCCAACCCCGTGCTCAATCATCAGGTTTGCACCCGCCATAGCCCATAGCCACGAGGAGTTCGACAACCAACCGCTCGAAGAATCCCGGTGAGCATTTCATCACCTGGTCAAGCAGTTCGGCAGCCAACGCCTCCCTCAGGGTCTTATAGCCATTCTCAAGCAGTTCCTCGGGCGTTTGCGTTTCTACTGGCGGGGCAATTCCTCCATCGTCTTCGTGTTCCTGCTTTTTGTCACGAAATGCAAGGTAGGCTGGGAACTTCTCCAAGTACTGCATGTTAATCGAATCGGGATGTTCGGCAAGGACTCCCTGGCCCGTATCCGTGATTCGCACCACGCCACGCTTCGGTTGTTCGAGTACTCCCGCATTCTTCAGATGGGTTTTTGCCCACCCCACACGATTCGCAATGACCGTCGTTTGTCCACTTGGCAGCATTTCCTTCCGCTCTTCTTCGGTCAATTTGAACTTATCCGCAACAGCGTTCTGTACATCCCGCATTACATGGTCTTGGCAATCCCCAAGAATTTGCAACAGTGGCAGCATTACACTTTGGAAATCGGGAATACTCATCGCACTACAATCCTTTCTCGTTTCAGGGCGTGTCGCCATCCGTCACACCAGCCTTGACCGCAAAAACTGGATGGGGTACCCGATGGTGGGGAACGGCAGCAAGAGCAGGACGGCAACGGCAATGATGGCTAGGCAGTTCATTGCCTGATTTTCCCCAGTTGAACCCCCAAGATCAAGGGGTGCTTGCTTGCTCTCTCCAAAATTCTCAAATACAATCATGGGGGGTTCGTGACACCCGGCAAGGGCCGCAGCCGAACTGCTGGCGGGCAAAGGCTTGACGCGCCGCCGTCACGGGATTTCAGGACGACCAAGAAAGCCCCACGCGCCAGGAAGTCCGGCAAGGACAAGCAGCACGAAATGTTCGGCGGGGAGGAGGAGTGATGGAAGAGCCTATCCTTGATGATTACGAAAAAGAACTCGTGCGGTTCTGCGACCAGCGTTTTTTTGCTGGGAAAGAAGATGTAGTGTTGGAGGAGGTTCCTGGCTACAGTGCTGATACCAAAAAAAAGAATTTGGACGCCTTGAACGGGCTTATTTCGGCTGGGGCAATTAGCAAGTTGGCTGATGGGATATTTCGGGTTGAGCCTAAGTGCGTTGAAATCAGAAAACGACTTGACAACCCGCCTCCCATAGACCGATGGGACGAGGCAACGAAGTGGCTGCGCAGCAAGCGGTGGACATTGCCTCTGCTGGTCGTGGGCGTAGCGTTGCCTCTCATCAAGGGCTATTGGGACTTGATAAGCTTGATCCTGGGCTACATCTACCCCGCCAGCAGGAAGCCTTGAGGCGGGATCGGGGCTGGGTTTGCAGGAAAATTTGCATAAGGATTTGCAGAGAATTCGGGTGTCTCAGGGCATTTTCGGGCAAGTTCCGGGAAATTTTCCAAGTTTTTTTCGGGGTCTTGGAGGGCTGAAAATCGGGCGGAACTTATGGCTGCTGGCGTTCGTCCAATAGGCGGTTCCAAGAGCCTCCCTGCCGCCTCTCGCATTGCCCGAACTCCCGAATTATACTAGGGTTACGCCGCCATGAGATACCCGATACTTGCCCTAGTCCTGCTTCTTTTCCTGCCTGCCTCGTGCTTGGCTGCGGTAGATCTCGTGACTATCCCATCGAGGGGTGGAGTTCAGCTTACGATCTACAACTCCGAAGACATCACCATGGTCCGCGAGCACCGCCTGCTCACGGTCAAAGAGGGCATCAACCGCATCCAGTTCTCTTGGGCGAATACGCTCATCGACCCCACCTCCATCGAGTTCAGGATTCTCGACAAGCAGGATAAGGTCGATCTGGTCGATACGACCTTTCCCGCCGGCCGGAACGACGTCCTGCAATGGAACATCAAGAGCCAGGTGGCCGGCAAGATCCCCGTCGAGATCAGATATTTTACCAGCGGGATTACCTGGGCCGCCGATTATGTGGGCATCGCTAACGAGGAAGAAACGAAGATTAACCTGACCGGTTACGTGCGGGTAACGAACCAGTCCGGCGAGCAGTACGACAATGCGGAAACGCGGCTGGTGGTCGGCAACATCAACCTGGTGGAGAAGATCGCCGATCTGGCGAGGAGGCCGGTAACTGGCGACGCCAAAGATGACAACGGCCGTCTGCCGGGCTCGATGCCTGTTCAACATGCCATGCGGCGGAAAGCGAAAGACGCCAAAGAAGACAAGGCCGGCGATGAGCCCGACCGTGACGAACAAAAAGCACTTGATGACAGTATTCTCGTTGCCGAGAAGGCCAAAGACGTTGTCAAGCAAGGTCTCTCTGAGTATTTCCTCTTCACGATCGAAGGCCGCGAAGACATCAAAAACAAGGAACCGAAACGCCTAATCGCTCTGAAAGCCGTCGACGTGCCGCTGGAATCGATCTACAAGCTCTCCGACCGTACCGGTGACCAGGGCTTCACCAAGTTCTACCGCTTCAAGAACGTCAAGCTCCTGGACGACGCCGGCAAAGAGAAGAAGCTCTCGGCGATGGAGAATCTCGGCCTTTCGCCGCTTCCCAACGGCACCGTCAGGCTCTTCTCGGAATACAAGAACCACGACCTGGCCTACGTTGGCGGCACGGAGACCAAGTACGTGCCCATCGGCGACCGCGTGGAAGTCAACGTCGGGGCCGATAAGGACATTTCCATCCAGCGTCGCGTGAAGGACCAGAAGATCGCCAACGTTGTCGCCCGGCAATACAAACGGCGGCTGGACGACAAGTTCGTCCTCTATTACGATCTGATCGATTACGACGAGACCTTCTTCTACGATGAAGAGCTGGTTTCCGGCAAGCCCGCCAAGATCGAAGTCGAGCGGCAATTCGACGCCAACGTCGTGCTCTGGGGCTCGGACGAGCAGCCCAAGGGCTGGACGAGCAACGAGGCCGGAGCGTATGTCGATCTGCACACCGTTGGGCACGTCGAACGGGTCGATCAGCAGCACGTCAAGTATTTTCTGGACCTCAAGCCGGGAAAGAAGCAGCGGGTCGAGTACAGCGTGACGTACAAGCGGAGGAAGGTCGGGCCGGAACTGAATACCGAGAAGAAGCGGGAGCCGCTATAAAGTTCGCATGGGCCAACAACTGGCTCAGTGAATCCTGGCCGGCGGCCGCGGGCCCGCTTCCACATGACCGTAGCGACGCCGCCCCAGGTCTCGCCGGTCCCGGCGATCGGCCCGGACCTCGCAGTAGGCCATTTCCCGTGGGTGGCAAAATAGGCGTCGGCCCAGGCGAGAATCTGCTCTGCCTATTGGACGGATCGTCCCAGAATCCAAAGGCGACCTGCGGGAAGAGCCAGTCCTCCCAGTCAAACTCCGAACCACGATCTCTCTGTGCTCTCTGCGCTCTCTGTGGCAATTTTATTTTCTGGGCCGCGGCGAAAGTGCCCCGCGGTAGTCCAGGCTTGACAAATAGATTCGCCGGGTCTGGCGTATTGTATAGATGTAACCCGCACTACAGCGACCAGCACATGAAGGGACGGGCATTTCGCGAAAGCGGAGATGCCTGTGCCGGGAACGCGCTGCGACAAGTGCGCGGCTTACACTGCGTGACGATTTGTTCATTGACAATTTAACCAGCCCCCGGTCTAGCGAACCGGGGGCCACATATCATGCGCGGCGCCGACCTGCCCAAGTCGGCGTCCGCGCCGGCGGCTGCGCGGAACCGCTGGTGCGTAGGTCTCGTGCCTCGACTCACCCTAGACCCGCGGAACGGTCGCGAACGGCCGCACCCACCGTGACAGCAATTAATTATTTTTCTGACTCTGCACTTAAATAGCTAAATGAAAATGGCGTGTGCCCGACCCCTTTATACTGTACGCATGACCATGTGACCAAAAAAGTGGCTAGGAAGTGGCTAGGTTGGCTACAAAAGTGGCTAGGAAATGGGCCAAAGTGGCTAGGTATCGTCTAGGTATTTTGGTTGTGGCAAGACTATCGTTGGAGTGTCAAGTGATCGTATTCCCGAAGTTTCCGTTGTGCTGGCAACACCTTGGGAGAAAACAGAATACACATATGGACGTACAAAACCGCCTCAGAAACGCCAAAAGACCCTCTTTTTCGATGTGGTCACACCACTGGCTGACCCGAAACGGCGGGTTGGTCACGACGGCCAAGCCCGGAAAAATGCTGCTGGAAGCACTTTTTTCTGACTCCCGCTATTTTGACCGCCAAAGGCGCGGCTCGCGGCAGGATCTTTCGTGCTTTCGGGTTTCGTGATTCCTTCTAAGATTTGGCACAAACAATCGCATTTCTTATTATTGGCGTATGACAGAAACCAAGATTTTTATCTTCCGGCCGAATATCGTTCGACGACGTAGCCACTTGACCAGCGGGGGGTCGCAACGTCTAATCTAATTTGGCCAGATACGTTGTGATCTTTGGGAGGGCAAATGGAATCGGTTTTTTCGCAAATCGGGCCGTGGATCTTCTTCCTCACGCTGGGCAGCGGGATGGGGATCCCCTTGGGCATTCCGCCAGCGCCCGACGACCCCGTCATGGCCCGCTTGGCCCCCGAAGAGTGCGTCTTTTATACCACTTGGTCGGCCACTGCGACGGCCAATCCTGCGAGCAAAAATCAGGCCGAACAGTTGCTGGCCGAACCGGAGGTGCGGCAGTTTGTCGAGCATCTCGAGAAGTGGATCCGCCACTCCATCACACCGCCCACCACGGATGCCTATTCCACGCGGCTGACCGACGCGACGTTCGACTGGCTACTCATGACCCTTCGTCACCAGACGACGATATTCGTCTCGGAGTTGAAGATCAAGGACAAGAAAGTGTCGGCCAAGGGCGGCATGGTGGTTGCCCTGGGGGCGGATGCGGCGGCCGCAACCAGGCTCTTTCACGAGAACGTCCGCGGGTTCTTCCTCAACCTCAACGTGGAATCGCTGGACGTCGTTCGCCTCGATGGCCGGCAATGGTATCGCGTGAAATTCAACGCGCAACTGCCCACGTTGATGGTGGGGATCAAAGACTCCTACCTGATCGTGGCCGTAGGCGAGGGGAGTCTCGATATGATCTTCCAGCGGATGCAACAACCCGCGCCGCAGTGGCTTGTAGACGCCCGGCGAGTTGCGAATTTCCAGCGTCCCACGGGGCTGAGTTACGTCAATCTTCAGCGTTTGCGACAGTTCGGCCCGGCCTCCGCCGATCAACAGCGCAAGCAGTGGAACGAAATCCTCGGGCTGGCGCAATCGCCGTGGCTGCTTTCGGCCAGCGGACTGGTTGGCCAGGACGTGGTGACACGAACGGTCTTGCCGATCGAAGGCGAACCGCGGGGGCTGCTCCTTCCCGCCAACGACCGCGGCTTGAAGCGCGAAGATCTGGCGGCCATTCCCGACGATGCGACCCTGGCGCTGGCCGTGCGCTTGAACGTGCAAAAGACACTCGACGCGCTGGCGGCGGCGGCCGACAAGGCCGCGCCCGAAATCAAGAAGCAGCTCCTGGAGGGCTTGAAGGCGGTTCGGCACGGCGGCGATGCCGATTGCCGGCAGGATCTCTTCGCCCCGTTGGGCGACCATTGGGCCTTCTACAATTCGCCGCGCGAGGGCGGACTGGTGGTGACCGGACTGACCGGCGTGGTACCCATCACCGATCGCAAGCAGTTCTCGCGCAGCTATGAAGTCCTTATGCGCCTGTTCACGCAGAGCATGCCCCCGGACGATGGCTCGAACGGGCCGCGGATTCGCCGTTTTCGCTTTGCGGGCAGCGATGTGCATTATGCGAGCTTTGGCGAGTTCGGCATCGCCCCGGCGTGGTGGGCGGGCGACAAGCAGCTTGTCGCCGCCCTGGCGCCGCAGAACATCAAGGCCTACCTGTCGCGGCCGGCCGGCACCCGCTGCCTGGCCGACGTACAGGAGGTGGCGGTCGAGCTTTCTGGTCGTGATCCGTTGCTGGCGGTGGGCTATCTCGACGCGCCGCGGCTGTTCGAATCGCTTTATCCGCTGCTGTTGATTACCGGTCCGGCTTATATGGGCGCTAGCGGGCTGAGCGAAGGCCGCCGCGACATTTCCACAATTCCCTCGTTGCCGTCGATCTGTCGGCACTTGCGGCCGGGAGTGGCCACGTTGCGGCGGACCAGTACGGGACTGGAACTTACGAGCCGAGGCAGCTTGCCCGGTTTCGGCATGGCCGCGCCCGTGATGTTCCTGGCATGGGACTCGGAGTGGCTGAACCTGGTGTTTGGCGAGTCCGAGAACAACGCGCCGCCGGTCCCGATCGTGCCCGGTGCGGGACCGGCTGGCCCGGTGTTGCCGCCGGCGCAGGTGGTACCCGTGCCAGTGCCGGCACGATAGACAAGACGAAACGAAACACGAAATACGAATGTCGAAATACGAAACAAATTCAAAGCAGAAAAGTCAAAAGCAGGAAACGGCCGTTTTGAATTTTATTCTTCGGGATTTCCGATCGGGGTACCCGCTTGCGGGTCGCGGATTTCGACATTCGTATTTCGTATTTTCTTCCTCAGGAGTTTTCTCATGACCGCAGTATCGATTGGCGTCTTTCCGATTCTCCTCTTCTTTGGCGGATTCTCCTTGCCCTTGGGCCTGCCGCCCCTTCCGGAAGACCCGATGCTCAGCCGCGTAGCGCCGGAGGAGTGCCTGGGTTACGTTAGTTGGGCCGGTACGGCCACGCCCGACAGCAAGAGCACAAACCAGACCGAACAACTCCTGGCCGAGCCGGAGGTGCAAGCGCTGCTTGCGGCTATCGACGGCGCGGTGACCAAGGCGATCGCCAGAAACGCCGGTATTGGCGGGGGAAATGCAGAAATCGCCAAGGAGATTTATCCACTGGCCAAAACACTCCTGACACGCCCCGCGGCGATCTTTCTGTCGAAGATCGAGATCAGTCCGCAGGGCCCTCCCAATGCCCAGGGCGGGGCGATCTTCAATCTGGCGGAAAAGACCGCTTCCGTAGCCACAACGCTCGAGAGGCTGGAGAAGCTCGTGCCGCCCGAGTCTGTCGAGAAGATCGCGATTGCCGGTGCGTCGTTTCATCAGATCAAGTTGGCACCGATGCCGCCGGTGACCTGGGGCATTCGCGGCAAGTACCTGATCGTCGGCGTTGGCGAAGGGGCCGTGGAAGGCATGCTGAAACGTGCCAAGGCCGAGCCGCCCGCGTGGCTGGCTGCGATTCGCAAGCAACTGCCCGTCGCGCGCCAATCGACTCTGATTTATGTGAACGTCAAGCAGATTACGGCCCAGTTCGCGCCCTTGGGCGGGCCGAAGGTCAAACAGGTCCTCGATGCCACGGGGCTGGGAAACGCGGACTACCTGGCCACGGTCACGGGGCTGGACGGCAAGGGCAGCACCACCCGCACGCTCGTGGCGATCGACGGCCAGCCGCAAGGTGTCTTCAGCCTTGCCGCGGCAAAACCGCTGACGGCGGCCGACCTGGCCCCCATCCCCCGCGATGCAACGCTTGCAGGCGCCGCCCGGCTCAATGCAAACGCCGCGTTGGAATTGCTATTGGCACAACTTAAAAAGGTCGATCCGTCGGCCCATGCGAATGTCGCGGAGGCCATCGATCAGATCGGTAAGGAAGTTGGCATCGATCTGCAAGACGACTTGCTCAAGCGGCTGGGCGACGTCTGGTGCGTCTATAATTCGCCCTCCGAAGGCGGCCTGTTGGTGACCGGATTGACGGGCGTCGTGCAGGTCAAGGACCACGATCACCTGGAAGCCACGCTCAACAAGCTGATCGCGCTCTTTCAAGGCCACATGGAATCGATCGATGCCAAGCTCGACCACATGGGCCAGGATTCTGTTCAGATGAATCGCTTCCGCATGCCGCGGATCGTGAAGACCCGCTTTGCCGGCCAGGACGTTTACTACTTCGACAATCCCATCGCCGGTATCTATCTGGCCCCTGCCTGGTGCCTAACGAAGCCGGACGGGCACGAAGGCCCGTCCTCCGGGAGCCAATTGATCGTTTCGACGTTTCCGCAGAACATCAAGGCGTATCTGGCCCGCGGCAAGAGTTTCGAGTCGCTGGCCGCCGTGCCCAAGGTGTCCGAAGCGTTGCAAGGCGGCGCGGTGGCCCTGAGCTACTGCGACACGCGCAAACTGGCCGAGTTCACCTACCCGCTGCTCTGCATGGGCGGCAAGCTCATTTCCTCCGAGCTCAATCGGGAGGGGATTCCGTTGGATGCCTCAGCACTGCCTTCGGCTGCGGCGATCTTTCCGCACTTGCAGGCGAGCGTCAGCGTGGTGCGGCGCGGTGCGGCCGGGATCGAGGTGGAAAGCCGCGGCTCGCTGGCCGGCATCGGCGCGGGGCCCCTGTTCCCCACAGCGGCCTTCTGGCTATTTGCTTTTCGTACTAGTTCGATGACGTCCGCCGAAATGGGCCACGCCCAAGCCGTTGCCACGCCCATGAACAATCTCAAGCAGATCGGCCTGGCCATGCACAACTACGCAAGTACCTATGGTTCTTTGCCGCCAGCCTATATCGCCGACAAGGCGACCGGCAAGCCGCTCTTGAGTTGGCGCGTGGCCATTTTGCCTTTCCTCGAGCAACACGCAGTTTACGATCAGTTCCATCTCGACGAGCCCTGGGACAGCCCGCACAACAAGCCGCTCATCGCCGCCATGCCGACCACATACGGCAGCCTGGGCTCCGCCAACGCGGCGGGCAAGACCCGTTTTCTCACGCTGCGGCACAAGGACAGCGCGTTTCCCGGCAAGGACAAGATCCGGCTCGCGGACATTACCCACGGACTATCGAACACGATCCTAGCCGTCGAGGCCGATGAGGCGCACGCGGTGATCTGGAGCAAGCCCGACGACTTGGACTTTGATCCGCAGAAACCCACGACGGGTCTCAACCGGGCAGCCCACGCGCGCGGCTTCTTCGCGGCGTTTTGCGACGGCTCCGTGCGCTTCATCCAGGATTCGATCGATACGGAATTCCTGCAGGACATGGCAAACCGGCATGGAAAGGCAACTCCGAAGCGGTAACGGAATTACCGGCTCCCACTCAAACCCCCGCCGGCGACTGACTTGGCCGAGTGGGGGAGCGGGATAGTGCCGTAGGTCCCCCTTGCCGAGAGGGACTAATGTGTTCCGCATCGCTGAGATACTCCGGGGTCTTCCCTGGCTCGGCACACAATAGTCCTTTCCGGCAGAAAGGACCTACTTGATCGTCTGCCGGGCTGTTGAGCATACCTGCCGATCAGAGAACGGGAGATATCACCATGCACACATCTTCGAAACCATCGATCTTGCTGGCAACCGCCATCATCCTCGCGCTAGGCGACCGTTCCACGTGGGCGGATGAAGACGCGAAGGGAGATCGGGCTGCCCCACGCGCGGACGCAGCCGTGGCCACCAAACCGGCCTACTTTCGCCTGGCGATCGCCGAACCGCTCCGCCACAACCGCCTGGAAGACGTGACGGCCGACTTCAATCGTTACCGCTCCAAGGGCTACAACGCCGTATTCTTCGAGAACGACTACCTGCGTTGGTCCTTTCGGGCCAACGCCGATGAGGGCTTCGGCGGCAACTGGCGGATGTTCAATCTCTTCGACTTCACGCGGGGACGCGACCGGCAGCAGTGCCGCGCCTATCTCCGCGGTCTCTGCCGCCAGTGCGCGGCCGATCATCTGGACCTCTACGCCTCGTTCTGGCTTCCGCAACTTACGGCCGAGTTCCGCCAGTACCTCCACGACAAGCACGCCGATGCCCTGGGCCGTATGGGTGCGGATGGTGCAAGCGCCGAAACCCTCTGTACCTGCACTGACGGTAAGGGGCTGGAAGTTCTAAGCGCGCTGGTGGAAGAGTTCATGCGGGACTTCCCCGAGATCCGCGGGCTGAAGATTGCAACCCTCGACGACGGCGCATTGCTTTGCGACGAGCACTGCCCGCACGCGCACGGTACAACGCAGGCCGAGCACGCCGCGAACCTCTTTGCCTGCGTGCAGCAGGCCATGCGCCGCGCCCGGCCCGACGCACAATTCCTCCTTTACCCCTGGTTCTGGAAACCGGGCTTCAAAGACACGGTGCTGCCGCGGCTCAAGGAGCCGTACTACGTCATCTCCCGCTACAGCCAAGGCGCCCGGCAGCGGCTCGAGCCGGGCATACCCGGCGAACCGCTGTTCGACGCTTCGCTGGTGCTGCCCGACACGATGGGGCCGGAATTCGCCGATTGGCTGAAACGCGTCGGCCCGGAACGGGTGGTGGACATGGTTCCCGTGGGCACGGGCCTGGATTGCCTCTTCCTGGCCGCCCCGCCGAATCCCGTGGGCGTCTATCGCCGCTTGCGGGCGCTGGCCTCTCACGGCGTGCGGCAGATTATCGACTATGACTGCGGCGGCCACCATCCGGGCTCGTGCGAAGAGACTGTCGCCTTGTTCCATGAGAACCCCCGGCTGGACGAGGCGGCCTTTCTCGATGCGCTGGCCGCGCGGATCTATCGGCAGCCGGCAGCCCGGGGGCATGCGGTCCGGGGCTGGCAGGCTTTTGGCCGTGGATTTGGGAATCTCCCCATTGGACTGGGCGAGACCGGCTGCAACGAGTTCTCCGGCCGATTCGGAATGGCCTGGTCGATGTGCATCGCCACGCCCTTGGTTCGCCAGGCGATTGGCGACACGGACCAGCAGCACAAGATCCACTGGTTCTCTCCCTACAACTTCTTCCGGCCAAACCTGGCGGGTCGGCTCAAGGCATGCTTCCAGCGGGTGCTGGCGGACTGGCAGATCGCCGCGCGTGAGCTTGCGGCAGCCGACGCCCTGGAAGGCGGCACGGTTGTCAGCAGGCATGAATCCTTGTCGGCCGAGGGGCACGTCGTCGCCGTCCTCTCGGCCTTGAACTGGTGCGAGGCGGCCGGCGCGGCGAAAGCGTCGGACGGCGGGGCCCGCTTCGCCCAAGCGCGGCGAGTGGAAAGCGATCTGGTCCACCGCTTCCAACAACTCCTGCGGCAGTGGCCCGGCCTATGGGACAACAACTGTTGGCATCCGCATCACACGCCGTTGAGCCAGCGCGGCCTGGGGCTGAGCCTCGAGCGCGACCGCGACGCCTTTGCGGCCAAGCTGAGAATCCAGGACGGGGCGGAACAGAGCGAGAAATAGCCCATGAACGAAGAATCTATTGACAACGATCGCGTCCCGCTGTCGCATGCCGTGCTCGCTGCGAGCATGGTGGCGGCAGGCTGTCTCGTGCCGCTGGCGCTCTACTGGGTCCTCTTGGGTGGGAGCGACTGCGTCACACCCGATTGGGCACGACAGCAAATCGAGCGGACGCCGGAGCATCTTGTCCTGGTCGACATTCGCTCACCCGAAGCCTATTCGGCTGCACACCTGGCGGCGGCGGTCAACTGGCCCTTGGATGCCGTCATGGCAACCACGCAAGCAGGACAGGGGCCCGACGCGCTGGCCGGCAAGACACCCGTTTTCCTTTGCGAAGTGGGGTTCTCCGCCCGCCGGGCTGCCCGGCACGTGGAATCGTTGGGCGGCCAGACCTATTTCGTTCGCGGCGGTCTGCAGGAGTGGGTCCACAGCGCCCGGCAGAAGTCGCCTGGTTCCCTGGACGTCTGGCGGAACGCCGCGGGCGAATTGCCCGATTACCTCTTTCGCCCGTCGCCGCTGGGCGAGCAAGCCCTGGCCGTGCTGGCCTTTTTTTTCTTCAAGCCAATCTATACCGTCCTCTCGCTGGCAGTGGTCATCATGCTTTGGACGAGTCGTGCGCCCGACATGGCCGCCTTGCGCTGGTCGATGATCGCTTTCTTCGTGGGCGAGAATTGCTGCGCGGTCAACTACTTCGCCTTTGGCGAGGGTTCGTATTGGATGGAGTACTTGCACAGCGTGGGGATGCTGCTAGCCGTGGGGTTTGCCTGTTACGCGGTGCTCGAAGGCGCCGACCGCCGCATGATCATGCTCAGCGACGAGAAACGGCGCTGCGCGGCCCTGGGGCTGTGCGGCCGCTGCATCAAGCATGCCGACGTGCCCTGCGGCCTGCGCCGGTTCTTTGTCTTGCTTCTGCCGCTGCTGATGATCGTTTCGTTCCTCTTGCCGACGGCCGGCTGGAAGGACACAACCTACATCACGCAAGTTTTCGAGGCTCCCTACGTCTACGGCCACCTGCGGGCGTTTCAGATGTTCGAGAACTGGTTTTGCAGCGGCGCGGCGCTGCTGCTCTTTGCCGTTTCGCTGGCCATCCTCCTGCTGCGCGGGCAAGCGGGCATCCCCTGGGCTAAGTTATTCCTGGCGGCCGGTCTGGGACCGCTGGGCTTCGGCGGGCTGCGAATGCTGTTGGGGGCCGCCTACGATCAGAATCGGGTTTGGTATCTCTTCTGGGAAGAGGGCACGGAACTGGCCCTGGTCGCGGCCGTGTGTGTCGCGCTGTGGATCTTCCACCGCCGCTTGCCGCTATGGATCAACTCATTCTTGGAAGTCGAAAAGAGGTAGAAGGTAGGCCGGAACAAGCGCAGCGCAGTTCCGGCAAGAAATGAACGAAAGCATGCCGGAACTGCGCTGCGCTTGTTCCGGCCTACAAGGAGTCGAAAAGGCGGCGGCATGAAGTCCGTTTTCGTTTTGTGTCACGAACCGAGCGTTTCCATGGGGTCACTGACCGGCGCGCTGGCCGAAGCGGGCCTCGACGCACGGCAGTTCGATTTGTTCGACACGGTCCCGCGCGAATTGTTTTGGAACGAAGCGGCCGGCCTGATCGTGCTGGGCGGCACGATGAGCGCCAACGACGGCGACCGCTTCCCGTTTCTTGTTGCCGAACTCGACTGGATCCGCGAGGCGGTGCGGCGGCAGACGCCGCTGTTGGGCATCTGTCTGGGCGCGCAACTTCTGGCGAAGGCCCTGGGGGCCGCCGTGTACCGCAATGCCCAGCCGGAAATTGGCTGGCATCCAGTGGAACTCTTGTCCGCCGCGACGGAGGACCGCTTATTTTGCCAGCGGTCGGCTGCGGAACTGGCCTTTCATTGGCACGGCGAGACGTTTGATCTGCCGCCCGGTGCCGTCCACCTGGCGCAAAGCGCGCTTAGCCGGCACCAGGCCTTTCGCTACGGCGCGGTGGCCTATGGCCTGCAATTCCACGTGGAAATGACGCCGGAATTGATGGAGCTTTGGTTGCGAGAATTCGACCGCGGCGAGAGTTCTTCCGCCAGCGGTGATTTCGATCCGGCTGTCGTTCGCTCGGCCGCGGCGGAGGCCTTCCCGGCCATGAACTCCTTCAGCCAATACCTGTTGAGCCGCTTTGCCGAGCTCTGCCGAGAGAGAGCGCCGGCCGAGTGATTATTACGGATCATTCGGAAAACACCCTTTCGAGCGGAATTGTCCGTTTTCTTTTTGGCAAAGCTTCGTGCTTGCGGTTACAATGAAACTTATGGACTGGAAACGAACCTCAAGGGAGCGACGGGTGTGAGCGAAGACCCACGGGAACCGCGCATTTTAGCGTTCTACAAAGATTACTTGGACCGGCCGGACTGTAGTGCCTTTTCCAGCCGCGTGAGCGACTGTTACACGAGAGGTACTTTGCAGCGCTTGGCCAGTCATTCGCGGCGCGAGGTCCGCCGTGCGGCGACGTTGGCACTGGGCTGCCTGGGCGACTACGAGTGCAATGCCACGCTAGGCGCGGCCTTGCTCGACGAGGACCGCACGGTACGGATCCTTGCCGAGAACAGCATCCGCCAAGTCTGGACGCGGGCAGCCGAGGAAAAGGACCGCCTGCAACTGGAGATCATTATCCGCCTGAACGCCGCCCGTCAGTTCGAAAAGGTCGTCCGCGTGGCCAGCAACCTGATCCTGCGCGTGCCCGCTTTCGCCGAGGCCTGGAACCAGCGGGCGTATGCTCATCACGCCCTGGGCCGCTATGGAGATTCGGTCCGCGACTGCCACGAGGCGCTCGAAATCAATCCCTATCACTTCATTGCCGCGGTGGGTATGGGCCGGGCCTACCTGGAGTTGGGCAATCCGGTTTCCGCCTTGGAGAGCTTCCGCCGCGCCTTGCGTCTCAATCCCGATCTCGAAGGCGTTCGCGTGCAGGCCGAACGCCTTGCGAAGCTGGTGGAAGGGGCGTAACAAGCCGCTTAGCGCACCGAGGCGGTTTGATTCGAGCGGATGACTTGCAAGGCCCGGTCCGCATACTGGTGCGGATTGGCCTTGAACTTGCTAAGCGTTCCTTCATTGGCGAACAGGTAGACGTGGCCTTCGAATTTCAGGCCGTGCTGCCGGTAACCCTCCACTGTACGACCCTGCTCTAGGAGCAGGACCACATCGTCGCCCGAACTGACCGGCGCGTAGCGGTCGGGATTGGCGCGGAAGCGACGTTGCTCGTCCAGGCCGGCAAAAAGATAGATCCGGCCGCGGTGAACGACTCCCCACTGCTTGTTACCTGGTTGCCAGCGATCGTACTCCACAAGCTGCACAGGGCAGAAACCATCGAGGCCAAAAAGCGGGGTGGTAAGCGATTTGGCGTTCCTGGCCGGATCCTGGGGCTGCGGCGGCGGGCCGCCTGAGGCCCCCGGCCCTGTCGTCGGATTAGCCGGGGCGGTCGCCAGCGGCGCCGCAAGACCGCCGCGAGCGGCATCGCCAGCGTTTACGACCGGCAAAGTGGGCGGTGGTGGCGGATTCTGCACTGGACCAGCCGGCTGCTGCGGCGCGGTCGATTGCAGCGGTATTACGGCTGTTGGAACGGCAGGCGGCGAAATTCCTACAATGGGTGATTGGCTGGCTACGGCAGCAGAACCAACCGGCGGGTTCACCGCGATCTGGGCAAAGACACCCGCATCGCGTTTCTTGGCGACGGTGGCAACCTGTTTGAGTTTCGACAGGTATTGGTCCACCGGCATGCTCTCCGGAATCACGGCCAGGACCTCGCCCTTGGCGTCGGGGGCAAGAATTACGGTGGTCGGCAGGCGGGTAACGCCGTATTGCTTGGCCGTATTGGGGTAGTAATCGAAGTTGATTTTCACCGGCACGAAGTCAGCCTCCAATGCCGCGGCCGCACCGGGTTGATTGCGGATTTCGTTCTCCAGGTGGTGACAGTGGGTACACCACGGCGCCGTAAACAAGAGCAGCACGAGCCGGTTCGACTGGTGGGCGGCCGTCTTGGCGCTGTCAATCGTGGCGTCCCAATGGATAGGTTGCTGCCCGAGAGCAGCCCGTTGTAGGAAAAGAATCAGCACAAGGACTGCCGAGAATTGTCGCACCTTACCCATTTTCGACCACTTTCGCCAGGGATACACAGCAAGCTGACTTCCTTAATATCGGATGAGCAGCTTGAACAATTGGCCAAAAATAGGTGAAAGGCAGTGCTATGTTATCTTGGGTAATTCCTGGAAAATATGAAAGAAATGTTATAAAATGCCGAAAAATGTTCGTACAGTCGCCAAGAATCGAAAATGCAGCTTGACATAAATTCCGTAGGCGTTAATATAGCAGTAGTTACTGAGTTCTGCCTGGCAGGCGGGTGAGTTTATCCCGCGATCTGGCATCTTAAATCCGCCCCCCGCACAAGGGATGGTTCTTTCACGGGGAAGCGGGAGACGCTTCTCAGCCTGAACGTCCTTGATTTTGCGAGCGGTTACTAACGGTGTGGCCTCGACCTGTTGCGGGGAGGCGCGGTTAGCCTTGCAAAGTATAGGGCTGCCTGCACGGTCTGCTAAGGGTACGGCGAGTTTCGCCGCAGTGTGAGTTTGTCCCTCGAGGTTCTGGTGTTCCGCCAGTGCGGTTGAACATCCCTCTACAGCTCGATTGCGCCGCTTGGGCGGCGCGGCATGAAAATTCGTGGTGATCTTTTCACCATTCCAGCAAAGGAGTCTTCTTTAGGTGGGCGATATGGCAAAAAAGAAACGAGGCCGGCTGCGCGGCCGAGGCACGCAAGGCCCAGGGCCGCGCAATGGTGGTTATCGTGGCGGACACAACCGGCCTATGCGTCCCCCGGCAAATTACGACGCTGATCCGCAGCGGACGGGCGATCTTCCGCAGGAAAATGGCGAGATCGGCCCGTTGGAACCCGGCGGCGGCGTGCTGGAAATGCACCCCAACGGCTACGGCTTCCTTCGCGACGCCAAGACTAACTATACCCGCGAGCTGAGCGACCCCTTCGTTCCCGGCAGCATGATCGAGAAGTTTGGGCTGCGCGAGGGCCTCCAAATCACTGGCATGGTCCAGCCCGGCCGCCGCCAGCAGGGACCGCGGCTCCGCGAGATCACCGATGTCGATGGTATGCCGCCCGAAAAGTATCGCGAAGTTAAGACCTTCGACGAGCTCACGCCGATCAATCCCGAGTCCTGGCTCCGTCTGGAGACTGGGCCGGAGCCGATGACCACCCGCGTCATGGACCTGCTCACACCGTTAGGCAGGGGCCAGCGTGCCCTGATCGTCGCCCCGCCCCGTAGTGGCAAGACGATCATGCTGCAGCACATCAGCCACGGCATTTCCACGAACTATCCGGACGTGAAACTGATCGTGCTGCTGATCGACGAGCGGCCGGAAGAAGTGACCGACATGCGGCGGGCCGTCCAGGGCGAGGTGCTGGCCAGCAGCCTCGACCGCGACATCGAAAGCCACGTGCGGCTCTCGCAATTGGCCGTCGAGCGTTGTCGCCGCCTGGCCGAGATGGGCAAGGACGTGGTTCTCTTGCTGGACTCCATCACCCGCCTCGCCCGGGCCTTCAACAAGTGGGTCGGCAACACCGGCCGCACGATGAGCGGCGGCGTGGACATCAAGGCGATGGACATTCCCAAGAAGCTCTTTGCCACGGCACGCCTCTTCGAGGAAGGCGGCTCCTTAACCGTTATCGGCACCTGCCTGGTCGACACCGGTAGCCGCATGGACGAGTTGATTTTCCAGGAATTCAAGGGCACGGGCAATCTCGAACTGGTGCTGGACCGCAAGTTGGCCGACCGCCGCGTCTGGCCGGCGATCGACATCAGCCAGTCCGGTACGCGACGGGAAGAGAAGCTCCTGCCGCCGGACATCCTGCACGCCGTGACCATGCTCCGCCGCACCTTGGCCACGATGCACCCGGTTGAGGCCATGGAGCAACTTACTAGTCGGCTGGCGAAATTCAAAACCAACAAGCAGTTCATCGAACTGATCGCCGGGACGAGGATCATGGATTAGCGGTCAGGTCGTTGATCGCCCGTACAATTTTCTCCGCAACCTGCCGGATCGTGCTTGATGTCGACGGTAGTTTGACCATTGCCGAGCAGACCCCGGCCGTCATGATGTTCAGCCCGTGGACCTCGCCGTCGCGGAAGTCGGTGCGCACGCCGATCACCGGCTTGCCCTTTGCGCGGGCGTGGCCGATTTCAATGCAGGTACCCGAGTCGGCATCGGCGCCGTCGAGAATCGCCACAACCGCATCGCAGCGATCCAGGGCTTCCATCAAACACTGGAAGACCCGCTGGGCAAAATCGGGCAGACCCTGGAACTGCTTATCGCAGCACTGGGGAAAGAAGATTTCCAGCGTGGGACAAAGCCGCTGCATTTCCGCGGAAAGCTCTTCGTTGAAACGCCGTTCGGCAAGGGTGAACAGCGGGCCGGCAAGATAGATGTTCATGCCCTTTATCGTACACGAAGTCGGCCAGAAAACGAAGAAGCCCGCACCAAAGAGGCGGGCTTCTTCCTGCATCATGTTTTCTGAGGGAGAGGCGGTACGCCGACCTCGGTAACCTGCTGCCCTTGCTATAATAACGAGCCAGCGGTTGAACCCGGTGTATCGGCCCTTCCTGTGGACTGATCAGCCACTTGTAATCTAGCACATCTCCGCATTCTTGACAAGCCCCTCAAATGATGAATCAGCGATAGAACGTGGCCCGCAGAAAGGGAAAGGTCCCTTCGGCCATGTGCTGGTGCTTGAGCTTCAAGTCGTCTGGGACGAGCGTCAGCCGGGCGGCGAGCCATGTCTCGTATTCGCGGGTAGACTGAATGATGTCCATCGTTTAGACGGGCAGGCTTTCAGTACATCGGCCGACGGGTACGGAGCGCGCGGCCCAATAGGTGTATTGCGGGTCGCCGAGACGGAATGTAAACACGGCATCGGGCAGTTTCCGCCCGTTGCGATCGTAAGAATGAACGCGGACGAGAACCTTGCCGTCGCCGTAGCGTTCCACATCACAAGTATCAGGTGCCATCGCGGTCAAAATCGTAGGTGCGCTCTTCCAATTCGTCTTGGACCTGACTGTTGGCAGTTCCCTTGCTGCGCCACTTCAGTCGATCATCTTGGACAGGGGCAAAATGCAGTGCTAGTATACGAAACATCCTCTCTTAGTCTAGCCCAAACGGAGTGCTTTTGTCGAGAGGTGCGGAAAAAAATGCGCCGGCCTCCATTTCCAGTAGGCGGCGTTTTGTCGCGCTGCCCTCAGCAGCCGAATAGGGGCCAATATCCCCCCCGGCCCGGACGACACGATGGCAGGGAATAATCAGCGGCACGCAGTTACCCGCCATGCAGTTCCCCACTGCCCTGGCAGCCCGGGGGTGGCCGGCCGCCACAGCCAGCTCACCGTAGGTCATGGTCTCGCCGTAAGATATTTTTCTGCAAGCATTTAGAACGCGAGATTGAAAGTCGCTCGTAAGGTCCGCCTCGACCCGCAGATCGCAAAAATCGCTTGGCATCCCCTCGGCATACCGTTGCAACCGCTTCACCAGGCTCCGCTGCCAGACGCTCAACTTCCGCCGTGCGGCCTGCCCCACAGCGATCGCAATCGCCCGGGCGGCAGCGACGGGCGAAACGTGCCCAAACGATAACTGCCTGACGGCCTCGCCCCGCAGCCTCACGGCCATCCAGCCCAAATCGCTCTCAAAAACGAGCTGTTCGTCGTCGTGCTCCCAATCATTCACCATTTCCTTTTGCGTTCTCGCGATGCTCATATCATTACCTAACCTTTTACGCTATAATTACACGCCACCCTATTATAGCCTTTGAGAATTTTGACCCGTACACCATGTACTAGAGGCGTGGCTGGTTTCTATAACCCCTCGCCCTGGGTTCTAGCAAGAATCCGCGGAAGGCTGGTATCCTCTTGGTTTCCCTATGAGTTTTCCGGCCGAAAGGAATGGACCGAATGAATCGCTACAGCTCTTTGTGCGATGACTTTTATGTGAACATGAATCTTAGCACGGAGATGGAACTGCCGGCTAGTCGCGAGACCGTGTTGCAATTCTTCGAGCGGGTACAGAAGACCTACCCCACCATGCGCAATTTCTACTGCCGCGATCGGGGTGATTTCATTCTTGAGGAAGACAAAGACAGCGGAAATTACCGCTGGAGCACCATCGAACCGAAGCGGGTCTGCTCGGGATTCGTCAACCCCGAGTCGGTCGACGATGCCATCAAGCAGCACGAGCTGATCCTCGATCTGGCTCCCTATATGCTTTCCGTCAGCCCGCTGGATTGCGAGGCCCTCGACTTGCTCTACGGTTTCGATTTTACCTATCGCGGCAATCACAACGAGTTGATTGCCGAGGCCCTGGGCATTGGTCCGGCCTTCGATCGGATCCTGGAAGTGCCGGGTGCCACGGCGATCAACTGCGAGCCGTCGATTACCATCGCTTTGGACGAGGAATGCCGGGTGCAATTCCGCCTCAGCATGGAGGCCCGCACCAACGCCTACCACGTGCGCACGGGCGAGTTCCCGGAGGAGCAGTTGAGCGTCTACGTGACCGCACGCCAATACGGAAGCCTTGCTGCCGAAAGAACTTACGTCGAAACCGTCCGCCATCTGCGGCAGATTTGCGAGGACATGCTGGAAAACCACGTCATCGAGCACGTCCTTGGCCCGCTGGCCCGCACGATTTCAATGAAATGAGAATTCTAAGCTATCCTTGCATAGAAGGAGGCTTGGTTCGATGGTTGCAAAACGCTGGTTGCGGAAGCGGTTCCTCGTGGATTACCGCGTGCAGGGAGCGCTCGTCGTGCGCGTCGTGCTGTATTGGCTGACGTGCCTGCTGACGGTCATGCTCCTACTGTTGGGCTGGCGAATGGCGGCAGGACCAGTCCGGCCGCTGAACGTACAACTGCGCGAGCTATGGAGCCTTTTTGAACCGGTAGCCGTGGCTTCGCTGCTTCTCCTGCCGGTCGTGATCTTTGATCTGCTGCGGGTCAGCAACCGTTTTGCCGGTCCGATGTTTCGCCTGCGCAGGTCTCTGCACGAACTGGCCCAGGGCAAGCCGGTCGCCACGGTGCAGTTTCGTCAGAGCGATTTCTGGCAGGAATTTGCCGACGATTTCAACACCGTGGCCGCAAAGACCGAGCAAGCAAAGTGCCTAGACACTTGCCCACAGAATCGGATATAATCCGTTGTCGGCGCGTTTTGCCTATCCTCTTGGTACTAAGGCTGTTACCACTATGCCACTTTTTGAGATTGAAACTCCATCACATATCATTATCACCTGGGCCCACGACGAGCAATCGGCCGTCGGCGTGGTCCGGGAAAACTATCCCAAAGAGGACCCTGTCCGAATTACGAAACGTCCCCGCGATACGTGGGTCATCTCCAAAGCAGCCTTGGGGATTAGTGGAAATGGGGACCCTTGCTCAACCGCTCGCGACTGCTTGGCTAAGGCGGAAGGCGACAAGCTCCACGCCATTCGCCTCTACATGCATAATACCGGCACCGACCTGGAACACGCCCGCAAGGCCATCGAGTCGAATATGGTCATGGGGTGGTAAATCGTGTGCGAATCCGACCTGCGGGCAACCCTGCGCGAGCACGGGCAGGAACACCTATTGGGTTTTTGGACCCAGTTGAAGGCGGGGCAGCAGGAATTGCTGGCTCGGCAGATCCGCGGTATCGATTTCCCGCTGATCGAGAAGCTGTATGCCCAGCGGCACGACCAAGGCAATTTTCGCGACTTGGCTTTGCGGGCAGCGGAACCTGCGGCCTTCCGGCTGGACGTTGCCCAGAACCGTTTCTCGCCGGCCGAAGGTCGTGCGCGGGGACAGCAGGGGCTTGCGGACGGTCAGGTAGGTGTGATCCTGGTGGCGGGAGGGCAGGGAACCCGCCTGGGATTTGACCACCCCAAGGGTCAGTTTCCTATTGGCCCCGTTTCCGGCCGAACACTGTTTCAGATCCACATCGAGAAGCTGCAGGCCATGGCCCGGCGGTACGGCGTGCGGATACCGTTGTACCTGATGACCAGTCCGGCGACGCATGAGGAGACGCTCGGTTTCCTGGCCGCGCACGACCGTTTCGGCCTGGGCCCGGAAGACCTTCACGTTTTCTGTCAAGGCACGATGCCGGCGGTCGATGCCGCCACCGGCCAAGTCTTGTTGGACGCCCCCGATCGCCTGGCCCTGAGCCCCAACGGCCACGGCGGAATGCTGGCCGCGTTTGCCGAGAGCGGCGCGATGGCCGACGCCCGCCGTCGCGGCATCCGGCAGTTGTTCTATTTCCAGGTCGACAACCCGCTGGTCGATATCGCCGGGCCCGAATATGTCGGCTATCACATCCTCTCCGCTGCGGAGATGACCAGCCAGGTGATTGCCAAACGCGACCCACTGGAGAAAGTCGGAAATGTCGTGGACGTCGACGGCCGCCTGATGGTCATCGAGTATAGCGATCTGCCCGACGACGTGGCGCGCAAGACGAAGCCCGACGGCTCGCTGGCCATTTGGGCCGGCAGCATTGCCGTACACGTTTTCGATCTCGACTTTCTCGACCGTGCCAAGGACCAGGCCGATTCCCTGCCGTATCACTTTGCCAGCAAGAAAGTGGCCCATGTCGATGCGGCGGGCCGCCGCGTGGAGCCGGCCAAGGCCAATGCCGTCAAGTTCGAGCGATTCATCTTCGACCTCATGCCGTCTGCCCGCAATGCGATTGTTGTCGAGGTCGATCCGGCCGCAGCCTTTGGACCTTTGAAGAATGCCTCCGGCGCGGCGTTCGATACGCCCGAATCCGTGAAAGCGCAGATGAGCAACCTGCACCGGCAGTGGCTGCGGCAAGCCGGTGTCGAGGTTGCCGACGGCATTGCCGTGGAGATCAGCCCCTTTCTGGCATTGGATGCGGAAGAGTTGCGTGGCAAAGTCGATTCGGGGTTGAAGATCACCAGGCCGACTTATCTTGCGTAGGCTGTGACTGGCCTGCGCAAAAGTCTGTAGATGAGGCGGAAAGCGGTCATGGTTATAAGCACGGTAAACTTCCGCCGAGGTCTATTCTTGCCGCCTATTGAAAAATGGGGTCCGAACGAAATTTCCTATAAACTCACCTCGGCCCGTGCCGGCGCGCTGAACTTTCCATCACGTTGGATGATGAACTTCGGCTCTTGCGCACCCAACGTTTGAAACACCGTGGCCAAACGCACGGGTCCTTGCCCGCCCTAGCAGCGGGATTTTCACGAATCGGTGCGCGGATCCCCTGACCGGCGCGCTGAGACTGTTTAAAACTTTGAAACAAAGTGTTGCGCTCGCTTGACTCTGCCAAATGGGTGAGTTCAAAAATTCCTTCGGCCGCCGGCCTGGGCTTGCCCCATTTGTCCGCCGCATGCGTCCCAACTACACGCGGTCATGCCGCGACGTCCAACCAATGACCATGACCACCACGGCCGCGAGCAAGTATCCGCCGGCCCAGTGGTACGGTGACTGGCAGAGCACGTCGGCGGTTTGCGGCATGCGGGCGTAGACATCCCAGGGCCAACCGATCACCGCCGGCGTCAGCGGCGAATGGATCACGCCGACGAGGCTGCAAATCGCGGCCACGCCCAGGTAGGCAGCCGCACGGAACATCTGCCGATCGAGGATCGCCGCCAAGGCCGATGCCCATAGCAGGCTGGTGATGATGAAGCCGTTGGACAGGCAGCGGAGGGTCAGGATCTTTGATGCCGCATCCGGCTCCCGAGTCCCCAGGGCCATGTCCAAGGGGATCGTCGCCAAACAGGCCAAGGCCGGCAACATCGCCAAGGCCAGGGCCGCGTAGTGCCGCGTAGGCGTCGCTCGGAACGACTGGGCGCCGATCTCCAGTCCGACAAACACCAGGACCGGAAAACAGGCCACCTGAGGCAGCCATTCGAAGAGGTGGGCAAACCAGCCCAGCCCGCCGGCCACGCCGATGAACAGGGCTGTTGCCAGCGTATAGGCGGCCCGGCCGCCCATGACCTTGTAAGCCGGCTGGCCGATATAGGGCGTCGTCTGGATCACGCCGCCAAACAGGCCGGCCACCACTGAAGCCAATCCTTCCGTCCAGAGGATGCTGCGTGTGTCGTACTCGTCGCCGGCCGCCGCCGCGCTCTCCGTACAATCGATCCCGCCCACCACGGTCGCCAACGCGAAGGGCAGCATCACGGGCATCAGCGTCATGGCATGCGCGAAAACCCGTTGCCACCAGGGCCAGTTGCGGCTGAATTCCGGCAGGAATTCCGGCAACCGCCAGGCCGCCGCCGCTTGATGCTCGGGCATCGGCAACAGGGGCACGCCCAGACTTGGACCAAGCAACGCAAAACTCCAATAAAGGGCCATGCCCAGGATGACCACCGCCAACGCGCCCGGGATGCGGCCCGGCAACGGATGGTGGGCGACGAGTGTGACCAGGATCGCGATCAGTGTGACCAGTCCGACCAGCGGTATGGCGACGATATCCTCCCAGAGCGGCACCAGGGCGATCAGGGCCAAGGCGATGCCGGCCAGCGAACCGAGCAGGCCCGCCCGCGGCACCCATTTTCGCACCGCCGTCCCCAGCGGCGCGACGATCGACTTGCAGACGCCGATCATCACCAGCAGCATCGCGCCCACGTGCCAGGCAAAGAACATCGCGTGCTCGTGGTTGTAGCCATGCGCTTGCATGCCATGCTTGAGCGAGGGCAGGAGCACGAGGGCGCCGACGGCGATCGTGCTGGGCGTATCGAGTCCCAGCGGCATGGCCGTCACGTCGCTGTGGCCCTTGCGGCGGGCCAGGCGGAAGGCCAGCCACGTATAGACCAGGTCGCCCAGCACCACTCCCAAGGCCGTGCCTGGGATCATCTGAGTAAAGACGAAATCGCGGGAGAAATGACCGTCAGAGGCCGGGTTGGCCGAGGTAATCAGCGTGAGGAGGAAAATCATCACGGCCACATTGTCGATCATCAGCCCGAAGAAGGCGTTGATGTCGCCTCGTTGGGCCCAGGCGTAGCGGTTGGTCATCGGTGGGGGCTTTCGGCGTTGAGGGATGCCCCGCATTTTACGCCATCTACGGCCGATCTGGAATAGCGCCCGCAGACGGGCCTTGCCCCAATTGCCCTTCTTGTCGAGTCACGGCGATTCAGTTCCCGCCGTGCCCCGGGGCGTAAATGGGTCGTCTGGCCATGCGGCATGCCACGCTTGATGAAACAAGGGCCACAACCCCAGATCCTCGATATGGCGTTCCAAGTACGTCCAATCCAGCGACTCTCGATTCGCCCGCAGCAGGCCAGCCGTATCGGCCAGATCGATAATTCGTTCCGCCAGTAATTTGTGTATGATCAAGTCTTCACACGCCAGCACGTCGATTTCAACGTCCATGCCGGGAAGACGCACTGGCACGCGACGCTCGATCGCTCGACGATGATAGTCCGACTTCGCCAACAACAGATCGATTTGCAGGTCGATGAATGACTCCGGAGGTTCGTACAGGAGTTGTAAGAGATCGAGATCGCCATGTGGAACAATCGGCGGCGAACGCTTGGGACGAAAACCGCACGCCCTTAGCACGTCGATAAGGCGATTGGCATTGTCTTCGGTAGTGCCGAGCAAGAGGTCGAGATCTCTTGTGGCACGTACATATTTCCATGTAGCAAGGGCTATTCCGCCCATGAGCGCCATGGGAATATCCAAGGGCTTGAGTGAAAGCCAGACATGCTGCAATGCCTGCAACATTGTCTCAGGCGTTTGTCGAGCAGTCACGACGTTGAAACTCCTGCATAAGATGCACCATCATGCGGTCGTGTTCCTCCATTTCCGCGGAATACCAGCGCCGATAGGCCGCACGCAAATCACCGTTCGGACCGATTTCACGACGAAGACCAGCCAGGAGGAGCTGATCACATGTGTTCATCAGATCCAGCCATAGCTCGATGCACTGGCCGGGCGTCGCGGTCGGCGGAACCGAGGCCAGAAGATCGGCCGGGGCTGGACGTTGCCCTGTTATCACGGAATCCACATGCACTGGCGCATAGCTTTCAATAAAAGGAGGAAGACCCAGAGGTTCACTTTATTATACCTGGAAATCGGGCGTTGCCATACTGGGAGGCAGCTCTTCCGCTTGGACCCGACGCCGGCAAACTGCCAACGATCTCCGAAGTGCTGGCGGGGAAGAAGGCTTTCAGCCGGCACATGATGCGCAGGTTTGCGGATTACTTCTGTGTGGATGTCAGCATCCTTGCGGCGAATCTGCAAGGCGGTCTTTTTACCGAAGACGACAGCCTGATTGAATACTGCGGTCCCCCTCAGGAGTGCCTTGTCGTGTCGTGCGCTCGTATTTTGCGAACATTGGCCTTGCCTGTTCGTACTTTGCGAACTAGAATGTAGTCAGATGCCGATACCAGGAGCAGTAGGAAATGCGCGTCATCTCGAAGGCTAGGCTGAAGCAGTTTTGGGAATCCCCCGGTTATGAGGATGCCGACGGGCCGCTTCGGGCGTGGTACACGCATGTCAACAGCAGGACGGTGGCTTGGCAGTCTTGGGGCGACGCCAAAGCCGATTTCAGTAGCGCAAGCCTCGTCGGTAGCTGTGTCGTTTTCAACATTGGCGGCAATAAGTATCGGCTGATTACCCGTATTCTCTATGTGAGCCAGAAAGTCTTTGTCCTCAAGGTGATGAGTCACAAGGAATACGACGAGGACAAATGGAAGGAACAGTGCGGTTGCTTTGTCCCTCCGCCTGGAGCGAAAGGCAGGGCCAAAGGCGCGGGTTCCAAGCAGCGGCGAAAAGGACAGTGAGCAATGGCAACTAAAACGAAGTTCGGTTTGAAAGGGAAAGACCGGGACGCCTACCTGGAACTTGTGCAGGTATTTCCTCTGGCTTCGATCAAGTCGGACGAACACCTCGAGGTGGCGCAGGTGGTCATGGACCAACTGCTCGCCAAGGGCGAACTTGAGGACGGCGAAGAGATGTATCTTGACGCGCTGAGCGATCTGGTCGCGGCCTACGAAGATGAGTACCACGCAATCGCTCCGGCCTCGGATGCCGACATGCTCCGCCATCTCATGGAGGCCAAAAATGTCACGCAGGCACAACTGAGCCGAGAGACAGGAATTGCCAAGTCGACGATCTGCGAAGTGCTGGCGGGGAAGAAGGCTTTCAGCCGGCACATGATGCGCAGGTTTGCGGATTACTTCCGCGTCGATATCAGCATCCTTGCGGCGAATCTGTGAGCGAGGTACGATAAAGAGTAACCCAGCCGAGGAACCCGTCATGTTCAGCCGCATATTCTGCTCTCTTTTGCCGCTCCTGGCCCTCTCTGCACCGTTGTGGGCCGCCGTGGATCTTGTGACTTTACCTACCCGCGAGGGCACGCAGCTTACGATCTACAACTCCGAAGACATCACCATGGTCCGCGAGCACCGCCTGCTGACCGTGAAAGAGGGCGTCAACCGCATCCAATTCTCTTGGGCCAAAGCGAGAAGGAAGGGCGGGATGAAGTAGTGAAGCAAATGCAGCAGGTCAAAGCGCAGTCGAGAACCGCCGGCGCAAAAGAAGACGCCGCGATGGAAGACAATCCCGTCACGAAATCGTTTGCCAAGAAGCTGGCGGACCTCGAAAAGGCCAAAGACGTCGTCAAGCAGGGCCTCTCCGAATACTTCCTCTTTACGATCGAGGGCCGCGAAGACATCAAGGACAAGGAACCCAAGCGGCTGGTCGCCCTGAAGGCGGCCGACGTGCCGCTGGAATCGATCTACAAGCTCAGCGACCGCAACCGCGACAGCGGTTTCACCAAGTTCTACCGCTTCAAGAACGTCAAGCTGCTAGATGACAACGGCAAGGAGAAGAAGCTCTCGGGTATGGAAAACCTCGGCCTCTCGCCGCTGCCCAACGGCGCTGTCCGGCTCTTCTCCGAGTACAAGAGCAAGGACCTAGCCTACGTGGGCGGCACGGAGACCAAGTACGTGCCCATCGGCGACCGGGTTGAGGTGAACGTCGGCCCCGACAAGGACATTACGATCAGCCGGCGGCTCAAGGACGAGAAGATCGCCAACGTCGTCGCCCGGCAGTACAAGCGGCGGCTGGATGACAAGTTCGCTTTGTACTACGACCTGATCGACTACGACGAGACGTTCTTCTACGAGGAAGAGCTTGTCTCGGGCAAGCCGATGCCTGCCAAGGTCGAGGTCGAGCGGCAGTTCGATGCCAACGTGGTGCTCTGGGGCGAAGGCCAGGAGCCCAAGGGCTGGACGAGCAACGAGCCGGGGGCCTACGTCGATCTGCACGCTGTGGGCGGCCGTGTGGAGCGCGTGGACCAGCAGCACGTCAAGTATTTCTTGGACCTGAAGCCGGGAAAGAAGCAACGGGTCGAATACATCGTGACGTACAAACGGCGGGAGGTCGGGCCGGAGTTGAACTCGGAGAAGAAGCGGGAGTTGCTATAGGGTCCGCATGTCCATCTCTCGCCTTCATCTTTCTTTCCCCCATTTTTCTTTCCTCAAAATCAGCGCCGCCAGCCGCGCATGGCCGGACTATTTTTGGAAAAGAAAATGGGGGAAAGAGAAATATTGTTCAGTCAGATTACGGACGGCATGATCCGTCGTATGGGAGCATCCTATGTCAAATGCCAGGGCTGGCTCCGCCGAGACTGACAGCGGCCATCCCAAGTGTCGCACCATGGTTGACTGTCTCACCGCCGAGTTATAGACTGCCAGACATGGACGGCATGATACAACCACGTTGGTTCCGCCTCACACCCGGTCGCTTCGTGATCGGGCTTCTCGCGGTCGAAGGTCTGCTCTGGCTGTCGAACTGGCTGGGCTGGCCGGCGTGGCACAAGGGTTATGCGGTTCTGACCGCCGTGGCAACTGTCGGTGTGGCGATGCTCATGATGCTCGTCTGGTTCTTGGCAGCCCTGTTCTTCCGCTTGCGATTCCAGTTTAGTACTCGGTCGCTGATGCTCATGGTCGTCGTGGTCGCGTTGCCGTGTAGCTGGATGGCAGTGGAAATGCGGAAAGCGCGGGAACAAGAGCAGGCGAGGAAGCATGTTTTCGGTGACGGCGGAATCGTATGGTACGACTGGGACACGACGGAAGTCCAGGAAGATTGCGGCCCGACATGGCTTAGAACATTGTTGGGGAGGGATTTTTTCGACATACCTGTCGGCGCGAGCGTGAAATCGAACAACGCTATGCAGCATCTTTGTCAGTTGGCTCAACTCCAGGAACTAGATCTCGATGGAGCGCAGGTTACGGATCAAGGCATGGAGTGTGCTCGTCCCCTTACGCAACTCAAGAAATTACACGCCAGCGACGTGGTGCTTACCAGCACGGGACTAGAATATCTCGATGGCCTCGCTAGTCTTCGATCGATCGTTTTAGAGGGCCGCAATGTGACCGATGCGGGACTACAAGGGCTCAAGGCGCTTACGCAAGTAAGAGAACTTCGACTCTGGACACCGAATGTGACCGATAACGGATTGGCACATATTCGCGGACTCAAACGGCTCGAGTTATTGAACTTTTGCGGCACTCGCGTAACGGATGCCGGCCTCGTAAACCTTACTTCACTGACTGGCCTGAGGAAATTGTACACTGGGGCAACAGATGTGACCGACGCGGGGCGCGATAAGCTCCAGCAGTACTTACCGAACTGCGTGATTGACCGCTAACATGAGAAGCTCGATTGTCACGCGCCGCTTCTTCTTCAAACCCGGCCACTGCCTCCTTGCCCTGCTGGCCGTCGAATTCCTTCTGTTCCTCGCGCAGCGGTTCCGCTGGCCCCCTAAGGGCTGGCCGGTCTTGCTCGCGGTGGCTGCCGTCGGCGCGGTGATCCTGGCAATGTTCGCGTGGTTCGGCATCGCCTTGGTCCTTCGGCGGCGGTTTCAGTATCGAATTGCACGCTGACGAATCAAAGGGAGAATTCGGAGGCCAACGTTCTTCTGTCCGGTTTTTGTTCTTGCTGGCTATTCCTGCAGGGCCATTCATCAGCCATTTGCGAGGCTCGTACGTCATCCCGAAGGGATGCAAGCGATTAGCCCCGGGTCGCGCAGCGCACCCGGGGTTACGATGACAACCGCATCTCTGACCCTCAAAGGGTCGCAGCAAGCGCGCTGTGACCCGTTCAGGGTCAATTGTATAACACGTCGCGGTGAAACCGGGGGCGCGCTGCGCGACCCCCGGCTAATAGCTTTGAACCCTCCGGGTTCGGTTTTCTCGTCACCTTCCAGGAATTTGCACAACGGAAAGAACTCTGTTGCTCGCACAACGGTGATAAGGTGTAGGCGACGACAGGGCGTGAACGCCCGTGAAGGCAGGTCGCGAAACAGGAATAGTAACCAAGAACACGAGCCACAATAGAGATGTCCTCAGCAAGTCACCCAGTGGACACCTCGCCGCTGGCATTGCGAATGAAAGTCGCTTGCGGGCAGATGCTTGACGGCTACTAATCGCCGCCGATAGACTGGATGCGGCAGCCCGGTCTCGGTGTCCGTTGACGTCGCGCATGATGATCGGCCGCAACCGGCTTGAAGGAGGTGTGCCCATGTTCCAAAAAGTAATGACAGTCGCGTTGGCGGTCCTGGTGGCACTCGGCAGTCTCGCGCTTGCAGCCGCCCAGGAACCCAAGCAGACCGGTAGCAAGACGAAAAGCCCGCCGAAGGAACTGACGGTTGACCTCGGCAAAGGCGTCACCCTAGAACTGCTGCCGATCCCAGCCGGCGAACTCCTAATGGGCTCGCCCGAACCCGACAAGTCCGGCCGGGCCGATGAGAGGCCACAACACCGAGTACGCATCACGAAGCCGTTTTGGTTGGGCAAGTATCTTGTCACGCAGGAACAGTGGCAGGCGGTGGTGGGGAATAATCCCAGCGAATTCAAGGGCCCCAAGAACCCCGTGGATAGCGCCGGCTGGGAAGATTGCCGGGAGTTTCTCAAGAAACTCAACGAAACGTTCGCCCACACGGGGCTGAAAGCCTCGTTGCCGACCGAGGCCCAATGGGAATACGCTTGCCGGGCGGGCAGCAAGACCCGCTACTACTACGGCGACGAAGAGGCGAATCTTGCCGAGTACACCTGGTTCAACGACAACTCGCAGGAGAAGACGCACCCGGTCGGCGGCAAGAAGCCGAACGCCTGGGGTCTCTACGACATGCACGGGAACCTGTTTCAGTCGGCCAATTCCAGCACGATCGACTTCATCAGCGGTTTGCCGGCACAGGTGATCTTGTACGTCTCCTGCGGCGAACGAGCGACGTGGACGTCCCGCTTCTCTACCCCTCCTTCCTCCCAGACATACGTCACTTTCACCGGCTTGAAGCCGCCATGGGGCTGCCGGTAGTCGGCGTCGATCCGCAATTGGAACAGGCAGGTGGTGTTGCGCTGCGTGCCCACCCAGCGGACCTGGGCCGCCCGCGTCTCTTTGGGAACGTCGGCCACGGTGACGTACTGGCAGATCCCGTGGGTAGGACCGACTTGCGTGCTGACGGTCTTGAACGTCTTGCCGCCGTCGAACGAGACCTGCACGTCCCAGCGGTCGCGGGCGTCGCGGACCCGGTACTGGCCACCCAGCCGTAGCCGCGCGATGTCACCGGGTGTCTCGATGGCGAACGTGGCCGAGGCCCCGTCAGCCTTGACGCGGAAAAACTGCGGATCGATATTCTTGAGTACCGGATGGAAATCCAACGGAGCAACTTGCTTGTCTTGCTTTTCCCGACCTGTGTAGCCTTCGATGGTAACCGTGCTTTCCGAAGGTCCGGCGCTGAAGGTGATGGTGTTCTCGCCCCGTGCGAGCGTGGGCAGCGCCCGCTGCGAACACTGCACGTCGTGCGCGATCCGCAACGCGTCGAGGCCCGTGCCCGCGCCGTTCAAAACGATGCGGAGGCGGTAATCGTAGCGGCGAAAGACGAACTTCCGGATGTCGATCGTCTGCCGGCCGGACTTCTCGATCGTGGCGACCTTGCGCCAGTCCAGGCCGTTATTGTCGCTCAGGAGTAGGCGCACGCTTCCGCCCTCGGCCACCGCGGCGTCCAACTCGATTTGGCCGGTCAAGTAGACGTAGCTGGTGGGCATGTCGATCTCGACATAGCCGCTCTTCGGCGGATCCTTGAGATGCATGGCGGGGCCGCGCTGATCGTCTTGGCGGCAAGCGATATTGTCCACCGCCACGGCCGCATAGCGGAACGCGCCGTCGGCCAACGGCACGTCGTACTCGGCGCGGCCACAGCCGACGCGGCCCTCGGTCAGGTCGCCGTAGTTCCGCAGAAAGGCCATGTTGCCCTCGCCTATTCGCGCCGTGAGACAGCCGGGCGCGTCGCCGTCGTGCAGGATTCCGTTCACATGCCGGCCCTGGTTGAACCAGTTCCGTGTGAGCCGTTCGCCGCGGCGCAATTGGATATTGACCTGGTAGCCCTGCGAATAGCCGTATTCGTAGGGGAAGGGCGTCTTGTGGCTGCCGTCGTATTCCTGCATCGTCGAGTACCAACCGTGGGTCTTGGCCGGCCACCAGCCGCCCCAGTCGTAGAACTTGCAATCGGCCAGCAGGGCAGGACCCTTCTTCCAGCCGGTCCAACCGTCCGCGCGGTGGAACTCGGTCAACTTGGCGTTGTTGCCTTTGTAGCCGGGATGTTCCTTGAGCCAGCCCTGGACGGCGCGGCAGATGTCGTCGACGCTGGCGATCGTGCCGTCGGGGCGGGTGAAGTAATTTACCAGCGAGGCGTCCAAGAGGTGCCAATGGTTGTCCCAAAACACCTCCGGCACACTGTGCGCGTTGATGGCCCAGCCGCGTGCCTGGAGGCCGACATACCGCGACAGTTGTTCGGTACGGGCCGACGCGCAGCAGCACATGCCGTAGCCATAGACGTTGAATTCCTTGATGGCGTCGTGGACGCAGCCCTCGTGCAGGAACTCGGTCGGCGGCGCGTCTTGGTAAACGAAGGCCACGTTCGATTTCCAGACGGCCAGGGCCTTCTCCTGGTCGCACATGCCATCTTTGATGAACGACTTCTTCCAGGCCTCAAGGCTGGAAACGTCGGGCACCTTGTCGGAGAGGACTTTCACATGGCTCACCACGCCCACCTGTGCTGCCGGTTCGGCGGCAGGGCAGACGACCGGAACGAGCGTCGTTGCGAGCGAGAGCACGAAGAGCGTTGTAAACATGGATGCTTTCATCCTATTCTCCTAAAATGCGCCGACAAGCAGCCGCTTAGGTCTTACGTCGGCCGCCTACTGAAAAATGTACCAGGCCACGCCGCGGGCGGCAACGGCGATGGGCAGCGAAATACGGGTTTGCGGGTCCAAGGCAATGGTTGCCACCGGGCGATCGCGTTGGCGGACGGTCGCTTTGCCCGTCAGCCCCGTGTAGTAGAGCGGCACGGTCAAACTCCTGCGGACTTCATGGTCCAGGGGGTTATAGACCATCAAGAGACCCTTTTCCTCCAGCCTGGGATTGACGTGCAGGATGTAGTCGATGTCGCGTCCGTCGGCGCGCCGCAGGTGGAGGATATCGCTATCGAGGATTCCCCGATGTTGCTTGTAGAAATCGACCCACTTCTTCACCACGTTGCGGGTTTCGGGCAAGTCGTAGAGCCGCGGTCCGCGGTAGCAGGCCTGCACGCCGGCCCCGAAGAGGTTTGCCAGGCGTTGTTCGTAGTGCGGCAGATGGTCCTTGAGCGGCTCGATTGTGGCCGCGGCGCCGCCGCCCTGGTATTCGGTCAGCGGCACGAACATCCAGCCCATGCTCGGCGTTTTCTCCCAGGTGCCGTCGAAAACATTCTGTCGTTCGATGATTTCCTGGTACTCGCGGGGCAACGACCAGTTGGTCTCGCGGTAACCCATTCCGGTCTTGCTGCCGCCGTTGAGAAAATACCAGTCGGGGATGTTCAAGTAAACTCCCTCGCCGCGGCACCACTGGTAAAATTCCGTAATGGCCTTCCAGTTGGCCCACTGCGAATCGTCCAACCCGCGGTGGCCGGGGTGGTTGACAGCGGCGCACATGTCGCCGGGATAAGAGCCATCGTGTTCCAGCACACCCAGACCGGCGGCTTGAATGAAGCGTTGTAGTTGGGCAAGATACTCGATGCCCCAGCGAGCGCCCAGGCAGGGCATTACGCCGAAGCGGGCGGGAACTCCCTGGGTGTTGTCGGTTGCCGTGCCGGCGCCGCGGCTGGCCAAGAGCGAGTAGCCGCCCAAGGCGATCCCCTTGGAGCGGGCGTAGTCGGCCAGTTCTTTGACCTGTTGCTGGTAGGAGGCGTCGCGACTCTCGAAATCGAATCCGCTGCCGAACGTCATGATCATCAACTCGAAGCCGACATCCGCGCATTGGTCCACCGCCCGGCGGACCGAGGCGGGATCGGCGTTGCGGACGTGCATGAGGATCGGGTTCTCGGTAATCCAGGGCGCAAGGGTCCGATACATGCGGCGCGTGGCCAGGCCCCGGCGCTCGCGGTCGGTCGAGTCCAGCGGAAGCTCGAAAGTGCGGAAGGAGGCGAATCGCCCGCCAGGCGGAATCGTTTGATCCGGGCCGCGCGGTGGACGGCATTGCAGCAAGCAGGGCGTCGTCAGGTCGTAATTCACCTGGGTGCCGTACAGGGGATCGGCCTCCCACCGTACCGCCGCGCCATGGTTCGGCCCCGACATGCCGCCGAAGGTGTAATCGGTTTCAACGGCAAGGTTCGGCAGTTGCCACTGCGGCGTAGGATCGACGATCGATTCAGGCTCCACGACCGCCAGGATCTCGCTAACGAATGTCTGCAATCGCACCGGCTTGCTGCCGGAGTTCTCGACGGTGATCCATTTGCTCAGCAACGGCATGCCATCGTACATTTCATAATGGACGTCGATGCGGATCTGAGAAACCGCCGGACTTGCGGTAGCGGGCGGTACGAACGAGAGTGTCAGCGATGCCCCCGGCGGCGGCCAAGGCAGGTCCTGCGGCATCCACGACAGGCGTTTCTTCCAGGGGAACCGTTCGAGCGTCTTGCCGACCCGGAAAGAAACGAAACGAAAGGCGGCCGGGTTGGCCTTCATACGGTCTAACCAGCGCGGATCGAGATAGTTGTGGACGCTCTGCCCTTCCAGTCCGCCCACCGCATATTTTACGCCGTCCAGTTGGACCAGGGCCTCGGGACGTACGCTGCGGAGCAGCGACTCGCCGCTGATCAGGTTGTCCAATGCAACGGTCGCCGCGTCGGGCGACAGCCGCCAGGTCCGGCGGATCAGGCTGTTGGACATGACAATCTCGTCAGGATGCGCACTACGGTAAACGCCCGTCTTGACGCGAACGGGGGTGACCAGCCAGTCACCGTCGACGTGGTTCGAATCGCTTGGCACCAAGGGCAAATCGGCAATAATCGCTCTCAGGTCATTCGCACCCCAGGCCGGGACGGGTAGCAGGAAACTCAGCGTTGCCAGGAACAACACAGCACGTACAGGCCGGAGAGGAGCAGGCTTGGGCATGGTCGTTTATTTCAAGGCGGGGTGGAATGAGGCGGGTATGGCATGTATGATAATTCAGAGTCGAACGAAAGGCAAACTGCAAAGTACGCGGCAAGATTTTCCGGTAGAAGGGCGCCAACGTGGCACGGGCATCTTGCCCATGTCGCCGTTCACGGGCTGGAAGCCCGTGCCACGAGCTTGCCGCAAACCGCAAACAATGGGGAAGCGATCGTGAAAATCCAAGCATGTCTGATGGTTATCGCCGTCCTTGTGATTGCCCACCCTGGATCGCTGGCCGCAGCCGGGTCGACCGCGCCGACGGAATCGGCCGCCCAGCGGACGGCCCGCATGAAGTGGTGGCAGGAGGCCCGCTTCGGCATGTTCATTCATTGGGGGCCGGTTTCGCTCAAGGGCACCGAGATCGGCTGGTCGCGCAATCCCGGCCCCAACGGCGCCCGCGGCAGCATCCCCGCGGCGGAATACGACAGCCTTTACAAGCAGTTCAACCCCGTGAAATTCAGCGCCCACGAGTGGGTGGCCACGGCCAAGGCCGCCGGTATGAAGTACATGGTCTTCACGAGCAAGCACCACGACGGTTTCTGCGAATTCGACAGCCGGCTCACCGACCACAAGATCACCAACCCGCAGAGTCCCTTTCACCGCGACGTGGTCAAGGAGTTGGCGGAGGCCTGCCGAGTGGCGGGTATCCGCTTCGGCGTGTACTATTCGCAGCCCGACGCGCATCATCCCGACTACCGCACTGCCAACCATGCTCGATACATCAAATACCTGCACGGCCAGGTGGGCGAATTGCTGAGCAACTACGGGCAGATCGACGTGATCTGGTTCGACGGCCTGGGCGGGTCGGACAAGGACTGGGATGCCCCGCGGCTGTTTACTTTGATCCGGCGGCTGCAGCCGGAGATCATTATCAACGACCGTTGCGGCCTGACTGGCGACTTCAGCACGCCCGAGCAGACGATCGGGGCCTTTCAGATCGACCGGCCCTGGGAAACCTGCATGACGATTTGCAACCAGTGGGCGTGGAAGCCCAACGATGACATGAAGTCGCTGAAGAAGTGCCTGCAAGTATTGATTACCTGCGCGGGCGGCGATGGCAATCTGTTGTTCAACGTCGGCCCCATGCCCAGCGGCGCGATCGAAGCCCGGCAGGTCGATCGCCTCGAGCAGATGGGGCAATGGCTTGCCCAGTACGGGCAGACGATCTACGGCACGCGCGGCGGACCATACAAGCCCGGCAAGGAGTTCGTCAGCACGAGCCGGGGCGATACGGTTTACGTTCACGTGCTCCAATGGCGCGGCGATTCGATTGTGCTTCCCGCCCTGCCGAAGAAGATCATCTCCGCCGCGCTGCTGACCGGCGGCCGCGTGGCGCTGGCGCAGGCCGATGGCGAGATCACGCTCAGCGTGCCCAAGGCAGACCGGCAGGAGATCGACACGATCATCGCCCTGACGCTCGACGGCCCGGCGGATGACATTCGGCCCATGAGTGCCTCCGCCAACATCGGCGACGGGCTGATCCGGCCGTCCATGAAGGCTACGGCGTCGAACGTGTACCAGAGTGACGCCCAATACAGCGCGGAAAAGGCAATCGACAACGACGCTGACACGCGTTGGGCTACCGACGCCGGTACACACACGGCTTGGCTGGAGATCGACCTGGACCACGTGCTGACGTTCGACCGGGCGGCGATCGACGAAGCCTATGCCGGGCGAGTACAATCCTTCGAACTGCAAGCAAAGGAAGGCGATCGATGGAAGACGTTCTACCGGGGCACGACGATCGGCGACGGTTTCTCCGCGGAGTTCCCTGTGGTCACGGCCCAGGTAGTCCGCCTGAATATCCTCGACGCCAGCGAAGGCCCCACGATCACGGAATTCCAGTTGTTTTCCCCAAGGAAGAAATAAGGAAGAAGCCATGCCAACCTATTTCGCAGAAGGTTCTCCAACCACGGACCTGAGCCGCGATGACCTCCGCGCGGCGCTGGCTGCGGCGTTTGCAAAGCTCGGCGAGCGGCGAAAGGTGCTGGCCTTGCCGCCCGATTATACGCGGGTCAACAGCATTGCGGGGTTGCTGGCGGGCCTGGCCTACGAACACTTCGGCGAGCGGCTGAGCGACGTCATGCCGGCCTTGGGCACGCATGCCGCGATGACCGACTGGCAGCTCGAGCGGATGTTGCCCTCTATCCCGCGCGGCCTGATCCGCGAGCACGACTGGCGGAACGACGTAATCACGATCGGCGAGGTCCCGGCCGACTTCGTTTGCCGGACGACGGAAGGCATCTGGACCCGCGCTTGGCCTGCCCAGCTCAACCGCTTGATTTGGGATGGTGGCCACGACCTGGTGCTCTCGATCGGCCAGGTTGTGCCCCACGAAGTGATGGGCATGGCCAACTACAACAAGAATATCTTCGTCGGCGCCGGCGGAGTGAAGGGCATCAACGAAAGCCACTTCATCGGCGCGGCCTACGGTATGGAGCGGATGATGGGCCGGGCCGACACGCCGTTGCGCCGCATCTTGAACTACGCCCAGGACCACTTCTGCGGCAAGTTGCCTTTGGTATTCATGCTCACCGTCGTCGCACCGCGCGACGACGGCAGCCTGGCCATGCGCGGGCTGTTCATCGGCAACGACGTCGAGTGTTTTCACGCGGCAGCGGAACTTTCCATGAAAGTGAACTTCACGGTGCTGGATGAAGCCCCCAAAAAAATGGTCGTCTATCTCGACGCGGAGGAGTTTCATAGCACCTGGCTGGGCAACAAGGCCGTGTATCGAACGCGGATGGCGATCGCCGACGGTGGCGAGTTGATCGTGCTGGCACCGGGCGTCGAGTCTTTTGGCGAGGACCGGCAGATCGACGCCTTGATCCGCAAGTACGGCTACTTCGGCACGCCGCGGATAATGCAGTTGGTCCGCGAGACCGCGGACCTGCCGCAGAATCTTTCCGCTGCCGCGCACCTGATCCACGGCTCGTCGGAAGGGCGGTTCCGCATTACCTATTGCCCGGGGCATCTTTCCCGCGCGGAGATCGAATCGGTCGGCTACGGCTACGGCGATTTGGATGCGATGCTCAAGCGTTACGGGCCGCCCACACGGCGCGATGGCTGGGCCACGATGCCCGATGGGGAAAGGATCTTTTTTATCGGCAACCCGGCCCTGGGGCTATGGGCACATCCCGACCGGTTGCGGTAGGGCTGCTTTGACACAAAGTCGGCAATAGGGCGGAGGTGGTACTGCCGCTTTCTCTTTCCCATTTTCGAGTGCGGCGACCTGTCGCCGCTTTCCTTTCGCCGCGGAGCGGCTTTCTCTTCGGGGTGCGGCACAAGCAACCGTGTCGGGCACCATGTACCCATGGTCGTGCCGCCTACTTTTTGCCATGCAGTTGTTTTTGTTTTCCCGGTAGGCCACTCCTGCCGGCAGTGGCTTTTGCGCTTTCTGACCGCCACGCCCCCTTGGGAATGAGTATCACTTCTTTCCCGAGGCGGTCACGGGAAACGTCACACGCCGTAGACGGGCGCTTTGTGCGCCCATGGGCACGAGTCTGACGGGCACGAGCGTGCCATCAAGCTCGCGGACCAGCTTGCCTCCCAGTTCCACGGGCGGGTTGTCCAGCGGAAGGTCGGGATTTACGCCGCTGGCGGAAGTGTTTTTCGGCGTGAAACCAAAGCCATTAGCCCGCTGCCAAGCCGGCAGGGCCAACTTCGTTTCCGCATCCTTGTCGGCGGACATCAGGTAGTCGGCAAGTCCAGCCCGCGGGTATGCCTTGACGGTCTTGGTTGTTCCGCGCACGGGAAGCACATAAAGCAGCGGGCCATACTGAAGGGCAATTTCGCCGTTGACGGCGGGCAACTCGCGGATGGCCTGGTCGAAACGGATTGCGACCTTGTCGCCATCGCTCCACTCCTTGCGCACCTGCCAGAAGCCGCCGACCAGGCGCACTTCCGCGCCGGCACAAACGACGTGCGTGGCACGCGACCAGGACGGATTGCGAAGCCATAGGCAGAAAACGACACGTCTAGCGGGGCGCACGGTCAGCTCCACTTCGCCCGCATAGGGATAAAGCGTCTTTTCCTCGATGCATACGCTGGATCCCGCGATATCGGCGGTCACCTGCGCGGGTCCGTAGAGCATGGCGGCAATAGCCGGCTCGGCGCCGCGGGGGCGCATCCACATGCCGGCGGTGTAATAAGGCGCGACGCGCGTAGCGTTGGGGTTACAGCAGACGGCGGTATGCTGGTGGGTGGGCGAGAAACGCTGGCGACGGCCAAACTCGTCATTGACCAGCAAGCGATTTTCCGTGGAACAATACAGGACCGCCGTGCCGTCCGGAACCCGCGAACCCTGGGCCGCGTTGAACCAGAGATGCTCCACCGCGTCGGCGTAGGCGGCGTCGCCCAGCTTCCCCAGGGCACTGAGGAGCGTGAACTCCCGCTCGAAGATCGTGCAGTACTCGTATCCCACTTCCCACGGCTGCGGCCGGTGGTCCACCGCTTCCATGCTGACCAGCGCGCCGCTGGGCATCACCCAGTGATCCATCGCGGAAAGCGCGCCCCTGCCAAGACGCAGAAATTCCTTGTCGCCCGTGGCGTTCCAGAACCACAACGGCAGGCGCATGACTTCCGTCACGGTTGCTCCATGACCGCCGTTGTAGCAGGCGTTGAACACCGTCAGGCCGCCCGGCTGCTTGATCTCCGGGGCCTGCAGAAACGCTTTCAGTTTGGGGCACTCGCGGTAAAGACGCAGCCCGAAATCGAGGTATTTCCTCTCGCCCGTGCGGGCATAGAGCTGTTCCAGAATGTCCGCGAACATCGGATCGTGCTGGGCAAATGCGATTTGCCGGCAGGTGGCGTAGCCCGCAATAGTCCGGTCCACGGCGCGTTTGACCGCCGCGCGGACCTTTTCATCGCCCCGGGAGTCGGCATAGGCTAGCAGGCCACGGAAGAGACAGGTCTGCGTCCACAACTCGCCGTGGCCCTGGTAGCGAAGTTCGGGCGCAAAGATGCCCAGATAACCGTCGGCATCCTGCGCGGCGAGGACATGCTCTACGTAGTCCTTCGCCTTCTTCATCGCTTCCGGCTCGCCAGTCAGACACGCGAGCATCAAGTGGCCGCAACGCCAGTTGCCTTCCGTCTCGCCGTTCCACCAGGCGTCACCGGCCGCATTGCCCGCATTGGGTTTGCCGGGCCGGTTGCGACCGGAGGCAAAAATGTCGCTCGAGGCCTCGTGGCATAGTTCGTCGAGGCGGCCCGCGAAACCCTTGTGGAGGTCGCGGCGCATCTGCTGGAGAATCCAGCCGCGAGGTTGGATTGCGCCGAACCGCAACGGGAGGAACGCCGGTGGGACGATATAGAAGGCTGACGATTCCTGGCCGCGCGCCGCCACGCAAGCCAGCAGCGCCAGCAGCCCGACTGCCGTAAAGCCATGTTTGAAGTTCATCTCACCTTTTCTCCTTGGGAAAGTCCTGTGCGGTCCGCCCGCGCACGATCCGGGCGAATGCTGCCGAGGACGTCGATCGCCTTGACGGTTCCGAAGACCGATTGCGGTGAATGTGATCTATTCTACCGGCCCCCCACGGCCAGTACCAGCAAGGACAACTTTGTTGCCATAGTAATAAACCGCGCGGCTTCGGCAAGGTCGATTTTGCGCAGGCCAAAGCCGTTACAGACGGCTAGAAGTAATCCTGCAATCGTTTTCAGAGATTGCTTGACAGAGATTGCTTGACAAGGGGGTGCCTGGAATCTTTAATATAGGCTTGCCCTGCGCCCGCCTGGGCCGCAATCTTGCGACTCGCCTGCCCAGCCCACCTTAGCATTCCCGATCGTGCCCCCTATCCCGCCGAGGAGATGAAGTTGATTTCCCACGCTATCACGGCAATTACCCGTAGGTCTTTCGTCGCAGCCCTGATGTTGGCCGGCTGGCTCTTGCCGCAGGCCGCCTCCGCGCAGTCCACAACGGCAGCGGGCTGCAAGTACTTCATCGAAATCAGTGTCGACGGACTCGGTTCCGTTTACCTTCAGCCGATGATCGAGAAAAATGAGCTGCCTAACTTCAGGCGTTTTCAGGTCGAAGGGGCTTGGACCAACAATGCCCGCAACGATGACGACATGACCGTAACGCTTCCCAATCACACGACCATGATGACCGGGCGCAGCGTGAAGGGGCCTGGCGGCCACCATTATACGAAGAACACCGATCCCCCGCGGGGAGAAACCCTGCACAATCAGAAACAACATGACGGCACCTATATCGCCAGCGTATTCGACGTGGCGCACGATCATGGGCTGCGGACCGCGCTCATGTGCGGGAAGACCAAGTTCTCGCTTTACCGCGATTCCTACGATGCCGAGCACGGCGCCGCATGCGCCGGCAAGCCGGATTACGGCCGCAACAAAATCGATTGCTTCGTCTACGACAAGGACTGCGGATCGATGACGGCAAAGTTCATCGCCGCCATGCAAGCGCAGCCGTTCCAGTACGCCTTTCTGCACTATGCCGACCCGGACGCCGCCGGCCACGCGCACGGTTGGGGAAGCGATGCCTACCAGGAAGCTATCCGGAGAGTCGACGCCCAACTGGGACGCATTTTCCAACTACTGGACAACAGCCCTGAGTTTCGCGGCAGGACGACAATCTTCCTCACTTCGGATCACGGCGGCAAGGACCGCGACCACGCCGACAATCTCCTTCTCGAGGATTATACGATCCCAGTTTACATCTGGGGCTGCGGCGCGGCCGTCGGCAAAGACCTTTACGCGTTGAACCTGCACAGAGTTCCACGCGCGAGATACCGGGGTTATTGGGGCCTATCGCGAAAGTTCAGGTACGTGGCAACGCGCCGCAACCCCGGGACCGGCCATCCGTTGCACACCGATCTGTTGCAACCCGTGCGCAACGGCGACGGCGCGAATCTGGCGCTGAAGTTGCTCGGCCTGGGGCCTGTACCCGGGTCCACGATCAATGTCCGGCAGGACCTGGCGATCCGACCCTAGCCAGAACCAAGGGCCCTCGCACGGCCAAGTCCACCGCACCACGGCCCGGCAGGTACCTGGTCCATCCTCATCTGCAATTGCTCCTGGTGATCGCGACCAAAAAGATCATGACGCAGATAGCTTGTCGCGGAGGCTTGAAGGACAGTCTGCAATACGGGCTAAGCGGTCGAACAAGCGGTTGATCGGCCGGCAAAGTGATCGGCGACGCGCTTGCGGTGTCACGGTGCTTTGACGGTTTTCAACTGATAATCGTAGTTCCGGCTCCTGCACGCTCCAACACCATCAAATGTTGACATTTTTCTGCCGCAAGTTATGATGCTTGTGTCGATTAGCATTTATCGTTGGACGGATTCCTGTGGAATCCAGTCGCTTGGCACGCAAAAGCGTTTGAGTAACTAACTCGCCACCCTCCGTGCCAATAATGAATGAGACAACTGCCTCCCTAGTAATTACAGTAGAGGGCATGGAGGTAGTGGAAGGATGGAGAAAGCAAGGATGTTGGGAACAGATGGGGCGGTGGCCGGCGGAACGGAAGGAGGGCGTAGCCCGACTGGAGTTCCGCCGGCCACCGCCGCCGCCACGGGGTTGGGAGGCCCGGTGGTAGGCAACGGACAGCCGATCCCGGACCCGGGTGTGCCGGAAAAACCCGTGCGACGACGCTTCACCGCTGAGTACAAGCTTCGTACTCTCCAGGAAGCCGATCGCTTGGCTGAGTCTGGCCAACGCGGCGCCATGTTGCGCCGCGAGGGTCTGTACTCGTCGCACTTGACCGCATGGCGGAAACAGCGCAGCGAAGGGACGCTCGCCGGTTTAGAACCCAAGCGTCGCGGGCGGAAGACCTCGCCTGACGCCCCCTTGATCGCCGAGAACGAGCGGCTCCAACGCGATAACCAGCGGCTGACGGCCAGGCTCCGTCAAGCCGAAACGATCATCGAGGTCCAAAAAAAACTCTCCGAGATCCTGGGAATTCCCCTGCCGCCACCCGACAGCAACGGGAGCATGCCATGAAGACCATCGAGGAATTTGTTCCGCAGGGAAGCACGGCCGCGGCATGCCGCAGTCTGGGCGTGCCCCGAGCAACGCTCTACCGGCGGCGTCAGCCCAAGCCGCATCCAACCACCACCACGCCACGGCCACGGCCGCCGCGGGCACTAAGCGACCATGAGCGTGGGCAGGTCCTCGACGTGCTCCACAGCGAGACGTTCGTCGACAAGGCCCCGGCCGAGGTCTATGCGGCATTGTTGGACCAGGGGCAGTATGTCTGCTCGATCCGCACGATGTACCGCATCCTGAACGAGCGGCAAGAAGTTCGCGAACGACGAGACCAACTGCGGCACCCGACCTACCACAAACCGCAACTGGTGGCCACCGCGCCCAATCAAGTCTGGTCCTGGGATATCACCAAACTACTGGGACCGGCGAAGTGGACGTACTTCCACCTCTATGTAATCCTCGACATCTTCAGCCGTTACGTGGTAGGCTGGACGCTGGCTGGCCGTGAAAGCGAACACCTGGCCGAGCGGTTGATTCGCGAGACGGTGGTCAAGCAGAGAATTGTTCGGGACCAACTGACGATCCACAGCGATCGCGGACCGTCGATGCGTTCGCAGACGGTGGCCCAACTTATGGCCACACTGGGGATCACCAAGTCCCACAGCCGGCCGCACGTCTCCGACGACAACCCGTTCTCGGAGAGCCAGTTCAAGACGCTCAAGTACCGGCCGGAGTTCCCCGACCGCTTTGCCAGTATCGAACACGGCCTGGACTTCTGCGGCAAGTTCTTTCACTGGCAGAACCATGAGCATCACCACTGGGGCCTGGGCTTGCTGACCCCAGCGACAGTCCATCACGGCCAGGCTGAAGCGGCGCTCGCTGCGCGGCAGACAGTACTCACCGCGGCCTATGCTGCCCATCCCGAACGATTCGTCAGCCAACCCCCGCGACCGCTGGCGCTCCCAAGCGAAGTCTGGATCAACCCTCCGGCCGATGGGCCGGAACCACGTATGCTACAATTACCGCGCGACACTAATTTCGTACCGCAGTTGTCTCAAAACTCTTGACACGCTCCGCCAATCGGGGGGCATCGTAATGCGTCGGTCTTTCCAACAAGTCAGTGTCCTGGCGATCTGCTTGATCGGTGCCTTTGGCTTGCTGAGCCCAACCGCCGCTTGGTCCGTGCCCACAATCTCTCCGGTCAACCCGACGCATTGTCCAGCCGTGGCAACGGACTGTCCTGCCAGTCCCACGCATTGCCCCCCAACGGCCACGCATTGTCCGGGCAGCCCAACGCACTGCCCCACAACGTCCACGCATTGTCCGACTACTCCGACGCACTGCCCCACAACGTCCACGCATTGTCCGACTACTCCGACGCATTGCCCCACAACGGCCACGCACTGTCCAGCCAGTCCGACGAACTGTCCGTCCAGTCCGACGCATTGCCCGGCAACGGCCACACATTGCCCGGCCAGTCCGACGCACTGCCCCCCAACGGCCACGCATTGTCCGGCCAGTTCGACACATTGCCCCACAACGGCCACACATTGTCCAGGCGGCCCAACGCATTGTCCACCAACGATCACACATTGTCCGGCCATTCCCACGCATTGCCCCCCTACGATTACTAGCTGTCCGCCCACGCCAACGACTTGTACTCCGGCAAATCCGCTCTGCAAGCCAACCACCCTTCCCGGCGGGGTCACGTTGTGCCCAGCCGTTCCGACTAAGTGTCCACCACTACCGACTCACTGTCCGTTAGTCCTATGTGGGCCGAAGCCCACTTTTGGTCCCGGCGTGGCCACGTATTGCCCGGCCGTGGCAACGGCTTGTCCGCCCGTGGTCACCCTCTGTCCGAGTGTTGTGTCGGCGTGTCAGGCCAGCCCGACCAACTGCCCAGCGCAAGTAACGGTCTGTCCGGCGATAGCAACGAACTGCCAGGCAGGCCCTACGTTCTGTCCGGCGGTTGCCACGCAATGTCCGCCCGCCAGCACGGTCTGTCCCGCGGGTCCTACGGCGTGTCCGCCGGTGGCTACGCAGTGTCCGGCAACCAGCACAGTATGCCCGGTCACGGACACGCAGTGTCCGCCGGACGACACGTCTTGCCCGGCTGTTGCCACACAATGTCCGCCGGCCAGCACGCAATGTCCGGCAACCCCCACGGCCTGTGTGGGAGGCAATACCATGTGTCCGGCGGTCGACACGCAGTGTCCGGCGACGAACACGGCTTGCCCGGCCACGGCAACGCAGTGTCCACCGGTCGCCACCCAGTGCCCGCCGGTTGATTTGCCCGATTTAGTTGTGTCCCCACAGATAACGGGAGTCATTCGAATCCGGGGCACGGCCTTGATGAAGGCGGCGATCGACGACTACGCAACTGCCTTCAAGGTGTTGCATCCCAACGTTCAATTCGATGTCTCGCTCAAGGGTTCCGACGAGGGGATTCCGGCCCTCATCGCGGGAACGGCCGACCTGGCAGTGATGGACCGCGGACTGACGGACACGGAGACGAATAACTTCAACGCTACCTTTGGCGTCGCTCCGGCCGACTTCCAGGCGGCGGTTGATTCGATGGCAATCGTCGTCCAAAAAGGCAATCCGCTTGGTATCAGTTCCGCGGGGCTGACACTCGCGCAATTGGACGCCATCTTCTCGAAGACCCTCAAGCGCGGCAATGCAGCGGTGATGACTTGGGGAGACTTGGGCGTGACGGACCCGGCTTGGGCAACGCAAGCCATCAAGCCGTATTATCGCCCCGATTCAGAGCCAACGTATCTCTCCACGGTAATGCTCGACGGGGGACAACTCAAGAATGGCCTTGCCGACCCGGGCGTGGGCACACATGCACATGCCGGTCGCCCGGCAATGGCCATCGCGGCGGCGCAGGACGCGAACGCGATTCAGTTGGTCCCCAGGTGGTATCTGCTCAAGGGCCTCAAAGACGGCACGCTCCGTGCTGTGCCCCTGGTCGACGACAAAGGGAACAAGGTCGCCCCACTTTATACCAGCGTGATTAGCGGCACGTATCCGCTCGGCGCGGTTCTGACGTTTAAAGCCGTGAAGACACCGACTCAGCCGCTTTCCCCGGCGGTCAAGGAATTCCTTTCCTTCGTGCTTTCCAAGCCCGGGCAAAAGATCGTGCCCAAGAACGGTTTCGGAAGACTGCCGGTGCCGACGGTGATCGCGGAGCGGAAACAACTTGAATAGCAGTCTATCAGATTCTCCGCGGGATGACGCGGGGACAAGCCCCGGCGAGAAGGCTCCGACGGTGGCCATGATCGCCGCGGTACTCGTCGGTCTGCTCAGCGTGTGGATCGCTGCCGGTTCGACAGGAATGCTGGCACACTCCTTGCGCCGCGGGCTCACGCTCGTCGCGTTGATCGGAGTTGTCTTGCTTGCCTGGCCAATGGGCAGAAGGCGGCTCTCCTCGCTGGCCTGGCTCGCCGCGAGCATCCCGCTTGCCGCCGGGCTGCTGGCAGCGTCTCTTCCGCCCTTGAATGTCCTGGCCGTGGCGACTGTGCTCTTGGCCGTATCACGCGCCCACGAATCGCGGAACCGATGCGTGATTCAACAAATCGCTCAAGCCGCGGTGCTCCTGGCGATCTACCGTATTGCTTGCACTTCGATCCCCTGGCTATGGATGATTGCCGATGGGGCGGGGGGCATCCTTGGCTCCGTTGCCGCTGTGATTACCCGGCAACCGCTGCGAGTTGGCGCCACGTTCGGCGGCCTCGACTTCCTGATGGTTTCCTTTTATCTGGTGATCGCTTCGCTGACTCGGTGGAAGACCGCCACGAATTACCGTTGGTTTTGCAGCCTGGGACTATTTCTTGGGGCAGTGCTGCTGGGCCACTTGCTCTATTTGGCTGCGCTCAGTTTCTCACCGGCAATTCTCCAAGCCGCTTGCATGAAGGCAGCCGATGTGACACAGTCCCCTGAGGGATCAACGCTGCCTCCGCCCGGCTGGGTCAGTCAACTCCGCTTGATGATCCCCTGGAACATGCCCTTGTTAGCGGCCCTTCTCCAACTGGGTGTGACCACCGCGCTTTTGCTGCGAATCCGTCGTCTGCCGGAACCGCCATTGCCGGGGCCCCGTACGCGGCGGACGGCGATCGGCTTTGCCCTGGCGGTCACGGCAATGGTCATGGCCGCGGTTGCGATCATGCTGGTGGTCCTCTTTCCCAAGGCTTCCGACTTGCGCGGCAAGAAAATTGTGTTTTACGAGAAGGGGTTCCTCAACTGGCTTAAGCCGGAGAACGGGCAGTATGGCCGATTGATGAGCGGCATGTACGGACTGACGCCGTCCTTTCTGGAAAGCTATGGCGCCGACGCGCTCGTTTCACCGGACCTATCGGCAAAAGATCTGGAAGGGGCCGACGCCGTCGTGCTGCTGTTCCCCAACGAGCCCTGGCGCGACGGACAGCTCGAGCGACTTTGGAAATTCGTGGCAGACGGCGGCACTCTGCTCGTGGCGGGTGAGCATACCGTATGGGAAAAAGAGGCCGACGGCAAACTCGTCGACATCTCCACAGGCAAAGAGCGCAATCGCTTCAATGAAGTCTTGAAGCCGACGACCATCCATGTGAACTTCGACACCGCCGAGTTCGCCATCGGAGGCTGGCTCCATTCCTATGAAGCCCTCGCTCATCCGATAACTACCGGAATCGCCGATCAGAAGAATGAGTTCGGCGTCGTGATCGGGGCCAGTCTGAATGTCCGCTATCCTGCCCAGCCGGTCCTTATCGGGCGTTACGGCTGGGCCTCGCCGGGCGACCCGAAAAACGAGGACCGGGCCTTGATGGGCGAAGAAAACTACGTCTGCGGCGATAAGCTGGGCGACATCATCCTGGTTGCCGAGCGGTCCGTCGGCAAGGGCAAAATCGTCGTTTTTGGCGATCCGTCAGGTTTTGTCAATGGCATCTTGCCAGGCTGCCATGACTTCATGGCGCGCATGTACGGCTACATCAGCCAGAGTGGTGGTATTGCCCTGCCGGCGTGGCGTCTGGGGCTGGCCCTGTTCCTGCTGGCCGCTTTGGTGCTTGGGTTGGTGATCGGCGGGCAACCGGAAGCCTACGCCGCTGCCGCCGTGGGGCTGGCGATTTCACTGCTGGCATGCACGTCGGCCACCTCCCGCGCCTGGGAGCTCTTGCCCGACGGCCGATCCATGCCGAACGGAAGCCCGCGCGTGCCCAACAACCTGGCCTACATCGACATGTCGCACTTGGGCCCCTACAGCTCGGAGGGCTGGCGCCCCGAAGGGCTCATGGGATTGACGTTGCAACTGATGCGCAACGGGTACCTGGCGCTCCATCTTGCGGAAATGACACCCCAGCGCCTGGAACGTGCCAGGCTGTTGATCTCCGTGGCGCCCGCCAAACCGTTCACGCAACGGGAGATCGAGATGGTTGAGGACTTCGTGCGCAACGGCGGTGTTTTCATCTCGACGGTGGGCTATGACGGCGCGGGGCCGAGCAAGCAAATGCTGGCAAATCTGGGCTTCTCGATCGGACAACGGCCCGAAGATGAACAGCTCGGCCGCGAGCCTCAGCCCTTGGGCTATTTCAAAGCTCCGTTCTTCAACGGCGGCAAGTACATGGCCTATGTCCGCTTTTTCGCGGGCTGGCGGGTGCTCTGCGACGATCCTGACCGGCTTGTCATCTCGCAGTATCCGACGGGCGAAGAACTGATCGTCATGAGACGGTTGGGAAAGGGACTGATCGTGGTCGTTGGCGATAGCTTTTTTGCCATGAACAAGAACCTGGAAAACGAAGGAGGCGAACCGATCGACGGCATGCACGAAAATGCCGTCTTCTGGCGCTGGCTGCTGACTCTGTTGCAGAATGGCATGGGCGAAGGGCAAACCTGGATTCCAGCAGAAAGCGATTGCACGCCGATAGCACCCGCGGCCGTTCCCGGCGGCATCCCGTCGCAACAACTTCGATCGCCGGATGATCCGCCTGACGAAGATACGCCGCAAAACAATTCAACACCCGTTGGCCCGCCGCCGGACAGCCCCGCGGTACACGTGCCCTCGGATAAACCTAAGCCCTTGGTTGAGCCAAGACCCGTGGCTGAACCCAAGCCGGCAGAGAAGCCCGAGCCATCTCAACCCGTTCCCTAAGAGGCAATCATCCCATGCTTGGCTGGATTGGTCTTGCGCTGTTGTCGGCCTCTTGGTTGTTCGGGCTGCAATACTATCATCGACCTGAGCCCAGGACTTGGCTGCTCCTCGTCGGCCTTGGCACGACCCTGCTGACGACACTCCCGCAGCGCCCCCTTTCGCGTCGTCATGTCCTGATTGCACTGCTCCTGGCGATACCAGTAGCCGTTTGTTGGCCCAATGGGATGCGGACCCCGGTCGCATTGCTGTCGATCGGGCTGACGCTGAGTCTGGCGCCGTCACCGGTTGGCTGGCCCGGCGTGATCGTGCGTCGACTTGCCAACGGAATGTTGCTGGCGGGTTGCGTGCTGGTTGTCCAATCGTTCGGATTGGATGTTTACCAGATGTTCACGGCCCGATCTCATGAATTGCCGGCCCCCTTGCCCGGTATGCTTGGCACGATTGCGACACTCCTCGGGATCGAGTCGGGCGTGCATGATTCGACAGTTGCGATCTTCTCGATGCGTGCAGTTCACATGCTGGGCGCCACATGGGAGTTGTTGTTGGATCCCGTGAGCTTCTCGTTCGTCATTGGCGGAGCGGTGCTCTTGTCGTGGCAGGCCGGCCCGGAAAGTCGGACGCGTTTGGCTTGGTTCCGGCGGCTCGCCGCGCCTTGGAAACTGCTGGGGCTGGTGGCCCTCTGGCTTCCCGTCCGTGCCGGATTGTTGATGTCAATATTTCTCCAGGGCGTGCTGCGGACGGAATATGAGCAGCCGCTCAATTCGGTTTACTGGTTCTGGAGTGGCTGGACTCATCTGGCCATGCTGATCGTACCGGTGCTTTTGGCATGGCGTTTTTGTCCGCTCGGGAACGCATCTGCCGGAACGTCGTCAGAGCTTGCGATGCGGCGGCCCTCGCTGGCGGCGGCCGGGTGGCGTCAAGCCCTGGCCGTACTCCTGACCTGCGCCGCCGCGGGGACAATGACCGCAGCGATGCTCTGGGACCCGGTAGGACCTCGAAAAGAGGGCCGCGTTGTCATTGACGAGTACAATCCCGATCCGGAAAAGGTCTGGGAACGGACCGACAAACCGTTCGACACGGAGTGGTACGGCAACAAGTCCGGCTATACCTACTACTGCATCTATGATTATCTGCAGCACTTCTACGATGTGTCGCGACTCACGCAGCCAATCGGCGATGCCGTTCTTCAAGACTGCGATGTGCTGGTGATTAAGACGCCCAAGGACCGGCCTTTCTACTCCGATCATGAAATCGAGAACATTCGCCGCTTTGTCAAGCGGGGTGGCGGCTTGCTCTTGATCGGCGAGCATACCAACGTGTACGGCACCAGCAGCCGCTTGAACCAGATTGCGGAGCGATTCGGCTTCAAGTACGTGCCGGATTGCCTGTTCGGCATCGATTCGGTGTTCACGGACGTGCTGGAGCCGCCGCGGGCGGCCCACCCGTCGGTGCAGTATATCAAGCGCATGGATTTCGCCACGTCCTGCTCGCTCGATGTCGGCTTCGGCTTTGGCCGGGCGGCCATTCTCGCCACCGGGCTGAAGAACAAGACGGCCGACTACCACGTCGACAACTTCTATCCCCAACCTGCCGATAGCGCCGACATGCGCTACGGCGCCTTCGTGCAACTTTGGTCGACCAACTATGGACAAGGGCACGTGTTGGCCTTCACCGACTCGACCGACTTCTCCAATTTCTGCGAGTTCGATCCCGGCAAGTTGGAGCTGATGATGGGAATGGTCGAGTGGCTCAATCATCGACGGCCTGCCGTGGAACCGTGGCCGTGGCTCATCGCCCTGACGGTGTCGTTGGCCTGCGGCGCATGCTGGGCCGCCTGGGGTTCCGGTCAGATAGGGCTGGTCATGCTCGTCGCAGCCCTGCTGGGTTACACGGCAACCACCTGGGGCGTGGCCGCCGCTCAGCAACGGGCAATGCCCATGCCAGCGCCGTTGCCCGAGCACCACCCGCTCCTGGCGGTCATGGATCGCTCTGTCAGCGGCGCGAGGCTCCCAGTGAACGGGTTCATGGACGGCCGTCCCCACGGGTTCGGTGTTTTCGAGCGGTGGATTCTGCGTTTGGGCTATTTCACCGCCCGCCGCCCGGCCCCGTACGGTTTTGCCAGCGACGTCGATCTACTCGTCGTGGCCTATCCGAGAAGGCCGGTATCCAAGGAGTATTTGCGCGATCTTGCCCAGTACGTCAGTCGTGGCGGAAAACTGTTGGTCTTGGATTCGTACAAGAACGACAAGGCATTCATTGAAGACGCCAAGCAACTCTCTCTGATCCGCGATCAGCTCGATGAGCCGGCCGCCGGCGAATTGAGTGAGCACGCCACCACCAACGACCTGCTCGAACCGTTCCAGATGTCGGTCGATCATTCCACCGCGTTGCAGGGCGCGCTGCACTGCGCCCAGGGGTTGAAGACCGTCGCCACAAGCTCCGCGCTTCAGGTCAGCGGTGGCGAATCTTTCGTTTGGATCGACGGACACGCGGTCGGCGCGTGGCGGAAGGTGGGCCAGGGCATGGTAATCGTGATCGGCTACGGTGACCGCCTTTGCGACCAGCAGATGGGTGTGACCGGCGACCTCGAACCGGACGCCGAATTGCGGAACGTCTACGAGTGGGAGTACGCATTGGTTCGCGCCATCCTGCGCGGCGAAACCCTCACCCCGACAAAAGCTGGCGAGGCGAGCGCGGGCGGAAAGAGGTGACAGTAGGAACGGTTTGGGATTTTCGCCGGCACGGTCCGAGCTATTTCAGGTTGCCCGGCTAAGCTTGGATCCGCGTCAGCGCTACTTGTGATTCCCTTTGGATCGACCGATCCGGATCCGCGGCAAAAAGGACCATAGTATGATACCTGGTATCTGCGCTTCGGCTACCAGGCAGGCGGCAGCCAGAGAGCTTGGAGCGAGGCTCCAAGCCGTTTACGGTCGATCATCTTTGCTCATTGGCTGGTTCGTTTCATGGCAAACCGTGCCTTTCACGCTGGCGAGCAGATCGCGCAGGGGCATGGAAAAATGGCCGTCGTCGGTGGGATAGCCGTTGGCAAGCCCCGGCGGTCCCTTGGGCTTGTGGTTGTTGCCGTGCGGATTCCAGATCTGAAATGCGTCCTTTTGGGCGTCATAGCCGATGATGGCATAGCAATGGCCGGCGATCATGCCCGGCGGCGGCGCAGCCTTGAACTTGCCAATGGTGAGGCAGGCAAGGTACGTGTGGGCCGTCTTGGCGGCCTCGCGGATTTTGGCCGTGGCGGCCGGCTCGACTTCCAAGCCGACGATGTGATGACCGGTGAGTTGCGCCATGATTTTGGATGGGTCGCCACCCCCGCCTATGCGGTCCAATGACAGCATTTCTTTTCCCTTCCCATGCTTGATGGCCGTATGCAGGGCCTGGTTGATGCGGCGGCCCATCGCCAGTTCCAGCGCGGTCAACCAGATCCCTTCGGCACGGTCGTCCTCATCGGCGACGAGGCCGATTTGCGCGTCGGTCAGCCGGGCAACATGTTCTTTGTGCTGCTCCGAAAAGACCACGTCGAAAGAACCGTCGTCATGGATCTGGAAGAGCCGGCGGATGCGTTGCGGGTTGCTGTGGATCGCTGCGCCGACGCTGGCCAGAAAGAAACAGTCGCTGCGATCACCTTGGTGGATGGCTTTCAAGGTTGGCGCGTGGCCGACGAACAATTCCCGCGTGGCGCTGGCGATCCGTTTACGCGCAGCTTGGAAGTCACCTTCCAGATGGGCCGCATCCGCACCAGACTTCGCCGGCCGCAACAGAAACTCCTTTGTGACCGCACAATCCGCGTGGGCATGTTGGTGTCGATGGATGGCGACCAGCGCGGCTGCCTCGTCGCCATGTGCGGACGCTTTCGCGATGAGCTTGACGACCGCGGCGGCGGTGAGCGTTTTTTCCCGACTCCATTTATCAAAGCGCTCTTGGACCACGGCGACAAAGCTCTTGTCTTTGAGCTTTTCCGCATCGGCCCCGACTGCCGGGCCCGCACAACGCGCCGCCACAACAATCAAGATCAGGCATCGCAAGGGTTTCATTTATCCTCCGCTTTCTCCGGTTTCATGACGTGCATTCTCAAGAAACGCCGTTGAAGATTACATGCTATTATTCGCCGGTCGGTACAGCGGGACAAGGCGGAGAGATAGAGATGTTCGACACGGTATCAACCTATTTCGGGTTGCCCGGCTCGGTTTGGATCTGCCTCAGCGCTGTATATGATTCCATTTGGATCGACCGATCGGGATCCTCGGCTGCTTTCAACAAGGCGGGAATTGCCTCCTTGGCGGCCGGCCCGATCTCGCCCAACTGTTGCGCGGCAGCCCGCCGAACCTCTGCGTCCGGCTCGCCGAGGGCGGCGATCAGAATCGGCACGACGGTCTTGGGCACGACGGTCTTGGCCTCGCGCTTCAGCAGACAGAAGCCGCGGACTGCCTGAATGCGAATCCGGGGATCGGTCTCGTGCAGCGCTGCGGTCAAGTAGTCGAGCGCCGACTGCGGTGCAATCTTCTGCATCGCCAGCAAGCAGATAGAGGCTTCCAGCGACACCGTCGCGGCATTTAGCTTGAGTCGTTTCTCCAGGACCGACAAGGCCGCCAGCGCCTGCGGCCCCATTTCGCCTAGTGCCCGCGCGGCCGCCAGGCGGACCTCCTGATCCTCGTCGTTGAGGACCTCCACCAGGGCCGTAATAGCGCCCGGCCCTTGCCTGGCAAGTTCTGCTACCCGGTTCCGGCGGATCGTTGCAAGCTCTTCTACCCGTTCTTGCTGGAGCATTTTCTCGACCTTGGGACCTTGTCCCACAAGTTGCACGCTCCCGAGGAACATGATCCAGCCCGACACCCATGCCAGGCCCCCTACCACCACAGCCTGGACGAGGGCACGCAGCTTGCGGATCGTTTCCCGCCGGCCAAGCCAGGCGCGCAGGAGCAGGACGATCCACGCCACGGTGGCCAGCAGTCCCAGCAACGCCACACCCACAGTGGCAATCAGTACTGGCGGCGCGGTAATGCCCATCCCAATGTCCGTATGCTCCAGGCATTCCAAGACCATACCCCAGGTCGCCAGATGCATCAGGACGGCTGCGCACCACAGCCCATTTCGGGAAAACACGAATGCCAGCAGTCGGATCGAGCGAAACTTCAACTTGGAATTTCCGGGTTACTTGGGCAAAGCTTTGTCGGTCTCGTAAGAGAGCGCGGTGAAGACCTGTTGGACTTCATCGAGCGGAACGCTAAACAAGCCGTGTTGCGTGGTGTAACCGTTGGTCAGGCCGGGCATACCCTTGGGCGTGAAGGTGTTGCCCCAAGGATTGAATACGGTCGCCTTCCGCAGTTGGCCGTCGTAGGCCATCAGGGCGTAGGCATGTTTATTCACGATGCCGGGCGGATGATTGTCGTTATGCACGGATAGGCAGATCAATCGCCGCTTCTTGGTCAAGTCGACAAGCAGAGTATGCAACTGCTCGCGCTTGCCGGACTTGTTCAGCGGCTGCGAGGCAGCCTGATGTCCGGTCAGCAGTGAAATGATTGGCCTGGTGTCGCCGCCGGACAACGTTTCGACCGGTACGACCTCGCGGGAGTTGAGCGGTTTGTTCTCTTTCTTGGCTCGTGTGTGCTGGCGGATGATGCCGTAGGCCTTTTCCAGCACGGCCAGCCAACTGCCGTGATTGCTGTCCATCCTGGCGCCGAGCAACAATTCGCTATCGGTGATGAATTCCACCTTGATCTTCTGGCCGTTGCCGAAGACAACCTCGAAGCCGCCGGTCACCACCGGGCGGATCATGCCGCGCAACGCGGCGGGACTGCGATGCGCCTCGGCGGCAATCACGCTTAGCAGATAGCAATCGCCCAGACGGCCTTGGTGGAAGGTGGCAAGGTCGGGATCGGTCGGCAGGAAAAGGGCGCGGTCAATCGTTTCCAACTTCTTGGCGGCCGCCTCGACCGATTTTTCAAAAGCACGATCTCGGAACAGAGCCAGCAGCTCCTCTCGCGACAAGCGGGGCTGGTTGTCTTTCGACGCCAGATGCCGGCGAAGGCAAACCATGACGGCCGCCTCGCGTCCGCGCACGGAGTGGTTTTCGACCTCTCGATCGACCTCCTCGAGTTCGAGAATGCCGTTGTGATTGTGGTCCCATTGCGTAAAACGCTTGTCGGCTAACTGGACTAACCAAGCCTCTTGTTCCTGCTGGGTCTTGACGGGCTTGGAGGCCACGACGCCCTGCACGCTAGTTGCCCAAGAAAGTGCCAGGATCAGGATCGGTGTGATGTGGTGTATAGCCATAGTTATCGCATTTCTTCCAGAATTCTCTCGACCGCAACGGATTCTACGCAGCAAGTAGAGATTTGGCAAGTATTTCCTGACACAAATATGTCTGAAGCCGAAGGCAAGGAACAGGCCAGTGGAGGCCGCTTGACAGCCAAAGCGATAGCTCCTAAGATTCGATCTTGTCACGAAGCCTTAAAGCAAACCAAAAGGGGAATCGCAGTGCAAGCTGACCGTTCTTTCCGTGCAATGCTCCCGTGTTTTGCCTGCCTTGTCGCGGGGCTGTTGCTTGGATCGACGGGACCTCGGCTCGCGTCGTCGCGTCAACCGGCCGGAACCAAGCCGGCGGACCTTTTTTCCATGCAGGCGCGGCTGGGGGCGAATCTCTACATCCAAACGGCAGCCGAGTATCGCGCCTGCTGCCTTCAAGTCTACAAGACGGCCGAAATACGCCTTGAGGCGCTTTTGGCAGCAGCAAACCCTAAACCGCTCAAGCCGGCTGTGATCATGGATTTGGATGAGACCGTCTTGGACAATTCGGCGTTCGAGTCCTTCTTATTCGAGAACGACGCGGAGTATTCGGACGACCTCTGGGAGATGTACGAACGAGATTACCCCGGCGCCGTGCGATTGGTCCCCGGTGCCCAGCAGTTCATCAAGAAAGCCGAAGAGCGTGGCGTGACGGTGATTTTCATTTCAAACCGGCTCGAAGAGAACTGCGGATCGACGGCGAACGCCCTGCAGCGGTTGGGGATTAACACCGAGGGCATAGAACAACGACTTCTGCTCAAGAAGAAAGGCGCGTCATCGGACAAGACCAGCCGTCGGGAAATGGCGGCAGCCCGATACAATGTTCTCCTTACCTTTGGCGACAATCTGCGGGATTTCTCTGAGACCTTTATTGCCGGGAAATTGACTGCCAACGACGGTCTCGACGCCTGCAAGAAAGCCATTGACTCCAGGTTCAGGTCGGTTGACGACGCTGCTTGCCACTGGGGGATCGACTGGTTCGTATTGCCCAACCCCGGTTATGGCGAATGGGAGAAGCTGATTCGCAACGAACCCATGACGAGACTGCGTCCGTCGGGAATGAAATTGCCCGCAGGGAAACAGTTACCGTAAGGACGACGGACGAATACCTTCTGGATTTGCGTGGCATGCCTTAAGCCTTCGAGGCTAGCATGTTTGCCGCCGACATGCCTAGCCTAGAAGGCTTAAGGCATGCCACCGTCGCAGAAACACGTAAGTTGTTTATCGTCCGGGCCTAAAACTTGCCCACCGGGGCCAAGTAGATGACGAACTCCTCTTGGCCGTCCACCCGCACAAGGCAGTCCATGATCTCCTGTGGGTAGGCTGCTACGGCGCAGGTCCCCGCCCCAATCGCCTCGCAGGCCAGATACAGGTTCTGGCAGAAATGTCCTGCGTCTAGGGCAATGCCCTTGTGGGCGGCCAGCCCGTAGCGCCACTCCGCGCGGTAAGGGATGGTCGTCCAAATGAACACCGCTGCCGCGCGAACCACGAACCACAGTCCCGCCGCGGCCTCAAGCAGCTTTGCGGCCATCTGCTTTTCCTCGAATAGGTGCAAGGGTATACTCAAGTGGCGCGAATAACAGGTTTCGCGCTGTAGTGGTAACAAAACCTCGGAGATTCGTTCATGGCTACGAGGATCAACGTACTGGGCGATACAATCAAGATCGGTAAGGCCTTCGTGTCAGGCAAGGACTGGATTCCGGTGAATGGCGATGTCGTAGAGCGCCACTGGGCCGCGTCTACAGGCGTCCGAATGAGAAGTATCAGATGAGAGATTCTTTTAATAACCGTTCGCTGCCCGGCGCGTATCCGGGTGGCCGTTGTTTCCCACTTCCTGCAAGGAGCTTCCTTAGCATGTCCAAGTACCTTCTTATCGTTGCGGCAACATTGTGCCTGTTGTCGCCCATATCCGCCAACACGGAGCCGCCGTCCGATATCCGCGAACTCAAGCTCAAGGACTGGTCGCCGAAGTCGATGCTCGTCACGAAAACGACGAACGTGGAGAAGTCGGCATTTCCTGCCATCGACGTGCATAACCATCTGGGCGCGGGCAAGAAGTTCCTGACCCCCGAGCGCGTGGCACATTACCTGGCCGAAATGGACGCGGCGGGAGTGCGCACGGTCGTCAACCTGGACGGGATGTGGGGCGACACGCTCCAGGAAACCCTCGACGCCCTGGACAACGCCCATCCCGGCCGCTTCCTCACCTTCGCGCAGATCAACTTTACCGGCATCGACGATGCCGATTGGGGCCGCCGCGAGGCCGAACGATTGGAGGCCGGTTTTCGTGCAGGCGCCAAGGGCCTGAAATTCCACAAGACGTTTGGGCTGGGCGTTCGCCACCAAGACGGCACGCTGTTGAAAGTCGACGATCCTAAGCTCGATGCGATTTTCGAGACTTGCGCCAAGTATCATCGGCCCGTGATGATCCACACCGCCGATCCGGCGGCGTTCTTCACGCCCTTGGATCGCAACAATGAGCGCTGGCACGAATTGAACCAACATCCCGACTGGCTGTTCTACGGCAAGGACTATCCGACCCAAAAGGAACTGCTGGCCCAATTCATTCGCCTGGTCGCCAGACATCCCCGGACGACGTTCCTCGGCGCCCACTTCGACAACAACGCCGAGGACCTGGCGACCGTGGCAAAATGGCTCGATCGCTATCCGAACTTGTTCGTGGATATTTCCGCCCGGATTTCCGAACTCGGCCGGCAGCCGTATACGACGCGCAAGTTCTTTCTGAAGTATCAAGACCGGATCATGCTGGGCACCGACACACCGTGCCAACGCGAGGCATTTCGCACGTACTATCGCTTCCTGGAAAGCGACGACGAATATTTCGACTCTACCCCGAGTCACCATTTGCAGGGCTTCTGGATGATCTATGGCGTGTTTCTGCCCAAAGACGTTTTGGAGAAGGTTTATTTGAAGAACGCCGAGCGGATATTGTTCTTCGGAAAGGCGACCTCCGTTTCAGGCTGAGTCGCCAAGCCGGGCGCCGATATCTCCGCTTGGACGGCCGAGGTGTTTGTCCCCTACGCTTTGCTCGATCCGTTAGGCAACGTGACGCCGCGTCCCCACACGCGCTGGAGGGCGAATTCCTACTGATTGGATTACGACGGCAGCCCGGCCGCGGCTTGGGACTGGTCGCGCGTCGGCCCCAGTTTTCACAAGTTCAACAAGTTCGGCGTACTGCAAGTCGAGTAACCGATGGCCGATTCCCCATCGCTCGTACTCCCTATATGGCCTCCGATTCAGGGCGGGGTTTGCTGACGGCCGTGTTCGTGGTAGATTTGGATATTGACGTCACCTTGCCTCAGAATGTTGGGTGGTGTCACGGGCACCCACTGGTACCGGCGGGGGGTCGATTGGTACGGTATGGTCATCAAATCGGTTGTCATGCGGGTGTCAAAATGGTGTCACAAACATGACACTTGAACCCGGAAGAAACGCATAAAGCCCGCAAAATACGGGTTTGGATGGGTGGCAGAGCGGACTATTGCGGCGGTCTTGAAAACCGCAGTGGGAGAAATTCCACCGGGGGTTCGAAT
>CAZTPX010000010.1:0-114769 GCA_964615095.1 uncultured Planctomycetaceae bacterium | reverse complement strand
CCTTGTCCGCCGCCACCCCCGCCTTGTCCGCCGCCACCCCCGCCGCGTCCACCCCCGCCGCGTCCGCCACGTCCGCCCCGTCCACCGCGTCCGCCACGTCCACCGCTGCCACGTTCGCCGCCACCCCGCTCGCCGCCCTTGCCTTCTCCGCGGCGGCCTTCGCCGCCCTTGCCTTCGCCTTTCTCGCCGCGTCCCTTCTTGCCTTCGCCTTTCTTGCCTTTGCCTTCGCCTTTCTTGCCTTTGCCTTTGCCTTCGCCTTTCTTTCCTTCACCCTTCGCGCCGCCTTTTCCGCCCTTGCCGCCGCCACCGCGACCGCGGTCTCCAGCACTGCCGGATTCCGCCTCGTAGGGCTTCGACGTCGTATCGACTGCCTGCTGGAGGGACTGGCTCGATTCAACACCCGCATTGGGCAAGTCCACGAGCATCGAGTAGACCACGGGCGCACGCTTTTCACCGCTGAACATACTGAAGATCGATTTCGCCTCGTCGCGGCGAAGGGAAATCGAAATCTTCACGGCGACCGGCAACATGCCCTCCTGCGTCGAATCCCACTGGATCTCGTTCGTCGTGCCATTGGTGGTTGTGTCGGTGCTGGTCGTGCCGCCGGTGGTTGTGCCGTTGTTCGCAGTGCCGCTGCTGGACGAACTGCCGCTGGATGTGCCGCCGGACGTGGCCGTGCTCGACGTGCCGGCTGTGCCGCCGTAATAGGTGATCTGGAAATCGACCACTTCCGGGGCGAACAGGTCCTTCACGGGGTCGCCTTCATCGTTTTGGCCGTTTTGCGAGGCATAGACGAACTCCGCCCTGTCCTGCTCGTGGCGGTAGAGGCCGGTGCCCCCCGGCGATGAGGGAGTCTGCTGCGACAGGTCGACGGTGACCGGCGCTCCCAGGCCGTAGGATACGACGCGAATGTTGCTGAGTTGCACGGGCTGGCTGGGGTCGTTGGCCGCCGTCTGCATTGACGCGAGAGTGGCCTTCGGCCGCCGTACGGTCTCAATCTGGATCGCCTGGGCCGTGCCATAAAGCCCGCCGGAAAGCGGCGTCGTGCTGCTGTTACTGCTGCTGGAACTCGAGGTTCCCGAGGAACTGGCCTGGCTGGACGAGCTTGAGGAACCAGATTGGCCGGATGTGCCCGAGGAGCTTGTTTGCCCGGAATCGCCGGACGACGGGGGCGGGGGCTGGAAGGGGACCGCATTGCGGAGGTCGTCGGCAATGCGTTTCAGTACCTCCCGCGCAAGCTGGGCCTCCTGGACCTGCTCGTTGCTCTTGGCGGCCACCGTCAGGTGGACATGGATGCCGACGCCCACCAGCCCCAGCACGACTACGGCCAGGGCCAGGGCCAAAATGACTTCCAAAAGCGTAAAGGCGCGACGATTCATGTTATGATCCCCCTGCTCCCGATGAGGTGGAAGAACTGCTCGTGCTGCTCGTATCCGAAGTGGGCGGCGTGTAGGTGTAGTTGGGGTCCTTCATCCAGCGCACCAGCGAGTACTTCACCGGGTGCTGGCTGGCCGGCTCGTCGCGCGTGACCGTCACGCGGACGGAGATCAGTCCGTCCTCGTCGGTCGATTGCGTGCTGATCGAATAAAGCCAGCCGGGATCGGCCGGATCGGCCGAATCGCTGGAGGTGTCGAAGGCCGTCTCCTCGACCGCTTGGGCCGAGATCATGCCCGACTGGATTTCTGCCAGCTTGCTCTCGGCCAGGATTTGTGCCCGGGAAAGATCCCGCGCGGCGGTGGCGTTTTGCAGGGCCAGGCGGCTGATCTCGCCCAAGACGGCGATCGCCCCGGCCAGGATCGCAAGGGCCAGGATCACCTCCAGCAAGGTAAAGGCGGAACGGGAGGTCCGGGACGGCTTAGCCCCGGAGCGGCGACAGGAAATAGCCCGGGGCGCCCGGCAATGTGGTTGAAAACGACGAGCGGCTGTTCGCCGCCGAGTTTCTGCCCCGGAGGGGCACATGAGAATAGCCCAGCAGTTCACTGCTGGGAAGGCGGACAGTATACAGGCTTCCTTAGTCCCGGAGGGACGATTGAAATCTCCGGCGGAATCTAATCTCAATCGTCCCTCCGGGACTACATCATTCGTTGCACGACCGTCTACCCAGCGATAAATCGCTGGGCTATTCTCAAACGTCCCTTCGGGACGAAGATACCGCCGAAACATCCGACGCGTTTGCATCAGACTATCGAGTTCCACAGTTCCCCGGCCGAAGGAGCTCATCGCGTGCCTTTTGCTGCTGTGTCGGGTTTCGCTTCGGTGTCCGTCACGTTGTCATCCGCGGTCGCCGTTCCGGTAACTCCTCGCAACACCAGTCGCATGGCCGTATGTTTGTCGGCGGCAAGCAGCAGCCGCGCATCGGAGGTGGACCCGTCGGAATAAAAATAGATGGGATCGGACCAGTTATCGCCGCTTTCGGCCGCTTGCGTGCTGGCGGTATCGCCCAGCGCGGCCAGCGCACCGCCGCCGTCGGCCGGCAGGAAACGGATACCGTGCGGCAGCTTCTTGTCCAGCGGCGGTGGCAAGGGCTCGTCACCCAGACTATCGTCGTCGTTTGCCGAAGGTCGTGCCGACGCGGACGAATCCTCGTGCTCCGCCGCCTCCTGTGGCCCGACGTGGTAACGGTCGCCATGCACCATATAGCGGAACATGTAGGTGCGTCCCGATTTCATGGCATCGTTGCGGGCCTCGCACCAATCCGCGCGCACGGCATCGCTGGCCGAGCGCAGACGCTGGCGGATCAGTGGCCGCTGCACGCCCATCCAAGCCGCCCCGGAGACAATGACCACGATGGCCAGCGTCAGCAGTAGTTCCGTCAAGGTGAACGCGCGGCGCGGGCGCCCCCGCGCTGCGACGGCGCTGCGAAGACGCGATTCCATTCTCGCCCCGGATTGCGTCACTATTTTATCTCCTCGCTCCAATTGCCGATAACCTGGTTGTCAGGGCTTACCGTGGAAATGTCCGGCTTGTCGCGGTTCATGCGGGGCGGATACATGTACTCATAAGGCTTGTCCCAGGGATCCTTCGGGATTTCCCTGTCGAGATAGGGACCCGCCCACTTGTTCGATCCCTGCGCATCGGGCGGTTCGACCCGTAAGGCCTGCAAGCCCACCGACTGCGAGGGGAAGGTGCCAACGTCCAGGTAGTAGGTTTGCAAGGCCTTGTCGAGAAGTTCGACCTGCACTTTGGCAGAGTTGATTTTGGCCTTTCTTTGGGACGAGAGAATGTTCACGGTTGCCAGCGATGCCAGGACCACGAGGATCACCAGCACCAGCAGCACTTCAATGAGGGTAAAGCCGCGATCGCGGCGCGACGGGGGGCGTTTCATGGGTAATCTCCGGTTTAGAACTTAGTATCTGAGAAAGGGTGAAGGGGTGAAGGGGAGAAAGGGAGAAAGGGAGAAAGGGGGAAAGGGAGAAAGGGAGCTGTTAGCGGAGACCGCTGCTACGCCTGCCGGGCAATAGCCAGGGTTCCGGGTGGTTGATCATCTCTACGAGCATGGCAAGTATCTCATCGTAGTGCTGGTATAGGCAGGCTGCACGTTCGCGCTCAACATAATCACATCTTACAGCGAACTGGAGCCAGACTTGCGTTTCGGCCGCCTCCGACTCGGAATCGGACAGTTTGGCCGAGAAGGCGGCCTCGTAGCGTCGCTTGCGCCATCCCTCCGCCAGGTTTGCGCACACCGAACGCGATGAGGGTCGGATCTGATCCGTCATTGAATAAATCTCTTCTTTAGGAAACTTCTTCGACAACTCGAAGATTTCCATAGCGACGTCGAACGCCTTCTTGTAAACGTCCAATTCGGTATGTCTAGTAATCTTGTTTGGCATCCCTTTCTCCCCTTCCCCCCTTCTCCCTTTCTCCCCTTCCCGCGTTACACGGTTTGGCTCATCTTGATCACGGGTAGCAACAGGGCGATGACCAGCACCAGGATGACGGCCGCCAGCATCAACAACATCATCGGCTCGATCAGCCGCACGGTGAGGTCCAGCCGCCGCCACGTGGTGCGTTCCAAGGAGTCGGCCACGGAAAGCAACACCGTTTCCAGGTTGTTGGCCTGTTCGGCCACGGCGATCATTTCCACCACCACCGGCGGGAACTGGCCGCTAGCGCCCAGCGGCCCGGCCAACGACTGACCCGCCGAGATATTCTCGGTGGCGTGGCTGATGGCCGCGGCCAGTACGCGGTTGCCCGCCGCCCCCTGAGAGATTTCCAAGGAGCGGAGGATGGGCACGCCGTTGTGCAGGAGCGTGCCGAACACGCGACAGAAACGGGCCACCGCCAGGCCGAGGAAGACCGGGCCTACCAGCGGCAGCCGGATCCGCCAGCGGTCGGCCCACCAGCGCCCCGCGTCGGTTTGCAGCCAGCGCCGCAGCCACCAGCCCCCGCCTATCAGCCCGGCCAACAGCACGACCCCCCAACGGCGCATGAAGGCGCTCGTGTTCAAAAGCCATTCGGTGACCGCGGGCAGTTCGCCCTTGTCTCGCAATTGTTGGAACAGATCGGCGAATTTCGGCACGAAAAAGACGACCAGGACCACGACGATGATCGTGCCCACCACGGCCAGAAAGGCCGGATAGGCGATGGCCCCCATCGTGCGTTTTTTGAGGTCGTCCTGCGTCTCGGTAAACTGGGCGACACGGCTCAAGGCGTCTTCCAGGAAGCCGCCCTCGCCACCGGCACGGACCATGCTCACGGCCATCTCGCCCAGCACCTTCTCGAATCGCGCCATGGCATCCGCTAGCGTGCTACCGTCTTCCACGCGGCGATGAATCTCCACCAGGATCGCCTTGAGTCCGGCATGCGAGGTCTGCTTTTCCACGACGTCGATGGCCCGCAACAAGGGCACGCCGCTACGGAGCAGATCGGCCATCTGGCCGTAGGCCATCGAGAGCATCGTGGCAGGCACGCGATGGACACGGGAGAACTCGACCCCCACACCCGCGTCCGCGACCGTAAGCGGAAAAACCATCCGCCCGGCCAAGGCGGTTGCTGCCTCGCGGCTGCTGGCCGCCGTGATCGTGCCGGTCACCATCTGGCCGGCCTGATCGCGGGCTGTGTAATTGAACTCGGGCATGGGAACTAGGCCTCAATTTTCCCCTTGGTCACGCGCATGACTTCGTCGATCGTGGTCCGCCCGTCCAAAACCTTCACCCAGCCGTCGTCGCGGAGCGTGCGCATGCCGTTGCGGACGGCCGACTCCTGGATGGCCCAACTGCTGACCCGCTCGTTGGACAAATGCCGAATCTCTTCGGTGGTGATCAGCAATTCATACAAGCCCACTCGGCCGCGATAGCCAACCTGGCGGCATTCGCGGCAGCCCACAGCCCGGTACAGCGGCTTGCCGCTCAAGGCATCGCGGGGAAAGTCGGAGGGCAGCTCATCGCAGGCCGGATGGTAAGGCTGCTTGCAGTGTTTGCACAGCGTGCGGACCAGCCGCTGGGCCATGACGGCCTCCACCGTGCTGGAAACCAGGAAGGGCTCCAGGCCCATGTCGACCAAGCGCGTATAGGCGCCGGCGGCGTCGTTGGTGTGCAGCGTGCTGAAGACCAAGTGCCCCGTGAGTGAGGCCTGGATGGCGTTCTCCGCCGTCTCCAGGTCGCGGATTTCGCCCACAAGGATGATGTCCGGGTCGTGACGCAAAATGCTCCGTAGCGAATTGCCGAACGTCAAGCCAATCTTGGTATGCACCTGGATCTGGTTGATGCCGTCCAACTGGTATTCCACCGGGTCCTCGGTGGTGATGATCTTGGTCTCGTCGTTCTTGATCTCCAACAGCGCGCTGTACAGTGTGGTGCTCTTGCCGGAACCGGTGGGCCCGGTGACCAGGATGATCCCGTGCGGCAACTGGATCAACTCGCGGAACTTGGCGTAAAGATTCGGTTCCATGCCCAGCTTGCCGAGCTTGAATTCCATGGCCCCCTTGTCCAACAATCGCATGACGATCCCTTCGCCGTGGATCATGGGGATCACGGAGACGCGGATATCGACCTCGCGCCCGCCCGTGCGGAGCTGGATGCGGCCGTCCTGCGGCAAACGCCGCTCGGCAATGTTCAGCCGCGACATGATTTTCAAGCGGCTGATGATGGCCGACTGAAAGCGGTGGATCTCCGGTGGCATGGGCTGTACGTGCAAAACGCCGTCGATACGATAGCGCACGCGCAGACCCGACTGCTGCGTCTCGATGTGAACGTCGCTGGCCCGCAGATCGATCGCCTCCAGCAGGATCTCGTTGACCAGCCGCACCACCGAGGGTTCCTGGGCCTCCGCCGAGAGTTCGGAGTCGGTATCAATGGGCTCGTCGAGTTCGATGCGGTCGTCGGTCTGGGCCAAGAGGCCGTCGATCGTTTCGCTGCCCACGCCCAAGTGCGTCTTGATCCGCTTGGCGATCTGCTCGCGGCTGGCCAGAACGGGCACCACCGTCAAGCCTGTGGCCACGCTCAACTCGTCCAGGGGGTACAAGTTGAACGGATCGCTGGTGGCGACGACGAGGCAGCCGTTGTTGCGGCGGATGGGGAAGAGCGATTCGCGATGCACGAAGCGCGAAGGGAAATCTTTCAAAAGGCCGAGGTCGATCTCGGCATCGACCAAGTCGACGAACTCCAGCCCTACCTCGTTGGCCAGTGCCCGCAAGGCCGTTTCCTCGCTGAGGAGGCCGAGTTGCACGGCCGCCTGATCGAGCCGCATGCCGTCAGTTTGGGCGGCGCGCGCCTGTTCGAGCTGCTTGGCATCCAACAGCCCTTTGCGAAAAAGCATCTCGCCCACGTCCATGGAATACACCGCCTATCACACCAAATATATAGCAACCACTCTTGATAAACCCCGCCAAGAGGAAATAGTCTCGATTTTTTCCGATGCAAATCGGTCCCGGCGGGGTTAAAATGAGAGATGCAGATTCCAGTCATCCCGAATCGGGGGTAGATCACGATGTCATCGGCCGCCAGAATTTCTATTGTAATCCTAATCCTCTCGCTTTGCCAGTTTGCGTACGGACAGAGACGCCGTGGCGATTTTGGACGTGGCCCCCGGGGCGGTGGCGATGCCGGTCCGGGATCGTTCTCGCGCGGCGGACGCGACGAAAATCGCTCCCCGCCGGGCGACGATGTCGCCCAGCGCATTTCTCGCACAGAAGGCTTTCTTAAAGGACTCGACACCAACCATAACGGCATGATCGACGCTGACGAGGCCAGTGATCCGGGGGCTAAGAGTATGCTTGACCGGATTTTCGAAAAGATCGGTAAAGAGCCGCACTACCCCATCGCGATCTCGGAAATCTTGCAAGGTTACGAGGCCTACTATCGTGGCGGGGGCGCTAGCAAGGGCGGATCTGGGTCACCCAGTTCTAGTGGTCCGCCATCAAGTTCGGGGTTGACCTCGCCGACTGGCATGGGGTTCGGCCCTCCGCCTCCCCCTTCGTCGGGCGGATTCCCCGCAAGCCGACCACCAATGCCGGCCGTTGCGGGTCCTCCTGCCCCGGCTAGCCCTAGTTCGGCAGTGCCGCCGGCCTTCGGCCCTGCACCACCTTCTCCGCCCACGGGTACATCTACACCTGCGCCGGGGGTGGCCACCCAAGCTTCCACTCCGCCGCCAGGGAGCACCTCGACCACGGAAGGCAAACCAGTGGTAAAGAAGTTGAACCGTTTTCCCACCGGGCGCGAGCGATTGCCCAAAGGACTCCCCGATTGGTTCCTGGAAAAGGACAAGAACGGCGACGGGCAAATCACGATGGCCCAATTCACCGATGATTGGACTCCGGAAAAGCTTGCCGAGTTCGCTCGTTATGACCTCAATCACGATGGAATTATCACGGCCGCCGAATGTTTGAAGGTCGAAAAAGGCAAGACGGCTGCCAAGACAGGCCCTTCCGGCCGCCGGGAAGAGTAAAAAAATCGCGGCTGACCGAAACTTGGGCCTGCTACTGGGGTTTAATGGGCTAACCGATCCTGTCGACGCATCTGGGATGTACCTGGGCGGGCAGGCAAGTACCCCTCTTATTTGCTAGGAGATGATCTATGAAGTTGTGGACCCTGTTGGCCGGTTTGCTTGTGGCCGGGATTGTGTCGGGCAGCGTGTATGCTCAAGACAAGAAAGACGATACCCCCAAGAAGAAGCGTGGCGGCTTTATGCTGAAGTGGGAAGATTTCAAGTTGGCCGATGAGAACGCCACCCTCAAGTATTCGGTTTACTCGGCAACGGCCCTCGCCAAACTCCCCGAAGGCGCGGACAAGGACAAGGCCGGAACGAGGATCAAGGCCCGTTGGGAAGCCCTCATCAAGGCCGCCGAGGTGAAGGTGCCTGATGGCAAGACCGCCGAAGATGACTCCGTGGTAATCACGGGCAAGAAGGCCTACGACGACGCCGCCGCCAAGTCGCGGCCCACCCGTGGGAAGAGGAAGAAGCCGGCGGACAACGCCTGAGAACTTATCTCTGGTTTTCGTAGCTAACGCCACCGCGCGTGAAACAAGGAGAGCCGCCGGAATATTCTTCCGGCGGCTCTTGATTTTTCTTGTTCTCGAAGGCCTAGCTTATTGCTGGGCGGGCCGATTCCCCCGGCCGCGGCCCTGGAACTCGGGGAACTTGAAGGTCTTGCCGCACATGTTCGTCCAGTCGAGCATTTGATCGTCGCTCAACTGGGCAAAGCATTCTTTTTGGGCCTTTTCCATCTGCTCCCGCATCTTCTTCATATTGGCCTGCCGCTCCTCGGCGGTTTGATTTGGGTCGAAAGCAGCCCGGCCGCCCGTGGGACGCGCATCCGCCAGGATCTTCTTGATCTTCGTCTCCTGGGCGTCGCTGATCTTGAGTCTTGCGATCACATCCGCGGTAGTCAGCGCCCTGGCGCCCTGCCGTTGCAACTGCAACTGCTTGAAACGCGTGGACTGCTCGGGCTTCAGGATCTTGGTAATTTTCTCGTCGAGCCCTTTGTTGGCCTCTTCGGCCTTCTTGCGCATCTCCTCGAAACGCTTCTGACGTTCTTCCTGGCTCAGATTTTGCAGTTCCTGGAAATTGACCTGTCCGAACGAGGATCGCATCTTCTCGCGAGCCTCCGTGAGCAACGTGGTAACCTCGGTCTTCTGGTCGGAAGCAAGACCCAATTCCGTTTGCACCTCAGGAATTCCCAACAGCATGGCGCCCGATCCGCCGCCAAACATCCCGCCGCCCCCAGGCCCTCCAGGCCCAGGTTGGGCTGATGCTGGAACGGCCATCGCTGCCAAGACCACGATCAGTCCAGCCAAAAATACGATTCGTCGCAACATAGTTCACCCTTTCTTTCAACAAGGTTTCCCCAAAAGCCGGGGGACTGCCCGTGCATTCGGTGGAAGAGGATTTGTTAGACTGGACCCATTGTAGCAGAATTTTCCGTCTGCAATCAAGCTTTCTGTTTCTTCTCTGGCCCGCGTTTTGCACTAAGTCTCTTCCTGAGAAGGATCTCAGGCGGGGGTCAACGACGCCAAGGGTTTTTTTCCACAAGAAGCTTCGCAAGGGGCGATTGCCGCAAGCCGAAATACAGCAGTATATTTAGAATCGAAGTTCGGATTTACCTTGCAAAGCTCACAATCCTCGCCGCCCCCAGTAAAGCAGAAGTTAGCAAAATAGGCCGTTATATATGATGGGTATAGCCGTACTGGATTGCGCTCGTGAGCAGCTTATTACCCCGGCTGTTCCGCTACTGCAATTGAACCGCATCCGTCGGCAAGACATGCTTCTTCGAATATCGTCTGTACATGAAATAAGCGGCCCGCCCGTAAAGCACCAGGCTGGCGTAGACACCGAACAGCAGACAGGGCGACAGACCATTCAGCCCATTATCGGACCTATGCCCGACTGCTATCTCGGCGATTTAGGCCGCAAAGCCGGCGTAGAACTCGTGGCCGCCGACGTGGCATTCGATCTCGTCCAAGGCAGCCGGCGAGTGTTTTGTTAGGTGCATGTTAGCTTTGTGTTTCGGATCGTAGGCGAATTGACAACTCAATCCGGCAAAGTATGGTTGACAAACTCCGGAGTTCTCAGATGAACGAAATGACACAACGGTTTCTCGATTTCCTACGACTTGGCAACAACGGCGCAGAGTTAGCGGAATGGCTGAGCGAGTTGGCTGACGAACCAGAGGACGAACTGGATGCCACGCCGGGCTTCTTCGCTTGGCTAGGCGAGAAGCGGCTCGATTTTGTCAAGCAGGTCGACGTGGTCGAGGCGGCTCGGAGGTTGAAAAGGGTCCATTACCTGGAGCACGCCTACGGCATCTCCCATGTCTCAAAAGTCGAGACCGCCCATAGTCGCCCAAACGGTCCAGCCTACGGCCCCACTCAGCGGGGAAACTTCAAGGACGCTCTTCAGTCTCCTTGATGCATGGCGGAAGATTCCAGCGATCGCTGGACAGCGGGTGTGGGCGATCCCGACAAAGAGACATTCTCGCAGCAATCAACCCTGCACATTTCGCCCGCGGCAGATAAGCATGGCGGTTGAGAACCATTCGCGGGGAATCGCACCTCCGCTTGGACCAACGGCCTCTAATCCTCCTCGCCCCCGGCTTGGCCGCCGTCAACTGGCTATGCCGCTGCCCAACGGCACAGTCCGGCTCTTCTCGGAATATAGGAACCACGATAGAAGGGCCTTTCCAGGCCTTAGAGCGGCATCTCGATGACTGCCAGCGGCTGCCCCACGACGATGGGCTCGTCTTCGTCGACCAGTCGCTTGACGAGCACGCCATCGGCCGGCGAGGGCAAATCGACTGTCGCCGGGCCCGCCAGCACCTCCACCACGCGCTCGCCGGCAGCCACGCGGGCACCGCGCGGAACCAGCCACATGCTCAGCGTGATCGGCTGATCGTCGAGACCGAGTTCCGGCAGGCAAAGTTCGATTCGCGACATGGCTGGCTCTGATGTTCTTTCGTGGGTCGGCGCCACGGTTGACCGCTAGGTTCCGATTTCCACCATGTCGCGGGCGTGGTAACTCGATCGCACGAACGGCCCGCTGGCAACTTGCGTGAAACCGATCTGGCGGGCCACTTTGCCCCAGTGATCGAACTCCTCGACAGGCAGGTAGCGGACCACGGCCATCTGCTTCAGCGAAGGCTGCAGGTACTGCCCGAGCGTGAGCATCCGCACGCCGGCGTCGTGCAGGTCGACGAGCGTATCGAGCAGTTCCTCGGCTGTTTCGCCGATGCCCAGCATCAGACCCGACTTGAGCTTGATACCCGCATTCCGTTGAGCGATGCGGCGGAACATGGCCAGCGTCCAGGGATACTTCGAGCGCGGACCGCGGATGGATCGATAGAGCCGCGGCACCGTCTCGGTGTTGTGGTTGTAGACCTCCGGAGCGGCCTCGATGACCCGATCCAGCGCGGCGAGATTGCCGTTGAAATCCGACGGCAAGACCTCGACCACGGCCGCGGTCGCCGCGCGGATGGCTTCGATGGTTCGCACGTAATGCGCCGCGCCGCCGTCGGGCAGGTCGTCGCGCGTGACGCAGGTCACCACGACGTGTTTCAAGCCCAGGCGGACCACCGCCTCGGCCACGCGCCGTGGCTCGTCGGGATCGGGCGGCTGCGGCCGGCCCTTGGCCACGCTGCAAAAACGGCAGGCCCGCGTACACGTGTCGCCCAGAATCATGAAGGTCGCCGTCTTGTGGGCGTAGCATTCCATGCGATTGGGGCATTTCGCATGATCGCACACGGTCTGCAGCTTGAGTTCGTCGATAAGCCGGGCCGTAAAGTGATTAGCGTTGCCCTTGGGCACGTTGCGTTTCAGCCAGCGAGGCAGGGGAGGCGATTCGGGCATGAGAAATGATCGACAGAAAAATGAGGGGACAGAAAAACAGTTGCATAAAGACAGAGGATTTATATTTTTCTGTCCACCATTTTTCTGTAAATCTTTGGTTGGCAATTTTGCTTGTGCGAATTGCAAATTGTACAAGCGGAGGCCGTGAAGGGGAACTCACGTCAACCACGGATGCCCGGTATAGAGGTGGTAGCGGTCGCAGCCGAAGGCCTCGGTGAGATGTCGCACCAGTACCGCCCGCACGGTGGCCATCCGCACTACGCCGCAGCGCTCGGCGGCGATACTGCCCATTGGCGTAGGGTCGAGCGGATCGCTCTGGACCAGTCGAAAGAGGCCCAAGGCGGGTGAGACGTTCAAGTAAGCCCCCTGCCACGTAACCCAATCGCGAACCGCCACGCCCAAGGCGGCGATCTGGCCTGTCCGCCCCCAAACGCCATACCGGACCGGCCGCGGCTGGATTTGCACGCCCAACTCGCTCAGCGTCTCTGCCAAGGCGGCCTGAAATCGCCCGAGATACTCGCCGAGGGTGAAACCGTGCCAGCGAAGTGGTAAAATAGGGTAAATAGCAAGCTGTCCTGGGCAGTGTACCAGGCAGCCACCACCCCGGTTCGTCCAGTGTGTCTCGATCTGGCGGGCGCGGAGCGCGCGGCCACTGCCGATTATTTGCGATGGCCGGCCGCCGCGGCCGATAGTGATGATCTCGGGGTGTTCGCACATAAGCACGATAACTTGGCCGTCGTCGCGGCGGGAGACCTGTTCCAACAGGCGCTGTTGGAATTCCAGGCAGCGCAGGTAGGGAATCTGCCCCAGCAGGAAGGTTTCGACTGCCGGCGATTGCGATTCGGCGGATAACTGGCCGTACGGCATGGGCGAACTGTGGTGGAATGAATACAATAACGCCTCGTAGGATGGACTGAAATCCACGCTACGGAATTGGACCCGGAATTATCCACGAATCGAGATTTGACGGAATAGCAATTGGCGTCTGGCGAACATGGCAAAATCCTCGAAGAAAAAAGCTGACCACGACTCCAACGAGCGGGTGATCAGCGAGAACCGCAAGGCCCTGTTCAACTATCAGGTGCTCGACGCGTTGGAGTGCGGTGTGATCCTGCAGGGCAGCGAGGTAAAGAGCCTTCGCGAAGGGCGGATTTCGTTAGAAGAGGCCTACGCTCGCGTCAAAGATAATGAAGTCTGGCTGATCGGCTGCGACATTCCGGAATACATCGATGCCAACCAGTTCAACCATCGCCCTAAACGGCCGCGGAAGCTGTTGCTGCACCGCCGCGAAATCAAGCGATTTGCGGACCGGGCGATGGAAAAGGGCCTCACCCTGGTGCCGTTGCGGCTCTATTTCAAGGAGGGCACGGCCAAGCTGCTCTTGGGACTTTGCAAGGGCAAGGCCAAACACGACAAGCGGCAGGCCATGAAATCGGCCGAGGCCAAACGCGAAATCGCCCGGCAGATGTTGCGACGAAGGTAGGGTCCCCTTGAACCAAACCCTGGCGGCCTGCGTAAAAATAGGGGATAATCCCTTTCTTGCCATTTAACTCCGATTTGTATTACGAACGATCCCCCGCCCGACGTGGCGAGGCCAGATTTTGCTCCCCCGCTCATGCTGCTGCTTCGAGACGTAAAAAAGTCGTTTACCGAGCCTGATGGCTCGCCCCTGCCGATTCTCGACATTGAAGAATTCCATGTCGCCCCGGGCGAGCAGATGGTGCTCGTGGGCAAAAGCGGCTGCGGCAAGACGACGCTGCTACACGTGATCGCCGGCATCACCCGCCCCGATGAGGGCAAAGTGCGGATCAACGACTGGGACATCACCCTCATGCCAGAAGCTGAATGCGACCGCTTCCGGGCGGAGCACATCGGCTACGTCTTCCAGACCTTCAACCTGCTCCGCGGCTTCTCGGCCCTGGAAAACGTCATGCTGGCCATGCGCTTCGCCCGGCTGCCCAGCGAGAACGCTGGACCGCTCGCCCCCCTGGCAAGCGTGCTGCTGGACCTCTGCTCCGGGCTGCCGTTGATCGAGAAGCTGGCCGGCAGGCTGGACCTGGCCTCGCCGCACGTCGACCGCCAGCGGGCCGTGAAGCTCTTGGAACGCGTAGGCCTGGGGCACCGTATGTCGCACAAGCCGACACAGCTTTCCGTGGGCGAGCAACAGCGCGTGGCCGTCGCCCGGGCACTGGCCAATCGCCCCAAGCTGCTGCTGGCCGACGAACCCACGGCCAACGTCGATTCGGGCCATCAACAACAGATCCTCGACCTCTTGAGCGAGACCTGCCGCGAAGAGAGAGTTTCGCTCGTGCTGGTCACCCACGCCCCGCAAGTGGCCCAGCAGTTTGATCGTGTCGAACGGCTGGAGGAGTTCAACCGCGTGGGGAAGAATAGAGCTTAGGACCGGCGAATCAATAACTGTCGTATTGTCGCCTTTCGCTCCGCGAAAGTTGCGCTACTTTCGCGGAGCGAAACGCGAGACTTATTTCTGCGTCAGTCCTTAGAACTAAAACCTAAGATCTAAGACCTTCTTTACCCACTATGAGTCTCTGGAAAATCGCCTGGCGTAGCATTCAACAACGGTCGCTGGCCTCGCTGCTGACGGCCATCTCCATGGCCCTGGGCGTGATGCTCGTGGTTGCCGTGCTGGTGATCTATAGCGTCGTGCAGCAGGCCTTCCACCGTGGCGGCGAGGGCTACGACCTGATCGTCGGTCCGCCCAAGGGCAGCAACCTGGACCTGGTGCTCACCAACGTGTTCTATGTCGGCCAGCCGATCACCACGCTGCCCTACAGCGTTTACCAGGAGCTGAACCGTAGTGAAAACGTCGCCCTGGGCAAGGTGCGGATGGCGGTGCCAGTCTGCCTGGGCGATACCTATCAGGACAAGCGTGTGGTCGGCACCACGCCGGATATGTTCGAACTGACGTACGAGAACCGCAACAAGAAAGACGTCAAGGTCTACGAATTCGCCGAGGGCCACAACTTCGGCAGGAACGACTACTTCGACAGCGTGGCCGGCGCCTCCGCGGCCCGGCAACTCGGGCTGAAACTGGGCGACACGTTCCGGCCCACGCATGAGGCCGGCGCCAAGAGCGACGACAAGCACGGGGCCTTCACCGTGGTGGGCATCTTGAAGCCCACCGGCACGCCCAACGACAACGCCCTGTTCGTCAACATCGAAGGCTTTTACCGCGTCGGCGGCCACGCCGGCAAGGTAGGAACGGCCCTGCAGGAGAACGACGACAAGCCTGGGGCGAAGCACGATGACAAAGGCGAGAAAGACCCCGCGGCACAGGCCGAGAAAAACGCAAAGACCGCGTCGGCGGCCAAGCCCGAGGAAAAGCCGGAGGAACATCACGGCGAGCACGACGAGCACAACGCCGTGATTCCCGACAGCCAGAAGCAGGTCAGCGCGGTGTTGGTGTGCACGCGCGAGGAGTCGCAGACGCGCATCTTGAAGGCCGACATCAACAAGCGGAAAGAGGCCCAGGCGGCCATCCCTTCGGAAGAGATCTCGCGACTTTTCGAAGTGGTCATCGGCAACATCGAAGTCGTGCTCCTCGTGTTTGCCGTGATGATCGTGCTGGTGGCCGGCATCGGCATCATGGTGAGCATCTACAACTCGATGAACGACCGCCGTCACGAGATTGCCATCATGCGTGCGCTGGGCGCGCAGCGGAGCACGGTGATGATGGTGATCCTGCTGGAATCGATTCTGCTGTCGTTGGGCGGAGGCCTGCTGGGTCTCAGCCTGGGCCACGGGCTGTTGGCGATCGCCGGTCCCTGGATCGCCGAGAAGGTCAATCTACCGCTAAGCATGCTGGACTTCCAAGGCGTCGAGCTGTGGTTGATTCCCGGACTGATCCTACTGGCCTCGATCGTCGGATACCTGCCCGCGGTGGCCGCCTACCGCACCGACGTGGGCAAGTCGCTGATCGCCAACCCGTAGGCAACCCAAACGATCACGATATAATGAATTAACCACTTTCTTCCGAGGAGGCATGAAATGCGAAACGTGACGGCGACCTTCCGCAACGGCCGGGTGGAACTGACGGAGCCGGTCGATTGGCCCGATGGAACCCGTGTTGAAGTTCGACCCGTTGTTGTACCGGACCATGGGCGACCGCGTGCCAAACCGCCGATGACGGAGTGGCCGGCCGCGTTCTTTGACGAACTTCGGGAAGGGTGGGGCGACGAAGCTTTCGACCGCCCGCCACAAGGGGAAACTGAGGTGCGTGAGGACTGGTAAATGGCGTGGCTTTTGGACACGAATGCTTGGATTCAGATTCTGAAGAGGCCGGGCGGCAGCCTCGAACAGGTCGTAATCAGCCATTCTCCCGACGATATCCTGCTGTGTTCTGTCGTTAAGGCCGAACTCTGGCACGGCGCGTTGAAATACGAGAGGAGGGATCGTCGTCTAGCTGTGCTGGCAAAGCTGTTCGCGGCTTTTTTGTCGTTCCCATTTGACGACGATGCTGCGTGGCACTACGCTGAAATCCGCCATCAGCTTGAAGCGGCAGGCCGAGTAATTGGTCCGAACGATCTCAAGATCGCCGCGATTTGTCGCGCCAATGGTCTCACGCTTGTAACATCCAATACGACGGAGTTCTCTCGTGTTCCGGATCTCCAAATCGAGGACTGGACGTGTGGGAGTTGACGGACTCTGTTCTGTGGTGCCTTGGCGCATAACGCGACAAGTTGCAAGCCTGATCGAGAATGTGGCTATTGCGGTCGTTCTCTTGAAATACGGTCCTGGGAGGGCTGCCCGGCCTGTCGATGCAGTCCGGATGCCGCTACTCCGCCCGCTGGCTCGACCTCGGGGCCGCGGGTAGAATAGCGGGAAGTTCTTCGTGAAAGCGGGAGGCTGCGGCGGCCACGGTCGTTGTTGTGCGAACAAATCCGCGGCCAAGGGAAGTCGGATAACGGTTATGCAGGTGATCCTCAAGCTCGACACTCGACAGATCGTCGACTGGACGACGTTTCACGGTGTCTTTGCCAAGGTCTTCGGCTTTCCAGGCTTCTACGGCTGTAACATGAACGCCTGGATCGACTGCATGACTTGCTTGGACGATCCACCTGCCCAAATGACTACGATACATGCTCCTACCGGAGGTATTGTCGTGCTAGAACTGGAGGACGTGGATGCTTTTGCTCGACGGTGTCCAGAACAGTATGAAGCACTGATCGAATGCACGGCGTTCGTTAACTGGCGAAGGATCGAGACGGGCGAACCGGCGGTGTTGGCTCTGTCCTTCTACAAGGCCGCCCCGCCGATGGCTCCCGCGACCAACCTCCGGTAAAATCAACTGGTCGGGCTTGGCTGGCGTCGGAGAAGACGGCTGCAACCGACCATCCATTGAGAGAAAAAGGAAACATAAGATGAATACGGGTCCGACCGAAGGCTACTGATTGCCAAGACCGTGTCAATGGCAAGTCCCGCCTGCATTCTTCGGCAGGCGGGACGCCTGCACCACAAGCCGCGATCGACCAACTTGTTGTCTTGCGGCTCGTTAACAGCTCGCCCTGCCGAGCTGCCGCTTTCGTACGGGCAACCTCTAGCTCGGATGTCCGCCGTGAAGCTCACGCCCGCGATTTTCCCAGTCGCTGGCCGAGCGCTACCGCCAGGTAGGTGGCCGCCGCGAGCATGATAATCACCGGCCCACAGGGCAAGCCCGTTTGAAAGCTCACGGCCAGGCCCACCGCGGTGAAGACCATGCAGGCCACCACGGCCAGGACCATCATCTGCCAAAGCTGCCGGGAGAAATGCCCCGCCACCGCCGCCGGCAACGTGAGCAGTGCGATCACCAGCACAATGCCCACCACGCGCAAGAGGATCACGATCGAAAGCGCCGTCAGGCACAAGAGCAACATGTAGTAGACGTGTACGCGGACACCGCGAAGCTGGGCGAATTCCTGGTCGAAACAGACGGCCAGGAACTTGTTGTAGAAGACCACGCCCAGGACGATCACCAAGGCATCCAGGACGAGCACGCACACCAGGTCCCCGCGGGTCAGCAGGAGGATGTTGCCGAAAAGGTAGCTCATGGGATCGGCGTAGCCGGGCGTCTTGGCGAAGAACAGCAGCCCAATCGCCATGCCCACCGACCAGATGGCGCCGATCACGGTGTCTTCCCGCTGCTTGGCCCGCAGGCTCACGCCCCCGATCAGCCCCGCCGAGGCCAAGGCCGCCGCCACGGCGCCCAACATCGGATCGCACCAGTGGCAGTGCCATACGGCCTGCACGTACAAGGCCGCGCCGATGCCCCCCAGCACGCTGTGCGAAATGGCCCCCGCGATGTAGCTGATCCGCCGCGTAATCACGTACGTGCCGATGATTCCCAGAGCCACGCTCGACAACAGCCCGGCAACCAGGGCATAGCGGATGACCGCCACGTCGGGACTCAGTAGTGCTTTCATGAACTCACTCATGCACGTGCTCCCGATGGCACATCACGTCGCCGTGGCGGACCACGTTCACGTCCGCACCGTACATCGCGCGAATCGAGTCGGCTGTGAGTTGGCTGGTGGGATGGGCCACCACCTGCCGGTTGACGCAGATCACGCGCTGCACCAGGCTCGTCACGAACCCCAGGTCGTGCGAGACCAGCACGATCGCCATCCGCCGGCCCAGTTCGCGCAGCTCGTCGAACAAGCGGGCCTCGACCAGCGAATCGACGTTGGCCGTAGGCTCGTCCAACAACAGCAGATCGGGCTGGCAACACAGTGCCCGGGCGATCAACACCCGCTGCCGCTGGCCGCCGGACAAGGCGGCAAACGGCCGGGTAGCCGCGTCGGCCATGTGGACCTGCTCCAAAGCTGCGTGGGCCGCGCGCCGGTCGGCGGGGCCATACCAGCCCAGCCACCCGCGCAGACCGGGCTGGCCCAGCCGTCCCATCAGCACCACGTCCAGCACCGTGACCGGAAAGAGCGGGTCGTACTGCGAGCGCTGCGGCATGTAGCCCAGCCGCAAGCGGGCTTGCTGTGGCGGCTGGCCGAAAATCAGAATCTCGCCCTTGGCCGGCTGAAGCTGGCCCAGCAGCAGCCGCAGGAGCGTGGTCTTGCCGCCGCCGTTGGGCCCGACCATGCAGACCGACTCACGGTCGTAGATCGTCAGGTTCACGTCCTCCAACACCGGCGCGGCCTGGTAGGAGAAACTGACGTCTCGGACTTCGATCACTGGCTTTTCAGACATAGGGTTTCGATACGGAATCTGGTGGGACTCGTCTTACTGGGCCCACCCTACAACTTCGATCACGGGTTTTTCGGACATAGGGAGTGTCACTTTCCGCGGTCCGCGGCGGCAATCTTTTGGGCGACGTCGTCCAGGTTGGCCGCCACGTCGAAAGCCAGGTCATCCATGGGCATCACCGTGCCACCGATCGCGTCGGCGATCGAGCGCGCGATCTGTTGATTGAACTGCGGTTGTAGGAAGATGATCTTTACGCGGTCAGCCCTGGCCGCAGCGATGAGTTCGAAAACCTGTCGGGGCGTGGGCAGCTTGCCTTCGACCTCGACCGACTCCTGCCGTAGGCCGTACGTGTCGGCGAAGTATCCGAACGCCGGGTGAAAGACGTAGAACGCCTGCCCGCGATACGGCGCGAGGCATTGCGCGATACGGTGATCGAGCGCATCGAGTTGGGCGTTCAGCGACCGCAGGTTCGCACGGTAGACTACCGCATGCCGCGGATCGGCCCGGCAGAGGGCTGCGGCTACGTTGCCGGCCATGGTCTTCAAAAGCGGCGGCGACAGCCAGACATGGGGATCGGCCCCGCCTTCCTCTTCGGGATCATGTTGGTCAGCGCCGAGGGCCTTTTCGCAGGCGTGGCCTGACGGCCGGCGAGCAATTCCGGCCGCCGTATCGACAACCGTGAAGTTGCCAACGCCTGCGGTAATGCGTTCGACCAGACGGTCTTCGAACGGCATGCCGACGCGGAAAAAGAGCCGCGCCTCGCCCAACTCGATCACTTGCCGCGGCGTGGGGTCGAAGATGTGCGGGTCTTGCCCCGGCTGAACGAGCACGTCCACGCGGACGTAGGGAGCGCCAATCCGCTCCACCAGCCATGCGGCGGGCGGAATGCCCGCGAAGGTTCTCAGTATTTCCTCGCCCTGTGGCGATGCTGCCAGGGTGGGCCGATCGGCCGGCGCGGCGAAGATTGCGAGGATTGCCAAAGCCGCGAGCGATACACTCAGGCCAATCGCCAGCACAAACGACAAGCCCTGCACCAGGAGGCGGCCCGCCGGCCGCAAGCGGAAGTCTGCCGGGCGATGGTCACCGTCACTCATGGCCGGCCTCGCTCGACGTTTCCGCCCCACAGACCAGGTGGATGGCGTGGCAGTCCTCGCACTGCTGCAGGACGTGGTTCTTGGAGAAGGCATCCCAGTGTTTCCGCTGGTCGGGCGTGAGAATGCCGGAGCCTTTGCACAGCGGGCAAACGCTATCCAATGCCGCCAGGATCGCCGCGCGGATGAATTCCGAGCGGTTCTGCACGCCCCGCATCGCGCGGCGGAGAGTTTCGTCCACTTTGAAGGTGATGATTTCCTGTTTCTTCGGTTCTGACACGGCAAAACCCACGGAGAGGGACAATGTTTTAATACATTGTATTACCAGAGCCAAAAAAGGGAATGCCTGGTGATTGTCTGCGGGTGGAAATCGCCCGCCGCTTAGGGGCGATCGACGAATAACTTCCGGATCTGGGTGGCATGCCACCCGCGCAGAAACGCGGAAGTTATTTATCGGGCGATCCTTACTTCATCTTGGGGAACATCTGCCGCACCATGGTAATTGCGGCGGGCCCGATGAGCACGACGAAGATGCCGGGGAAAATGAAGAGCACCAGGGGGAAAAGCAGCTTTACCGCCGTCTTGGCGGCCTTCTCCTCGGCCATCTGGCGGCGGCGCGTGCGCATGGATTCGCTCTGCACGCGCAGGGCCTGGGCGATGCTGGAACCGAACTTGTCGGCCTGGATCAAAACGGCGCTCAGGGCCCGCAGATCGGCGACGCCGGTCCGCTGCCCCAGGTCATGCAAGGCGTCGGCCCGCGTGCGGCCCATTTGCAAGTGAAAGTTCGTCAACGTGAACTCGGCGGCAAGGATCGGGTAGGCGTGTTTCATCTCCTCGCTGACCTTGCGCATTGCCTGATCCAGCCCCAGGCCGGCCTCCACGCACACGACCATCATGTCCAACACGTCGGGCAGGGCCAGGAAAACCGCCTGTTGCCGGCGGCGGGCCAAGTATCCCAAGACGATATCCGGCAGCCAGAAGCACGCGCCACTCACGCCCCCCACCCAGATCAGCGTACTCTGACTGAAACCCTTGGTCCACAGCAACAGACCGCCGCCGAGCAGGAATCCGCTGGACAAGAGAACAAACTTCAGGCCGTAGAAGATCGACACCAGTCCGTCGGCCCGGAAGCCCGCGCTGGCCAGGTGGTTCTTCAGCTTATTCGCATCGGCCGCGTTCTTGGGCGCGAACGACTTGGCCAAGGCCGCGGTCTTTGCCAGGACGCTTGAGACCGTGTCGGATTGCTTCAGGACCGCGTCGCCCTGGGCCGCACGGCGCTTCTGCGGGTTGCGGATCTCTTCTAGCCGCTCCACGGCTCGCGGCTTGGCGGTCGCCATATACTCCAGCCCGAACCAGGCCAGCGCGGCAAACAGCCCGAAAATCGCCAACGGGATGAAGTCGGTGAAGGTGAACAGCGGTGGGGCTACGGCAAACATGGTTTAGAACTTATTTCAATGACGGGTTGCGAGGGTTGTTTTCGGCACATTCCAACGATTACGGAAATAAGTTCTCAAACCTTGATGTCGACGATCTTCTTGATCACAAATGCGCCCAGGATCTGCATGAAAACCGCGATGGCCAGCATCTTCTTGCCTGCCCGATCGGTAAAGAGCATCGACACATATTCCGGATTCATGCGATAGACGACGACGAACAGTACCAGCGGCAAGGCCATGAGGACCACGCCCGAGAGCCGGCCCTCGCCCGTCAACGCCTGGACGGCGCCAAGGACGCGGAAGCGGTCGCGGATGAGCTCGCCGATCTTGTCGAGGATCTCCGCCAGGTCGCCGCCGGTCTGCCGTTGCAGGATCACCGCCGTGGCGAAGAACCGCAGGTCGAGGTTCGGCACGCGTTTGCACATCGCCCTCAGGCTTTCGTCCACGGGCACACCCAGGTTCTGTTCCTCGAAGACGCGACCGAACTCTTTCCCCAGCGGCTCGCTCATCTCGGTCGCCACGGCGTTGAAGCCGAAGCTCAGGCTTTGCCCGGCCCGCAGGATGCGGGCCACCATTTCCAGGGCGTCGGGAAGCTGCGTGCTGAAAATCTTCAATCGTCGCTTTCGCCGCCAGAGGAGCCAGAACATGGGCAGCGAACCGGCGGCGAACGCCGCCAGCGGGACGATGGCCACGGGACTCTTCATGGCGATGGCCACCGCGCAGCCGGCCAGCCCCAAGACTACGGAGAACGCAGCCAGTTTGCCGACCGTCAGCGTGGTATCGGCCTGCTCGAACAAGAGATCGAAGTTGGCGAGTTTCTCGAACCATTGGGCCAGCATGCCGGGCGCGTCGTCCAAGGGCCGGGAGAGGACGCTGTTGTCCTTGATCGCAAGGTCCTTGTTGGACGGCGAGGCGGCGCCGGTGAGCAGGTCCAGTCGGTCTTCCAGCCGTGACGAGGGCGGCTTGGACATGAGCAACGCCACACCGCCCACGAGGGTGGCGATGCCGATGAAAGCCAGGACGCCGATGAGCAGCGGATTCATGTCTAATCCTCCAACATCACGCGTTCGCGGAAGGCGCTGGCCGGCAGGCGGACGCCGGCCGACTCCAGGCGGGTCATGAATTTCGGCCGCACGCCGGTCGAGACGAAGCGTCCGAAGGCCCGGCCCATTTCGTCGATGCCGTCCTGCACGTAGCGGTAAATGTCCTGCATGACGATCGTGTCCTGTTCCATGCCGCAGATCTCCGTGATATAGGTGATCTTGCGCGGCCCGCCTTGCAATCGCCCGGACTGCACGATCAGGTTCACGGCGCTGGAAATCTGCGTGCGCATGGCCTTCAGCGGCAAGTCGAAGCCCGACATCATGATCAGGGTCTCTAGTCGCGATAGGGCGTCGCGGGGCGTATTGGCGTGGACCGTGGTCATCGAGCCCTCGTGCCCCGTGTTCATGGCCTGCAGCATATCCAAGGTCTCGCCGCCGCGGCACTCGCCGATGATGATCCGCTCGGGACGCATACGGAGGGCGTTCTTCACCAGGTCGGTGGCCGTGATCGCGCCCTTGCCTTCGATGTTCGCCGGCCGCGTCTCCAGCCGCACCACGTGGTCCTGCTGGAGCTGCAATTCGGCCGCGTCTTCGATCGTCACGATGCGGTCGTTGTTGGAAATGAAACTGGAAAGCGTGTTCAAGAGCGTCGTCTTGCCCGAGCCCGTGCCGCCGGAAATGATGATGTTCAGGCGGGCCTTGATCGCCCCTTCCAGCAGCATGACCATCTCGGGTGTGAAGGCCTTGTAGTTCAGCAGGTCTTCCAACTTGAGCGGATTGGAGCCGAAACGGCGGATGGACACGCAGGCCCCGTCCAGCGCCAGCGGTGGAATGATGGCGTTGAAGCGCGAGCCGTCCAGCATGCGGGCGTCGACCATCGGGCAGGTCTCGTCCACGCGGCGGCCGACCTTGGAGATGATGCGGTCGATGATCTGCATGAGGTGATCGTTGTCGCGAAAGACGACGCTGCTCTTCTCCATCTTGCCGCGGCGCTCGCAGTAGATGTTCTTGGGACCGTTGATCATGATGTCGCTGATCGTGTTGTCCTTGAGCAGCAATTCCAAGGGGCCGAGGCCAAACGTCTCGTCGAGCACCTCGGAGACCAACTGCTCGCGTTCCGAGCGGTTCAGCAGCGTGTCTTCGCTGTCGCAAAGGTGCTCGACGACCAGGCGGATTTCGCGCCGCAGGATCTCGCCCTCCAACTCGCCCACTTTGGTCAGGTCGAGCTTGTCGACCAGCTTGCCGTGGATCCGCTGTTTGAGCTCTTCGAGCGTGGTTTCCTTGCTATCGTTGTTTTGCCGCAAAGGCATGCGGGGTAGGGGCATGACGTCCGACGCTTCCTGCCGTAAGGTCTTTTCGAGTCTGGGGGAACTTATCCGTCAAAAGATAGCTCACTCGCGGCAAGCGCAGAGGCGGGGCCGCCACGCCGGCATCCGCAAGCGGCGGAAACGCTGACGGTCGTAACGAATATGGCGAAAAAAGCGGTTGGCCGATTACGGCATGATCGGATCTACTTTCGTTTCGGTCCTGATTCGAACCCATTCGATGCGATTGGTCTTCTGCTTCTGATCCATGCTTGCCAATATCTCAGCTTGCGTCCAGTTGTGGTCCAGGCCTTCATCGCGGATGCTCGCAATCTGCTGGTCGGTCAGCTTCCATTTACTGCCCAGGCGCCGCCATTCCTCGCGGCATGCCGTGTTAGGTCCGTATACGTCAATCGCATGGATTAGGTCTCTGTACAACTCTCTGCGTTGTGTTTCCGCCATGCCGAGACGTATGTTCTGGTCCTTTCTCTTTCTTGCGCTGCCGCCAGACATGATCACGGCGAGCAGGACGACGAGCAGGACTGCGGCTGCGATTCCGCCGCCGATGTAGAGCACCATTTTCTGGTCATTCTTGGCTTTTTCTCGGCTCGCGGCTGCGCGGGACGCCGCCGAGGCCGGAGAAGAAGCCGCCGACTTGCCCGCCGAAGAGCGCGGGGCGGCCGTCTTCGCCGCAGGCCGTGGAGCGGCCGTCTTCCCGGCGGCCGGCCGCGGTCCCGCACTCAAGCTATCAAGGAATCCCATGTCCGCACCGTCAGAGGACGATGTCTCACTGGCCGCCGCGCCACCCACGTCGGCCGGCGCCGTGAACCGGCCGTTGCACTGCGGACAGACCAGCGTGCGGCCTAACAGCTCGTCCATGACGGTCAGTTTCTTCTCACAGTTCGGGCACGCAACGACTTGACTCACAAAATCACCTGAGGACCAGCAGAAAATCAAAACCACGGGGAACGCCGCGCAAAACGGCCAACACTCTAAGATAAACCAGGCGATCCGAATTGGAAAGTCCCGCCATGTGACAGACCTGGGTAAAAAAGGCATCGTATTGGTTCTGGGTAAGACAGGGGGGCAAGGCACTCCTTTAATCCCTGCCCTTACGTCGACCTTGGCGTTGCCTTTGTGCCGCCACTATTAAAGAGGGGGAAACACCGCGAGTGCGAACAAAACTGGCGTTGCCCTGATGCAGCAGTTTTGCGATAACGGCGACAATTTCCTGAAGTCTAGTTTCAAGTATCAGTTTCCAGCGGTCTCCGTCCCGTTTGGAACTGGTTTTTGACATACTTGTCAACCCGCTGACTGTCCGCTCGCATCGTGTCCTCGATGTCCTTAACCTCTGAATCGATTCGCCACGCCGCCGTGCAACCGGCCCGGAGAGAATCTCCGTCCGCGTGGTTCGTGCCGGCAGGTTTGTTGATCCTCTGCTTGGCGCTGCGGGCGATCATGGCTTGGAGGATGCCGGGCATCTGTCCGGACGCCGTCGTTTATGTCGTGATGGGCAAGGCGATTGAAGCAGGGAAATCTCAGCCCTCGCTGTGGCAGATTCACTTCAATGTCTATCCTCTCATTTTGGCGCAACTGCATCGGCTTGGCTTCTCCTGGGAAACGGCCGGCGTGGCCTGGAGCGTGGTGATCGCCAGTTGCACGGTCCTGCCGCTGTATGGCTGGATACGCCGGGCCTTCAACCACCGCCTGGCGATCGCCGCTGGCATCCTCTATGCGATTCATCCGGGGCTGATCCGTTGGAGTGCCGAGATCATTCGCGATTCCACCTTCTGGTTCCTGCTGACACTGGGCCTTTATCTGACATGGCGGGCTGTAAGCGAACTTCGCTGGGCCTGGTATCTGGCCGCTGGGACGGCGATCGCCTTGGCTTGCCTGACGCGATTCGAAGGGTTCGTGCTGTTGCTTCCGTTGGCGGCCTGGTCGTGGCGCCGGTTGGGGGAAGGGAAGGTAATCTCCCGTCGATGGGCCGCCGCCGCGCTGCTTTGCGCGAGCGTCTATCCGCTTACGCTGCTGCTGATAAACGCCGTCTGGTTCCACGGACGGACGGTCGACTTGATTCGTGACGAACCGCTGGAACTCGCCCAGAACTGGGCGTGGGAAGTGATTAGTGGACAACGCGTCGCGGAGAATCAAAACCGTGCCGACTTGCTCCCGCCGCTGCCGCCGTGGAAAATGGCCGGGCGATTCGCGTCGGGCCTGTACAAGGGGATCACCCCGCTTTACTTGGTGCTCATGGTGGTTGGAATCGTCACCTGGCGCAGGCCCGTCGGAGTCGCGGCTTTCGCCGGAACACTCCCGCTAAGGACCGCCGCGGAAACAAGTGTCGCCTTTCGCTCCGCGAAAGACCGGGACATTCGCGGAACGAAAGGCAACAATACGACGGTTATTGACTCGCCGGTCCTCAGGCCGGGACTGCAACCGCAGTATCGGGCGCTGGCCTGTGCCGCGGCCCTGATCCTGGCGGCCATTTGGATCCATCTCTACTGGTCGCATGAAGCTGGGCCGCGGTATTTCTTCCCCGTCGTGCTCATGGCTGCTCCAATAGCCGGCTGGGGGTTCTTGCAGATTTCCGCTGCGGCGGCCAATCGCGTGCGCGGGCGTTTCGGGCCGAAAACGGCCCTCTTGGCCGGTGCTGCGCCGCTGGCGTTGTTGCTGGCCGTCAACCTGTCGATGGCATGGAACAACGATGTCCAAGCACGGGCAGCGAACGTCGATCTAGGCCATTGGGTCCAAGTCCATTATGGGCGCGTGAGGATCTTCGGGCCGGACGGCATCGCGCACGTCGTCAACCATTACTGCGGGGGCGCGTGCTACGCGTACCCCCAGGCTACGTCCACGTCGGCAATCGTGCGCACTGCCCAGCGCGAGGAACCGAACGTGGTCTTGCTTTGCACCGATTGCCGCCAACCACCGGCCGACGACGTATCGGCATGCCTTGTGGCTGTCGGATTCACGACTGTCGATCGCGCACGTCTGCCCGCCAGTTGCGAGAAGTTCCAGGTGCTGGTGCGCGGGGTGGCGGACAAATGCGTGGCGGTGGACAGCGCTGGGAGCTTTGTCGTTTCAGGAGGAGTCAAACCGCGAAGTTGACTTCGCGGAGAGTTCGGCAAGGACGCCGGGCTTCATCGCTATGGATGGCAACTGGTTCTATCTGCTGATTCCGATGGCGGCGGCCTTGGCCGCATCGTTGGCGCTAACGCCCGTGATGCGGCGCGTGGCCTGGCGGCTGGGCGTGTTGGCCCATCCTGATGCACAGCGTCGGTTCCATCCCGGCCCCGTGCCGCTCTGGGGCGGCGTGGCCGTTTACCTGGCTCTGCTGGTCGGACTGGCCGCGGCCTTGCTCTCCGATCGCTTCCGCCCGGCGGATCTGGCCAGGCTTTGCTGGGCGCTGGTTCCGGCCGCGACACTGGCCTGCGTGTTTGGCGCGGTCGACGATTGCTGCAACCTCCGCTCGCGGGCCAAGCTGCTATTCCAGTTCCTGGCCGCGTTGCCGATTACCGCCGCCGGCTTCTCTGTCGATTTCATCGTCGTCTTCGGCTGCCGTATCGAGTTGGGTTGGTGGGGCATACCGCTGACACTTTTCTGGCTCATCGGTTGCATCAACGCCCTGAACCTCATCGATGGTCTGGACGGCCTGGCGTCGGTCGTCGGCCTTTCCACCACCATGATGATGGGGATCATTGCCATGAACATGGGCAATGACCACGTGGCCGTCGTGGCCATGGTGCTGACCGCCGCGCTGCTGGGATTCCTCGTCTTCAACCGGCCGCCCGCCAGCATTTTCCTCGGCGATTCGGGTAGCACGGTGATCGGCCTGGTGATCGGCGTGCTAGGCATCCAGGGAACTTTGAAGAGTACCGCGACACTATCGATCACGGCGCCCGTGGTGCTCATGACTGTGCCGATGTTCGACGTGCTCATGGCAGTGCTCCGCCGCAAGCTGGCCGGAAGACCCCTGGCTGTGGGCGACCGCGAGCACATCCATCATTGCCTGCTGCAGCGGGGACTGGGACCGTGGCAAGTGCTGGCGATCCTGGCTGCCTTCTGCCTGACCACCGGGGCAGCCGCCACCGCGGCCACGATATTCCGCATGGACGCCCTGGCCTGGATCATCGCCGCGACCCTGGTCGTACTCATGATCCGCCTGCGGGTCTTCGGGCACCGGGAATTCAGCCTGCTCCACCAGGTTGTCCGCCGCCAGGCCGCACAATTTGTCGAATCGCTGTTTTACCGGCAGGGACGAGCCACTCACCCCGGCGAATCCCCGGCCAGGGTAACGCGCTTCGTATCGAAGTTGATCCACTCGTTTACCTTGGCCATATTCCGTCAAAAGCCGCCGCCCGCATCTACGATCGATTCGCGGCAGGCTGCGCCGACGGAAACGACCGAAACGGCTGAAACCAGCAAAACAAAGTCCACTGAGGCGGTCCTGCACTTGAAGGATGCAAGTGTCGAATCGTCACCGGCCGTTCAGCGGAAGGCCGCTTAGGATGGGCGCAGAAATAAGTGTCGCCTTTCGCTCCGCGAAAGTAACGCAACTTTCGCGGAGCGAAAGGCGACTATACGGCAGTTATTGATCTTCCGATCCTTAGCTTGCCGGGAAGGAACCCTTTGCATGCACTTGCGCATCGTACCCGTGCCGCCCGACGCGGCGCCGATCAGCCAGCATTCCAGCGCCGCGGCCTCGCCCGTACGGCGCGATTTGGACGTGGGCGTGATCTATACCGGCGAGCGCGACTTGATGGGCCCGCTGCTGTCGACGATGAAAGCCTCGGCTCCGGGTCTGCACTACCGCTTGATGCTCGTGGATAACCATTCGTACGACGGCGTGGAGCCGTGGCGCTGGCTCAGCCCGGAAACCCTGGTGTTGAAGAACGCGGAGCGGCTTCACTATGCGGCCAACCTGAACCGCATCCTGGCCGCCTCGGCCGCCCGCTATGTCTTGCTGATGAACACCGACATGTTCTTCGATCCCCGGCAGCAATGCCTGTCGCGAATGGTCGAGTTCATGGACTCCCAACCCGATTGCGGTGTGGCCGGCTGCCGCCTGCTGCACGTCGACGGACGGGACGCCCGGGCTGCGCGCCGCTTCCAGACGCTATCGGTGATCCTGGCGCGGCGTTTCGGGCTGGGCCGCCTCATGCGGCGGACGCTGGCCCGCTATTTCTACATGGACCATGCCCTCGACGAGTCGTTTGCTTGCCAGTGGCTTTCCGGCTGTTTTCTCATGTTGCGGAAGAAGGCCGTGGAAGAGGTTGGCCTGTTCGACGAGTGTTTCGGCAAGTACTTCGAAGACGTTGACATGTGCCTGCGCATGGCCCGGGCGGGCTGGCAAGTGATATATCACGGGGCAACCAGCGCGTATCACATCGAACAGCGTGCCAGCCGCAAATTGCTCTCCGCCGACGCTTGGCGGCATCTGTGTTCGTATCTCCATTGGCTGCACAAGTGGGGCTACCAGACTCAGCCCGAACCTTCGTACAACCTCCTGCGCCGCCGCGCCGCATAGTGCGGCGCACTGGGAGTCTATCCCGAAAGGCTGGGGACTGGCTCGCGCAAGATCGATCTGGCAGAGGCCAACGTGCGCTCATCATCGGTGCATGACATCCCCTCCGGTCATTGCGTCTGGACACAATCGTCGTTCGTACGCGCCCGTTCGCCCATTCGCCAACGCGGGCCGAAACGCAAAGTGTGAACTATGCTAGTTTGGTGGCTTGTTTCGAGGCGGTCCACAGACTGCATTCGCATCGGCCGTTGACGTTCTTGACACGACGATTTGTGAAGAGGGGGAAGAAACTCACTATGTCGATTCGCAGCAAACTGCTGATTCCTACGGGCGTTCAAATACTCGGCCTGGCCGTCGTGCTGGTTGTGATCGTGTGGAGCACCGGGGTCTCCCGTCGCCAACTTCAGGAAACCGCCAGCCGGGACCATGCGGTGGCGGCAATTCGCGACGTTTTGCAAATGACTGAAGCGTATTACGGAAGCGTGATCCCCCGGGAGGATCTGGAGAAGAACCTGCGGGAGCGGCTACAGGAGTCCAACGCGGATCCGGCTTCCGCCGACGCGGCTCGCTGGAACGAGGTCCGCGCCTGCCTGAAGGAGATAGGAGAAAAGAAACGCCGGAATCTGGAGATCGACAAGCAAATCGTTGCCCTGACGAGCGTGTCGCGCGAGCAGTCCGACAGTTACATCGGGCAGGTCGTCGCCAAACTGGCCGATCCCAAGACGGAAAAGTCGGTGAGCACGCTGGAGCGATTGGTTGTCGGCGGCGCCCACGTCAACAGCATGAACCAAGAGGCGATTCAGAAGCTCGTTTACCACATGCACTCGCAGCCCGAGGTTGGTGAGGAATTGAAGGCCTTTATGGCCCGGGCCGTGGAAAATGCAGTCCGGGACGAGAAGAAGCTGGCCAACACGCCCTTCGCCGAGATGCCTCGCAAGGCTTGCGCGGCCAACTCGCAAATTGCCGATCTGGTCAAGGAGTACATTGCGAACGTCGAGGGCATCAACCGGGCCAAAGCGACATGCGACCGGCAGCTATCGACGTTGGCCGAGGACCTCGCTTCCGGCGCGCGGCAATTCCAGACCCGGGCCGGCGAGCAGATAGCGGGGGCGTTCCTTACGATCGCGGCGATCGTGCTCGCCTCGGGCGTCGTGACCGTGGTTATCAACGTGCTCTCGGCCCGCCTGATCGTGCGTTCGCTTCGCGCCACGGCTACCATGCTCCGCGACATCTCGGAGGGCGAAGGCGACCTGACGCGGCGGTTGATCGTCGGCGGCAAGGACGAGATCGGCGAAGTGGCGCACTGGTTCAATGTCTTTGCCGAGAAACTGCAAGGGATAATCGGCCGGGTGGCGGCCGATACCGTCTCCATGTCGTCGGCGTCGCAGGAGTTGGCCGGCACGGCCGCGCAAATGGCGGGCGGGGCCGAGGAAACGAACAACCAATCGGCCACGGCGAGTGCCGCGGCGGAACAGATGTCGGCGAGCATGACGGGCATGGCCGACGCGACCGGGCAAGTATCGGACAAGATGAAGGTCATGGCCTCGGCGGTCGACCAGCTCAACTCCAGTATCGGCGAGGTGGCCAAGAGCGCCGAGCAGGCGGCCCGGGTGGCTGCCGACGCCGCGCAACTGACTGGCGCCAGCAACGCGTCGATCGGCCAACTGGGCGCAGCCGCCCGCGAGATCGGCAAGGTCATCGAGGTCATTCAAGACATTGCCGAGCAGACCAATCTCCTGGCCCTGAACGCCACGATCGAGGCCGCCCGCGCCGGCGACGCGGGCAAGGGATTCGCCGTCGTAGCCACGGAAGTCAAGGAACTGGCCAAGCAAACGGCCAGCGCCACGGAGGACATCCGCAAACGCATCGAGCACATCCAGGGATCCGCCGAAACGGCCGTCGAGACAATCGGCAGCATCGCCGGCGTAATCGACCAGGTGAACGGGCTGTCGCGGACGATCGCCTCGGCCGTCGAGGAGCAGAGCGTCACGACCCGGGAGATCGCCTCCAATGTGGCCGAGTCGGCCACGGCCGTGCAGACGGTGGCCACTAATCTGGCCGAATCGGCCGCGGCCAGCCGGGAGATCACCCGCAGCATTGCCGGCGTGGACCAGGCCGCGAAGCAGACCGCCGAGGGCGCCGCCCGGACGCAGGCCTCCGGCCAGGGGTTGTCGCGGCTCGCCGACCAACTCCAGTCGCTCGTGGGCCGATTCAAGGTGGGCGACCGCCCGTCGCATGACCCCGCGGGGGCTTCGCCGACAGCGGCGGCTTAGAGCCTTCATGGCCAGAACCCAGGTCAAAATGTGCGGCCGGTAACGAGTATGTCGGTTGGAAGGCGCCGCGCGGTTGGACTGAATGGCCTTTTCGTATACGCGCATGTGCGCCGATTCCGATGATTCTGTTGAAAGTCCCAGCTTTAGCCGGCTAAAGCCGGGACTCCAACACCGGTCCCCAGCCTTTGGGAAGAGACTCTAAATCCTGGCACTGGAGAGATGAGACAATGGTGAGCTCCGCAAAGCGACTAGGGTTTCCCTTCGTTCTGGCGCTGTTGCTATTGGCCGCGAGCCGAGGAGCGTTTGCCCAATCGTCGCTTTCTGCGGAGGATCCGGCGCCGCCTTCTCCGGCACAACCGCCGGCGGCGAGCGAAGCAGCGGTGGCCAATACGGGTCCGATCCAATTCGACGTAGGTCCCCAGAGGCCGCCGCTGACCGACCTGACCCTCGGCAATTTTTTCTCGGCCGGTTGGAACGATGATTTTGCTATGCGAACTCGGGCCACAGGCACCCCCGACTTGACACTCTTGCGCGTGCAGCCGAACCTCTTGCTCCAGCTTTTCCGCACAAACTTCTTCGAACAAACGAGCCTTGCCAGTGCGACGAGAAAAGACTTGACGGATGTCGACGGCTTCATCGACTGGAGCTTCAATCGCCGTTGCATGCTCGAAGTCAACGATGCCTACCAATGGATCGATCCCCGTACGGGTAGCCCATCGGCCAGCGGCGGCGCGCCGGGCATCTTGAGCCGAATTCAATTGGTCGACACGGAATCGTCGTCCTACTGCTTCAATTTCAAGGCCCTCGCGCCCAACACGCCGCTGGGAACCACGCAAACGACGCTGACTTACTCGTTGGCGGGCTTCGAAGACCTGGGCTACTGGTTTCAACTAGAACGGGTCGGGCTCTATTACAGCCTTACCTTCGACAGCTTTTGCGGGCCGGTCGCACGGGGCACCAGGCAGAACGACGTGCAGTACTGCGTTGCTCTGGCCAAGACGATCACCGATACCAGTACACCGAACTTCCTGACTCTGTTTGTGGAGAACTTTGGCCAGACGGATCTGGATGGCACGACAGCCGGCCGGACCCTCTTCAGCATCACTCCCGGCGTGCGGCTGAACTTCAACAAAGTTGGCGACATCAAGCTGGGCGGGGCCAATTCGCTGCTCTTCGGTACGGACATCCCCGTGTCCGAGTATCGGCCGTGGGACGCTACCTACCGTCTCTCGTACATTAAGTGCTTCTAAGATGAATGGTTTCGCAGGGAGATATTGCGCCGCCGCCTGCCAGCTCGACGCGCCCAATCCACGCAGCCGGGATGAAATCCCCGCGGCGGTCGAGCGCATGCTGAACATGATCGACGGCACCGTGGCCGGTTACGAGCCCTTTTTCGACGTGCGCCTGGTTGTCTTCCCCGAGTTCGCCCATGCGGCGCCGATCTATCCTACTGCCGAGGAACTGCTGGACCGCCTGGCCTTGCCGATCCCCAACGAGCATACCGATCGCTACTGCCGGAAAGCGCGGGAGTTGAACGTCTATATCCAGACCGGCACGTTCCTGGAAGCCGACACTCGCTGGCCGGGGCACGTCTTCAACACGACTTGCCTTATCGGGCCGGACGGCATATTGTCGAAGTACCGCAAGGTCCATACCTGGCTGCCCTGGGAAGTACACACCAGCCCGCACGATCTATGCGGGTACGACGAGCCGCTGTTTCCGGTGGCCGAGACCGAGATCGGCAAGATCGGCGCGGCCATCTGCTACGACTGGCTCTTCCCCGAGGCGATCCGTCAACTGGCCCTGGCGGGGGCCGAGATCCTCGTGCGGGTCTCGGCCTACATGGACCCTTGGGGGACCGCGCCGCCCTTGGATTGGTGGACGATCGTCAATCGCGTGCGAGCCGTGGAGAACATGGCCTACGTGGTGGCTGCCAACCAGGCCGCCTCGCTTGCGCACTATCCGCCCTTTAGTTGGCCCGGCGGGAGCATGATCGTGGATTACGACGGCCGCGTGCTTGCGCAGGCGGAAGCCGGCGGCGGCGACAGGATCGTCGTCGGGCCGATCGATCTGGCAGCCTTGCGGGCGGAGCGTCAGCGGCGGCGCGGCCATCAGATGTTGGCCCATCTGCGCACGGAAGCCTATCCGCTCTACCAGCGGCCGATCTACCCGGCGGGAGGCGCTGTGGCCGGGCCACTCACCAAGGAAGGCAACGAGCGGGCCATCGAAGCGGCACGAGAAGCCGTCCAGCGGCTGCAGGACGGCGGGGATTGATTGCGCGGCAGAGGCGGGCTTGCGACCGCGTAACCGCGGGTTGCGCTGCGCTCCACCCGCGGCTATTCACATGGTGCCGCTAACGCGGCAGACCTCGGCCTGCGACGGTCTGAGATCGGCCTTATCAATTCGGCCCGCGCTTTGTGGGCAATGTCCGAACCTCCGGATAGATGAAGAGCGGTTTCTTCGTCGACGGCGAGTTGCCCTCGACGATCGTCAACATCTGGTCTGCGGCAACGTCTTCCAGGATGTCTATCAAACCGCTGCGGGGCCAATGCACCTCGATCCGCTCGACCCGCTGGTTCTTGGCCAGTCCGAAATGCAGTCGCGTTCCCCAGTGGCTCTGATACCCGCGCCCGCCGTGAACCTCGTCCATTTGCTTCAAATCGCCGGCCAGGACGTAGACCCGCGCCCCGACGCCGTCGCGGTTGGTCTTCATGCCGCGAAGGCGGATCTGGATCCAGTGGTTGCCGGTCACCGATTCGTTCCTCAAGATCGTGGGCTTGTCGTTGGAATTGAGGATCACCACGTCGATACGGCCGTCGTTGTCCAGGTCGTCGAAAGCCACGCCGCGGCCGCTTGCCCTGAGTTTCGCCACGTCGCCGCACTGCTCGGTCACGTCGACGAACTTCCCGTTGCCCATGTTCCGCAGCACGAAGTTGCGGCAGCGGTAGGAAGTGGTGTCGTCGTAGAGTTCCACGTTGTCCTGCAAGTGGCCGCAGACCACGAACAGGTCGCGATGGCCGTCGTTGTCGAAATCGACGAACCCACAACCCCAGGTGACGTAAGGGAGCATGCCGCGCCCCGCGCCGCTGGCTAGGGTCACGTCGTCGAAAACGCCGTGGCCCATGTTCTTGAAAAGCGTGGGCATTTGTCCTTGGTACGAGGTGACATAGAAGCTGAGCAGGCCGCTATTGTCGTAGTCGCCGCAGTCCGGCGCCATGTTCCCCTTGATCGCGCCGTTCACGTCGAAGGCCACGCCGGCGCTCAGACCGACTTCTGCGAACGTTCCGCGCCCCTTGTTGTGGAACAGCGAGTTTGCCGACGTATCATTGGCAACAAAGATGTCCGGATAGCCGTCGTTGTCGTAATCGCCGGCGACCACGCCCATGCCGTAGCTCGGATGCGCAGCAATTCCCGACGCCTGGCTGACGTCCGTGAAAGTCCCGTCGCCGTTGTTATGGAACAGGTTGTGCGTCTCCGCAGGGAACGGCCGGGGGCCGTAATACACGTGAAATCCGCGATGGGTACGGAAGACGTGGTCCTTGTAGGCGAACTTGACGTAGTTGGCGGCAAAGAGGTCCAAGCGGCCGTCGTTGTCGTAATCCAGGAAACAGGCCCCCGCGCCGACCTTGGGGCCGCGCCCCACGCCGGCCTTGCGAGTCACGTCGCTAAACGTCCCGTCCCCGTTGTTGTGGTACAAGACGTTCTCCCCGAAGTTGCTCAAGTACAGGTCTTGGTATCCGTCGTTGTCGTAATCGCCCACGCAGACCCCCAGCCCGTAGGACGCTCCCCCATCCACGCCGGCACGGTCCGTCACGTCCTGGAACTTGAAATTGCCCAGGTTGCGATACAGGCGGTTCTTAGGCCGCACTTTCGTCTCCGTCTCAACCAGCGGCCTGCCGTTGACGAAGTAGATGTCGGTCTTTCCGTCGTTGTCGTAGTCGAACGTGGCCACTCCGGCACTCACCGTCTCCACGATGTACTTCTTGCCGCTGCCGCCGTGCGTATGCACGAAGTCGATCCCGGTCTCCGCGGTCACGTCGCGGAACTTAATAGGGCAATCGGCGCCTGCCGCGGCAAGGGTCAGGACCAGCGGCAGGGCCGCGGCGATCGCCGCTAGGCTGTGCGGCCGCCGCCGCGTGGACAGTCCTCTTCTCATTTGGGAGCTTTCTGCATTTGCTCGTGGAACTTTCTGCACTGCGGATTGTCCGGGGCCAGTTCCACGGCCCGCTGCGCCTCCTTCCGGGCTGCGTCGAATTGTCCCATGCGGGCGTAAAAGAAACCCAGTTCCACGTGATGGATTGCGCTGTTGGGTTCCATCTCGATCAGTTCCTTGCAGACCTCGGCCGCCTTGGAATCGCGGCCGCTCTCCAGGAAGATCGAAACCAGGCGCGATCTGTAGTCCGCGTTCTTGGCGTCCAGGGTTGCCGCCCGCGTCAACAGCTCTTCGGCTTTGGAAATCTTCCGCTGGCTGCGGTACACGGCCGCCGCGTTGTCGCAAGTCTTTGCCGCCATCTTCCGCGCGTCGAGGATGTCGTCGAAAGACGGGGCCCTGTCGCTCATCACGCTGATCGATTCGTTTTGTTGCTGGGCCGCCTCATCGAGCCCGAGCTTTGCGCAGGCGTTGGCCAGGGCGCGGTGGTGCTTGATTTCGTACCTGGATTGCTGGGCGTCGAGCTTGACCGCGGTCTCATGGCAAGCCTTGGCCTTCTGGTAATCGTGCAGCAGCGAGTAGGCCTGTCCCAGCAAGAAGTGGCTCTCGGCATACGTGGGCGAGATCCGGGTTTCGCGTTCCAATTCGGGCACGGCCTCCTCCAGCCTGCCCAGGGCGGTGAGCGCCTCGCCCAGGCGCCCGTGCAGGTGCGGGGCATCGGGGTTCTGCGCCAGTCCCTTGCGACACCACTCGACGGCCTTTTCGTCCTCCGCCCTGCTCAGGGCGAGCTTCGCCAAGGCATCGTAGAAGCCGACGCGAGCGGGATCGCGGCGCACACACTGTTCCCAGCACTCCGCCGCCTGTGCCGTGTTGCCGTGGTAGTATTGAACGTTGCCCACGAGTCCCAGGGCATCCAGGTTATCGGGAAAATCCGCGCGGAGGCGGTTGGCGACGGCCAGCGATTCCTGTTTTAGGGCCTCGATCTTGGCCTTGGCGTCCGTGCTCGGATCGGGCGGCGCGAGGCCGTCGCCGGCAGGAGCCTTCTCCGCCCGGCGCGGACTTGGTGCCGCCGATGATTCGCCGGGCGGGGGCGGGTTGCCGGCAGGCCCCGCATCGGCAGGCGGGGCCTCCGCCTGCCGTTCTCGCACTTTCTCCGCCGCTTCTTCCCTACGCACGGCGCGGCGTTCATAGACCGCAGCAGTTGCCAGGCAAGCGGCGACGGCGCAGAGAACCAGGGCCGGCAGCATCCACCTGCGCCCCCTGGCGGCGGACGGTCGTTGTACACGGCAAGTAGACGGAGGTTTCCCGGCCATATCGCTCCTCACAATTCTACAAATTGCCGCTTCGCTTCCCCGCGGGCAACGCGGGGACCAGCGGGTAGACGAACAGCGGCTTGAGCTTCGACGGCGCGCTGCCTTCCTCGATCGTCATCAGCCGGTCGGCGGCCACGTCCTCAAGAATGTCCACGATCCCGCTGCGGGGCCAATGCACTTCGATGCGGTCGATCCGCGGGTGCTTGCCCAGCCCGAAGTGCAAGCGCGTGCCCCAGTGACTCTGGTAACTGCGGCCGCTGTGGACCTCGTCCATCTGCTTCAAGTCGCCGGCTACGACGTAGACCCGGGCGCCCACCCCGTCGCGATTGCTCTTCAGGCCCTGCAAGCGCACCTCGACCCAGTGGTTCCCGGTTTGCGATTCGTTGCGGAGGATCGTGGGCTGGCCGCGCGAATTGAGGACCACGACGTCGATCCGGCCGTCGTTGTCCAAGTCCTCGAAGGCCACGCCGCGACCGCTGGCCATCACGGCCAGCCCGTCGCCGCACTGGTCCGACACGTCGACGAATTTCTCCACGCCCGTCTCCAGCAACGTGTTCCGCAGCAGGATGCAGCGGGCGTGGTACGAAGTGCTGTCGTCGTAGGACTCGATGTTGTCCTGTAGGTGGCCGCAAACGATGAAGATGTCGCGTGCCCCCTTGTTCTCGAAATCCACGAAACCGCAGCCCCAGGTGACGTTGCGGAGGGTCCTGGCCCCGGCCCCCGTGAGCAGCGTCACGTCCTGGAAGTTGCCTCTGCCCAGGTTCTTGTACAAGAGCGCACATTGCCCCTGGTAGGAGGTCTTGAAGAAATCCAGCAGGCCGTCGTTGTTGTAGTCCCCACAGTCCACGCCCATGTTCCCCTGCTCGTCGCCGTTCAGGTCGTAGGCCACGCCGGCCTTCAGGCCGACTTCCGTGAACCGCCCGTGGCCGTCGTTGTGGAAAAGGGAGTTCGCGCAACTGTCGTTGGCGACGAAGATGTCGGGGTAGCCGTCGTTGTCGTAGTCGGCCGAGACCACGCCCATGGCATATCCCGGGTAGGCGGCGATCCCGGATTCCTTGCTCACGTCGCTGAACGTGCCGTCGCCGTTGTTGTGGAAGAGCATGTTGGTTTCCTTGGGATAATGCCCGGGACCGGCGTAGGTGGGAAAGCCGTTGCTGCGGACTTGGACGTGCTTGTCGTAAGAGAATTTGATGTAGTTGCCCACGAATAGGTCCAGTTTTCCGTCGTTGTCGTAGTCCAGGAAGCAGGCCCCGGCGCCGACCCTGGGGCCGCGCCCCACGCCCGCCTTGGCCGTCACGTCGGTAAACGTCCCGTCGCCGTTGTTGTGGTAGAGGATGTTCTCGCCGAAGTTGTTCAGGTACAGGTCCTGGTGGCCATCGTTGTTGTAGTCGCCTACGCACACGCCCAGGCCGTACCCGTTGCCGCCCCCCACGCCCGCCCGCTCCGTGACGTCCACGAACTTGAATCCGCCCAGGTTGCGATAAAGATGGTTCCTGGGCGCCTCGCCTGTCTTGGCGCCGGGCAGCGGCCGGCCGTTGAGGAAGTAGATGTCGATCTTGCCGTCGTTGTCGTAGTCGAATGTCGCCAATCCCGCGCTCACGGTTTCCATGATGTACCGCCGGCCGCTGCTGCCGTCGGTGTGCTTGAAAGCGATCCCGGTCTGTGCGGTGACGTTGTGAAGTTTGATCGGGCACTCCGCCCAGGCGGACGAGAACATCGAAAGGCAAATCCAACTTGCGACCAGCAAGCTTGGCCGACAGACGGCACGCTTGCGCGGCAGGCGGCCCGCACCGTCCGCTCTAAATCCGAAAAACGAAGCACGAAATCCGAAACAAATCCAAAAGACAAAATTCGAAGGACCAAAACCGTTTTGAATTTTCCTCATTACCCATTTGAATTTGTTTCGTATTTCGATATTCGAATTTCGTATTTTCCTGGTATTTGGCGGCAGTCCGCTCGCTCCGCTGCCCCTGCTCATTCCCCACCGGTATCGTCGCGGCATCGCCCTCATCCCATCACTTTCCTTGTTTCAACACTTCATAGATCCGCCGGTACTGCGGGTTGGCGGGTTCCAGGGCAATCGCTCGTTCCATCGCCGACAGGGCGGCCTGCCGGTCGCCGTTCTTGTCGCAGGCCTCGCCCAACAGGCGAAAATTGGCGGCGGAAGGTTCCAAACGCGCGGCGGTTTCAGCCAGTGACCTGGCCTCGTCCAATCTCTGACCCGTTTTTAAGTACATTCCCGCCAAGGCCCGGTAGCCGTCGCATCGCCCCGGCGCGGTCTGAACGACCTTGCGGAAAGCGGCCTCGGCGGCCTCGAAACGGTGTAGGCGGGCGTTGCCGATGCCGATGTTCAAGAGGTTGATCGTGTTCTCCGGCTCGATCGCCCGCAGCCGCTCGCGGATCACAAGGGCATCTTCTCCCCGGTTCGCGCTCTCGTACAACTTTGCCAGTTCGCCGAGCACGACCGTATCCTTAGGGCTGAGCGCTGCCGCTCGCCGCCAGTGCTCCTCGGCCTTGGCAAGGCCGCCTGACTGGCGGTACATCTGGCCGGCGCTGAGATGTGCCAGGACCACGCGCTGCCGCAAACCAACCAGGTCATCGTACCTGTTCAGTTCGCGATAAAAGGCGACCGATTCTCCCGCTTTCAGTTTTCTGAACTTCTCCTGATACTCCTTGGCCTTGTCGCTTTCGCCCAGTTTGTCGCAGGCAGTGGCCAGGCCGTAGTAGGCCCGCGAGTCGTCGGGCTGGAGTAGCGCCGCCTTCTCGTAGTTGGTCTTGGCTTTTGCGTAGTCTTCCAGTTGCAAGTAGGCCTGTCCTAGCAGGAAATATTGCAGGCTGGCCGGGGGCGAAAGGCGGACGGCCTGTTCCAGTTCCACGGCGGCCTCCCGAGGCTTCCCCTGATACAGTAGGGCGCGCCCCAGGCCGTTGTGCGCGCCGCCCAGCGCCGGATCGATCTCCACCGCCTTGTGCCAGAGGCGAATGGCCGTCTCGTACTCGGCCTTTTTCAGGGCATTCATGCCCAAGTAATCGTAGGCCGGCGCGTATTTGGGATTGAGTTCCAAGCACCGCTGCCAGCACTTCACCGCTTCCGCGGAGTTGCCTCGCCCTAGGTAGGCGTTTCCCAGCGACGCCAGGGCAGGCGCCTGGGAGGGAAAATCCTTGACAAGCTGTTGGGCGACTTCCATCTCTTCCTTGAGATAGTCCTCGGCCGTTGGCTCAGGTGCTGACGAGGCAACCGGCGCCGTCTGGGAAGCGTCGGGCTTTGCCGACGATCGGCGTTCGCCCGCAGGAGAAACCGGAGAAGAGGGAGCAGGCGGCGCCGGCGGAGTAGCGACTGCCGCCGAACGGTCCGCTGAGGATGCGGCCGGCGAGGGCGGGCCGCCAGAGTTTTCCTTCCCCGCCGGCTCTGACGCGACTTGCGGCACCCTCGTGCAACCAGGAAACTCCGCGGAGCAGATAGTCAAGACTATCGCCCAGCAGGCCCAAACGGCCAAGCGCCAACGCTTTCGGTCTTGAGGTTGCAACCCTGGCATAGAATTACCAGTAGCCCAGATCGTACTGCAACAACATCTGCGAACGCGCTGATATTCTAACAGAAATCCGTTGGGAATTCAAACCCCCGGATCGTGAAAGACTGACGTCGGTCTGCTCTGGCTCTCGAACCGGCTGGGCTGGCCGGCATGGGCGTTACGCCCATTGCTCGGCGCAACCGGTATTAGGCCGGTGTTTCAGCACGGGTAAATGGAGAGTTCTCCTGGGCCAATACGCTCATCGACCCGACCAGCATCGAATTCAGGATTCTCGACCAGCAGGCTGAGGTCGACCTGGTCGATACCACGTTCCCGGCCGGCCGCAACGACGCCTTGCAATGGAGCATCTTGACCGGAAATGATTTGTAGTCTCTTCTTTCCAGTTGGATCGGTTGTCGTCGAGGGAATCGGTCTTGGGGCTCGCCACAATGAACGTCACGCCGCGCGCCGCATGGCTTCCGGCAGGCGAGATGGGAATCGCAAGGTGGCCTGGGGGCCGTTTTCGAGGGAAACGGATATTCGTCCTGCACGTCGCCTTCGTAGTCGCACACGATAGCCCAGCAGACTGAGGGCGCCCGCGCCCAACAGGACCAGCGTCCCCGGCTCCGGCACGACAACGTAATCGCCGTCGTGGTTCACGACGGCCCAAACCGTCTGGTTCGCCGTATTCACGCCCCAATCGCCCAGCGTTGTATCGCCATTGGGATAAGCCCCCACTTCGAAATTGCCCGAGTTGGTTCCGACATTGCCGTCAACAGCATTCACCCACAGGCCGGTAAGCGGATCGAGCCACGCCAGGTAGAGCGGGTCGTCCGCAGCCGACGTGCCGGGCAACACGTCGGAGTCGTAGCTCATCTGTAGGACAAACGGAGCAGTCTGCCCGCTGCTGCCGTTCAGCGCGATGCCGCTCAACTGCACGATGTCGCTAATCACGCCCGAGCCGATTTCGCCTTGCGTCTGCGTCCGCCAGGCCATGTTGACCGTTTGAGCCGAGCCGCTGCTGTTGGTCCCGGCCAGGATCGTGGCCGTGCTGCCCGCCATGCCCTGCCCGCCGCTGCCGGACGTGGCGGTCGTTTTCGATTCCAGGTTGGCATAGCTGCCGCTAGGGGAGACCGTGGCGGTCAAGGCCGGGCCGAAGGCGGTCTGCGAATTGCTATTATCTGCCGTGGCGTTGCCCACGTTGCCTTGCAGCGTGACGCTGATGCCTCCGTTGTGGTTGCCGCCCGCGCCCGGCAGGCTGCTATCGTCGGCCAGTTGCGCGGCGGACATCGTGACGGAATTGATGCCCGTGGTCGTGTAATTGGCCGTGTTCAGCGAAGCGGTGAAGGTGTTGCCGTTGCCCGCCGCCAGTCCGTTGAAGGTCGAGAGGTTCGTCGAAAATGCCGCATCGCCCCTGGACGTGAATCCGGTCAGTTTCAGGTTGGCCGTATAGGCCGCCGACGTGTTCGCCGCCAGGTTGTAGATCGTGAAGCTCTGGCTGGGGATGGCCGCTCCCCGCAGGATGTTGCCGAAGCTGATGGTCTGGTTTGTCTGGCTAGCGGTGGAGGAGAGAGAGGCATTGGAGTGGTCGAGGACGGTGAGTGTGGCCGTCGCAGTTTGACTGAGGTTGATTGAATTCGGATCGCTGGCGGCAAGAGAAATCGTATTGACGCCGAGATTGGTGGACGTAGCCGGGACGGTGCAGGACCGGCTGGCGCTGGGAGCGAGGCTGCCGGCGCCGGATGTTATGGTTCCCAACGTAGCACTGCCGCTTACGACGGCGGCTGCCAGGGTGTAGTTCAGGTTGTTGTTGCCCGAAGGGGCTGAATTGCTTACGGTTGCCCCCACGGTGGCCGTTCCACCCGTGATGATCGTGGCGTTGACTACCTTCGTCAAGCTGATGCTGGCAAACGGAAGGCTCAGGGAGAAAACCGTGCCATCGTTGTTCGCGCCGCCTAAGTCGGTCGTCCCGTAAAGCGTCGCGCCGTTGAGCGTCAGACCGCCATATGGATCTGCTCCGTTGCTGCCGTTGAACGAGGTCAGCACCATGGGGCTACCGCCGCTTAGGGGAAGGCTGAAGACCGTGCCGTCCCCATGACCACCGCCACCTGCGGCCGTTCCATACAGCGTGCTGCCGCTGAGCGTTAAAGCGGAATAGGGCCATTGTCCGTTGCTATCGTTGAACGTGGCCAGCACCGTGGGGCTACCGCCGCTTAGGGGAAGGCTGAAGACCGTGCCGCAGTACCCATTGGCGCCGCCCCCTGCCGTCGTCCCATACAGGGTGTTGCCGCTGAGCGTCAAACCGGGTTCTGGATAGCTGCCGTTGCTGCCGTTGAACGTGGCCAGCACCGTAGGGCTACCGCCGCTTAGGGGAACACTGAAGACCGTGCCGTACCCATTGACGCCGCCGGCGAAGGTCGTCCCATACAGGGTGTTGCCGCTGAGCGTCAAACTGGCGGGATAACTGTCGTTGCCTCCGTTGAACGAGGCCAGCACCGTGAGGCTACCGCCGCTTAGGGGAAGGCTGAAGACCGTGCCGTCCCCATAGCCGCTGTTCAACGACAAGTTACCGCCTTCCTCGGTCGTTCCATACAGGGTGTTGCCGCTGAGCGTCAAACCGGCTGATGGCTCCTCGCCGTTGCTGCCGTTGAACGTGGCCAGCACCGTAGGGCTGCCGCCGCTTAGGGGAACACTGAAGACCGTGCCGTCCCCATGACCGTTATTCAACGATAGGTTACCGCCTTGCCAGGCCGTCCCATACAGGGTGTTTCCGCTGAGCGATACGCCACTGGGATATGCGCCGTTGCTGCCGTTGAACGTGGCCAGCACCGTAGGGCTGCCGCCGCTTAGGGGAACACTGAAGACCGTGCCGTACCCATTGGCGCCGCCGTCTGAGGCTGTCCCATACAGGGTGTTCCCGCTGAGCGTCAAACCGGCGGAGGGACCGTTACCGTTGCTTCCGTTGAAACTGGCAAGGGTCGTAAGGGTCTGGGCGTCGGCTCGACCGACTACCAGATAGAGCAGGAACAGAATTCCGACCCGTGCGACACCATGACGCACGTTCCTATTTCCAAAAGAACGAGAACGAACCAGATTAGAAATCGAGCGTTTCATCGACTATCTCCTCCGAGGTTGCGGCGAACTGTTATTCGTGTACTTGCATTTTGTCTTCGCCGCCAACCCCAGCCCACCAGGCCAACCGCCCCCACGCCCAGCAGCACCAGCGTCCCCGGCTCGGGCACCACGGTCAGCACCACATCGTCGCCTTGAATGGCGATATTCGCCGGCAGGCCGTCGATCGTGCCGCTGGTGCTCGTGCCCAGGCTGCCGACGGGCACAGAGCTGGTGTCAATCAGCGTATACGTGCCGGGTCCGAAGCCAGCCAGCGGCGTGAAGTTGAAATCGGCGAACTGCTGGCCGCTGAGAACCAAGGGCCCCGAGGGCATGTAGAGCTCATCGCTATCCGTCGGCGTTTCGAGGGCATAGTCCATCTTCGCACCGGACAGCAGCGAGAGGCTGCCGCTGACGCTCATCGGGTTCGGGGCTGCGCCTGGCGACAACGACCCGCCCGAAGCCACGGTCACGCTGCTGAGACTGCCCGAGCCACCGAGCATGCCGCCGCTGTTGACCGTTACCGGGCTGGCGAGCAAGCCGTTGACGAGGAGCGTGCCTTGGTTGATCGTCGTCGGGCCGGTATAGGTGTTGCGGCCGGCAAGCACCTGCGTGCCGCTGCCGTTGATGACCAGGCTGATCGCGCTCAGGCTGCCGCTGCCCTGGATCGTGCCGCTGAAAGTGGTCGAGCCGCCGCTGGGGCTGAGCGTCAGCACGGAAGGGGCTGAACTGCTGTTGATGATGCTGCCGCCGCGGCCGGGCGTGTTGTCGGACAGCGAGGCGGCCTGCTGGCTGGCGCCATCGAGGTCCAGCGTCGAACCGGCGGCGATTCTCAGCGCGCTCGTGGGCGGCAAGATGTTGATGTCGCCGACGACGGGCGTGGTGTTGACGATCTCAACGCTGCAGAGTCCGCCAAATTCCTGGGTGGTCCCGGCAACGGTCACCGTTTGGCTGCTGCCGGTCAGCCCCTCAACCTCGATGTAGTTTCCCGATTGATAGTTCGACGAGCTTCTGCTGCTGATGGGCGTGTAGGTGATGGGCGTCCCACCCTCGGTAGAGTAGTAATAGCTCGTGCCATTGATGGTCGCCATTTCTTGATTCCCAGTGCTGGAGTCGCCAACGCAGGCATAAATGCTATACCTGGCATAAGGAATATTGTTGACAGCCAAAGTCATCGAATTGTAGTTATCGACGTAGACATAACCGTTCAGTACCTGGTTGGCACTGCCGGTCGCCCAAGTGTTGGCAGCGCCGCTGAGAGAGAACGTCGCCCCGCTGTTTTGGCCGCTGTTGTTGGCCAGCGTGCTTCCACTAAAAATGTATCCGGACTCGTTGTTCCAGTTGTTGATGGCCACGACTCCCGCCGAACCGGTGACGGGACTTCCGCCGCCTACAAAATGGATGCCGATGCCGCCGCCAGCGCCAGGCGCTTGCAGTTGGAGGACACCACCGCTGATGACGGTCGCACCGTTGTACGTATTGGCAGCGGTCAGCGCCAGGGTGCCGGCGCCCTGCTTGGTCAGGCCGCCCGCGCCGCTCAAAACGCCGCCGTAGGTCGTGCTCTGCCCGTTGTTGCCCACGTTGAGCGTGACGGGTTCCGCGGCGGCGGTCGTCAAGGCAATGTTGCCGGGCCCTGTCAGACCGCCCAGTATCGGACTGGTGTTTCCCGCGGCGAATCCCAGAGTGCCGCTGTTTGTCAGGTTGACAGTGCTGTTTTGCGCCGCCAGGGGATTGGCCAGGGTCACGGTACCGGCGCTGATCGTCGTGTTGCCGCTATTTGTGTTCGAGCCACCGAGGATCAGCGTGCCGGCGCCATATTTGTTCAGCGCCATGCCGGCGCCGCTGATATTGCCGCTGAGCGTCAAAGTGTCGGCAGCGTTGCTGACGGTCACGTCCGTGGCGCTGGCCAGGATCAGTGGCGTGGAAATCGCGTGGCTGCCGTTGACGACATCGATAGCGGCGTTGCCAGGGCTGGCTTGCAACGTGATGGCCTGGGACCCGGCTATCGTGTACTGGTTGCTGCTATCGAACACCAGCGCCCCTGCGGTCACGGCTGCGTCGACCGTAACCGTTCTCAGCGCAGTGATCGCCCCGAGGAAATTGACCTGGACATTGCTCCCGTTTGCTGTACCGTTATCCCAGTTGGCAACCGCGGACCAGTTGCCGCCGGCGTCCACGATCCAAGTCCGCTCGGAGGAGTTAATCTGCAGGCAGAAGACCGTGCCGTCGCCGTAGGCGCCGCCCATCTCGGTCGTCCCATACAGGGTGTTGCCGCTGAAAGTCACACCAGCAAGGGGACCATTGCCGTTGCTGCCGTTAAATGAGGCCAGTACCGTGGGGGTACCGCCGCTGGTGGGAATGCTGAAGACCGTGCCGTCCCCATAGACACCGCCTCCGTTGGTCGTTCCGTACAGGGTGTTTCCGCTGAGCGTCAAAATGGAATCTGGAGCCCCGCCGTTGCTGCCGTTGAACGAGGCCAGCACGGTTGGGCTGCCGCCGCTCACGGAAAGGCTGAAGACGGTGCCGTAGCCAAAGCCGTTGTTCAGCGACAGGTTGCCGCCCTCTGTGTTCGTCCCGTAAAGCATCCCGCCAGCCAGCGTAATGGCGTTGGGATATTCGCCGCTACTGGCGTTGAACGAGGTCAGCACGGTGGGGCTGCCACCGGTTATGGGAACGCTGAAGACCGTGCCGTCCCCATTGGCGCCGCCGTATGCGGTCGTCCCATACAGGGTGTTCCCGCTGAGCGTCAAGGTGGCTTCGGGAGATTTGCCGTTGCTGCCGTTGAACGAGGCCAGCACCGTGGGGCTGCCGCCCGTCACGGGAAGGCTAAAGACCGTGCCGTCCCCGGAGGCACCGCCGCCAATAGTCGTCCCATACAACATGTTGCCGCTGAGCGTCAGACCAGCAAACGGACAATCGTTGAACGAGGCCAGCACGGTGGGGCTGCCGCCGCTCACGGGGAGACTGAACACGGTTCCGTCGCCGTAGGCCCCACCGTGGGAGGTCGTCCCATACAGGGTGTTGCCGGAGAGCACCAAAGCCCCGTAGTACGGCCATTGGCCGTTGCTGCCGTTGAACGAGGTCAGCACGGTTGGGCTGCCGCCGCTCACGGGGAGGCTGAAGACAACGCCGTCGCCATAGGCGCCGCCGTAGGCGGTCGTCCCGTACAGCATGTTGCCGCTGAGCGTCAAATCGGCAGAGGAATATCCTCCATTGCTGCCGTTGAACGAGCAGAGTGGCGTAAGGGCCTGGGCATTAGCCGCCCTTGAATGCAGCGCCAGCAGAACAAGCGTGCCGATCGAAACGACCCAAGTACACCACTTCCACTTTCGATAATAACGAGAACCACCCAAAGCAGTAGTCAGACGTCTCATCTGAAATCTCCTCAAGCCTGTAAATCCGGCGATGATGACAGAAAAATGAGGGGACAGGAAAATGTATTTCTCTGTCCCCATCTTTCTGTCACAACCTCCTCTTCAAGTTCCTCTGCCGCCAACCGCAACCCAACAGTCCGATCGCCCCAACCCCCAGCAGCACCAGCGTCGAAGGTTCCGGCACGACGGTGAGCACCACAGCCATCGCCAACCAATAATCCATCGGTGCTCAACATGGACGCGCCGCTCAAGGTGTACGTTCCGCTGGCAGCCGGGCCGTACCCCAAGTCGAGTTCTCCGGAGTTTGCGTTGGTCCCGCCTGACTGCGTGAGCGTGCCTGTGCCCTCGTAGCCAACGCCCTCGTAGTCGTAGGTCAGGGGAATAGACAAGCTGCCACCAGTCATTACGATGGCTCCGGCCCCGGCCGTGCGGCCGTTGTAGCCGACGTACAGCCCGCCACATGTGGCGTTCGACGTGATGGTAGCAGTCCCACCGTTGTCAATATATGCGGTGCCGCTCGATAACGGCATGCCGTTGGTCCAATTCGACGAAGCCGACCAAGAACCTGTCGTGACCTGCCAGTAGGTAGATTGCGACCAACTGGCGCCGGCAGAACTGAGAATCGCGATAGCCGCGGCGAATCCGACGGCCAAACTCGATCTCGGACGGAGTCTCTTTAACTGCATTGGCCAGGATCTTATTCGAAGGTGATAAATCAGCGGAGTCGTCCGCGATGAATAACTGTGTGCCATCGATACCAACTCCCGCGCGCAGGGTCAGACCTTAAAAGTTAACTTCCCCTTGTCCTGCAAAGTACCGGGCCGCCAATGGTCCCCAGACCGTGTATTGTTCCGCCGCTATACAGAAAAGCTTCCCCGTTTGTGAAACCTGGAGCGAAGCTGTGAGCATCACGGCCACGAAGCTCCCCAGCGAGGCCAACGATCCAACCGGCCGCCAACCGTCCTTCACGAATAAGTTGCCAATCATTCGTTTTCTCCTTAGAGGACGCGTATCTCAATCTTGTCCGCATCTACACGCTGCTCACGCAACCGCGCGCAGCATCCGCCACAAAAGACACTCAAGGGAGAACGAACCAGCGAAAGATAGGCGCGCAGTGCGAGACTCGCTTGAGAGTCACCGTCAAATTGAGCCACCGACAGCAGTCCTGCTAAGACAATCTCCCGCCGGAGTTGCGCGGCCGCAAACCGATTAGCTCAATCACCAACGAACGCTGCCTACTACTGAGCTTGCCATGCGTGTGGGCGGCACACCCGTGCCGCCCGTGTTCAGGAACAGCCTACATACATGTAGGGTTCCTTGCTGGAACAAAAGCCAAGATAACCACGCGACATAGCTTTGTCAAACACCCGGCAGGAATTTTATTGCAGCCGGGGGAGCTGCGGTGATGCCGATGACCGGCGGCTTGGTCCCGCCGAGCCCAATTCACCGGAACCCGATGGATTGCCACAACAAAGCATGCGATAATAGGCTTGGCCAGCATCGTCAAATCAAGCCAACGGCCACGTTGACTATAGGAAATGGAGCAACATTTCAGCGGAATGAAGAAGACGACCCCTGCCAGCTTGAGTGGGGTCTAACCCAGCTTTCGTCCAGGTCAGTCTCACCTGCGGAATTCAGCGCCGCGGCATCTGATATTGCTCGACGAGGCCGTCCTCGTGGACGATGGCGAATCCGTCCGGGTGCGCGGTGGGCAGTACGGCGACGGGATGGATATTCCGCTTTTGCCGTACGGCCAGGCGAAGCTTGCTGTCTTCAGTCTTGTAGACTTGCAACTCTTCGGCGGAAGTCAAGACTATCCAACCGCTGGCGGTAAACGTGGCAAGCGGATGATTCAACTCCTCGGCAAAGGGGACTACCCTCAAGCCATCTTCCCAGAACAAGGCAGCCCCTTGTGCCAATGCCGCCACGACACGGCCGACGGAATACGGCGTCGAGCCGCACAGGCCGTGAACAACCCCGGGCATGTCGAACATCTGTAGAGTTTTGTCCGCTGTGACTCGTACGAGCCGATTACGCAATCCCAAGTACACGCAAGCGTCGCGGACACACATCGGCACGGGCAGGACTGGCGGACCGTAGAATCCCTCGCCTGGCACGAGCGACTCGTAGGTTAGCAGTTGCGATCTGGTCGGGGCCTGGTGTGGATCGTGAGTAACTAACTCTACGCCATCGTTACCAATGCCAAGGGTATGCTCGACTCCGTTGGCGCCGCTCTGAAACGCAACTGGGTTTGTCACAAAGAAACCAGGGCTACCCACGTGGACGTCATACGGAACGGTATCGGAGGAGGCAAATGTCACATCTTTGATAAGGGGGCCGTTTATGATTGCAATCAGGACTTCATGACGATTATGAGGACCGCATGCCAGCAGCACATTGTTGTCTGGTTCCGATCCGCCTACAATCCTCGACTGGAAGTGGCCTGTCCAATTGCATTGCGTCAACCACAACTGCCGGTCCTGGAAACCGGCCGCATAGAAGTGATTGCCGCACGACACGGCGCACTGCCACTTCACGCCGCCGGGCAGCGTGAAGTCGCTGAGGTGCGTCAGTTCCAACACAATGTGTGGCTGTGGAACGACCGTGCGGGTCGCTGGCCTGGTCGCCGGTCTCGCCGCCGGTCGCGGCAGTTGCGTGCGGACGCGCAAATACCGGGCGGTATCGCGTTCCAGCAGCCGGTCGCCGGGCACGAGGCGGCGGAGGGCCTCCAACAAGTGGTCCAACTCCGGGCCGCAGGCCTCGCGCAGGTGCCGGGCGGCGATCGTTCGCGTAGCGTCGGCGGCCAGCTTGCGGACTTCTTCGTGCGGATAGCCGGCGGCGTTCTCGACCAACACGTCAATCGCCCGCGCGCGAACGGTTTCAATGGGCGTAATGCCCGATCCCACAATGATCGAACGCACGTCGATCGCCAGCGCGCGAACGGCTTCGCGCAACGTCTGTTGGCGGATCTCGGCCACGCGGCGCTGGGCCGCTTCGTGCCGCCCCAGGCGGCCCAACATCGCGAATTCCGCCGCCAGGCAACGGCCGGCTTGCGAAGAAGTCGGCCACCCTGTGGTCAGGACTGCTAGGGCCTCGTCGGGCGTCTTGAGCTTGGTCTCCAGGAGATTGGCCGCCGCGATGCGATCGCCCCCAGTCAAGTGTTTTTCGACCGCTCGCCGCCAGGCCCTTTCAGCCTCCTCGGGCTGTTCGAGCTGAGCGTACAGATCGCCGGCCTTTTCAAAATCTTCCAACTGCACGTAGAACTCGATGGCTTCGGCCCACAGCCCGCCTTGTTCCAGGCACTTGGCCGCCATCTCGGGCTGTTTGAGCCGATCGCGATACAGCACGGCCGCTTCGCGCCAATGCTTGCCCGCGACCAAGGCCGATGCCGCGTTGGTCACGTCGCCCAGCAGGTGGGCGTAGATGTAGGCCGCGCGGCGGTAGCGTCCCAACCGCATCTCCCGCCCGGCCAGTTCCATGTACTTGGCACGCAGTTGCGCATACAGATCGTAGGGCAACTCCCAGGGATCGCCGCGCCCCCCGCCGCCCAGGCGACGCAGATCGAAATTCACGTCGTGGCCGGGCAGCGTGGCCGAGGGCCGGGCAATGCCGCGGTGCTGGCCCTCACCGCAGGGCAAGGCGAAACGCAGCCCTCGGTCGGGGTCGTTCTGCAAGAGATTCATCAGCCGGTGCAACTCGCGATGGCGGCTCTTGCGCAGCGAATCGTCGATCTGGGTCATCTTCTCCCGCGCCCAGTTGGCCATCTTCGAGAACACGCCGGGCTTGGCTGGACCTCGGCCCGCGGCCGGCCTTTGTCGTCCGCCAGCCTCGGGCGGATGGCCTCCGTTGCCAGCCTCAGCCAGGCGCTTCATCATTTGGGCCAGCTTGCGTTGCAGGCTGCGGGCAAGCTCGTTGAAGAAGCCCGGCGGGGGTTCGTCCGGCTCCGGCGGGAGCTCGTCGAGCGTGGGCGATTGGCTGCCGATATCTTCGCGGCCCTGGTCGAGCATTTGTTCCAGGGAAGGCACTTCCGCCGGCACGATGGCCGTCAGCCGTGTGTTGACATATTGGCCCGGCTCGGCCAGGTCCCAGCGGGCCGGCCGTTGCGGCGGCGGCGCCAATAGGTCAACCACCCGTTGCCGATCGTCCGCATCCAGGCGGATGCGGCCCAGGGTCGGATGCAGAATGCAATCGCCCGCCTCACCGGCCAATGTGGCCACTTCGGCATCGGACGCCGCCGGATCGATACGGGCCACGACGGGCAGGTAGACGACGGCCGTTGAAGTCCCGCCTTCAGGCGGAAGTTCAGACGGGATTTCGCCTAAGGGTCGGACTAACAGCGCCGGCATGCCGCCTAAAGGCGGGACTCCAACGGCCGCATAGGCCTGGCTGCGATGCGTGACCCGTGGTGACAGTCCTGCGGGCAGGACGACCAGCACGCCTTGCGGCGAGAGATCGTGCGCCGAACGTGGGATGCGGTAGAGCACGGCATCGCCCAGCGGCACACCCCAGGTCAGCATTTCGTCGAGCCATGTCCGTGGCTCCGCACCGGGGATCAGCCACGCGGCTGCTGGCCGCAACGGTTTCTCGCCATAACGCATGCGTAGAGGGAGCGTGATCATGACAGTTCCCGCAGTCGGGCCACGAAACGTTGTAGGATATTCTGGTATACGTCCGCCTCGGTCGCCTGCGGGAAGCGGGCGCGGCCCGCTAGGACGTGAGCGAGTTGCAACATGTTATTTTGCGCGTCAGCCTCCGTGCCCAGTCGCGTTTCGCCGGCAAAATACGCCATGCCGAAGGTCCGACCCTCGGAGGTCCAGCCCGCCAGGGCGCCGTCGCGAAGGATGAGCGTCACTTCAGGAATCGACTGATCGGAGCTTTTCAGGTGCAGCATGCCGCGGGAATCGAGCCAGGCGCGGCTGCCATCCTGCCATTGGGCGAGTTGTAACGAATAACCGACGCCTTGCGGCGCGGCCGCGGGATTGAACGTGGCCAGGGCCCGCTTGCCAGGGCTATCCGCCGACCGGCTTCCCATGACGACCTGCCGGTTGTTTGCCAGGGAAATCACCGACTCGGACCGGCGGGAAACCAGCCCCAACCGCCCTTGGGAATCGACGAAGATCTTGGTGAAGCGGTTCCGCACGGCCTGCGGCCGGACGATCTTGTTCAGGTCGGCGGAATGATGATCGAGCCAGTGTTGTGGGTCGCCGTAAACATTCGCCACACGGCGGTCACGAAGCGAAACTTCGCGGTGGTTCTTGTCGGTTGCGTCGGAGATGACAACAGTGTTTTCCCAGCGTGAGACACCCGTCAATCGTACGGGGCCAGCGAGTCCGTGATTCATTGGCGTTTTTTGTTCGTCGCCGGGGCGGAAGAGACTGCCGTCATGTATAATGCCGATTGGCCCTTCGACATCGGGCATGTCCACAAAAGCCACGAAACGCGTGGCCGCCGGCATGCCGCCGGACAAGAGGGCTTCGAAGACGGGCTTGAATCCGTCAAACGATAGGGCATACCATTCCGTGAGGCTACAGAAGAAACGATCCCGCCGCCAGAGGATGCTTGTCGGAATGGGAGTCGATGCGATTTTCGAACCGCCGGCCGTTTCGAAAAAATCCACTCGATCCCGGTAGATCACGAAGACCGCGCCGGCATGGCCGCAAACAGCTTGGGGACGGCCGTCATCAAGATTGATCGCAGATACCTCGCATTTGTCGGCGGCAGAATCAACGCGCACCAGCCAAAGCATTTTTTGTTGCAACATGCCGATGATCGCCAGGCTGACAGTACTCCCGGCGGCCGAGTCGCTCCAAAGCAGCGCGCCTTGGGGAAGACAGTCGCTCAGTAGCCGCGCTCCCCGGTCGCCTGATTGCCAATGGAAGAGGCAACGATCCTTGGAGATGGAAAGCACGCCGCCCCAGGGCGCTTTCCAGGCCCGCGCAGGGTCGAATGGCTGGTAGGAAAGCAGCAGGGGAAACGGCCGGACCGAGAGGATCGCCGGCAACTCCGCTGCGACTGCAGCATCGATCAAGGGCGCGCGGCGGCGGACCGGCGGGGCGAGCAGTTTCTCCAGGTCAAGCGTGGCCTCCCGCAAGAGCTTGCTCCCCCGCCGCCCCTGCGAGACCAGGCGGAAGTGGCCCTCGCGGCTGACCGTGGCCAACAACACCGAGGGCAGTTCCAAGGCGGCCAGCGACCGCTGGAAATCGTGGTCGGCGGCCACGTCTTCGGCGGTCACGATCACGGCGTCCAGCAGGCCCTCTTCGGCCGAGGCGGCCTTTGCAAAAGCCGCCAGGCTGCGGCCCGGCTGGGCATCGGGTTCCAGCTTCTCCAGGTGGGCGAGCACACCCGCACGGTCCACCAACGACACGCCGGCCACCGAGTCGTCCGCCGCGCGAAAGACGTCGGTCCGCACGTTCGCCTGGGCACCACCTGCCAAGGCCATGCCCACGGCCGTGGCGAAGACCCGCGGCACGCCCCACACGCGAATACCCGAGTCCAAGAGCACGGCCCGATGTTTGGGCGGATTGCTGGGCGGCGTCTCGCGGCGGAGGTACAGGGCCTCGTTCATGGCGATCCGCACGGCCAGCGTGAGATCGTCGTGGGCCAGTTCGCTGGGCAAGAGGCGGTCCAGCGGACCGCGGTTGCTGATGTCCGATACGCCGCCCACAGGCAGGTCTTCGCGATCGGAAATCGCCCGTGGCAGATGGATGGCGGCCATCATGTGCCGGGCGATACGGGCCAGCCCGCCGAGTTCCTCGTCGTCCTGCAGTCGGGCGATCAACTGGCGTATCCGTTCGGCCGGTTCGAGGTCGACATCGGCCGGTTCAATGGGCTGGTCCAGGCCCGTGCGGAAACGCATTTGGAAGGCCGCTGCGTGGAACCGCTTGAGCCCCTCGTGCAAGAGCCGAAGTTCTTTGAGCAAGTCGCTGAAGCGGTTCTGGCGGCCGGGCTGCGAGGCCACCAGCCCCGGTTCCTGGTATTCGGCCAGCACGCGCACGATGCGATAGGAATCGTCCGGCCCCACTTCGGGCGACGACTGTTCGAAAACCATCGTCGCCAACTCGGCCTTGCCCGCCGGCAGGGTCCGCAGGTCGGCGGGCAAGCGATGCACGGCGTCGAGTTGCTGCATGAGTTGCGGCAGCCAATCGGGCAAGTCGCAGCGATCGACGCTGGCCAAGAGGCCCGCCCGGGCGATCAGGGTTCCGGCCCTGTCCGGCCAGTTTTCGCGGCAGGCCCCCAGCAGCCAGACCAGCGCGTTCATGGGCGGTAGGCCGCGCTTGGCCAACCGCGCCAGCACCGGCAACAGTTCCTGGCGAAAAACGACAGTGCCGCCTTCGATCCAGACCACCGCCTCGGCCGCCGCTTGGTCCCATTGCCAGAGCGAGGCGGTGCGTGGCGCTAGGTAGCGCCGTGCCGGAACGTAGTCGTCAATTTCTACCATGGGGAAGTTCTTAGATCTTAGATCTTAGTTCTTAGTTCTAAGTTCTAAGTTCTAAGTTCTAAGTTCTAAGCTCCTCGTCGTTTCTCTTACTGCCGCGCGCGTGACGCGGACGAACTCCTCCGCGGCAATTCGCTCCCAAGCCCCGTCGGCATGCCAAAGGGCCACGTCGCCTGCCGCCAAGCCGAAAATCTGCCGTACCAGCGCGGCCTCGACGGCTGGCGTCCATGTCCAGCCGGCGGGCACGGCAATGCCCTCTTGCTCCACCCACCGTTGGCCCGGCAATGGTGGCAACCCGTAGGATAGGTTTTCAACCTGTCTGGGGAGGCTTTCAACCTGTCTCGATTGATGTTGGTCATGCACGACCACGCGGCCATCGGCGGCGCGGGCGAAGCGCCAGCGGTCCAATCGCACCTGCGGGGCTTCGAGCGCGTATGCCGCCCAGAGTTCGAGCCGCGTGAGCAAGAGGGATGCCTCTTGCACGCAGTCGGACCGTACCAGGGCCAGGGTCACCTGCTCGCCGCCCTTTCCGGCCAGCACGGCCGGCGGCGGTTCGATGCCGATCCATTGCGCCAGCACGGTCCACGGTCCCGGGGGAAGCCGGCCCTGTGGCACCCGCGCGCCGACCGGCAGCAGTTGCCCGTCCGCGAGAACCGAAAAACGCCGCGCGCCGGCCACCGCTGCCAAGCGCCGCTGCAATTCGTCGTCGGCCTGCGGACCGCGCAGCCAGACCGCTTCGGGCAGTTCGCAAACCTCCGCCCCGGCAACCTGCCGCAAGCGGCCGGCAGCAGCCGCATCGCGCCGAGCGAGGCAAATGGCCCAGCCTTGTGCGCTCCGGTTAGTGCTATCAGCAGTCTTCAAATCCTTCGTCATTCGTCATTCGTCATTTGTCATTTGCCTTCACATGGCCACACCCAGCGGTTTCCACAGGGCCTCGACCTGCTGCTCGAGGAACTCGCGCTGCTGCGGATCCTTGACCCATTGGCAGCGGGCCGCCAGAAGGCCAAGCCGGTCTTTGAGATAGCTTTTCTCCGTGGCGGGCAGATCGCCGTCGGCCGCACGCTGGGCAATGTGCTGCAAATCTCTTGCCAGGCATTCCGCATCGGGCGCGTCGCCGCCCTGCGCGCGGGGATGACTCGCCTCCTGCTCGGCGCCGCTGCGATCGATGGCGTCTTGCACAATCGAGGCCAGCACTTCCTGCTGCTCTTCCGTGTCCCAGATGTAACGCAGCACCCACAAGTCGCTGGCGTTGACCGCGAGCCTTCCACACAACAGCGCGCTGGCCCCCAGCAGGCGCTGCAACTTCACCGCCCGTCGGTCGGAGATGGGGATGCCGGCGTGACGCAGGCGGTGGACCAGTTCGACATAGGCCGTGCGGACCGTGCCCAGCTCGACCTCGGCCAGCAGGCGATTCAAGCGGCGAATGTCTTCGATGTCGAAAACCGCAGCCGTCTCCGCGCGGGGCAGATCGAGCTTCCAGCCCGCCTCCAGCACGTCGGCAAGCCGCTCCGGGGCGACATTGTCGCAGCGCACGCGGAGCAGGAAGCGATCGAACAAGGCCCCCAGGGCGTCGTCCTCCGGCAGGCGGTTGCTGGCGCTGACCACCATCAGCAGCGGCAGCAGGCGGGTTTCGCGGCCGCGGCGGAAGACCCGTTCGTTGAGCACCATCAGCAGGCTGTTGAGGATCGCGCTGTTGGCGTTGAGCAATTCGTCGAGAAAGACCAGCGAGGCCTCCGGCAGCATGCCCTCGGTGTTGGTCACAAGGTCGCCCTCGCGGAGCTTGCGGATATCGAACGGCCCGAACAGCTCGTTTGGCTCGGTGAAGCGGGTCAGTAGATAATCGAACACGCGGCCGTGGATCCGTCGGGCCAAATCCTGCACCAGGGCGCTCTTGGCCGTGCCCGGCGGCCCCAGCAGGAAGAGGTGTTCGCCGGCCACCAGCGAGATGCCCAGCAGATCGATGATTTCATCCTTGCCGACGAAGGCCGCCTTCATGGGGGCGAGGATTTCCGCGGTCAGACGCTGGCCAAGTTCGACGTGTTCGGGAGAGGACATGGGGTGGAAGGAGGGGAGAGGGGAGAGGGGAGAAAGGGGGGAAGAAGGAAAGGGGGAAAGGGAGAAGGGGAGAAGGGGATTTGAAATCTAAGATTCGTCATTCGTCATTCGTCATTCGTCATTCCCCTTCTCCCAATGCCTGCTGAACGACCTCGTTGACCCGCGGATCACCGAGCCGTGACCGGTCCTTGCGGGCGATGATACGATCACCATATATCTTAAGCAGACAAGGGTGATTGACAATCGGTTCGATCGAATCCGGCGTCACGTCCGGCAGGCCGACCGACGACAGCGGCCAGGCAATGGCCCATTGGCGGAGATATCCCAACAGGGGGTCGTTTTCGGCATTGTTGCGGGCCAGCCGCATCAAATCCGGCAAGAAACGGAAGGTGAGATCGACGCTATAGTGTAGTGCGGCCTGGTAAGCGAGGCATCCGGGGCCGTCCTTGTTGTGTGGCGCGGCGTCCGCGGCGGGAACAGGGGAACTCAACGCGGCGGCGATCATCTCCTCGCCCGCATCGCGATAGGCGACAAACTGGCAGGCATGAAACATGGACATGGCCGCCCAGCCAGCCGCCGCCGGCAACAGCGGCGGGGCCTCGCCCGGCAGGTCCAAGCGATACACGGCCTCCAGCGCGGCAAGGGTTGGTTCCGCCGCACGAAGTTCTTCCGCATCCACCGGCTCCGGGGCCGAGACCATGACTCGGCCGTCTTCGAACAGCCGCTGCAGAAACTGGCTCAGGGTCACTCGCACGGCAAGCTCGATGGGTTCACGTGTTGTTTATCGTTTCGGACGTCGCCTTGAGTCTACACCGTCCAGAGGAGGGAGACAAGCAAGGGGGTGTTCGACAGCTCGGCTCGGGTTGTCTATACTGAAACGCACTTCCTAAATGACCTTCCGCGCTTCTGGGACGTTTAGCGGCGGGGGTGGCTGGTGGGCGCATTCCTGTCATTGTGTCGGGCGCCATCACTGCCCGTGCCGCGGAGCGGCAGAATGTGAATAGCCGGAGGTGAAGCGCAGCGGAACCCCCGGAATCGAAATCGTGCGACCGATGCCGCGCAGCGGCATTACAATCGCCCGACGGACGCGATCGTGACGCCGCTACGCGGCTCTTGTTCGTTTCTGTTTGCGACCTGGGGTTCCGCTGCGCTCCACCCCAGGCTATTCGCGTTACGCCGCTCCGCGGCGGTTTGTCGGACGATTCGTGCTATCTTGCCGGTTCATCGATGCGCAGAAACGGGAATGCAGCCGTGGCTCTGCCGCCTGCCGCCCGGTGTCCCAGAAGCGCGAAAGGTCATTTGGCAACTTGTGGTGCGGGCGTCTCGCCTGGCCACGACGTTCTGCGATAGCGAGGCAGGCCGGACGCCTGTACCACAAGGCCTTCCCATATTTCTTTCCCCCATTTTTCTTTCTCCCAACCGCCGCCCGCACGCTCGCCGGGCTTGGTAAAATGGTCTCCGCTCCCTTCCTCGCCGGACTGCGGCAAATCCTGGAGCTGCTCGCCCAGGCGGCCCATATGGTTCGAGGCACTGGTCGAGCATGGTTCAATTCCTGGCCATCGGGGTGACACCGGCGTTCGGAACGGCACGGAGTCCGCTCCCTACAGGTCTGCCTGCCGTTGGTCGAATGTCGCCGCACATCCAGAGTGCGGCAGCTTGCGTATGCCGTCTAGTTTACGCAGATTCACGTGCCTGAATATACGATGTTTTTATCGTGCGTTGTGAATATCGCACGTCTGCAAGCTGATGGTGTCAAACTGGAGATTGCGTGGAAGAAACTCTTCCATCCGATGCTCGCGGGAATTGCATCGCAAATCGGGAATCAATCAGTCCTGGGGATGTGGGCGACCCAAGCACACGGCCAGCGGTGTTGTTGACAACAGAATTGTTGACAACAGTTTTGTTGTGGATGGAAGCAGTCAGGGCAATGGCGGGAGGGGGGGCATGCACCAAGGAAAGTTCTTTCTGCCGGATAACCACACTGACTTGCGGCGCAAATTGAAGCCGCGCGCAAATGGTGGCGCGTTTCCTTGCGTATTATTTGGTATAAAGCGCGCTGAGACAAATGGCCCTTCCGGGTATCGGCGTGGAGATTCCCTGCGCGTCGTTTAACCGGGACGGGGCACCTGCGCAGCGGGTCGACGGTGATGGCTGGAGACCAGAATTCGCTGTCGCCGTTGGCTCCCGTTTAAACGACGCGCAGCCAAGGCGCGGAAGAGCCAAAACGATTCGGCCAGGCCTGAATGCTCTGCGCGTGTATTTGTTCTTTGAAAATTTGACCAGCCCTCGGCGTAGCGAACCGGGGGCCATATTGGTGCGCGGCGCCGACTTGCGCAAGTCGGCGCCCGCGCCGGCGGCTGCGCGGAAACTGCGGCACGTGGGTCTTATGCCTCGACGACCCTACCGCCCGGGCAACGGTCGCGAACAGCCGCACTTGCCGCAATGACAATTAATTATTTTTATGACTCTGTACTTAAATAGCTTGAAGAGAATGGCGCGTGCCCTACCCTCATATACTATACGCATGAACACATTTGGCACAGAATGGCACAAAGTGGCCAGGAAATGGGACAAAGTGGCACAAAAATGGTCACATATTGGCTACGGCCTTTGGCTGTGCCAGACCTATCGTTAGAGTGTCAAGCGATCGTAGCCCCGCAGTTTCCGCTCTGCGAGCAACTACCTCTAGGTAAAGCCCAATATGCCCATAGACGTAGAAAATCGACGCAAAACCCCAAAAGGCCCTTTTTTTCGATGTGGTCGCAACACTGCCTGACCCGATAGGCGGGTTGCTCGCGGCGGCCCAGGCCGGAGAAATGTCACTGGAAACACTTTTTTCTGACCGATGCCCTCTTCGACGGCAGCAAACAGATCGGCCGTCGCCGACCATGCCGAGCACGACCATGGGTACACGGTGCCCGGCATCGTGCCCGACGGCCCATCCTACGACCTCTGCACGGTGGCAACTACTTCGCCAACTCAATTACCAGGCTCTTCATCACCGGCGTCGACTCGCAGGTGATCGTGTATTTCTCCTCTGGGCTCTTGGCCACATGTACGTCCTTCTTCTCCAGCCCGCCTTCCTCCCAGACGTAAGTCACTTGTACGGGACGGAAGCCGCCGGCGGGTTCGCGGTAGTCGGCGTCGATGCGGGCGTTGGCCAAGGCCAGCGTGTTGCTGCCGACGGCATGATAGCGGACCAGGGCCGCGCGCGTGGCCGGCGGCGCGTCGACGGTCACGTAGCGGCCGGCGAAGATCCGCTGCCCGGAAAGCCCCTCCGGCCGATCGACCGTTTTCCAGGTCTTGCCGTCGTCAAAGGAGACTTCGATCAGGTACATGCTGTCCTTGCCGCTGGAGATGAAGTGGTCCGAGATCCGCAGCCGCGCCATGTCGCCTGGCGTCTTCACGGGGAATGTGATGCTCTTTTCGCCTTCCGCGTGGGGAAAATCGCCGGGCTTATAGCCGTCGAGCTGGGGATGGAAGTCGCCGTACAGCACTTGCTTGCCCTTGGAGCTGGGCTCCATCGCGCCCTCGATAGTGATCGTACCCTCCTGGGGACCGGCGCTAAAGGCGATCTTGTTCTCGCCCCGTCCCAACGCGGGCAGCGGTCGCTGCGAGTGCTGGATATCGTGCTCGATCCTGAGCCCTTCCAAGCCCGTGCCCTTGCCCTTCATCACAAGGCGGAGAACGTAGACGTAGCGGCGGAAGACCAGCGGCTTGAGGTCGACCGTTTGCATGCCGGTCTCATTGACCGCGGCGGCCGGCTTCCAGTCCAATCCGTTGTTGTCCGATACGAGTACCTTGATCTCGCCGCCGTCACCGATTACCGGCACGAACGTCATCCGGCCGTCGAGATACACGTAACTGGAAGGCATGCGGATATCGAGCACGCCCACATCCTTCGGGTCCTTGACGTGGACAGCCGGGCCGGCCTTGTCCTCGGACCTAGCGGCCAGGTTCAGGGCCGTCAGGGCCCCGCCGCGGAACGCGCCGCTGGCCAGGGGCACATCGTAGACCAGCGTGCCGTTGCCCACGCGGCCCGGCGCGATGTCGCCCCAGCGGGGCGAATGCCGCAGCGATCCTTCGCCCACCTTGGCGGTGAGCGAGCCCGGCCTTTCGCCGCGATCCATATTCACGTGCAGGCCCTTGTTCGACCAGTTCCGCGTGAGTTTCTCGCCCTGGCGGAGTTGCACATTCACGCGGTAGCCCATCGAGTAACACGATTGCCAATTGTTGTGGATCGCGCTGAACTGCAGCATCGTATCGCCCCAGGCGAACTCCGCGCAGGGCAACCAGCCGCTGCCGTCGTAGAAGGGGTTCCGCAGCAGGACCTCTGGGCCGCCTTTCCAGCCCCGCTGATTCATGTAGGCATAGCGGTTGTCCTTGTTGATCGTGGTGTACTCCGGATGCGCGGCCTTCCACTTGGTCACGCCGTCGACGATCTCCTGGATCGAGGCAATCGAGCCGTCCGCCTTAGGAAAATACTCGATCAGGTCGGCGTCGAACATGTGCCAGGCCTTGTCGTAGTAGAACTCCGGCACCACGTGGTTCTGGATCGTGAAACAGCGGGCGGGAAGCCCCACGTAGCGGGCCAGGCACATCATGTTGGCCGAACTCACCGAGCACAAGGTGTAGCCGTAGACGTTGAACAGCTTGATCGGATCCAACACCGAGTCCTCCCGTTGGAGATATTCCATCGGCGGCGCATCGGCCTGCTGGAACGTGACCTCCGTGTTGAAGATTGCCAGGGCCTTCTCCTTGTCGCTCATGCCTTCCTTGATGAACGACCTCTTCCAGGCCTCGAGGCTGGAAATGTCGGGTACCTTGTCCGACAGCACTTTGATATTGCTGACGACACCTACAGACGCGGCCGGCGTAGTATCATCGCCCCGCGCACTTGCCGCGGCGGCCAATACTACTCCAGCCGTGCAGATCAGCCGTTTGAAACACGAGATCTCCATGTCGTCCTACTCCCTTGTTGTCTAATTTGCATGATCTCGGGCCGGGCGAATCCTGGCCCGCAGACGCTTCTGATTCTGGTTCGAGAGGACAGTGAAGTCAAGTTGCTCTTGTCACGACTTGACCAAAGTGGCTCCTATGTGTAAATTTCCTCTTCGCCTCGCGGACCTATTGTCTGGGGGAAAAAAACGCTACGATATGGGAATTAGAAAAGGTATGTTATTTCCCAGGGCCTATGATCCCTGCGCAAGGTGGGGATGGCAGCTAGCCAAACGAGCGGCATGGCTGTGCGAATGTGTTCCTACGGCTAACCCGCGTGTTGACGAGCCATGCGAAAACCATTAACATTATCTTCTATTGCAGTTGGTATAAATGTGAACGCCCGCCTGTCGCTGTGCTTCAGATTATGCCAGCTTTGTGCCGCGTGAGAATATCCTGTCCCGCTAGTGGCAGTGCAAGATGGATTCCAAACCCCTGTTGACGTTCCCCAAGTGGTCAAACAAGCTGGCCCTGGGCTTGCTGGTATTGCTGGCGACGGGACCGCTCTACCTGGGCCTGTTGCTGGCCTACGGGGCCAACCCGACCACGCTGAACGTGGGCTACGCGCCCGCGCAGCCGGTGCCCTACAGCCACGCCCTGCACGTGGGCAAGCTGGGCATGGATTGCCGCTATTGCCATAATACGGTGGAAAAATCGGGCATGGCGGCCCTGCCTGCGACCGAAATCTGCATGAACTGCCACGCGGCCATCCTGCCCGATTCGAAGAAACTGGCCCCGGTTCACGAGAGCTATAAGAATGGCACGCCCATCCATTGGGTCAAAGTGCATGACATCGCCGATTATGTTTACTTTAACCACAGTGCCCACGTCAACGCGGGCGTAGGCTGTGCCGAGTGCCACGGACGGGTGGATCAGATGGAAGTGGTCCAGACCGTGAAGCCGCTGAACATGGGCTGGTGCCTGGATTGCCACCGCGCCCCGGAGATGTCGTTGCGTCCCAAAGACCAAGTGACCAACATGCAGTGGCGGGCACCATGTACTCATGGTCGGCCGGCCGATCGGGCCGCCTTGGGCCAGGAGCTCAAGAGGAAGTATTCAGTGAACACCAATACGGACTGTGTGACATGCCATCGATGACGCCGCCGGACATGCCGAACAACGGTCCGCGTAGGATAGGTTTGCAACCTGTCTCTGAGAAGCTTGGTGCGGCCGACAACGGCGCCGATCAACCCGGGCGTAGGATAGGTGTGCAATCTGTCTCCGAGAAGCTTGGTGCGCCTGACAATGGCGCCGATCAGCTCCCAGAAAATGACAGGTTGAAAACCTATCCTACCTATTGGCGGAGCCTGGAGCAGTTGGCCGATACGCCGCAGTTTCGTGCCGCGCTCGAGCGACAACCGGCTCTGGGCGCGGAGCAGGCCCTGCACGCCTCACGACGGCGGTTCCTGCAAACGATGGGCGCCTCGCTGGGCCTGGCCGGGCTGGCCGGCACGGGCTGCATCCGCCTGCCGGAAGAGAAACTGGCCCCCTATGCCCACCGCCCGGAGAATCGTACGCCCGGCACGCCGGTGAGCTATGCCACGGCCATGGAGACCGGCGGCGTGGCCCAGGGGCTGCTGGTCACCAGTTACGATGGCCGGCCGATCAAGATCGAAGGCAATCCGACCCATCCGCTCAATCGCGGCGCAGCCGACCAGTTTGCCCAGGCCAGCGTGCTGGAACTTTACGATCCCGATCGCAGCCGGGGCGTCATCAAGAACACTTTGCATCGCGGCCGCGGCGGCGATGGGCCGGAGGACAAGCCCGAAATCGCCGTGAAAGCCGCTTCGTGGGACGACTTCAAGAGCGAGTTCATCAAACAGATCCCCGCGGATGGTACCGGTTTCTGCGTCCTCAGCGAGGCCAGCAATTCACCCAGCTTTGTTGCTCTGCGAGCCAAGTTCCAGGAGAAATTCCCCAAGGCCCAGTGGTACGAATACGAAGCGATTAGCGACGACAATGTCCGCGTGGGCACGTTTGCCGCCTTCGGCCAGCACGTGCTGCCGGTGCTGGATCTAGCCAAGGCCAAGGTGATCGTCAGCCTGGACGCCGATCTGTTCGGCGACGGCTCGCCCTTGGCCGTCAAGTATGCCCGCGACTTCGCCGCCGGCCGCCGCCTGCACGACAAGACTACGCAGAAGGAAATGAACCGCCTGTACGTGATCGAGTCGCTGCACACGATCACGGGTGCCTCGGCCGATTATCGCCTAGCCCGCCGGCCCAGTGAAATCGCGGCCATTGCCAAGGAATTGACGGCCGTCTTGGGCGTGGCCGGCGTCGACGCTGCCGGAGACTCGAAACTGCCTCTACTGGATTCGATCATCACCGATTTGCAAAAGCACAAGGGCCAGGCGGTGGTCGTCGCCGGATCGCGGCAACCGCCTGAAGTCCATGCCCTGGTCGCGGCAATCAACTATGAACTGGGTAATGTCGGTAGGACGGTCGTCTACTATCCCGACCCGCAGCCCAAGCGGCCGTCACACGCCGGAGACCTCGCTCACCTGGTCAAGCAGATGGAGGCCGGCGGCGTCTCTTCGCTGTTGATCCTGGGCGGCAATCCAGCGCATAACGCCCCGGCAGACTTGAAGTTCGCCGAGGCACTCAAGAAAGTCCCCCAAGCAGTCCATCTGGCTGCGTATGAAGACGAGACGTCGCGGCTTTGTGCATGGCATCTTCCGCGGGCCCATTACCTGGAATCATGGGGCGATGTCCGGACCTTCGATGGCACGCCGAGTGTCGTGCAGCCGCTGATCGAGCCGCTGTTCGATGGCCGCAGCGCGATCGAAGTGCTTTCGATGATCGTTGACGAGAAGCCGTGGGGCGGCTACGACATCGTTCGTGGAACGGTCAAGGGGCTGGTTGGCGACTCGTTCACCGAGTACCGCTGGAAAAAACTGTTGGCCGACGGGGCGATCGAAGGTACGGCTTGGAAGCCGGTGGAGATTAGGAGTCTGGCCCATTGGGTGCGTCAGCCGGTTTCCACGACGGGCGAGGTCAAAGATGAGTATGAACTGGTCTTCTACGCCGACAAGCTGTACGATGGCCGCTTCGCCAACAACGGCTGGCTGCAGGAACTGCCCGACCCCATGACGCGGCTTACCTGGGACAACGCCGCGGTGATGAGCAAGAATACAGCCGACAAGATCGGCGTCAAGCAGGACGAACTCGTCGAACTGTCGGCCGAGGGAGCGAAGGTCTTGGCCCCGGTCTTCTTCCTCCCCGGCGTAGCCGATGGCGTGATCGGCCTGGCCCTGGGCTATGGCCGCACAGCCGCCGGGCACGTGGGTAACAATGTTGGCCAGAACGCCTACGCCCTGCGAACGACGGCCGCCTTGGGCTGGCGGACCGTCAAGGCCCAGCCGACGGGCAAGAAGTACCCTCTGGCCACCGTGCAGGATCATCACATCGTCGATGACTACGGCAAGCAGGCCGTCAAGGAACGGATTCCCGAATTGCTGCACGAGGTTTCGCTGGCCAAGGCTTATGAGGGCGTCCGCGGCAAGCCCCCCATGTCGATCTTCGACGCGCACAAGTTCGACGGCACGTCGCCGCCCTCGGGCGATCAGAGCCACGTGCCCAAGCACGACCTGCACAAATGGGGCATGGCGATCGATTTGACTTCCTGCACCGGCTGCGGCGCATGCGTGGTCGCCTGCCAGGCGGAAAATAACATCCCCATCGTCGGCAAGGAGCAGGTTTTGCACGGCCGCGAAATGCACTGGATCCGCATTGACCGCTACTTCCGCGACAGTCCGGACGATCCCATGGCCGTCCACCAGCCCGTGCTTTGCATGCAGTGCGAGAACGCCCCCTGCGAATCGGTCTGTCCCGTGGCCGCCACGACGCACAGCCAGGAAGGTCTCAACATGATGACCTACAACCGCTGCGTGGGCACCCGCTATTGTTCCAACAACTGTCCGTACAAGGTGCGGCGGTTCAATTTCTTCGACTATAATCGCGGCACGCTCACCGACCATTACGTGCCGAACCAGCTCCGCCAGCCGATCAGCGAACTGGTCCAGATGCAGAAGAATCCCGAGGTCAGCGTGCGCATGCGGGGCGTGATGGAGAAGTGTACTTACTGCATCCAGCGGATCGAGCAAGCGCGGATCGCGGCCAAGCGGGAAGGCGACCGCGCCATCCGCGACGGCGAGATCCAGACCGCCTGCCAGCAGACCTGTCCGGCCCAGGCGATCGTTTTTGGCGATCTCAACGACCCCGAAAGCCGCGCGGCGAAGTTGCATGCCTTGCCGCGGACCTACGGCATGCTCGACCCCGAGTTGAACACCAAGCCGCGGACACAGTACATTGCCAGAGTGCGAAACAGTGGAGAACTTAGAACTTAGAACTTAGAACTTAGAACTTAGAACTTAGAAAGGAATACATGGAACGTACGAACTTTGAGAACCTGCGAGTATATCAGTTGGCCGAGAATCTCGCGGATGCCCTGTGGGATATCGTGATGAAATGGACGATTTTCGCGCGTGATGTTGTGGGAAAGCAATTGGCTCGCGCCGCCGATAGCATTAGCGCAAATATTTCGGAAGGGAGTGGGCGTGGCACGGTTGCCGAGAACCGCCATTTCGTAAGAATTGCCCGCGGATCATTGTATGAAACCCGCAATTGGTTGCGGCGGGCATTTCGCCGTAAACTGCTCACCTGCGAGCAAACGGAGTCGCTTAGCCAGGACTTGGACGAGCTAACGCGCACACTCAACGGCTACCTCCGTTCCCTAAATAACAAGATCTAAGATCTAAGATCTAAGTACTAAGTTCTAAGTTCTAAGCACTTGATATGGTTGAGATTGACAACACTCCCGACGATCCTCGCCAGCGGGCCACGCTGATTACGGGCGAGATCGGCCAGAGCCTGCACGCGGTCACTGTCGCGGTGGCCGGCGTGGCGGAGGCCCCGCGTCCGCCGCGGGCATGGTACGTGGCCATGGCCATCTCGCTTTGCCTGCTGGGCGTGCTCGGCCTGATGGTCTTGTACCTGTTCATCACCGGCGTGGGCGTGTGGAACCTCAACCGGCCGGTGGGCTGGGCGTTCGATATCACCAACTTCGTCTTCTGGGTCGGCATCGGCCACGCCGGCACGTTGATCTCGGCCATCCTCTTCCTCTTCCGGCAGAAGTGGCGGACCAGCATCAACCGTTTCGCCGAGGCGATGACGATCTTCGCCGTGATGTGCGCGGGCCTTTTCCCGGCCATCCACGTGGGCCGCGTCTGGGATATTTACTGGGTCTTCCCTTATCCCAACCAGATGGCCATGTGGCCGAATTACCTCAGCCCGCTGCTGTGGGACGTGTTCGCCGTGAGCACCTACGCCACGGTCTCGGTGCTCTTCTGGTACATGGGCATGGTGCCCGACCTGGCTACCTTCCGCGACCGGGCGAAATCCAAACTCGCCTACTATGCCTACGGCATCTTTGCCCTCGGCTGGCGGGGCAGCAATCGCCATTGGCACGTCTACGAAAAGGCCTACCTGATCCTGGCCGCCTTGGCCACGCCGCTGGTGCTCTCGGTGCATAGCGTGGTGAGCTTCGACTTCGCTGTTTCGCAACTGCCGGGGTGGCACACGACGATCTTCCCGCCCTACTTCGTCACCGGAGCCATCTTCAGCGGGTTCGCCATGGTGGTGACCTTGGCGGTCCCCGCCCGCCAACTGTTCGGCCTGAAGAACATCATCACCCTGCGGCACATCGACAACATGGCCAAGGTGATCCTCTTGACGTCGTGCATCGTGGGCTATGCCTACTCGATGGAGTTCTTCATCGCCTGGTACGGAGGCAATTCCTGGGAGCAATTCCATTTCCACAACCGCCTCACCGGGCCGATGTGGTGGGCCGGCTGGACCATGCTCCTCTGCAATGCCGTCGTTCCCCACGTGCTCTGGTTCAAGAGAATCCGCACCAGCGTCTGGACCTTGTTCGTCGTCAGCCTGCTGATCAACGTGGGCATGTGGTTCGAGCGTTACGTGATCATCGTCGTCGGCCTGTCGCGAGATTTCCTGCCCTCGAGCTGGGGCTCCTACGCTCCCAGTTACGTGGAAGTCTTGACGTTGCTGGGCAGCTTCGGGCTGTTCATGACGTTGTTCCTCTTGTTCTGCCGCTACCTGCCCATGGTGGCCATGGCCGAAGTCAAGAGCATCCTGCCGTCGGCCCAACCGCACGGCGAAAAGGCTGAACACCGGGAAGCGTTGGAAGTCGCGGGGAGTTGAAGCATGGAAACCACGATGCAAACACCGCCTGCTAAGGAGCCCAAGCTGTGGGGCCTATTGGCCGAGTACGCCGACGCCGACGCGCTGAGGGCTGCCGCCGAAAAGGTCCGCGACGCCGGCTACCGCCAGTGGGATTGCTACACGCCCTATCCGGTGCACGGGCTGGACCAGGCCATGGGCGTGCGGCCGACGATCCTGCCCTGGCTAGTGTTAGCCGCGGGGCTGACGGGCTGCGCCGTGGCGGCCGCCTTGCAGTGGTACTGCAATTCGCCGCGCACCGCCGATCCGTCCGCGGGCCTGCTGGCCGGCTATCCGCTGGTCTTTAGCGGCAAGCCCTACTGGAGCCTGCCGGCGAACATACCGATCATTTTCGAGTTGACCGTGTTGTTTTCGGCGCTGATGACCTTCTTCGGCGTGTGGGGCCTTTCGCGATTGCCTCAGCCTTACTTCCCGGCCTTCAACAACCCCAGGTTCCGGCGGGTCACCGACGATGGTTTCTTCATCATCATCGAGGCCCGTGACCCGGGCTTTCAAATGGAGCAAGCCCGGCAACTATTACTCGATACGAGTTCCACGGCGGTGGAAGAGGTCGCGGACTAAGGAGGATTGAAAATTGCAAATTGCAAATTGCAAATTGAAAATTGGGAGAGGCAGCCGGCAGCCTCGCTGCGCGCTTCGATTGGCAGGGTCTACGTCCTCGCCCATGTCGGATGATTGCATCGCGCCCGCTGCCAGTTTGCAATTTGCAATTTCAGCATGGAGGGCGAACGCCGCATGAAGACGATCGCGGGTTTCATTTTGGTTGGATTACTGGCGGGCCTGGTGCCCTTCGGGCTGATTGCGCTGGCCCGTTCGCAGCCGTCACCCCAGCCGCCGGTGCATCCGATCCAGGACATGTTCAGGCAGCAGAAGTTCCGTCCCCAGCGGGACAATCCGATGTTTGCCGACGGTCGGGCGATGCGTCCGCGGGTTCCTGGCGTCGTGGCCCCCACCGACATGCAGATAGCCAACGAGATGGTCAACGATGCCGACGATCCGCACATGATTGACCATCGCGACGCCCCCATCAAGCTCGACGACGCATTGACCTACCAGCGCGTGATGGAGGGCACCGAGCCGCAGGCCGCTTCGTCCCCCTCGCCTTCCGGAAAAGGGGCAGGCGGTGAGGGCGTCTACGTCACGCGGATCCCCGTGAAGGTCTCGCTGGATCTGCTCCGCCGGGGCCGCGAGCGATACACGATCTACTGCGCGGTTTGCCACGGCCAGGGCGGTTACGGCGACGGCATGGTGGCCCTCCGCGCGGCTGATCTCCAGTCGCTTGGCAACGCTGCGGGTTGGGTCGTCCCCAAGAACTATCATACTGACGACATGCGGCGTCAGCCGGTCGGCCAGATCTACAACACGATCGCCAACGGCGTCCGCAGCATGCCGGCCTACGCCAAGCAGATTTCCGTCCTCGACCGCTGGGCCATCGTGGCCTACGTGAAGGCCCTGCAGCGGAGCCAGAACGCCAAACCCGGGGACATTCCGGCAGTGGAAAAAGACAAGTTCAAGTAACTCCCATGCAAACAGCACCCACGACCCTCAGCCCGCAAAGCGAGACGCTCCGGTTGGGACCGGCGGCGCAGCGAATGATCGTGCCGGGCCTGCTCCTGGCCGGCCTGGGGGCCGCTTTGGCCGCCTTCTACGGTCTGCGGGGCGGCGCGTCCTCCACGATGTTCTATCATGCCTACCTAGTGGCCTTCGTCTTCTACCTGACGATCACGCTCGGCGCGCTCTTTTTCGTGTTGCTGCACCACCTGGCCCGGGCCGGCTGGAGTGTCGTCATTCGCCGTCTGGCCGAGGCCCTCGGCGGCAACGTGACCTTGCTGGCGGTCTTGTTCGTGCCGCTGGCCATCCACTTGCACGACATTTACCCCTGGGCCGGACCTCAGGCGGAAAACCTTGCTGCGCCTGAAGCGGGCGAAGGCCCTGCGGTGGCGACCAGCGGCGAGTCGCACGAGTCGCAACCAGTGACGCCCGGCCACGAACTCTGGTTGACGCCGACCAACTTCATCGGTCGCTTCGTGATCTACTTTGTCGTTTGGAGCTTCCTGGCCTGGTACTTCCGCGGCCATTCGATCTTGCAGGACCGCACGGGCAACGTGAAATTGAGTCGAAGCATGGAACGCTTTTCCGCCCCGGGCATGATCCTTTGGGCCGTCACCATCACGCTGGCCGCCGTTGACCTGATCATGAGCCTGAACCCCCACTGGTCTTCCACCATGATCGGCGTCTACCTTTTTGCCGACGCCGTACTCAGCGGCCTTGTCGTGCTTACACTCTTGGCGCTCTGGTTGCAGTCGCAGGGCCTGCTGCTGGGTGTGGTGACCAAGGAGCATTATCACGACCTGGGCAAGCTGACCTTCGCCTTCGTCTTCTTCTGGGGCTACATCGCCTTCAGCCAGTACATGCTGATCTGGTATGCCAACATGCCGGAGGAGACGCAGTTCTACATGCTGCGGCAGATCGGTCCCTGGGCGAGCGTTTCGCTGGCCCTGATCGTTGTGCATTTTGTTCTTCCCTTCGCAGGCCTGATGTCCAAGCACGTGAAGCGCTGGCTGCCGGCGCTGGCCTTCTGGCTGGTCTGGTTGCTGGTGGCCCACGCCTTCGACCTGTTCTGGCTGATCATGCCCAACGCGATCGTACACGACCAGGCCGGCGCGAATCTGCCCGAATTGTTCAAGACCTTGCTGGATTCGCAGCAGTCGGTTTACCAACTCGCCCCGGGGCAAGCGAGTTTCATGGAGTCGGTCGCCGCGCCGCTGCAACCTGCGGCGCTGGCCACAGTGGCGGGGCTGCTGATCGCCATGGGCGGCCTCTTCCTGGCCAACACGGCGCGGCTGCTGCGTGGCGTCGCCCTGGCGCCCGTGAAAGATCCGCGCTTGAACGAATCCCTGAGCTTCCATAACACGTAGTTCGATCCATGAGTTATTCACATAGCCAACCCGATGTGTCTCCCGCAGAGGCGGGCCAGGGTGCGGACGTTTCGCATATCGAGCCTGATGATATTGGCGTCGGCATGCTCACGGTCTTGTTCGCACTGGTCGCTGTCGTGGTCTTGCTGGCCGTGGTCCTGCTGCAGGCGTGGTTCTATAACTGGAAAGTGGAATTGACCGCCCGGCAGAGCGGCCCCATCGATGCGCAAGCGACGCCCGCCGCGATCGCCGAGAAACAATTGGAGCGGATCGAAACCTACGGCTGGACAGACGGCAATCCCCGGACCCGTGCCATTCCCATTAGCCGGGCGATGGAACTGGTCGCCAAGGAACTGGCGGCCGCGCCTGCGCCACCCAACAAGGAGAGCGGATTAAAATGAGCGGACTTCGCGGAACCAAGAAGCTGCCTAGGCCACCGGTGGCTGTTGATGCCCGGCAAGGCGGCAAGCCGAACTCGATCGGTCGGATCCCACCGATCCGTCCGATCAAATGGGGCGGGCTGTGCCTGCTGCTTGCCGCGATCCTGTTTTCGGCATCGCCCGTCGCCGCCCAGACCGACGACTCGACCCCCGGGCCGACCGCCGGGGCCAAGATCATCAACAAGCCCGACGCCCAGGTGCCGCTGGATCTGCAATTCGTCGATGAGTCGGGGCAAACGGTCAAGCTGGGCGACTACTTCCAGCCCAATCGTCCGGTGCTCTTGATCATGGTCTACTTCGGCTGCCCGCAGTTGTGCAGCCTGTCGCTGAACGGCCTCACGCAGGCCGTGCGGAAGATCGACTTGCAGCCCGGCAAGGAGTTCGAGATCGTCACGGTCAGTTTCAATCCCCAAGAGGACCACGAGTTGGCCGCGGCCAAGAAGGCGAATTACATCAAGTCGCTGGGCAAGCCCGAGGCGGCCGCCGGCTGGCACTTCCTCACCAGTAGCGATCCGTCTGCCGCCAAGACGCTGGGCGATGCGATCGGCTTCGGCTACCGGCTCGATCCCGAGACGGGACGGTACCTGCACGAGGCGGGCCTCTATGTATGCACGCCCGAGGGCCGTGTGTCGCGGGTCGAGCGCGGTATCCAGTTTGATGCCGAAGTGCTCCGCGATTCGCTAATTCACGCCTCGCAAGGGAAGATCAGTTCCGGCCTGTTCGGCGTGGCGTTGGCCTGCGGATTTATGCACTTCGACGCGCAGACGGGCAAGTATACGTGGGCCGCCATGACCCTCATGCGGGTCACGGGGATTACGACCTTGATTCTCCTGGCCTCCGGCGTCGGCTGGATGATTTACCGGGAGTCGCAGAAGAAACCACTGATGGAATGACAAATGGGTACTGAGTACTGAGTACCCCCGAACCCCAAACCCTGACCCCATGATATCCTCGCTCCTGGCCCAAGGAACCTTCTGGCTCGAGCCGCCGGCATCGACGTCGGCCCAGAACCACGATCTGGTTTTCTATGCGCTGCTGTACGTGATGGCCTTCTTCTTCTTCCTGGTCGTCGCGATCATGCTGGCGTTCGTGGTCCTGTATCGCCGCCGCAAGGGCCAGGCGCCGGGCGGCGCCCCCACGCACAACACACTGCTGGAAGTTGCTTGGACCGTCATTCCGCTGGGCCTGGTGATCGCTTTCTTCGTCGTCGGCCTGCACTACTACGTCGAACTCGAATCGCCGCCCGCCGGGGCCGACGTCATCGACGTCGTGGCCAGCCAGTGGCAGTTCAATTTCAAGTATCCCAACGGGGCCGAATCGAACGAACTGTACTTGCGGGTCAATCGCCCGGTAGTGCTGAAACTCACCTCCCAGGACGTCACCCACGCTCTCTACATTCCCGCCTTCCGCGTGCAGCGCAACGCCGTGCCGGGGCGGAATACGGAGATCTGGTTCCAGCCCACGGTGACCACCGGCGAAGAAGACTACTATCACGTCTTCTGCACGCAATACTGCGGCAACGGCCACGCGGAGATGAACGCCAGGGCCTTCGTGCTGGAAAAGGAAGACTACGACAAGAAGCTGGCCGAGGCCGCCAACATCTTCGTCGACCGAAACAGCAAGCAACCGCTGCCTTACGCCGACGTCGGCAAGAAGCTCTACGTTACGAAAGGCTGCTCGGGGTGCCACTCCATCGACGACAGCAAGGGGACCGGCCCCACCTGGAAGGGTCTTTACAAGCGCGATCACCAGTTTTCGTCCTCCAACGTGCCGGGCTATACGCTCAAGGCAAGCGATGGCGACGCGAAGTGGGACGATTACCTCCGCGAGTCGATCCTGCACCCGGAGGCCAAGATCGTGCAGGATTTCCAGAACGTCATGCCTTCCAAGGAATCGGACTTCAGCGGATCGCCATACAAGGAGAAGATGCTGCAAGCCATGATCGAGTACATCAAGAGCCTGGGCGGTTCCTACACGCCGATGAAGACGCCGGAATCGCTCGAGGATGAGAAAAGGCCGAAGGCTGATGCTGCCAAACCGCAAGCGGCGAAGAAACCGCCGGCTGGCCGCGTTGACGACCGGCCGGCCGATCCGCCCGTCGAGAGATCTGCAACTCCGCCGGCCGCCGCGACGAAGGAGGATGGAAAATGACTGTCAATGATTTGGAAAGCGGCGACGGCCTCTCGCCCCGCGACAACTACCTCACGCACGGCCGCGGCATCGCCACCTGGATCTTCACGCTGGACCACAAGCGGATCGGCGTGATGTACCTGATGTCGGTCCTCTTCGCCTTCTTCCTAGGCGGCCTGTTCGCCATGCTCATCCGCGTGCAGTTGCTCACGCCCACGGGACTGCTCTTCCACAAGCTCACGCCCGCCGCCACGGCCGACGTCTTCCAGCAGTACAACCAGGTCTTCACGCTGCACGGCGCGATCATGATCTTCCTCGTCTTGATCCCCGGCATCCCCGGGGCCTTGGGGAACTTCGTCCTGCCGCTCATGCTGGGGGCCAAGGACGTGGCCTTCCCGCGGCTGAACCTGATGAGCTATTACTTCTATGTCGCCGGCATGCTCTTCGCCCTGTCGTCGCTGGTGCTGGGTGCGGTCGATACGGGCTGGACGTTCTATACGCCCTACAGCGTGCAGACATCGACAGCCGTGATCAGCGTCGTCTTCGGTGCCTTCCTGCTGGGCTTCAGTTCGATCCTCACGGGCTTGAACTTCATCGTCACCATGCATAAGCTGCGGCCGCGGGGCATGACCTGGTTCCGCATGCCGCTGTTCTGCTGGGGCCTGTACGCCACGGCCATCATTCAGATCCTGGCCACGCCCGTGCTGGCCATCACGCTGCTGTTGTTGATCGCGGAGCGATTGTTCCACCCAGGCATTTTCGATCCGGCCTACGGCGGCGACGCGGTGCTCTTCCAGCACTTTTTCTGGTTCTATTCGCACCCGGCGGTGTACATCATGATCCTGCCCGCCATGGGGATCATGAGCGAGCTGATCGCCACCTTCAGCCGCCGCGAAATCTTCGGCTACCGTTTCGTGGCCATGAGCAGCATCGCCATCGCCCTGATCGGCTTCTTCGTCTGGGGGCACCACATGTTCCCCAACGGCCAATCGAGTCCGGCCAACGTGATCTTCAGCGCCATGACCGTGCTGGTGGCCATCCCCTCGGCAATCAAGGTCTTCAATTGGCTGGCCACGATGTACAAGGGCTCGATCGTCTTGAAGACGCCCATGTTGTACGCCCTGGGGTTCTTCTTCATGTTTTCCATCGGCGGCCTCACCGGCCTGCCGCTGGCCATCCTGCCCACGAACTTCCACGTCCACGACACCTATTTCGTTGTCGCCCACTTCCACTACGTGATGTTTGGCGGCGCGCTGTTCATGTTCATCGGCGGACTGCACTACTGGTGGCCGAAGATCACGGGTCGGATGTACAACGAACCGTTCGGGCGGCTCTGCTGCCTGCTGGAGATCCTGGCCTTCAACTTGACGTTCTTCCCGCAGTTCATCCTCGGCTTGCACGGCATGCCGCGGCGGTCGGCGGTCTATTTTCCCGAGTTCCGCTACCTGCATGTCCTTTCGACTGTCGGCGCGTTCATTCAGATGGCGGCCTTCCTGGTGATCGCCGCCTACCTGCTGCACTCCTTGTTCCGCGGCAAGCAGGCGCCGGCCAACCCCTGGGGCGGTTCGACTCTGGAATGGACGTGCCCTTCGCCGCCGCCGCACGACAATTTCCCCGAGCCGCCCGCCGTGGGCCGGCCTTACGATCACGAGGGCCTGGAATGGGATGAGGAAACGCAAGGGTATGAGCGGAAGACGGAGGAACTAGTGACCGCAGAGCTTAGGGCTTAGATTTTAGAACTTAGATTTTAGATTTTAGTACTGAGTATTGACCACTGAGTACTGAGTACTGAGTACTTTCATGACGCAAGCCATACTCCCCGAAACGTCGCACGAGCATCCCGAGCACCTGGCGCACCACTTCGAGTCGCTCCAGCAGCAGTACGACTCGGGCAAGCTCGGCATCTGGCTCTTTCTGACCACCGAGATCCTGATGTTCTCGGGGCTTTTCTGCGGCTATGCCGTGCTCCGCGCGCTGCACCCGGAAATCTTCCTCTACGCCCACCATTACCTTTCGGTACCCTTGGGCGCGCTGAACACCGTGGTGCTGATCTTCAGCAGCTTTACGATGGCCTGGGGCGTCCGCGCGGCGCAGCTCGGCCAGACAAAGCTCCTGGTCCGCCTGCTGACGATCACGCTGGCCTGCGCCTTTGTCTTCCTGGGCGTGAAGGGCGTCGAGTACCAGGAGAAGTGGAAAGAGGCGCTGCTGCCGGGCAAGAACTTCGATCCAAAGTCGCCGCCGCCGCGGGTCGTCCTGCCAAGCCTGGAGGCGGCCGGCGACAAGGCCGCGGAGAAACCGGACAAGCCGGCGAATGCCAAGCCACAAGCGGCGCCCGGCGCGGTTGGCGAGCGATCGCAGATTGCGCCCGCGGCGATCGGTCCCGCCGGTCTTTCAACGCTCTGGCTCGAGCGCAATCAACTCCGCCGAGATCGCGATATCGTATGGCACGGACCGGAGCCGAACAACGTGCAACTGTTCTTCGGCATCTACTTCGTCATGACCGGCCTGCACGGCATCCACGTGATTGCCGGCATGATTGTGATCGCCTGGCTGATCGGCAAGGCCCGCAAAGGCATTTTCGGCCCGGACCGTTTCGCCGCGGTCGATTTCGTCGGCCTGTACTGGCACCTGGTCGATCTCGTTTGGATATTCCTGTTCCCGTTGCTCTACCTGATATCGTGAGTCCAACTAGCAGGATAGGCTTTTAACCTGTCATGAGTTCCACAAAAGACCTATAAGCCCCCTAGAATTGCCATGGCCCAGCATCCCGCCGATTCCTCCCTGCCGCACGCCTCCGCACATTCCAGCCTCGGTCACGTCGTGCCTCTCTGGCTCCTGGCGGCCGTGTTCGGCGGCCTGCTGGCGCTGACGGGCTTGACGGTGGCAGTAGCGCACGTCGATCTGGGCAACCTGAACCTGTATTTCGCCTTGGCGATCGCCGTCGCCAAGGCCTCGTTGGTGGTGCTGTTCTTCATGCACCTCTTCTGGGACCGCCCTTTCAACTCCATGATCTTCATCGGCTGCCTGTTGTTCGTGAGTCTTTTCATCGGCATCGCCTTGACGGACTCGCGGGCCAGCGACGCCTCGGCGATCGGCGGGGAAGGTCCGGCGATGAAAGGCGTACACACGCCGCTGGGGAGCCCGCAGCAGTGAGCCGCTGTCCGAGATGTCTGCGATTGCTTTGCAATCGGACGAATCCCTGCCTATAATAGCGCTTTTCGCATGGTATCCGCCCCGCATTCCGGCGGCGGGCAGTGTAGCCTACCCGTTAATTGTTCCCCCACATCCTTACCGCTGAGGAGTCCGTTCATGAGATCAATCTTCACGACTGCCGCTTTCCTTGCCTTGCTGGTCCCTGCCGGACTGGCCTGCGCCGACGACAAGGCGCCCGCCGTAAAACTGCCCGTCGCCGCAGGGCCGTTTCAACCCACCATGAAATCGCTCAAAGAGTACAAGTGCCCGGACTGGTTCCGCGACGCCAAGTTCGGCATCTGGGCACACTGGGGCCCGCAGGCCGTGCCTATGGACGGCGACTGGTACGCCCGCGGCATCTACGAGCAGGGCAGCGGCCACTACAAGTACCACATCGAGCACTACGGCCACCCCTCGGAGTTCGGCTACAAGGACATCATTCCGCTCTGGAAGGCCGAGAAATGGAACCCCGACCGCCTCATGCAGCTCTACAAGAAGGCGGGGGCCAAGTACTTCGTGAGCATGGGCTCGCACCACGACGACTTCTTCCTCTGGAATTCCAAGTTGCACAAGTGGAACGCCGTGAACATGGGCCCCAAGCGCGACGTGGTGGGCGACTGGCAGAAGGCGGCCAAGAAGTACGGCCTGCGGTTCGGTGTCTCCGAGCACCTCGGCGCCAGCTTCACTTGGTTCCAGGCCAGCCACGGTTCGGACAAGACGGGTCCCAAGGCGGGCGTGCCCTACGACGGCGCGAATCCCCAGTACCAGGACCTCTACCACTTCCCCGCCCGGCCCGGCGACTCGGGCTGGTACAGCAACGACCCGCGTTGGCAGCGGCAATGGTACGCCGAGATCAAGGAACTGGTCGACAACTACCATCCCGACCTGCTCTATAGTGACGGTGGCGTGGCCTTCGGCAACGATGTGGGCCTGAGCATGATCGCCCACCTGTACAACTCCGATGCAGCCCTGCATGGCGGCCAGACGGAAGCCATCTACAACTGCAAGCAGAAGTCGGAAGGCCGCTGGGTCGAGGACCTCGAGCGCGGCATCATGCCCAAGATCGATCCCAATCCCTGGCAGACCGATACCTCGATCGGCGACTGGTTTTACAACCGCAACTGGAAGTTCCGCCCCGTGAGCTGGGTCATCCACATGCTCGTGGATAACGTCAGCAAGAACGGCAACCTGCTGTTGAACGTCGTGCAGCGGCCCGACGGCTCGCTCGACGCGGACGTCGAGAAGATGCTGGCGCAGTTGGCCGATTGGACCGCCGTGCATGGCGAGGCGATCTTCGGCAGCCGGCCCTGGCTGGTCTACGGCGAGAGCGCCGTGCGGGTCAAGGGCGGCGCGTTCGGCGAGGACTTCAAGTACAACGCCAAGGAAATCCGCTTCACCACTAAAGGCTCCGTGCTCTACGCCATCGCCCTGGGCTGGCCGGAAGACGGCCAGATCGTCGTTCGCTCGTTGGCCAAGCCGGCCGGCGAAAACATCAACAACATCACCGCCGTCAGCCTGCTGGGATACGACGGCAAGATCGCGTGGAAGCAGACGGCCGAGGGCCTGGTGGTGACCTTGCCCGAGAAGAAGGTCTCGGAGTATACGACGGGTTTGAAGATCATCGGCACGGAACTCAAGCCGGCGGCGATCGCCGCGCCGGCGTCTTCCACGATCAAGCCCGATCGTCGCGGCAACCTCTCGCTGGACGCCGACGCGGCCGATCTGCACGGCGACGGTATCAAGGTCGAGCAGCGGGGCAGCCGCTCGAACCTGGGCTTTTGGGACAATTCCGCCGACTGGGCCTCGTGGAAGGCGGATTTTCCCAAGCCCGGCGTCTACAAGGTGACGGGCCAGTTCGCCCTGAACGACGGCGAGAGCGAAGTGGCCCTGGAAGTCGGTGGAAAGCAGCTTGTTGCCAAGGTGACGAAGACCGGCGACTGGGACAAGTTCGGCGAGGTGGCCTTCGGCACGGTCGAGATGGAAAAGAGCGGCGTGCAAGAGGTCAAGGTCTGTGCCCGCGACGCCAAGACCTGGAGGGCGGTCAATCTCTGCGTGGTGAAGTTCACGCGGGACAAGAAATAGGCAATAGGCAGGTCGAGTGGGACGGCAAGATCAAGCAGCGGAACCTGCCGATCTCGCTCGACCTGAAGGTCAAGCCGGCGTTCTTCGGCGATCACTCCTGGCCCGCCATCGGCCCGGACGTGGAGCCGCACGCGCGCGATAGACGGCTCGCGTACACGCTGCGGTCGGGCGTGGTGAAAAGTTGAACGATGAAACCGCGGCGGGCTGCAGGTTCGGGTCGAGCCTTTGCTTCGGCGCAGCCCCGCCGGCGGTAGCCTATTTCTCAGCCTGCTCGCCGATATGGGGCACTAGGAACTGCGAAAATCCGTGGCGGTCTTCACGCAGCTTGATCCGGACGTAGATTGTTTTCGAGCCGGGGTCTTTCAGGAGGTCGCCGTCCAATCCATCGGGAATCTCCTTGCCGGCCTCCCATTGTTCATCATCGTGACGGTTTCGGGGGCGGTATGCGTATCGCCACTGTAGGGTTCGTTTTCACGCAGTTTCTGCCGTGCAAGCAACTACCTTTAGCGGAAACCGAATAAACCCGTGGAAGTGGAAAATCACCTTCAAAACTCCAAAAGGCCCATTTGATGTGGCTATATCACTTCCTGACCTGAAACGGGGGGCTCGGCAGCCGAGCCTGGAGAAATGCCGCTGGAAGCGTTTTTTTCTGACTCATGCCGTTTTGACGCTGGCGGACTAAAGATACCCAAGAAACCCATCCCGCCCGCCAACAGTACATTTTGCGGGAACTCTTGGGCGTGCAGCAGCGTCCAAGAGGTGTACAATGTCTATCAAGAGCGGGATAGATTCCCTTCTACAAAACAAGGAGATGTGCCATGGTCGCCAGATTGAGCCGATGGATTGCCGTTGTTGTGTTCCTGTTTCCCCTGTTTGCGCGGGCGCAAGGATTATTGGTGGTCGTCGATCCGACGGAACATATCCGCCTGCCCCGGCCGATCATCATTTGGCCGCCCCGGCCCTATCCGCATCCCGTTCCCGCCCCAGAACCACCGCCGGTCACCTACAGGATCGACGCCTTGGAAGTCGACGCCCGCGTGGTTGATCAGGTGGCCAAGGTGCAGGTTTCCCAGTCGTTCGTGAATACCGGCAGCCGGCAAATGGAAGTTGCCTTCATTTTTCCCCTGCCTTACGACGGGGCCATCGATCGCATGACGTTGCTGGTCGACGGCAAGGAAATGCCCGCCAAGTTGCTCAATGCCGACGACGCCCGCCGGGCCTATGAAGAAATCGTGCGGAAGAACCGCGACCCGGCCCTGCTGGAGTGGGTGGGCACCGGCATGTTCAAGACGAGCGTGTTCCCCGTGCCGCCGGGGGCCAAGCGAACCGTTTCGCTCCGCTACGTGCAGCTTTGCCGCAAACAGGAAGGGATGACCGATTTCCTCTTCCCCCTGAGCACGGCCAAGTATACCTCGACTCCGGTGGAGAAGATCAGTTTCCGCGTCTCCGTGGAAAGCCAGGAAGACATCAAGAATGTCTACAGCCCGACGCATTCCGTGGACATCAAGCGGCCCGACGACCGTCACGCGGTGGTCAGCTACACGGCCAAGGACCAGGTTCCCACCTCCGATTTCCGCCTGCTCTACGACATCGGCCGCGGCAAAGTGAGCACGCGCGTGCTGACGTACCGGCCCGACAAGAACCAGGACGGCTATTTCCTCTTGCTGGCCAGCCCGGAGATCAAGGCCACGAGCGAGCGGCCCAAGAAGACGGTCCTCTTGGTCATGGACCGCTCCGGCAGTATGAGCGGGCAGAAGATCGAGCAGGTGCGGGCGGCCCTCAAGCACGTGTTGAACAACCTCCGCGAGGGCGACTTGTTCAACATCATCGCCTTCGACAGCGAAATCGAATCCTTCCGGCCGGAACTGCAACGCTACAACGACAAGACCCGCCGCGAGGCCCTGGGCTTTGCCGAGGGGCTTTATGCCGGCGGCAGCACGAACATCAACGAGGCCCTGCGCGTCTCGCTAGGCCAGCTTACCGACGCCGGCCGGCCGAGCTACGTGGTCTTCCTCACCGACGGCCTGCCGACCGTGGGCGAGACCAACGAAATGCGCATCGTGGCCAACTCGAAAGGCTTCAACAAGGTCCACGCTCGCATCTTCTGTTTTGGCGTGGGCTACGATTTGAACGCCCGCTTCCTGGATAAAGTCGTACGCGAGAATTTCGGGCAGAGCGAGTACGTGCGGCCCGACGAGAACATCGAGGAGCACGTCGCCCGACTGTACAACCGCATCGAGTCGCCCGTATTGACGGGCATGCAGATCCGCTACGACTTCGACACCGTGAAGACGGAAGAAGGCTCGCCCGTCAGCCGCGTTTATCCGCACGAGGCGGGCGATTTGTTTGCCGGCGATCAGTTGGTGATCGTGGGGCGTTACAAGAAGGCGGGCACGGCCAAGGTGATCGTGACCGGCAAGATCGGCGATAAGCAGGAGAAGTTCGACTTCCCCGCGAATTTCGTCCAGCAAAGCGGCGACGAATCGCTGGCCTTCATCGAGAAGCTCTGGGCCGTCCGCCGCGTGGGCGAGATTCTGGACCAGATGGACCTCAACGGCAAGAACAACGAACTGGTGAAGGAACTGGTGGAACTGGCCACGCGGCACGGCATCCTCACGCCCTACACGTCGTTCATGGCCGACGAGACGACCAACATCCACGACGTTACCACGAATTTCGACCGCGCCAACCGGCGGTTGGAATCGCTGGCCCAAACCGGCGGCGCGGCAGGCACCGCCCAGCGGGCGATGAAGGGCGATTTCCAGAACGCTTACAACTTCCAGTCCGCCAACGACTACTCTGGAAATATGCGATCGGCTGAAAAAAAGGATGCCTCCAATGGTTTCAACCGCTTCGCGCAGGCAGCGCCGGCGGCCCGCAGACCGGGAAGCAACGGCATGGGCGGGTATGGCGGTCAAGGGCAGCCCGCGGCTGGTGCCGCCGCGCTAAGCGCGGCATCATCGGCGCCGATGGCCGAAGCGGCCAAGGCGGCCGGTGAATTGTCCTACGGCGGCGAGATCCAAAAAGAGGCCGAGCAGGCCCAGGAGTCGGTCCGCAATATCGGCAATCGCACCTTCTACCGCCGCCAGAACCAGTGGGTTGATTCCCAGGTAACGCCCACGCAGCAGCAGAACGCCCGCAAGGTCAAACAGTTCAGCAAGGATTATTTCGACCTGGCCAACCGCTTCGGACGTACCATGTCACAATACTTGGCCATGGACGAGGCCGTGGTCCTCAACCTCGACGGCCAAGCCTACCTGATCGAGCCGTAGTAGGTCCGTTCTGCCGGAAGGGACTATTGTGTGATGGTTCGCCGAAAGACTTGAAGTTTCTCTCGCGACCCATAGCTCAGGTTGTGATCGCAGCCTTGATAATGCGCGGCGTTGCTTGCAAATGGCAACCTTGCGATCAAGTCCGAACGTAATAGTTCTGCTTGGCAAGCAGGACCTACTCTCCGTGAATCCGAAACGTTGCCGGGTCCAACTCGGGCACGATGGCGAAGCGATCGATCCGCGCAGCGGTCAAGATGTCTTCGTCGAGTCCCAACTCGACCAGATTCCGGCCGCCGGGGCTGTTGCGGAGGGCCTTGGCCAGTCGCTCCGGTTCGAGCGTCTCGGCACCCAGGACCAGCGGCAGAGGAAACGCGTGCAGCCACGTCTCCTGGGCCGTAATCGCCTGCGCGTTGAGCATATAGCGCTGGCCGTCGCGGCGCTGCAAGCGATCGACCAGCATGCCGGCCAGGAGGATGTCGTCCTCGCTGTACTGGCCGTCGGTGCCCGAGCAGAGAATGTGGATGGCCATGTCCCCTTGGAGCTTCTCGCACAGCGCCGAAATATTCACGAAGGCCCCCAGGAAGATCTGCGCGGCCGTTCGGGCGTGGGCCATCGCGCGGGTCCCATTGGTCGTCGTGATAATCAGCGTTTTGCCGTCGAGGCGATCGGCCGTATAGTCGTCCGGCGAGTTGCCCAAATCGAATCCCGGCACCGCCAACCCGCCCCGCTCGCCCCCGAGCAGTACCTCGTCCGACGGCCACTGGGCGGCCATCTGCCGGGCTTCCTCGACCTCGGCGCAGGGAATCACTTCCCGCGCGCCGGCGGCCAAGGCATGCACGATCGTGGTCGTCGAGCGGAGCACGTCGATAATGACGGCGGTCCCGCCCGCCAGTTCCTTGGGCTCGACCAGTTTCGGCAGGACATAGACGTTTAGCGTTCCGGGCATGACGGAAATCTCCACAAGGGTAAGTCTATAAGTCTACACAGAGATTTCGAGCAATCCAAGCGAGTCTGTACAGCGGATGACGCGCTCCGGTTGGCGTGAGATCCGACAGAGGTTACAATTATCTCTATGCCGCATCGCACATTGGCCGATTTCCTGGAAGAACTGGGGCGGGCCGGGGAATTGGCCCCGGTCAATGCCGAGGTCGATCCTCGTCTGGAAGTCGCCGAAATCACCCGCCGTGTCGCCCGGCGGGCCGGCCCGGCGCTGCTGTTCCGTTGCATCAAGGGGCACGATATCCCCTTGCTCACTAATCTCCTGGGTACCGAGTTGCGCGTCTGCCGGGCCTTGGGTGTCGAGACGATCGAAGAAGCGACCGGCCGGGTGGATCGCGGGCTGAATTCCAGCGGCAGCGAGGGCTGGCTGGAAAGGTTGCGCCTTGGTGCCCGAAACGGTGCGGCGGCGAGTTTTTCCGCCAATCGGGTCAAGTCCGGCGCTTGCCAGCAGATTGTCCGTCTGGGTGGCGACGTCGATCTCGAAGAGCTTCCCTGCCCGCAATCCGGTGTGGAGGTCAAGACGCCCGCGATTCCTGCCGCCACGATCCTTTCCGCTGAGCCCGACTCGCACGCGCAGCTCTTTCTGCCGGGCGATCTGCAGATTTCCGGCCGCGATCGCCTGACCGCTGCCTGGTCGGATATTGCCGTCGCGATGCCCCTTTTCCAGGAATATGCCAGCCGACAGGCGCAGATGCCCATCGCCGTTGTGATCGGCGGCGATCCGGCCGTTGATTTGGCCGCTGCGGCTCCCATGCCGGCGGCGGTCGATCCGCTGGGCCTGGCCGGAATGTTGCGTGAGAAGTCTCTGGATGCCGTGGCCTGCCGCAGCGTCGATCTGCTCGCGCCGGCCGAAGCGGACATCGTCATCGAGGGCCATATCGATCCCGCGGATGGCGAGACCCGCACTGCACCGCGATTTTCGACCAGCGGTCGCATCATTGCCGATCAGGCGGGCTATACCATCCACGTGACTGCCGTGACACATCGGGCCAACCGCATTTTTCCGGCGGCGATTGCCGGGCCGGATTGCCATGAGGTCTGTCTGCGCAACCGCATCATGTCGCGGATCTTCCTGCCGCTTTTGCAGTTGCGGATTTCCGAATTGGTGGATTTCGATCTGCCGTTGTCCGGCGCTGCCCGGTACCTGGTTGTGCTTGCCATTCGCAAGACCTATGCGGGCCAGGCCCACCAGGTCGCGACCGTGGCCTGGGGCATGCGGCCGTTCTGCTTTGCCAAGCTGCTGGTGATCGTCGATGCGGACGTGGATGTCTGCGATGCGGCACAGGTCTGGGCGGTCATTGCCCACGAAGCGCATCCTGTGCGTGATGTCTGGCTGCACTCCGCCCCGGCGGATCCCCTAGACTCGACCTCAACTGCTGGCGAGTTAGGACGCCGGATGGCCATCGACGCTACGCGGAAATCTGCTGCCGAGGGGGGCGTGTCGGGGCCCCGCAACGCATCCACGGATGCCGAAATGGAAAAGCTCGTCAGTCAACGCTGGAACGAGTACGGGTTGGGACCGGAAGCAGATCGTTAAGCAACCATGCATCTCGATAAATCCTCCGCACGCGTGCAAGAGATGTTCGGCGAGATCGCCGGGCGGTACGATCTGCTGAACCACGTGCTCTCGTTGGGCATCGATCTATCCTGGCGACGAAGGACCGTCCGCCGGGTGCCGCCTTGGCCGGACGACGGGCCGATCCTGGACGTCTGCACGGGTACCGGCGACCTCGCCCTGGCCTATTGGAAGGCGAGCGGCCGCACGGCACAGATTGTCGGCACTGATTTCTGCCGTCCCATGCTCGATTTGGCCGAAAAGAAGAGCCGCCGGGCCGGTGCGGAAAAACACATTTCCTGGCTGGAAGCCGACACGCTGCAACTGCCCTTTGCGGACGATTTCTTTCAGATCGTTTGTGTTGCTTTCGGGCTGCGGAACGTTAGCGACACGGACGGCGGGCTGCGGGAAATGGCCCGCGTTTGCCGACCCGGCGGAAGCGTGGCCGTGCTGGAATTCTCCACGCCGACGCTCTGGCCGCTGGGGCCGCTCTACGGCTGGTATTTCCACCGCGTGCTGCCGCGTATCGGACAGCTATTGGCGAAGAATCATCAGTTGGCCTATAATTATCTTCCAGCCAGCGTCAGTCAGTTCCCGCAGGGCGAGGAGCTTGCCGCGCGGATGCGGGCTGCCGGCTTGGCGCGAGTGGAGTACTTTCGCTTTACGTTGGGGATTGCCACGCTCTACGTGGGCAAGAAGTGAAAAATAGCAGGAACCGTTCATCATGAAGCGGAACATCGTCGTCGCCATTACCGGAGCCAGCGGAATGGTCTATGCCACACGGCTCTTGGAGGTTCTTTACGCCGCCGGCTGCGACATTCACCTAGTCATCAGCCCGGCCGCGCAGACGGTCTTCAAGCAGGAGTTGGATCTCGCGGTCGACCTGGAGAACTTCCATCCTTCAATGCTGATGTTGGACATCGGCTCCAAGCCCAAGGATCGCAAGTTACAGATTCTGCGGACGATGTCGGGCATTTCCAGCGACGAGAGCAATGTTCTGGCCGTGGGCACGGGTGAGGAAGGCAGGTTGATTTACTACCATTACCGCGACTACATGGGCGCGATTGCCAGTGGATCGTTCCTGACGGACGGGATGGTGATTTGTCCGTGTTCCAGCGGCACGCTCAGTGCGATCGTCCACGGCACCAGCGCCAACCTGATTCACCGCGCGGCGGAAGTCCATTTCAAGGAGCGGCGGAAGCTGATCCTCGTGCCGCGGGAGACACCGCTTTCGCAAACCGTGCTGGAAAATTTGAAGCGGGCCGCGGAGTATGGCGCCGTGATTCTGCCGGCCATGCCCGGTTTCTATCATGGCGTGAAGACGATCGGCGACTTGATCGATTTCGTCGTCGCGCGGATTCTCGACCAGTTGGGAATCCACAATTCGCTGATCCATCGCTGGGGAAGTTCGGAGTGAACGGGTTGCCATTCTTGATATAATTCAAGGGCCGAGATCCTCATGGATGCAACGGTGGACCGCCCGATTTAAGAACTAAGGAGAACCAATGGCTACTGTCGACTACGCACACATTTCGCTCGACCCCCAAGGCGTGCCAGTTATCACGGGAACCCGCACAAAGGTGGTTGAGATTGTCTTGGATCATCTTGCCCACGGTTCGGACGCTCGGGAGATTCACCGCGAGTTGCCGCATCTTGCCGTTGGAGCGATTTATAGCGCATTGGCGTATTACTATGATCATCAGGCCGAAATGGATGAAGACATCGCGCGGCGAATGCGGAAAGTGGAGGCCATCAAGGCCGCGGCAGACCTCAGGCAGGGGCCATCGCCAATCCGTTTGAAGCTGAAAGCTCAGGGGTTGCTCCCGTGAGCGTTACCCTTTATCTTGACCATAATGTCCACGCAGCAATTGCGTTGGGGCTTCGGCAGCGCGGCGTCGACGTGCTGGTTGCGTTCGAGGACGGTTATGCGGAGTCTGACGATGCGGATGTGTTGGAACGCGCGATGCAGCTTGGTCGCGTGGTATTTACGAATGATGATGATTTCCTCGCGATTGCCGACAAGTGGCAGGAGACCGGTCGCCCGTTTGCTGGCGTCATTTACGTTCATCAATTGAAGATGACGGTCGGCCAAACGATTGCCGACCTGGAGATTATCGCTAAAGCCGGTAATCCCGAGGACTTGCTGAACCGAATTGAGTACCTTCCGTTGTAGGCGGTAGCCATGACTCGAAGGGTTGATGAACTAAAGAACGAACTCCTGCAACTTTCGGCCGAAGACCGGGCTGAGTTGGCCGACTACTTGATCTGTTCCCTGGGCGAAGAGGATGGCGGTGACGTGCAGTCGGTCTCGGAGGCGGAGCTGGGGCGAAGATTGCAGGATATGGAGAATGGAACCGTCGGCAGCGTTCCAGCGGAAGATGTCTTCGCCGCGATGCGAAAGAAGTACCCGTGAAACCGGTCGTACAGATGGACAAGCAACATATCATTGACGAAATTCGGCGTACGGCAAAGGCCAACGGAGACGCGGCGCTCGGATGGAGGCGTTTCGAGGAGGAGACTGGGATCGGGTACTACGATTGGTACGGACGGTTCTGGACTCGCTGGGGCGATGCTGTTCGGGAAGCAGGGCTTGAGCCAAATCGGATGAACGAGGCCTACGATGATGGCTTTCTCTTCCATCAGATCGCCCAGCTAACTCGCCGGCTTGGTCGCGTCCCCACCCAAGGCGACCTCCTGCTTGCGGCAAGGGCCGATTCCGCATTCCCTTCCGAGAAGGTGTTTCGGCGTCTTGGCTCGAAACCGGAGCGTGCATCCCGCCTCATTGCTTGGTGCGAAGCCAACCCGGGAAATGAGGATGTGGCCGCACTTTGGTGTCAATTCTTGCCCGCGGACGGGTCGCTGGACGACGAGAAGATCGGCCACGCACTACCCGTGTTTGGCTATGTCTACTTACTGAAGCACGGTTCTCGTCGCGAGTATAAGATCGGCCGGACGATCAACCCACTGCGGCGCGAAGGTGAGATCGGAATCCAACTTCCTGAGAAGCTAGAACCGATCCATTACATTAAGACCGATGATCCAGCCGGTATCGAGAACTATTGGCACACGCGGTTTGCCGACAAGCGCAAAGAGGGCGAATGGTTTGCGCTCTCGGCCCAAGACGTTCGCGCTTTCAAAAGGTGGAAGCGAATCTATTGACGCAATCTTGCGCGGCGAATAGGACTCGCCCCCCAATTAACCACGTTTGCCACGACCCACAAATGTTCCGCCAGTTCTGCCACATCCTGGAGATGATCCGCTTCAGCCACACGCTCTTCGCGCTGCCGTTTGCGCTGCTGGCGGCGGCGATGGCTTGGGGCCTGAACGCGCGCAACAAGCCGCCCGTGCCGTTCCGCTGGCTCGACCTGCTCGGCATCCTGGTCTGCATGGTCGCCGCCCGCAGCGCGGCAATGGCCTTCAACCGCCTGGCGGATCGGCAACTCGACGCATTGAACCCGCGCACGAAGATGCGGCACCTGCCCACCGGCGTGTTGAGCGTGGGCGGCGTGCGGAATTTCACGATACTCTGTTCCCTGGGGTTCATACTGGCGACGCTGCTCTTTCTGCCGAACTGGATCCCGCTGGCCGCGTCAGTTCCGGTGTTGCTCTTCCTCTTCGGCTATAGCTATGCCAAGCGATTTACGCTGCTGGCACACGTTTGGCTGGGGGTTGCCCTGGCCCTGGCGCCGTCGGCGGCGTGGGTTGTGCTGCGGGCGGAGATCGCCTGGCCGCCGTTGGTGCTGAGCACGGCGGTGGCGCTGTGGGTGGCCGGTTTCGACATGATCTATGCCTGCCAGGACTACGCCTTCGACGTGGCCATGCGGTTGCACAGCGTTCCGGCCCGATTGGGCGTTGCCGCCAGCTTGCGTCTGGCGGCCGCGTGCCATTTTGTCATGCTCGCGCTGCTGGCCATTATGCCCTGGATTTATCCGCCGTTCGGGACCATATATCTGACAGGCGTGGCCGTGATTGGGCTGCTGCTGGTTTACGAGCATTGGATCGTGCGGCCCGACGATTTAAGCCGCATAAATCGGGCGTTTTTCCAGGTCAATGCGGTCGTCAGCCTGGGATTGCTGGCGGTCGGCGTGGCGGAACTGCTGCGGTGAGGCCCCCCTTGCGATAGTTTATTTCCAGGTTCCGGCGATTTGCGGATTTTATCCAGTCGGCAAAAGTTGACATTTCCCTCGTCTCCATCTATCTTGTAACTTATCCGAATGCCGTTATGACGCCGCTTGCGTGGCGTTGCCCACCATTGGACATTCGGCCCACCTTCGGCAAACCTGGTTGTATTCGCCCGTTATGTGCATCGTGCTTAGCGGGCGCATTCTGCCGTGCTTCAAGAAAGGAAATGCACAGCTATGAAACAACGTGCCAATCGGCGAGACTTTCTCAAGGCAGCGGCCGCGACTGCGGCGGCCTGCCCCTACCTGATACCCGGCTCGGCCCTCGGCGCCGACGGCCGTCCCGCACCTAGCGGACGAATCGTCATGGGCGGTATCGGTCTAGGAAATCAAGGCGGCGGCGACCTAGGGGCCTACCTTGGCCGCGGCGACGTGCAGTACGTCGCCGTTTGCGACGTCCGCGAAAACGTCCGCAACGGCAAACGCAATGACGTGAACGGTCATTACGGCAATGAAGATTGCAAGGCCTACAACGACTTCCGCGATCTGCTGGCTCGTACGGATATCGACGCCGTACACTGCGGCACACCCGACCATTGGCACGCCATCGTGGTGATCGAGGCCTGCCGCCACGGCAAGGACATTTATTGCCAGAAGCCCGAGACGCGGACCCTCCGCGAGGGCCCCTTGATGGTTGCCGCGGCCCGCCGCTACGGCCGCGTCGTTTCCGGCGGCAGCCAGCGTGTGTGGGAGGACTACAAGGTCGTGGTCAACCAGTGTTGGAGCGGCGAGATCGGCCCCATCAAGTCGATCAACGTCGATGTCGGCCCGATCTCGAAGGCCTGCTACCTGCCCGCCGAGACGGTTCCCAAGGGCATGGACTGGGACATGTGGCTCGGCCCGGCCCCCTGGGCGCCCTACAACCACGCGCGGTGCGACGGCAACTTCGGCACTAACGGTGGAAGCTGGCGTTCCTACAGCGATTATTCCGGCGGCGGCATGACCGACTGGGGCGCGCACCACTTCGGCGGCGCGATCTTCGCCATCGACTGCCGCGAGTTGGAGCCTGAGGAAGTCATCTACAATAAAGTCATCTACAATAAAGAGGAGCGGGAGTACCTGACCTTCCGTTATCCCAACGGCATCCTCCTGTATCACCGCCATCCGGGCATGGGCAACCTGCAAGTCGTGGGCACGCCCGGCGAAAAGCGGGCGCCCAAGGCAGTGCCGGGCTATAAGGGCAACGGCGGCATCTACGGCGACTTCATCGAATGCGTCAAGACCCGCCAGAAGCCCTTCCGTGATATCGAACTGGCCACGCACACCATCGCCGTGGCGCACCTGGGAATCATCGCCTATCAGTTGAAGCGTTCGCTGAAATGGGACTCCGTCAAGCACGAGTTCCCCGGCGACGCCGAAGCCAACCGCCTGGTCGATCGCGCCCGCCGCGAACCGTGGACCCTCTAATTCCAACAAGACTCAAGCGAAAGAAAGATATAAAAGATGCAATATCAGACCATTACACGATCTGTGGCGGCGACCGCCGCTACCGTCCTGGGCGCTGCCCTGGCGGAGGCGCAGCCGGTGGATAAGGCCGCGCTGGACAAGGCCTTTGCGACCCTCAAGACCTTCGATTACGGCGGAAGCGACAACAAGGTCCGCGAACAGCTTGGCGCGATTGAAGACGCGGTGCCGGCCTGCCACGGCGACGAGGCCTTGTGCAAGGACCTGGAGACCCGCCTGCTGGCGGTGCTCTGCGCCGAGGTCCCCTATGCGGCCAAGGATTACGTCTGCCGCAAGCTGACAGTCATCGGCACGGCCGCATCGGTGCCGGCGTTGGCCGCCTTGCTGCCGGACAAGAAGTTCTCGCACCTGGCCCGCTATGCCCTGGAGCGGATTCCCGCAGCAGAAGCCGGCAAGGCCCTCCGCGAGGGTCTGGGCAAGACCAGCGGCGCCGAGAAGGCGGGCGTGGCCGGCTCTTTGGGCAATCGCCGCGACAGCGAGGCCGTTGCCCCTTTGGCTGCCTTGGTGGGTGACAGCGATGTCTCGATCGCGCTGGCGGCGGCTACGGCCCTGGGCGACATCGGCACGGCCGAGTCGGCCAAGGCCCTGCAAGAGGCCAAGCCGGCCTCCGAGGCCGCCAAGATGCGGGCGGCCGACGCCCGTTTGGCTGCCGGCGAAGCATTGCTGGCCACCGGCGACAAGGCCGCAGCCCAGGCCGTCTACAAGTCGCTGATTGCCTGCCCGGTGAAGAGTATTCGCTTGGCTGCCACACGTGGGCTGTTGCTGGCCAGTGGGAAGTAAGATTAAGCAGTCGTCCGCGACATTGTTAACAACGTGGCTGGGTACTGAGTACTGAGTACTCAGTACCCAGTCGTTTATCCGCTCTATTGATTCAAATTGCCGCTGCCATGAATATGAACCGCATTTCTCTCGTTGCAACGACTCTGCTTGTTCTTCCCCTCGTCTTTGGACTGCAGATTGCTTCCCCGTCCCGTGCGGACGACGACCTGGTAAAGTCGGTGAGCGATCTTGTCTGCGACAAAGACAAGGACGTTCGGGCCGTCGGATTGGAACAGGTCCGCGACGAGGTGAAAGGGGCCCCGGCGACACTTCGTTTTGCGGCGCTATTGCCCAAACTGGCCCCCGAGGCGCAGGTGGGCCTGCTTGGGGCGCTCGCCGAACGGGGCGATGCGGCAGCCCGGCCGGCCGTGCTCGATTTGCTCGGCGACTCTCATGCCGAAGTCCGCGGCGCGGCGATCCGTGCCCTGGGCGCGCTGGGCGACAAAGGCGATGTGCCACGGCTGGTCAAACTGCTGGCCGCGGCCGACAGCCAGAAAGATGCTGTTGCCGCCATCACGCATCTGCACGGCGCAGACGTCAACGCGGCCTTGTGCGATGAGTTGAAGACGGCCGTTCCGGCCCAACGCGTCCGGTTGCTGCAGTTGCTCGTTGTCCGGCACGCCGTTGATAGCGTGCCCAAGCTGTTCGAGGTTTCCAAGGACAGCGACGCCAAGGTCCGCGTGGCAGCTATGGAGGCGCTAGGGCAATTGGCCGGCCCCGAACTGACCGCCCGATTAGCCCGCGAGATCCTCGACGCCAAGGACGCCGTGGCCCGCGAAGAGGCCGAGCGGTCGCTGGCCTTGATCGCCCGGCGAGATCCCAAGGACCGCGATCCGGGTGTGACGCTGTTGAAAGTTATGGCCGGCATGAGCGAGAGCGACACGACAAAACTGCTCCCCGCGTTGGGCCGCATCGGTGGTCCCTCGGCGCGGAAGGTCGTCGATGCCGCGCTGACTAGTGGCGATACCCTCCGCCATTGGGTTGCGCTGGTGGCGTTGTGCAATTGGCCCGACGGCAGCGTGGCGCCGCGATTGGTCGAGTTGGTGCGGGCGATGGACGACTCCCGGAAGAACGACGAATCCCCGCGAAAGTTGGACGCTGCGGGCGTGCGGACGGTGCTCGTCGACGCGCTGATCCGTATCGCCCCGCTGCCCGACAAACGCTCGGACGCGGCACGGCTAGCAATGCTCAAGCAGGCCATGGAATTGGCCCAAAGCAACGAGCAAAAGGCGATGGTTCTGAAGCGTGCCCCGGCGATCCGCTCGCTGGAGACCCTGCGTTTCGTGGCCCCCTACATGGACCAACCTCAGTTTGCGCAATTGGCTTGCAAATCGGTGGTCGAGTTGGCCCACCACAAGGACCTGCGGCAGCCGAACAAGAACGAGTTCGACAAGGCCCTCAATCGAGTGCTCGCGCTGAGCAAGGATCCCGAAGTGATCCTCAGGGCGAACCACTATTTGAAGAACGAGACCTGGGTCGAGAAGCAGACCAAGGTAAAGTGATTGTTCACAAGGCAAGGGCAAGCCTAGAAACTTCGGCTAAAGTGTGCTAACCTGAAGTTTTTCCCCGCAGTCATGTTGCCGGGCTATTACCCCGGCATGGATACAGATCACATGTAGGATGGATTTTAGTCCGTCAGTGACGGGCTAAAGCTCATTCTACGTGAGGTATTATCTTGCCGGGGACAGTGGAGTGCGCGAATTTTGGCTACGGCTACGAAACGGTTGTTGTTGAGCGGGAATGAGGCGGTCGCCCTGGCCGCTCGGGATTACGGTGTTGTGTTGGGCACGGGTTACCCCGGCACGCCGTCGACAGAGATCCTCGAACACTTCTCCGCCCACGGCGGCCGCGCCCAGTGGGCGCCCAACGAAAAGGTGGCTCTGGAAGTCGGGCTGGGTGTGGCCATGGCCAGTGCGGCCGCGCTGGTGACGATGAAGCACGTCGGGCTGAACGTGGCTGCCGATCCCCTCTTTACTGCGGCCTATACGGGCACTAGCGGGCCGCTGCTGGTGGTCTCGGCCGACGATCCGGGCATGGCGTCCAGCCAGAACGAACAGGACAACCGCCGCTTTGCCGTGGCCGCGGCCGTTCCCATGCTGGAACCGGCCGACGCCCAGGAGTCGTACGATTTCACGCTGCTGGCGTTGGAATTGTCCGCCCGTTGGCACTTGCCGTTCATCTTGCGGACCACGACCCGCGTTTGTCACTCGAAGACCGTGGTCTGTCCGCAGCCGCAGTCGCCCGACATCGCCGCACCGCATTTCGATCGCGACATTCGCGGACGCGTGATGATCCCCGGCAACGCTCGGCCTGCCCATCGCCGCCTGCGGCAGAAGCTGGCCGAACTGGCCCAGTGGAACGAAGAGCACGGTCCCAGCGAGTTGATCGCCGGTCAAAACCAGTTGGGCATTGTCACCTCGGGCGTGACTTACATGCACGTTCGCGAGGCCGTGCCGGAGACCTCGGTGCTGAAATTGGGCCTCACCTACCCGCTGCCGCTGGAGAGGATCCGCCGGTTTGCCGCCGGCGTCGAGCGCTGCCTGGTTATCGAGGAAGGCGACCCGTATCTCGTCGAACAACTCCGTGCTGCCGGCATCGCGGTAGAAGGCAAGCCCGAGATGTATCGTTTTGGGGAGCTGAATGTGGCCCGCGTGCGGCGGATCATTGCCAGCGACACTTCGGTTGAGCCGGCCGCTGTGCCCGGCAAGCCGCCGACCTTGTGCCAGGGCTGTCCGCACCGTACCGTTTTCGGCGTGCTCAAGAAACTCGATTGCATTGTGGCCGGCGACATCGGCTGTTATTCACTGGGCGCGCTGCCGCCCTGGGAGGCGATGGACTCGCTGGTCTGCATGGGCGCCAGCATCGGCATGGGCCTGGGGTTACGCCATGCCCTACCCGCTGAACAGGCCCGCAGGGTCGTCAGCGTCATCGGCGATAGCACCTTCGTTCACAGCGGCATCCCCGGTCTCGTGGAGATGGTCTACAATCCGCCGCGGGGCGGCCACGTGGTCTTGATCCTCGACAACGGCACGACGGCCATGACCGGCATGCAGGAGCATCCCGGCACGGGCCGCACGCTCGACCACGCCGCCACCGGCAAGATCGTCTTCGAGGACCTATGTCGATCGCTGGGCATTCCGAACGTCGTCGTGATCGATCCCGTGGCCGCGCCGGAGGCCTTCGAGCAACTCCTGGTAGAAAGCCTCCGTCGCGACGCCCTGAGCGTGATCATCACGCGGCGGACGTGCCTCTTGGCCGCCGGCAAGATCCGGCAATATGAACAGTGTTCCGCCTCACCTTCGTAGCACGGACTTCAGTCCGTGGACACGGACAGGAAGTGAAGAATAGGGTTGCAGGCCAAGTCCGGTATCTTTATGAATATGGACCTCACGACTGAAGACCGCCGCCGGAAGCAAGACACAGCGACGACTTGGAGCATCTTCCCTCTGCTTGAGCCTTGTATGGGATGAACGACGTGCTGGGGTTATAATATCAAGAGCGGGCTCTAGATGTCGGGTAAGGCGACTTGGTCGTCGATTGGAGAAGCCGAAATGGATGTCGATTTTTGGGAAGAAGTCGAGCGGTCGCGGCGGATGACGCCGGAACAGCGCTTTCGCGGCACGCTGGATATGATCGACCTTGTACACGAACTTCGGATCGCGGGTATTCGGCACGATCTGCCCAGCGCGGATGATTCCGAGGTGCTTGCGGTTCTTCGCAAACGAATGGAAATTGCCGAGAATTTGGGCGCGGTTCGATGAAAGCCGAGCAAGTACTTCGCCGCGTCCTGGAGGGTCTAGGGTCCGTTGGAATCTCCTATGTTATCGTTGGCTCTTTCGCCACGAACGTGTACGGCATCGCGCGGGCGACGAAAGACGCGGATATCGTCGTACAGATTGGACCGGGCCAGTTGGCGGAGTTGATCAAATCACTTGGACCGGAGCTTGAGTGCGACCCTCAAATCCAATTCGAATCGGTGACGGGCTCTCGAAAGGTCTTGTTCTATGACCGCGAAACGGCTTTCACCGTCGAGTTGTTTTGGCACTCCGACGATCCCCACGATCAAGAGCGATTTGCGCGACGGCAGAAGTTCTCGATTTTTGGGCGCGATGTATGGATTCTGTCGCGGGAAGACGTTCTCGTGACAAAGCTGCGCTGGCTGCTGTTGCAAAACCGGCCCAAGCACCGCATCGACATTGAAAGTGTAATCGCCGTCCAGGGCGATGCGATCGACTGGCCCTATGTGGAAGCTTGGTGCGACCAGCACGGATCGCGGAAGCTGCTGGAGCAGATCCGGGAGGAATTGAGGCATCGCTGAGCTGTTAACTGCAGGACAGTCGTCCGTAGCACGGAATTCATTCCGTTTTGCCCTAAGAAGGGCGAGGCCACGGAATAAATTCCGTGCTACGAAGGACTTTGCAATTTTCCGGATTTCTTGTGAGGGGCGTTTTACATTTCCGCGGGGGTAAGGTAAAATCGCACTCGTACCATTCGACTCGATTCTCCATCGTGTGCTTGGGGGTTGAACGGCTACGTTTCCTTGAACGGTGACCCCATGAATCCCAAGAGACTTTCGCTCGCGTTGGCCGCCTGCGCCCTCTGGGCAGGCATCTGCTTCGCTTTCAGTGACGAAAACTCCACGGCCGTGCCCGTGGTCTACCTGAGAAGCTCGTCCCCGTCGACTCTTCCCCTCAACGAGGACGAGGTTCGTGGGCGCCTGTTGGAGGAGCTCGCGCGGCAGGCGTTTCTCGTCGCCGCCCGCGATCAACTTGGTTTGCGGACCCGCGACATGTCGCTGGGCGACGAGATGCCCGGCGGTGGCGAGAATGCTCCCTTTGCAGTCACCGCAGAGTTCGGGAGCCATTCCCGCTTGGTCGTGCGAAGGGGGCTCGCGTCCCCGCGCAAGACGGTGCTCGACAAGGAACTGCGGGTGGCCACGGCCTCCGAGAAAATGCCAAGAGACAGGTCCTTCACGTCGATCGACTACCGGGCGGTGCTGACCGAACTGGAGGAGCTCTCCCGCGGCGCGTTCGTCGAGACCGTCCGGCAGGCCGGCTTTCAGGGCAAGCCCCACGCGTTGAAGGACTCGGCGGACGTTCCCCCGACGGTCGAGAAGTCCCTGGACAAACTGGACTTCGTTTCCCAGTTCTCCGCAGTCCGTGCACTGCACGAGTTGATGCGAGTCGACGGTGAATCGCCGCCGCGGCTGGGGGCCTTGGTGCGCGGTTACGCGAACCTTGGCCTGCTCACCGAATTCCACTGGCAGGCCGCGCCCAAGGCATTCAACGCCCGGGCGCTGGTCTATGCCCAGCGAATGGTCGCCCGCGACAAACAGCCATGGTGGGCGCTATGGCATCGGGCCTACGCTTTGGCACTGGCGGGGCTGCACCAGCCGGCGTTGGACGACCTGCAAACGGCCGCAACGCAGTGGCAGGCTGCGCAAGAGGGCGGCCCGCGGCCGCCCTGGGTCGATTTGCTCGACGCCTATTGTCGTTTCGCCCACGCGCGGCTCGAAGCGGCCGCCGCGGAAGGTCCCGAAAAAGACCTCGCACGGCTGCTGTGGTTCGATAGCATCCAGCATTCCGGTCATGCGGCCACGATCCTCAACGCGGCCTTGGAGACGCTCCAGAAGCTTCCGGACTGCTACCCCGCCTTGGAAGCCCTTGGCACGCATGGCGGCGTAAGTGTCGGCCACGCGGCAACCAGCGTCCCCTTGGTGATTGTGGGCAAGACGCTCTATCCGCGGATCCTGGCCACGGCCGGCCTGCCGTCCGCGGTGGCCAAAATTGCCCAGGCAGCAGGGGAAGATTCCGACGCCGAAGATGAGATTCCGGTCAAAGAGTTTGCCTTGCGGGCGAAGTTGATCCGCGCGCTGCTGGAGAGCGACCGGAGCGTCGCGCCCCAGGCGGCGGACGCCACGTCGCCTGCCGTGGCCACGGACCCCGGCGAGCCTACCTGGGTTTGCCTGGGGCGCATGGTCAGCAACTTGTCGTTCGTACACGTTTGGCGACGAATGCACTTCCTGGCTTACCAACTGGGAGTGCCGAGCGACGACTTTGCCGAGGCCGCCGCGCCGTTGGTCGAAGCGCATCCCTACCGCCAGTTCCTTGCCGCTGCTACGAGGAACCGCGCCACTGCGGTGAGGTTGAGCCTGGCGGGCGCAAGCCCGCAGGACCTCACGCCGCGCGATTATTATGCGTGGGAGAGCAACGGCTTGGCGACGGACCACGCCTGGTGGAGCGCCGTGCTCTTGCGCGGCAGTCCTTTCTCGCCAGTCGGCCCGGCGCTGGGCGTCGAGTTCTGCGGCGACGACTACCAGTCGCATTTTCGGGAGTGGGAGAAGACGGCGGCTGAATATCCTGCCATGGCCATGGCCTTCGCCGCCCGCGCCATAGCCGCTACGCGCTGGGAACAAGCCGAGAAGTGGCTCAAGTTGGTGACGGCCAGCGGCGACGTAAACGCCTTCAAGGAACTGGCCAAGGTGTATGGGCTGCAAGGGAAGTGGGACTTGTGGGTGGCGACGCTGGAGGATTCTCTGAAGTGTCCCGATTTTGGTCTCTGGCATGCGACGGTTCAAAACAGCATCGCCCGCTTTTACATGCGTGACAAACAATGGGAGAAGGCCCTGCCCCACGCCAAGGAAGCAGCAGAATCCTACGCGGCATGGGGGCTGATGGTTCTGGCCGAGTGCGAGGAGGCGGCGCAGGAGTGGACGGCCACAGAGACGATCTACAAGGCCATCGGCGAGCGTTACCCGACCTCGGTCGCATGCTGGTACAGTTTCTGCCGCCGCACCGGCCATGGCGATCTGGCCTCGGCTCGCCGGGCGTTCGCCAAGGTCATCGGCCCCACAAAGACCCTGGCCGGCCGAGAGGCCCTGGTCTACTACTTGCTGGAGAAAGACGCGGCCAAAGCGGGACTCGTTTTGGAGAATTTCGCCCGCGACGGCAATCCGCTGTATGAACTGCACGTAGCCGTCTTGAGTGATCAGGCGCACGACAATGCCACCCGCGACCGGATCCTCGCTCGCGTCAGGCAAAAGGCCGCGCAGTACTACTCGAAGTCTACCCGGCAGAGCTATGCGAATCTCGCCGCCCTGGCCGGGCTGATCGTCGACGATCTGGCCAAAGGGGGCAAAGGCGAGATCGACGTTGCCGCCGCCGAGCGGTTGAATCCCCCGCAGCCCTTCGAGGACAACGATAAATCGCGCGCGGAAGGCAAGTCGACCACGGCCTTTTCCTACCTCTTGGGTTGCTATCTTGACCTGCACGGCAAACCCGAGCTTGCCGTCGGCTGCTGGAAGCGTTGCCTGGAGGAGACGGAATACATCGCCGAATTCCATCGCACGCTGGCGGCGGCCGAACTGCTCGCGCGGGGGATCCGGCTCGAAGCCGAGAAACCGCGCGGCGAAAAAGACGTAGAAAAGCCCAATCCCACACCGTGAGTACCAAGTTGATTTGGTATTTCGCAGGTGCTAGCCCAATAAGGAGCTTCCGTTCATGAGCGCTCGATGGAAATACGCAGTATTGTGCTTCCTGGCATTGCTGACGGCCCTCATCGCGCCGTCGTGCAGTCGAACCGCGGAGCCCCCCCGGCGGTTGTCGAACCAGATCTACAACCGCATGGTCTATGTGCGGACGGCCACGGGCAGCGAAGTCTTCGTGAACATGCCGGGCCATTGGGACCTCGGCTCAGCGAGTATTTCGCCCGATAGCAAGTGGGTCGCATTTGACGGTCTGACCATCGGCGATAACCCGGAAAGAGAAACGTGGCTGCTCGGTGTCGATGGCAACGGCCTGCGAAAGCTTAGCGATGGTGGCACGCCTCGCTGGTCGCCCGACGGCAAGCGGCTCCTGATCTGTCGCGACGTTGTGGGGAACTTTTCGCAGCAGCACCAGATGTACGAGTTCGAGATCGCCACTGGCAAGGAGAAGCTGATTCGCGAAGGCCGCTTTGCCGACTGGTCACCCGACGGCAAGCGGATTGTTTTCGCCGCCGAGGGCTCGCGGACGGAGAACACGGGCGTTCATCCGGGATCGCAGATCTGGACAGCCGACGCCGACGGCAGCGGCGCGGCGAAGCTTTGCGACGGCAACTGGCCGAGCTGGTCGCCCGACGGCAAGACGATCGCTTACTGCGTGCAAGAGCAGGGCAAGCCGGGCGAGATCTGGATCTTCGATCTCGACACGAAGCAGCAAAAGAAGATCGGCCTGGGCCACTATCGGGCGCAATGGGCCGGCGACAGCAAGAGTTTCGTCTGCAACGGCTCGTATCCGATCCCCGGCGAAACGACCTACTCCCGCGCGCCGGCCCGTTTCCGGCTCGACAAGCCGCTTCGGCCCACGTATTTCAGCACGGAATTGGACAATCCTTGGTCGCCCTGCGTTTCCCGCGACGACCGCATCACGGTGCTCATCGTCGACAGCCAGAAGCGCCGTGGCGATGACGAGCAGTAGCCGTCAACCTGCTTCGCTGTCCGGCCTATTGCAATCGGCCAGCAGGCACCGACCCAAAAGACGCCCGCATGGAGTATACTGTAGTGGTCAGCAAACCGGGAAAGTGTGGCATGGTTCAAATCACGGTAACACTTCCGCCGGCGGAAATTCTGTAGAGAACGCCCTCCGTGGCGTTCCGGGGCCACGGAACGCCATCGACCCGCTGCGCCGGTGCCCCGGCGTTCTCTACAGTGTTACCCAAACGGCCCGCAAATTGAACCATGCCGAAATTGAGTGATTTGATTCCAGTTCAAAGAAGGCCCATGAATCGAAAACAGCAGCATTGCGATGACCGACCAGAAACTGAAAATACTCCTGACGGACTGAAGTCCGACCGAGTTATCAATATCGTGGTCGCCGGGTTGGGCGGGCAGGGCGTGCTCACGGCCTCGGACATCCTCACGGAGGCCGCCTTCGCCGCGGGCTGGGATGTGAAGAAGGCCGATGTCCACGGCATGAGCCAGCGGGGCGGATCGGTCCGCAGCGACGTGCGCTTCGGCCCGCGGGTCTACAGCCCCATGGTCACGGCCGGCGAGGCCGATTTCCTCGTCGTGCTGGCCGAAGATCAGGTGGAATCGCATCGCGACGTGCTGCGGCCTGACGGAACGTTGTTGACCCCGGACCGGATCGCCGTTGACCAGTTGCCCAATCGCCGCAGTATCAACGTGGCCTTGCTCGGGGTCTTGAGCCGCGGGCTGGCCATCGAACCGCGCTTCTGGCAGGCGGCCATTCGCAACAATCTTCGTGAAAATCTACACGCCGACAATCTCCAGGCTTTCGATATCGGACGCGAGATGGCATAATGGTAGGAAATCCGAAGCACGAAATGCAACAAGACCATGACTTCACGTTTTCACCCTGCCAGCAGCCCTGATTTCGTTCCCCTGCCGCAACTTCGCGAACTGCAATCGCAAAGGCTTCGCGAGGTCGTGCGCCGCGTGTACGAGCGCACAGAACTTTACCGCACGCGGCTCGACCAGGCCGGACTGCGGCCGGAATGCATCGAGAGCATCGACGACATCGTCCGCCTGCCGTGTACGGTCAAGACCGACCTGCGCGACACCTATCCCTTCGGCCTGTTTGCCAGCCCCATGGACGAGATCGTCCGCCTGCACGCCTCCAGCGGCACGACCGGCAAGCCGATCGTGGTGGCCTACAACCGTCACGATCTCGATATCTGGGCCGAAGTTATCCAGCGGTCGCTGGCCTCTTTCGGCCTGCACGCAGGCGACATCCTGCAGAACTCTTATGGCTACGGGCTGTTCACCGGCGGTCTGGGACTGCATTACGGCGGCGAGCGCTTGGGAGCGACCGTGATCCCGACCTCCGGTGGCAACACCGACCGGCAGATCATGATCCTCAAGGATTTCGGCGTCTCGGCCATCAGTTGCACGCCCAGCTATTTCCTGCACATTGTCGACCGCGCGGCCGAAATGGGTGTGGACCTGCGCGAGCTTCCCCTGCGGGCCGGCATTTTCGGTGCCGAGCCTTGGACCGACGCCATGCGGCAACACATCGAACAGGCCGCCGGCATCAAGGCCTATGACATCTATGGCCTGACCGAGATCATCGGACCCGGCGTGGGGGCCGAGTGCCAATGTCAGAACGGCATTCACATCTTCGAAGACCATTTCTATCCCGAGATCATCGACCCCGTCAGCGGCCAGCCGCTCGCCGACGGCGAGACGGGCGAACTGGTCCTTACCACGCTCAGCAAGCAGGCCATGCCCCTGCTGCGGTTCCGCACCCGCGACGTGACGTCGCTCTTGCGCGAGCCGTGTCCTTGTGGGCGGACGATCCGCCGCATCCGCCGCATCTCGCACCGCACTGACGACATGTTCATCATCCGCGGTTGCAACGTCTTCCCTTCGCAGGTCGAGACGGCCCTGCTGGAGGTGGAAGGCGCCTTGCCGCACTACCAGATCCTGCTCACGCGGTCCAAAGGGCTGGACCAGATGGAGGTGCAGATCGAGGTCAACGCGCAGCTCCTCAGCGACAGCATCGGGGCCATGGAGAAGCTGCAGGCCACGTTCGCCAAGCAGATCGAGCGCATCACTGGCCTGCACGTCGGCGTGACCTTGGCCGAGCCCCGTTCCTTGCCGCGGAGCGAAGGCAAGCTCCGCCGCGTGATCGACCAACGCAACCTATAAAGACGTAGGGTGGACTTTAGTCCGCCTGGACGGACTGAAGTCTGCGCTACGAGAAGGGAGCCAGAAAATGAAAATCCATCAAGTTTCCGTATTTTTGGAGAACAAGCCGGGCCGGCTGCGGGCGCCCTGCGAGACCCTGGCCCAGGCCGGCATCAATATCATCACGCTGAGCCTGGCCGACACGCGCCAGTTCGGCATCCTCCGGCTGATCGTACACGATTGGCAGCAGGCCAAGGAAGTCCTAGAGCGGGCGGGCTTCGTCGTCAAGGTGAGCGAGGTCTTGGCTATCGAGGTGCCCGATCATCCCGGCGGGCTGGCCGAAGTGCTGCGGGCAATCGAGCAATCGGGCATCAACGTCGAGTATATGTACGCTTTCTCCGAGCGGCGCGACGACAAGGCGATGCTCGTCTTCCGTTTTGAGAACGCCGACGCGGCCATCGCCGCCCTAGCCGGTTGCGACCTGAAACTGGTGAGCAACATCGAGTTGTTCGCGTAGATTGAGTTGTAGGGTGGGACCAGCGAGCTTGCGAGCGCAGGCCCACCAATTATGGTGATTGGTGGGCCTGCGCTCGCAAGCTCGCTGGTCCCACCCTACGGCTAGCGCGTGCGTGGCTACTTGCGGTCGATCGTGATCACCGCGTGCAGGCCGTCCTCGAGGAAAGTCAACTCGGCAGTCGCGCCGCCAAACTCCTTCATCAACCGCCCGGTGGGACTTTGCGGGGCCGGGGCTAGCAGTTGCTTCGGCGCCAGTGCATCGCCGTGAACGCTGCACGTCACCTCCTTGCCGTCGGCCGAGACGACGTACTGGCCACCATCGGGGCAGAAGAAGTGGACGGCGTGCAGCGCGTCGGCCTGACGGCACACGTCCGCCGCTTTCGCCGGGCCGTCGCTCGCCGCGGCGGCCGCCCGGGCAACCGCGCTGAGCGGCCCCAAGTTCTTCAGGCAGGCCATCCGTGCGTTCTCTTCCCAGCCAAGCTGGAACTCGGGCAGCACCTCCTTCCAGTGATCGGGCCGCACGCGCACCATGCCATGCGCCACGGGCCCGCCGCCCGGCTGCCCTTTCTTCATCGCCGCCAGGTCTTCTAGGATGAACTGCTTGCTGGCGATGTATAGCCCGTCGTCCAGCCGGGCCACGAACATCCGCCACTTGAGGATGTTCTCCAGGCCGATGCCGAAGCAGCGGATTCGCTTATCGGTGCCCCGCAGCGGGACCTTGTAGAAGTCGTAGCCCAGATCGATGAAGCCGCGTTCCGGCCGCCGTGCCATGACCGCCAGCGAGGCGTCCAACTCGTCGAGGAACTTATCGACCAGCTTGGCATCCTTGACGGGCAGGGCGAGGTACACGGGCGAATTGAGTGAGGACAGGAGGAAACTGCCCATGAGCATCTCGTTGCCGAAACGGGCATTGCCGCCGAACGAGCCCATCATCGTGCCCATGAAACCCAGGGTGTTGAAATCGAACAACGGCGAGGCGTCGTAGATGTGCAGCCCCATCTGGTTACCGATGCCCTTGGTGAAGAAATCCTTGACAGTGGCGGCGTCGGGCTGCTGCTTGATCGCCACCCCGTTGAAGTCGCGGAGGAAAGGGCCCAGGGGATGCTGTTCGTCGAGGAGCTTCTCCTTGTCGAGTCGCAACACGAGGCTGAGGATATTGCGCTTGGGTACGGGCAGGGCGTCCAACGGCTCGGGCTCGCCTCCCAGCGTGGCTGCCAGCCCGGAATAGATCGTGTTATCGATCAACGGCAGGATGATTGTCTCCACACGGTACTTCTTGGGCGTCGCCTGGAAGCGCACGGCGATGGGGTCGAAGTAGCGCCGCCAGTAGAGGCTGTACTGCTGGACGAACTGCTCGTACTCTTTGCCCTCCGGCGGCGTCACGCGATCCAAGGGGATTTCCATACAGGGAACCATCTGCCGGGCGTGGCCGTGGCAGGAGCAGACACCCGTCGTGCCGTCGTCCGAAAGCTTATACTTGCCGCCGCAGGGACAGAAGAAGATGTCCTCGCCGAAGCGGCCGGCCTGTCGCTGGGGTTCCTTGGGCTTCGTTGCCCGTCGCGCAGGCTGCGGAGACGATGGTTCCACGGGCACCGCGACCGGCGGGATCAGGCCCGGGTTCCCGCTCATATCGTTTTCGATATAGCTCGGCAAGCAGCCGCCGTCGGCCAATTCGGCCAGCGAGGCGGCCGGCTTGCCGTACTGTGTGCGGTAGAGCATGGCCGCGTGGCCGATCATTCGCAGGTGGTTGTAGCAGAGCATGCGGCGGCGCTCGGTGAGCTTCAACTCCGGCCCCACCAGGCGGCGAATGAACGGGTCGGACAGGTAGAGGAAGCCATCCTCGCGCTCGTCGCCGCGGACCATGAGCGTGCGGATGTACTTGAACTCAGTCGTCTCGCCCAGCCGCGCCACGTCCCGCTTACCGTCGATCGCCGCCAGCACGCGCTGGAGCGCGGCTTTCGAATTGCTCCGCACGTGCAGATCGGTCCGCGGGTAGGCTGAAAAAGCGGAAACCGCCCGGTCGGGCGTCGCCACTTGCACGTAGTCCACACCCAGGATCTTGCCGGTCGAGCGGACGGCGTCGGGGTGCGATTTCAAGGCCGTCTCCAGGAAGCCGTCCATTCGCAGGCGGAAGACCTCGGGTTGCTTGATCTCGAAGAGCATTGTCACGTCGCTGCCTTCTCGCAGATAGAGATCGCTGCCGGTGACGGCCACTTCCTTGACCACCATGTCGTAGAACGGCCGTATGAGCGGGTCGGTCTGCATGGCGAGTTGCGTTTTCAGCCGCTCGCTGACCTTCTGGGTCTGGGCCGATTGGACGGCCTGGCTGAAGATATGGTCGCCCCAGAGATCGCCCGCCTCGACAACGTCCAAGAGCTTGGCGAGCGTGCGGAACTCGATATAGTACTGGTCGTCCGGCACGCAAAGCGACAAGGGCGAGACCTGGGCCTTCTTGCCGCTAATCTCCTGTGCGGCGAGCATCTTGCCCCAGGGGTGGCTTTTGACGTCCGGGCCGTGCAGGCCGCTGACGAGGACCGTATTGCGGGCCGGGTCGTTGGATTGGCCGATCCAGGCGGCCGCCTGGCCGCGCATCGTATCGAGTTGCAGGCTCTCCTGCACCGCCGTGGCGCCGGAGAATACGTCGAACAGGTCGACGCGGCGGTCGGGGTTTTGTGCCCGCCAGCCCCGCCAGGTGAGTTGTACGATCTCCTGGCCCACTTCACGGGCCTTGTTCTCGTTGGCGGCAAGTTGCAGAGCGACATATTGCAGATAGGCATCGTCCGGGTCGAACTGCAAGCGGCCCTTGGCCTCGTCGAGGGTCCAGGCCTGGGCTGATTTGGGCCGCGGGGCGGGGCTGTCGTCGGCCTGAAGGCGGCCCTCGCTCAAGCTTGTGGCCAGAATCAGAACTCCCACACCGAGAAGGGGACGGAACATGGCGGTAACTCCTTGCAATAGAAAAGGTCTTCGACTATGCCCTAAGGCTCGCTTATCGCGGTAATATAACGCGCCCCAACAGCGATTCCCAGAACGCGCTCCACTGACGTGCAAGCGAGGATCCCTCGCCGACCATGCCTAGCTTACTCATTTTTCCGCAACGCGTGGTAAAAATGGCCTGCAGCCTGAGGATTTCGATTCAGATTCTCACTGAACATCCAATGGCAGAGGGGGGGTGATGGTGGCCAAGCCCACATAAAATTTCCACGGCCGGTGAACCCGTCTTGCTCCCGCGGTAGCCGATTTCTATAATCCTACCCGCCGTAGTTGGCTTTTCACAACAGCTTACGACTCTTCTCTTTGCAGTTCGCTATATTCACCGTTTGGCCAGGCAAGCAAGGACGCTAGTCTGCTGAAACGACTGGGCACTAGATCGGCGCCGACCAACCCCGCCGCATTACTGCGCGACGACTGCGGTCGCGCTACGCGCAGCGATAGGTGGATTTTCCGCGCGGGGAGCATGGTGGCCGCGGCGATGGCCGTGTTGCTTATGTTGCCGACAACGCTGCTTGCCGGGATCGGCCTGCCGGAGAGCGACAACATCGAGCCGATCGTCATCTCGGGCCAGGCGGCCAATCGATGGCAAGAGGGGCCGTACGAGATATGGCTGCTGCGCGGCAACTGCACCCTGGCCCAAGGCCGCGATGGGGCAACCTGCCGGGAAGCGGTCTTCTGGATCGAACACGCCCCGCCCGGCTCGCACCAGCGCTCGAAAGTAATCGCCTACTTGGAAGGCAATGTCGATGCCCACTTGGTCGTCGAACACGAACCGGTGAAGATTCAGGACAACCAATGGCTGGGCCGCTTCGCAACGATTTTCGAGGTGCGCGTGAGCACGGGCGTGGTGGCCGGCAAGCCCGACCCGCTGCCGGAAATTTATCAACGCGGCATGAACGCGCGCAATCCGGAGTTTGCCGACTCCTTGCGGCAGGCGCGGACAGACCAGGTGCAGTTCGCCGCGGCGACCGAGCTGGCCGCGCCCGGTCCAGCGTCGGGGACCTCGCCGGCCCCGGTAGTTCCGCCGGGCACGCGGCGGGTCCGCATCTATGCGCGGAGCGACGTGCCCATGCAAGGCCAGTGGCAGCAGAATCCGCAAACGCACGAGGCGGTGGCCGTCCTCAGCCAAGGCGTGAACATGATCATCGAGGGCCTGACGCCCCCCAAGGGCGCCGTCGCCGGCCTGGGCGGCGGACCGCTGACGCTCAACCTGTCGGCCGATCGCATGGTCGTCTGGACCATCGACTCGCAACAGCCCGACGTCAACACGCCGCTCTCGCAGGACCAGGGCCGGCCGCTGGAAGTCTACATGGAGGGCAACATCGTCTTCCTCGAGGGCGACAAACAGATCCACGCCAACTACATGTATTACGACGTGCGCAACCATGTGGGCAAGATCCTGGGGGCCGACATGCTCACTTCCGCGCCGGGCTACGAAGGCAAGGTCCGCCTGCGGGCCGACGTCCTGCAGCAGACCGGGCCGGACCGTTTCGTCGCCCAGAACGCCTTGTTCACCACCAGTCAACTGGGAATCCCCGGCTATAGCCTGCGTTCCAGCGACGCCACGTTCGAATCGCACCCCGTTCTCGATCCGGTGACCGGGGCGGAGCAGATCGACCCACTGACCAACAAGCCGCTCCGCCAGGACCTGCTTTCGGCACAGAACAACTTCCTGTACCTGGAAGAGGTACCCATCTTCTATTGGCCGACCTTTGCCACGGACCTCGACAATCCCACCTACTACATCCGCAGCCTGGAGATCAAGGAGGACGGCGTCTTCGGCACGCAGGTTTGGACCGACTGGTCCGGTTACCAGTTGTTCGGCATCAAGACCCCGCCCAAGGGAACCGATTGGATCTTGAGCCTGGACTACCTGAGCAAGCGCGGCCTGGCCGAAGGCACGGCCTATACCTATGACCGCGGCGATTTTCTGGGCATTGGCGGACCGGTCAAGGGGAGCCTTAATTTCTGGGGCATTTCCGACCACGGCACCGACAACCTGGGCTTGGGCCGCGCCACTGTCTCGCCCGAGCCTGACGTCGACTATCGCTATAAAATCATCGACCAGCATCGCCAGGACCTGGGCGAGGGCCTGACCTTCACGGCCGAGTTCGGCTTGATCAGCGACCGCAATTTCCTGCAAGAGTATTTCAAGCCGCAGTGGGACCAGGACAAGGACCCCACCACCGACCTCGAGCTGAAGTTCCGCCGCGAAGACATTTCCATGAGCCTCATGGCCGAGGCGCGCTTGGACAACTTTGTCACCGAGACGCAATGGCTGCCGCGCTTCGACCATTACCTGCTGGGCCAATCGGAGGGCTGGCTGACCTGGTTCGAGCACACGAGCCTGGGCTATGCCGAGTTCAAGACGGCCACACTGCCCAGCGCCGCGGCGGGCGACGAAGCGGTGAGCCACCTGCCCTGGGAAGGGCAGAACTTCTCCGGCGGCCGGTACGTTTCCCGCGACGAGGTCGATCTGCCCCTGGAACTGGGGCCGGTAAAGGTCGCCCCCTATCTGCTAGGCGAACTGGGCTACTGGGGCGAAGATCTGCAGGGCCAACCCTTGACGCAGGCCTACTACCAGGCCGGCATCCGCGCCACTTTGCCCATGTGGGCCGTCGATTCCGACGTGGAAAGCGCGCTGTGGAACGTCCACGGACTGGCCCACAAGGTCGAGTTCCAGGCGGAGTACCTGCACGCCCAGTCAACGCAGAGTTTCACGCAATTTCCGCTTTACGACCCGCTGGACGACAACCAGATCGAGGATTTCCGCCGCCGCTTTGTCGTCAATACGTTCGGATTCCCGGCCGTTCTTCCGCCCAACACGCAAGGGCCGCCGACGAAATTCGACGAGCGGTACTATGCTTTCCGCAGCGACATGGAGGGCTGGGTTACCGCGCCGAGCATGGAAATTGCCGGCGACCTGGACGAGGTCCGCCTCGGCCTGCACCAGCGCTGGCAGACGAAGCGCGGACCCGACGACTGCCAGCACATCACCGATTGGATCGAACTGGACACCGACGTCACGCTCTTCCCCGACGCCAGCCGCGACAACTACGGCACGGCCATTGGCCTGACGGACTACAATTTCATCTGGCACGTGGGCGATCGTCTGACGGTGCTCTCCGACGGCATGTTCGACTTCTTCGGCGAGGGGCAGAAGATCGTTACCGCCGGCATGTTCCTGACCCGCCCGCCCCGCGGCGCGCTCTATCTAGGCTTCCGCATTCTCGAAGGTCCGATCAGCAGCGAGGTGCTGGCCATGTCGTACAGCTACTGGATGAGCCCCAAGTGGATCACGGCCGGCGGCATGTCGATCGACTTGAAGCAACCGCAGAACTTCGGCCCCTCGTTCCAGTTGGTCCGCGTGGGCGAATCGCTGTTGATCGGCCTCAATGTGAACTACAATCCTGCCCTGAACACGGCCGGCGCGAGTCTGGTGTTCGAGCCGCGGTTTGTGCCCAAGAGCGGTGCCGTGAGCAAGCTGCCCGGCATCCATGTGGGACAGGCGGGGGAACTAGGGGTAGAATAAGGACTTAGGACGCAGTACTCAGTACTATAGCGGTTGGCGACTAAGATCTAAGTTCTAAGCATTTTTAATCATGTCACGACCTTGGAAGCAAAAGTTTGCCGACGCTTTCCGCGGGTTTCGCCAAGGGGTCCGGGGGAGCAGCAGTTTCTTGGTCCATCTTGCCGTCGCCGGGACGGTGCTGGCGGCAGCCGCCGGGCTGCGGATGAATGCCATGCAATGGTGCGTCGTGCTGCTGTGCATTGCCGGCGTGCTGGCGGCAGAGATGTTCAACACCGCCCTGGAAGCGCTGGCCCGGGCGATCACCGCCGTGGAGAATCCGCACGTCCGCGATGCCCTGGATATCGCGGCCGCCGCCGTGCTGATTGCGGCCGCGGCTTCAGTCGCCGTGGGCATGGCGATGTTTGGCGCCCGCGCCGTTGAACTGCTGGGCTGGTAGCTGGCCGCGGGTCAGGCGGTCTTTCTGGGCACCGTGGGGGCCTTCGTTCCACGAGGCGGAAAGCTCGAAACGGTCCTGCTCCGCGCGGTCCCGCCGGCATTGCACGAGGATTTCGCCCACCAGGCAGCAAATCCCCAGGAAAGTCAGCAACAGGACGATTTCAATCATTTCCGGCGACATGCGTTAGGCCCGATTTTTTCATGGGAAAAGCGACCGCATCGTCTGATTTTTATCGGCCCCGCGAGAGGGACGACTGGAATCCCATTTCCACGAGCAATCTAATGACTACTCGTGATTCAATCGGCGTAAGTGAAGAAGTTTGCGCAATCTGTGCCGCGCGGCGGCTTAGGATTTCGGCAGAAATAACTTCTCTGTTCCGGACCTTTGACGCCACCGGCCGGGTACCAGAGGGTACCCGGCCGGCGGCATTAAAAGGGGAAGTTATATTTCGGCTAGCCACTCAGAAAGTGCCGAGCAGCAGCGACATGTCGACGCCCAGGCCTTCGCTGCGCGTGCCAAGACGGCGGAATGTCTCCGGATCGACTGAATAGTTGATGGAGATCACGGCGCCGTCGCACAACACGAAATTGGCGGCGGTGGCGTGCGCGCTGCCGAAAGCATCTGGATCATCGAGACCGTTGCGGTCCTGGAACGGCGCCCGGTAGGTGGTACGGCCGGTATCGTTGTCGAAACCGACGTACTCGTTCTCATTGTCGGCCCCCACGTTGCCCGTGCCGTAAGAGCTAGAGGCGAGATACTTTTCGCCGATGAGCAAGGTCTGGGAGAGGCCGTCCGTGACGTCGTCCTTGCGGATCGTGCTCAGTTCGAAGCTGATGCCGTGGTACGACTGCATGTTGTTGGCTATTCGCGTGGGAAGCGAGCCGAAGTAGGATGCCTGAGCCGACGTGCTCTCGCTGCTGGGACCTGCGCCGCACTGGTCGGCGCCCTGTACGTCGCCGCAATTGACCACATAGTCGGTTCTCGCCACCAAAAACCCCGCAGAACCACTAACGCCGCCGGCATTTAAAGCGATCGTGTTCGACCCCCAGTCCATGGGCCAGAGTAGCGGCCGCCGCCGCGTGGGGCAATTGGTCAGCGGAAAGGGAGTGCTGACCACTTGCTTGATTGTTGCCGCAGTGACATTGCCGTTTCGCCCCAAGTCGTGCAAGGCCCGCATGTCCGTATGGGGGAGAATGTTGTAGATCCAGCCACCCGGTTGTTGGTTGCCGTAACCGCGGTCCGGATCGCCCACCCAGAACCAGCCCCAGCCACCAGTGGGGAAAAACTCCTGCGTGCTTTCATGGGCCAGGATAGCCTCACCCAAGTTTTTCAGGTTGTTCTTGCACTGCAAATTGCGGCCGGACTCCCGCGCCGATTGAATGGCCGGCAGCAGCATGCCCACCAAGATGCCGATGATCGCGATCACCACCAGCAGTTCCACCAGGGTAAATCCGCTAGACTTGCAGGCTCCACGGCCAGTTTGACTACAGAACATCGAAAATCTCCTCTTTTCCTCGACGAGCCGGCGCCCTGCCCTTATGCGCAGGCCCGCACTCACTACTCAGAATATCGGACATTTCCGAGAAAAGCAAGCGATTATCGCAGAGGAGACCACTGCGGACGCGTTGCCGACTGGGCGGGAACCGCGTCCGCTCGGACTTCGGGCCGCTCAAGCGGCGGCCCGGCCAACGCAACTCCAATCAGCCGCTCAGCTTGCAGCTTCCGCCCGTCGCCGGTTGTGTAGCGCACAAATACCTTCAGCCGGTCGTGGGCCGGCGTGGAAACCCAGGGCAAGCGCAGGTGAATCCCCGGCTGCGGCCCCGCGCAAACCATTCCCCGTGTCTCCGCAGCCGTAAAATCCCAGCGGGCCAAGCGGGCCTGCTCGCCCGTCAACGCCGGGTCGAGCAAAGCCACGCTGACACTGCCGGACGCGTTGACGATGTTGCCCGCAAAGTCGCGAGGCTCCACAACCACCAGCAATCCCTCGTCGCCATGCCGGCCGCTCGTGCCGATCCCCCCCGTAAGCGCGGGGTGCAGCGTGATCTGGGCCACGGCGGCGTTGTCGCGCAAGGCCGAAGCGCCGGCCGATAAGTGGCCATCGGGCGGAGTCCACTGCGAGGAGCTGGAAGACGGCCCCGCCGGCCGAGGCGATTGTGGCGACCGTCCACTACCCGCGGGAGCCCGTAGCGTCTCGGGCACCTCACCCGGCGGAGCTTCCAAGCCGGGGGAAATCTGAAGTGGGCCGGGAATGGGCGTTTCCGGCTCGGAATTGGCCCGTTCCGCCGGCACAAGGGCCGGGCCGGGGCGGGTAATCGCCGGCCCATTCAGCGGGCCAGATTCCAGCGGCATCTCGGCGGGTGCCGCACGGAGCACACCGGGGCGGGCCGGCGCAGAGGATTCCACTGCCTCCTGCAACTCCTCGACGCGATTTCGGAGCCGGTAGATTTCCTGCTCCTTCTTGAAGTTGTCGTTCCGCAGATAGGCGAGTTCGGGATCGCTATGGCATCCTGCCAAGGCCAGCCCGAGAAGACTGGGGACGAAGATTTGCCAGGTTTTCATAAGGCCCTCGCGCAAAGGGTACGTCGCCGCGGCTTCTTGCCGCAGCGTTTTCACCCCCCCACGAGTCAAAAATCCGAAATCCGAATTTCGAAATCCGAAACAAATTCAAATCGGGAATATCAAAGGTTCAAAACAGTTTTGGTCATTCAAGTTTTGCCATTTGAATTTGTTTCGTATTTCGTGCTTCGTATTCTTCTTTATCGGCACGAACCATGCATCAAGTCGTCTTAGGCGTTTCCATGTGTTCGATGACCTGATCGATCAAGCCGTAGTCCATCGCCTCCTCGGCCGACATGAAACGGTCGCGATCGGTGTCCTTTTCGATCTTTTCCAAGGGGTGGCCGGTGTGCTTGATGAGGATGCGGTTGAGCCGCTCCTTGACCTTGGCGAACTCCTTGGCGTGGATCAGGATTTCCGCCGCGGTGCCTTCCATGCCGGCCAGCGGCTGGTGGATCATGATCCGCGCGTTGGGCAACGCCCGCCGCTTGCCGGTCGTACCCGCACACAACAGGACGGCGCCCATCGAGGCGCACTGTCCGACGCAGTAGGTGGCCACGTCGCAGGTAATGAACTGCATGGTATCGTAAATTGCCAGGCCGGCGCTGACGCTGCCGCCGGGCGAGTTGATGTACAGGTGGATGTCGGCCTTGGCGTCTTCCGACTGCAGGAAGAGCATCTGCGCGAGGACGCTATTGGCCACCTCGTCGTTGATCGTGGCACCGAGGAACACGATGCGGTCGCGGAGCAGGCGGCTGTAGATGTCCATCGCCCGCTCTTCGCGGCCGCTCTTCTCGACTACGTAAGGAATCAACGGCATGACGGGTTACTCCTCTTCGTCTTCCTTGGCCACGATCTGCTTGGTAAGAATGTCGTCGACGATGCCGTAGGCCTTGGCCTCTTCGGCGTTCATGTAGAAGTCGCGGTCGGTATCCTTGGCGATCCGCTCGATGGGTTGGCCGCTGTGCGTGGCCAGGATCTGGTTGAGCACGTCGCGGGTCTTGAGGATCTCCATGGCCTGGATCTCGATGTCGGAGACCTGCCCGCCCACCTGCCCGTAGGGTTGGTGCATCATGATCTTGGCGTGGGGCAATGCGAAGCGCTTGCCCTTGGTGCCGCCGGCCAGCAGCACCGAGCCGCCGCTAGCGGCCAAGCCGACGCAATAGGTGGACACCGGGCAACTGAGGATCTGCATGGTATCGTAAATGGCCAGCGTGGCGCTGACGCTGCCGCCGGGCGAGTTAATGTAGAAGTGGATGTCCTTGCGGCGGTTCTCGCTCTGCAGGTACAGGAGCTTCATCACCAGTTCGTTGGCGTTGCCGTCGTGGATCTCGCCCTGGAGCAAGATGATACGGTTCTCCAGCAGCAGGTCGCCCAAGGTCAACTGCCGCTGCCGCTGATAGTCACGATAAGAAGACATTTGAGGGCTCATAGGGGAAAGTACTTGGAACTTAGCCTGTAGGCCGAAACGAGCTTGCGCAGTTCCGGCACGGTCATGTACGACTCCTGCCGGAACTGCGCAAGCTTGTTCCGGCCTACGAACTAGGCTCTAAGATCTAAGTTCTGTGTTCTTTACGTTTCCGCGTCCTGTTTGCTGCTCGTCCAAGGGTTCGCCGCCGGGCTTGGCCTCGGGAATTTCGGACTGATCGCCACCGGCCGCCGTCAATTCCAGCGCCGCCACGTCGCTCTCCTCGATCTCGTAAGGCACTTCCTTGAACGTGGCGTTGGCCAGGATCAAATCAACGACCTTCCGCTCGATGATCTGGTTTCGCAACACGTCCATCGCGCCGCGTTTCTCCAGTCGGGCCCGCACCCGCCGGGGCGACTCGTTCGTCTGCTGGGCGATCACGGCGATTTCGGTTTCGTAATCCTGCTCGTCGGCGTCGATCTCCTGGTCCTCGGCGATCCGTTCCAGGATGAAGTGCTCCTTCAGCGCCCGGGCCGTCGCGGCGCGGCTATTCTGCCGCAAGACGTTTTCGTGAGCGCGGATCTCGTCCTCGCCGAAGCCGCTGCGCTGCAATTCCATGACCGCCCGCTGCAACTCGCGGTGGCTCTGCCGCTGTAAGAGGTCAGGAGGCAACTCCCAGTTGGCGGCTACAGTCAACGCGGCGGTGATCTGCTCGCGGGCACGCTGCCGCTGCTGGTAGTCCAGGCGGCGGCCGAGCGAGTCCTTGATCGTGTCGCGGAGATCGGCCGCAAGCTCGAAGCCGCCCAGTTCCTGCAGCAGTTCCGGAGTCAACTCGGGTAACTGCAGCGTCTTGACTTCCAGCACTTCGAACACTCCCACAACCTGCTGCCCGCGGAGCGCCGCGTTGGGAGCGTCGTCGCTGAGCTGCGTGGTCAATTCGCGAGTCTCGCCCGCGCGGACGCCGGTCATGGCTGTGTCGAAACCTTCAATCTTGCCGTCGCGGAAGCTGAGCACGGGGCGAAGCCGGATGACCTCCTCCGGGGCGCTGGAAAGAACCTGATCGCCGTACTTGAAGGTGAGGTTCGTAGTGATGTAATCGCCGGCTTCCGCCGCACGGTCCACCGGCGTCAGGCTGCCGCGGTTGGTCAAGATCCGCGTCAGGGCCTGATCGACGTCAGCGTCGGTAAACTCCCGCACCGGCTTATCGATTTGCAGACCCTTCCACTGCGGCATCTCGAATTCCGGACGCACCTCCAGATCGAACTCGAAGGTCATGGGGCCTTCGTCGGGCACCTCCACCGTTTCCAGATCCAATTCCGGTTCGCCAATCGCCGAAAGGTCGTAATCGTCGTGGATCTGCGAGAGGCTGTCCATCAATAGGGCGCCCTTGACCCGGCCCACGACGTCTTTGCGAAAGCGGTTCTCGACAAGTTTCCGCGGCGCATGGCCGGGCCGGAATCCCGGCACGTGGGCCGCCGGCATCAACTCACTATACTCTTTGTCCAGATAGCGATTGACGTCTTCGCGCGATACGGCCACCGTGATGTGTCGTTCACAGGCGCTGCGCTCGTCGATCTTGACGTCCAGGTTCAGCCGGGGTCTTTCCTCGTCTTGTTCGTCTTCGATTTCCAGCGACTGGTCGGCGATGGCTTCGCTGGATTCCAATGCCTCTTCGTCGTCGCGCTCGTTTTGATCTGTCATGATGGGGTGCCGTGCTGGCTAAAAAGACTGGGGATCGGCTCCTAGCAAAAAATAAGAGCGGGTGATGGGATTCGAACCCACGACAACGACGTTGGCAACGTCGTGCTC
>CAZTPX010000009.1:0-120473 GCA_964615095.1 uncultured Planctomycetaceae bacterium | reverse complement strand
CGCAGCCGTAAAAGACGATCCGCTGTACCAGACCCTCGAAAATCGCCAACTGCATCTCGATGTCGTAGATCGCCCCGGCCTGATCGACCGCCTTGACGTCGAGAATCGACAGTTTGTCTTCCTCGAAATCCTGCAGATTGAATGGATTATCGAGAGTGACGTCGATGATCGGCGACTTCGGTTGGAGAATCGCGTTGAGCAAACTGATCAAGGCGATGCGGTTCTCCGGGGTCCCGAAGGTCTTTTTGAAGGCGAAATCGTTGATGGGGCGGATTCCAAGCGGCATGGGGGCTGATGGCGAATGGGTTGAATAATGCGCGCGATTCCCTGAATCCCCGTACTATACCCGATTTGCCGCGACTGGTCACGCGATTCGGACGGCGGACCAGCCCCTCAAGCGAGCGTGGCTCTCAATTCGGCCCTCACGGCTTGGGGTTCGTCACGCAGAATCCGCCGATACGGATCCAGTTGCCATCGGCCTTTGCCGACTTGGGCAAGACGGTCAGCTTGAGCACGTGATCCTTGCGCGGCAGGCCGGTCGCCAAGAGGAAATTGCGCACGTACAAGCCGCCCTTTCCCAGCCAACCGGCCCAGATGTCCATTTCTGTCGTCGGGCCGCCGTCAATCGACCAGGCAATGCGACCCGAGTCGGTCGTTTGCAACATATAGATGCCCAGGGTCGTCGTGTTGGCCGTTATCGTCATCGTCGCGCCGGGACGGTCGGTCACGTACATCTCGTCCAGGAACTTGCCGGTCCACTCGGGCGCCTCCGCGGCGCGCCACTCGGGACTGGCCTGCGCCGCTGCGATCGGCAAGAGCGTGGCCGTAGTGAACTCGTCGCCGAAAAACGGGGCCGGTATCGCCGGCACGGCTGTGGACGGGTTCGTCAAGGCGGCCTGCTGTCGCAGCAGGGCGGTGACCGCCTCGGCGTAAATCGCGTGACCGCGCTGGTTTGGATGGATCGCATCGCCGGCAATGTCCTTCCAGGCGACCTCTTTCGCGTCGATCTTGCTCTGCAAATGCGCGCGGACGTCCACTTCCAGCAGCCCGTAGTGCCGTGCTACGGGCTGGACCTTTTCCAATTCGCGCTCGCCCTTCTCATTGCCCACGTAGACGAAAACAATGTCCGGCCGTTGCGGCTGGTCCAGCAGTTGCCGGATCAGTCCGTCTTCCGCCAGCCAGTTGCGCGGATTGTCCATGTAGGAGTTGACCGCATACTCGATGAACACGAGGTCGGGCTTGTGCGGCAGGACGTCGCGGCGCATGCGGAACACGGTCTGCCAGGGCGGCGTGCCGCCGTAAGCGGCGTCAACATAATGGATCTGGCGGCCCGGATACTGTTTTTTCAACCACTCGGCGCTCATGGCCGCCCAGCTATGCCCTTCGGTCACGGAGCCGCCGATACCCATCACGACCACCGGTTGCCCTGCGGCGATCTTGGCGAAGAATCGCGCCAGGTTGCGGCTCGGCTTGTAATGGGCATCGGGTTGGTATGTGTCTGCGGCCCAAGTGGTCCCGGTCGACAGTACCAAGGCGGCCAGCAAGATCGCGATGCGTTGGAATGGATGAATCATGGCAGGTTATTCCTTATCTCAGCCGTCGGATGTCAGGCCGTGCTTGCGCATCAGGGCGTGCAGGTTGGGCCGCTGGATGCCGACCTCCTCGGCGGTGCGGCTGACGTTGCCCTCGAAACGCTGCAGGGCCTCGGTGATGAACCGCCGCTCGAGCTGGTCGACGGCCGCGTCGCGGACCTGCTGCTTGAGCCGCTTGAACTCTTCCCAGTTCTGCGGGAGCTGGCTGACCGTCGTGCGCGGCGCGGCCTTGCGGATCTCCTCGGGCAGATGGTGCGGCTCGATGCGGTCCTGGTCGCAGAGGATGGCCAGCCGCTCAACGATGTTGCGCAGCTCGCGGACATTGCCCGGCCAGCCGTAGCTCTCCATCAAGCACATGGCCTCGCTGCTGAAGCCTTTAGCCTCCACCTGGTTCTTCTTGCAAAAGCGTTCCAGGAAGTTGATCGCCAGGCGGGGGATGTCACCGTGCCGGTCGCGCAAGGGGGGCAGGAAGATGGGCACGACGTTGAGCCGGTAATAGAGGTCTTCGCGAAAATCGCCCTCGTGGACCAGTTCGCTCAGTTCGCGGTTGGTGGCCGAAATGAGCCGGATATCGACCTCGCGCTCGGCCGTGTCGCCGACCTTTTTCACCCGCCGGGTCTCCAGCACGCGGAGGAGCTTGCCCTGCGTCTCCATACTCAGGTTGGCCACTTCGTCGAGGAAGAGCGTGCCCGAATGGGCCGCCTCGAACAGCCCCTGCTTGGTGGCAATGGCCCCGCTGAAGGAACCTTTCATGTGGCCGAACAGCTCACTCTCCAGCAGCGTGGGGGCCAGGGCGCTGCAATCGCAGGCCAGTAGCGGGCGGTCTTTGCGGCGGCTGAGCCGATGAATGGCCCGCACGAACATCTCCTTGCCAGTGCCGCTCTCGCCCGTCAGCAAGACGGTCCCGTCGGTGGGGGCGACGCGGCGGGCAAGACCGAAGACCCGCTCCATGGGCCGGCTCTCGCCGATGATGCCCTCGAAGCCCTGGCGGATCTCCAGTTCCTGCCGCAAGGCCACGTTTTCGCGCACGAGCGCGGAATGCTCCCAGGCCTTGAGCACGACCATCGCCAATTGGGCCGGCGTGAAGGGCTTGGCAATATAGTCGTGGGCGCCGGCCTTCATCGCCTCGACAGCCGTCTCGACCGTGGCGTGGCCGGTGATCATCACGACTTCCGAGGGCACTCCGGCCGTCTTGACTTGCCTCAAAATATCCAGTCCCGATACGCCCGGCATCATGAGGTCCAGCAGGATCACGTCGAACTGGCCTGTCAGCACGGAGTTCAAGCCCGCGCCGGGATCGCTAAAGTACTCGACCTGGTGTCCGGCGGCGGTCAGCACACGGCGGCAACTGACGCCGATAACCGCCTCGTCGTCGATCACGGCGATGCGAAGGGAAACGGCGTTCGATTCATCGGCACTCATAGCGTAATCACTGACATGTTAACCACGAAAGACGCGAAATACACGAAAGGGAAGAGAAAATACAGGAAAGGGGACTAGAAAACAAGGTACTTACGGACCGTTGTTTGGCTCTTTGTTGCAATCGCTTGGCGTCCATTAGGTCTTTTTTTCGTGTATTTCGTGTATTTCGTGGTTCTATTTCTTAACTGTTTACAGGGACCAATGCAGGGAGGCTGATCGTAAAGGTGCTGCCTTGGCCTTCCTGGCTGTGGACTTCGATTGTGCCGCCGTGCTGCTCGACGATGCCGAAGGTGACGCTCAGCCCCAGGCCGGTTCCTTTGCCGACTGGTTGCGTGGTAAAGAACGGCTCGAAGATCTTCTCCAGCAGTTCTTCCTTGATGCCACAGCCAGTGTCGGTCACGTTCATCAGCACGCGGCCGTCGCCGGCCTTGGTGGCGATCGTCAAACGGCCGCCGCTGGGCATCGCCACGCAGGCATTCAGCGCGAGATTCAACAGCACCTGCTGCAACTGGTTCATGTCGCCGCGGACCTCCGGCAGATCGTTCTGCAGGGCCTCTTCGATGGAGATGTGTTCGAACTTCTTCTGGTTGGCGATCAGCCGCACGGTTCGTCGCACGACGTCGTTGAGGTCCAGCGGTTCCATCATCGTAGGGCGTTCGCGGGCGAAATCGAGCAGGCCGCGGACAATCTCGGCCGCGCGGGTCGTCTCGTGGATGATCAGGTCCAGGTCCTCGTGGTCTTCCTGGCCCATGTGGGGCTTCTGCCGCAGCAGGTGGGCAAAGGTGAGCACGCCCGTGAGCGGGTTATTGATCTCGTGGGCCACGCCTGCCGCCAGGCGGCCGATGGAGGCCATCTTTTCCGCCCGGCTGACCTGTTGGCGGGCGGCCTGCGTGAGTTGCGTTTCGCGGCGGGCGACGGCCTCGGCCATGGCGTCGATGGCCTGGCACAACACGCCCAACTCGCCCGGCGGGCGGATGCCGACGCGGGCCGTCATGTCGCCGGCAATCACCTTCCGCGACATCGCCACAATCCGCCCTACGGGCCGCATCACGAGCATGGTGACCGCGTAGATCAACCCCAGGCTGACCAGCGTCGCCACCGTCATCATCAGCAGGAAGTGAACCGTGGTCGCCGTGCGCGTGGCGGCGAAAGGGGCCTGGAGCAGACCGACATAGAGCGCGCCGATGATGTGTTGCCGCGGGTCGCGAATCGGCTCGTAGGCCGTAATGTACCAATCGTTGACTACGAAGGCGGGCGCCGCCCAGGTGCCGCCGCGCTCGAGCACTTCGTCGAAAACCGTCTGGCTCAATCGCGTGCCTACGGCCCGCGAGCCATCGTCGTTGAGCACGTTCGTGGCGATGCGGAGGTCGCCCTGAAAAATCGTCACCGTGCTGATGGCCTGGTCCGAATTCAACTGGGGCGGAAAAACCACGTCGCGGATCGCATCGGCCAGAGCATCGCGGCGATTGAGCAGATTCCCGCCGTAGAGCACTCCCAGCAACTTGCCATCGTCGCTCAAGAGGGGTACGGCCGCGGCGGCGATCATGCCATCGCCACAGGATTTCTCCTGTGTGGCACGGCTGGCCGCCGTGGGAACCAGTTCGATGCGGGCTTGTTCGGCCAGTCTCTGCCCTTCGCGGGCAAGTTCCGCCGCCGGGATCGAAAGTGTTCCCGTGACTGGCCGCCGCTGCTGGATGGCCTCGGCCACCAGCGGATTATCGGCCAGGCTGTCACCCGATTCTCGCGCATTCTGTGTTCGGTACACAACCTTCGCCGCGGGGTCGGTGACGACGAGCAAGTCCATTTGTCCCGCCTGAAATGCTCTTTGCAACAACGATCGCGATGCTTGAGATGGCGTTTTCTCCAGTCCCTGTGAAAGGTCTCGGTCCAGCGCCAGACCCTGAAGGAATCGGGACAGGCCCGAGAGATGGTCGTCGTACGCCGCACGGGCTGAATTCAGATCCAGGCGCACGCGATTCTGCACTTCGTGGAACCAACGATGTTCGAGGTACTCGACCGCGACCAGGGTGAGAATCGAGTTGGCCACGACGACGATGGCGATGGCCGCCATGATGAGTTTGAAACGAATCGTCATCGTGAAATGGGGGTTCTTTCCAGGGTGTATAGTGGTATCATACACACGACCGGGAGTTTTCACAAGGGGCCGACGAACGGACTGCACGTCTTGACGGCATTGATCGAGGCGCGAGGGGTGCTTATAATCAGCGCCTGCTGGACGGTCCAGTAGGTCCTTTCTGCCGGAAGGGACTAATGCGCGCAGCCCCAGGGAAAGCTCCGAAGTTTCCCAGCAGGGCGGATCGCGGATCGCAATAGTCTCTCTCGGCAAGAGAGCCTACTTGAGCGTCTCGGCGGGCCGTCGTTTATAATAGTTGTCGTGGAGCGGTTGTTCCGCAAGTTGACTGTACCAGGGTTGGTAGGAAAGGTCGTTCTTATGCGCGCGGTAATGGCTGAAGTTCCGGCAGATTTCCTGCACGAGCGCCGCCAGCGGGGCGCGGATATCTGGGACGAGATGTGGGAGGGGGTGTTGCACATGCCGCCGGCGCCGAATATCGAACACCAGGATTTTGAGTACCAGTTGGCAATCGAGATGGCCGGCAATCCTGCCAGCTTACGGTTCTTGCCAGAGAGGTCGTGATTCGGCTTTAGTCCTGTCCGCTTTGCACCAGGCGGGCGAAATGCTCGAACGACCGGTCGTAGGTCTGCTCGGCATCGGCCGGGAAACAACAGCCCGGCAGTTGCCTGTTCCGCAAGTGATAGCTGATGCATTCGCAGCACATCCCTCTGCGCGGGCAGGAATTGTAAGTACACGTGCAGATTTTCAGATTCTGGGTTTTCTTGCAGTCCATGACGAGTTCTCCCAAAAGGCCAAGGTAGTGCGCAATCTATCATAACCGTCAAAGTAATACAAGCAATTTTGCAAGTCTCCTGGTCGTTCTCCCGAGCCGTTGCCTCGCTTGACGCCCAATACAGTGTATAGCCGTGCCATACATTCGGCATCGGCCTTCTTCGAGCGGCCATCCGCTTCGGCCCAAGGCGAAAATCGGAGTGGCTCGCCGGTGAAAAACCGCGATTTCTCGGGCCTTTTGCCGAATTCCAAACTCTCCGTGACTGTCACTCGCGGTCCCCAACCGAGACGAATAAAATCAACGCAGCATGCATTAAAAGACTGCGAAATCTCTGGCACATTTGTTGCTGTTGGTTGGACCGACCTCGTTCACGTCTCTGGCCGAGCGGAGTCTTTTGCGGGGCCCCGATCGCCGCCGAAGAATCCGCCGCGCCAGAGACCTTTTGCGCACTTTATCCCATCCAACCAATAACAGGGTGTACCGTGGTAGCGGCCGACGTTGACTTGGTCCTCAAGCGTTATCCCAACGCCTCGCGCGATTCGCTTATTCCCATCCTCCAGGACGTGCAGCAAGCACACGGCTACCTGTCGCGCGACGCCGTCGTGCGGATTGGCGAGCATCTGCGCTTGCCCACCAGCAAGATCTATGGCGTGGCGACGTTCTACAACCAGTTCCGTTTTCAGCCCCAGGGCGTGAACCACATCCAGGTCTGTCGCGGCACGGCCTGCCACGTCAAAGGCTCGGCGGCCATCCTGGAAGCGGTCAAGCGGGAGTTGAAAGTCGACGCCGGCCAGACGACCCGCGACGGCCAGTTCAGCCTGGAGGTCGTGGCCTGCATCGGCGCTTGCGGACTGGCCCCGGTGATCTGCGTGAACGGTGAGTTTCATGCCGGAGTATCCACCAAGAGCATCGGCAAGATCATCGCTTCCTATCGGAAAGACACTGCGAAATGAGTACCGTAAATCTGTGTGAATCAGTCGCCGTCGTGCCGCCCGCTTTGGATGCCTGCCCGGAAATCCTGCGTTGGCTGGTCGATGCCGATTCGGTCCCTGCCGACGCGGAGGCCCAGCGGCTTCGCCAACAGCGGCTGGCCGAACTGCGGCGCGATCACCTCGTGCGGCCGGCCATCTATATTGGCGCGGGCACTTGCGGACTGGGGGCCGGCGCCCAGGCGACCATGGACGCGGTGAGGGCTTATCTCGACTCTCATGAAATGCACGCCGACGTGGTCAAGACCGGCTGTATCGGAATCTGTTCCCTGGAACCGGTCGTCGATATCCAGTTGCCCGGCCGCACGCGGATCACGTTCCAGCAGATCACGGCCCAGAAGGTGTCACAACTCCTGGACGAGGTCTTTGCCGGCCGCTTGCCCGAGGCCATGGTTCTGGGCCAGCACCGCCACACTACGTTGACTGCCTGGGACGACGTGCCATATCTGGATGAGCACCCCTTCTTCGCCCCGCAGACCCGCTGGGTCCTGGCCAACTGCGGCCTGATCGATCCGGCAGAGATCGACGAATACATTGCCCGCGGCGGTTACGTGGCGTTATGGAAGACCTTGAAGGAAAAGACGCCGGACGAGGTCTGCGAGATGGTCGAGGCCAGCGGCCTGCGCGGCCGCGGCGGCGGAGGGTTTCCCACGGGCACGAAGTGGAAGTTCGCCCGCAAGTCCGGGCACCATGTACCCATGGTCGAAGATCAGAAATACCTGATCTGCAACGCCGACGAGGGCGATCCCGGGGCGTTCATGGACCGGGCCGTGATCGAGAGCGACCCGCACCGCCTGCTGGAAGGCATGGCCATCGCGGCCTACGCCATCGGGGCCTCCAAGGCCTACGTCTACATCCGCGCCGAGTATCCGCTGGCCATCAAGCGATTGAAAGCGGCCATTGCCCAGGCCGAGGCCAAGCGGCTGATCGGCGAGCAGATCCTAGGGAGCAGTTTTTCGCTCAAGGTGATCATCAAGATGGGCGCCGGGGCCTTCGTCTGCGGCGAGGAGACGGCCCTGATCAACAGCATCGAGGGTCGCCGCGGCATGCCGCGGCCGCGGCCGCCGTTCCCGGCAGTCAGCGGGTTGTTCGGCAAGCCGACGATCATCAACAATGTCGAGACCCTGGCCAACTTGCCTACGCTGGCTTACCGCGGGGCGGAGTGGTTCAGCGCGGTGGGCACCAAGACCAGCAAGGGCACGAAGGTTTTCGCCCTGTCCGGGAAGGTCTCGCGCACGGGCCTGGTCGAGGTGACGATGGGTACGCGGATGCGGAGCATCATCTTCGACATCGGCGGCGGCATCCCCAACGGCAAGGCCTACAAGGCGGTGCAGATCGGCGGTCCGTCGGGCGGCTGCATCCCCACGCAGCACTTGGACATCGACATCGATTACGAATCGCTGAAAACGGTCGGCGCCATGATGGGCTCCGGCGGGCTGGTGGTCATGGACGAAGAGACCTGCATGGTGGACGTGGCCAAGTTCTTCATGGACTTCATTCAGCGGGAAAGTTGCGGCAAGTGCATCCCTTGCCGCGAAGGAACGAGGCGGATGTTGGAAATCCTCCAGCGCATTACGCGGGGCCGGCGAAAAGAGAGAGGCATCGAGGCCCTGGAGCGATTTCAGAGTGTGCTGCACTTGCAAAGCCTGGCGGAGAGCATCCGCGACACGAGCTTGTGCGGCTTGGGGCAAACTGCGCCCAATCCTGTCTTGAGCACCTTGCGGTGGTTTCGCGACGAGTACGAGGCTCACATCTACGACCGCCATTGTCCGGCGGCCGCCTGTGCCGAGCTGGTTACGTACTCGATCGACGCCGAGAAGTGCAAGGGCTGCACGCTCTGTTTGAAGAAGTGTCCGGCGGAGGCGATCGTGGGCACGTTGAAAGCCCCGCATCACATCATCGTGGAGAAGTGCATCGGCTGCGGCAGTTGCCTGGACGTTTGCCGCATGGATGCCATTTCGAAGGTTTGATGATTGTCGACATGTAGGGTGGGACCAGATTCGGGGTACCCGCTTGCGGGTCGGCAAGCGCAGGCCCACCATGAACGGGAATGAAGTAAACAACGGTGGGCCGGCGCTCGCTACGCGATCTGGTCCCACCCTACCTTGGATTCACCATGATCAACATTGAAGTCAACGGACGAACGGTTTGGGCCGAAAAGGGCGAGATGCTGCTCACCGCGCTGCGGCGGGCGGGCATCAAGGTGCCCACGCTCTGCCACATCGACGGCCTCACGCCTACCGGCGCGTGCCGCATGTGCGTGGTCGAGGTCGAAGGACAACGCGGCTTGGTGCCGAGCTGCGCCTTTCCCGCGGCCGACGGCATGAAGGTCCGCACGCACTCGCCCCGCGCCGTGCAGGCCCGCAAGACGATCATCGAACTGCTGCTGGCCAACCATCCCGACGATTGCCTGTATTGCGTCCGCAACGGCAACTGTGAGTTGCAGGCCCTGGCCGAAGAGTTGGGCGTCCGCGGCCGCCGCTTTGCCGGCGACCGTACGCGGCACACGCTGGATGCCTCCAGCCCCTCGATCGTCCGCGATCCAGCCAAGTGCATCCTCTGCGGCAAGTGCGTGCGGATCTGCGAAGAGATCCAACACGTCTCGGCCATCGACTTCATCGGCCGCGGCTCGCGGGCAAAGATCGGCACGGCCTTCGACGAGGGCCTGAACGTGTCGAGTTGCGTGAACTGCGGCCAGTGCGTGACCGTCTGCCCCACCGGGGCCCTGGCAGAGAAGAGCCAGATCCAGGAGGTCATCGACGCCCTGAACGACAAGGACAAGCTAGTCGTCGTGCAGCATGCCCCGGCGGTGTCGGTAGCCCTGGGCGAGGAGTTCGGCGTGTCGCAGGGTACCGACGTGGCAGGGGCCATGACCACGGCCCTCCGCTGGCTCGGTTTCGACCGCGTCTTCGACACCTCGTTCGCGGCCGACCTGACGATCATGGAAGAAGGCTCCGAACTGGTCCATCGGCTGACCAACGGCCGGGCACACGGTACTCCGGGTCGGCTGCCCATGCTCACCAGTTGCTCGCCGGGCTGGATCAAGTTCGTCGAAACCTACTATCCCGACTTCCTCGGCAATCTCTCCACCTGCAAGAGCCCGCAACAGATGATGGGCGCGGTGATCAAGAGCCATTTTGCCAAGCAAGCCGGCATCAATCCCGCGCGGATCTATAGCGTGAGCGTGATGCCCTGCACGGCGAAGAAGTTCGAGGCGGCCCGGCCGGAGATGACCCACGACGGCCTGCCCGACATCGACGCCGTGCTCACTACCCGCGAGTTGGCCCGCCTGATCCGCATGCGCGGCCTGGACCTGGCGCAACTGCCGCCGGACACGGCCGACACGCCCTTCGGCGAACGGACCACGGCCGGCAAGCTCTTCGGCGCCAGCGGCGGCGTGATGGAAGCGGCCATTCGCACGGCCCACTTTCTCGTCACCGGCAAGGAGTTGGAGAAGCTGGAAGTCGAGGCAGTCCGCGGCCTGGAAGGCGCCAAGGAAGCCCGCGTACACATCAACGGCCTGGACCTGGGTGTGGCCGTGGTCAACGGCTTGGGTAACGCTTGCCGGTTGCTGGACGACCTCCGCGCCGGCCGCCGCAATGACCTACATTTTATCGAGGTGATGACCTGCCCCGGCGGCTGCATCGGCGGCGGCGGCCAGCCCTTGGGTGGCAACCGCTCGGCCGTGCGCTCGCGGATGCAGGCCCTGTACCACATCGATTCCCAGGAAGCGGTCCGCCGTTCGCACGACAACGAGTCGGTCAAGCGGCTCTACGACGAGTTCCTCGGCTCGCCGCTGGGCGAGAAGAGCCATCACCTTTTGCACACGACCTACGCGCCCCGCGAAGCTCTTATTTAGAAGCCGTACGCAGAAAGAAAATCCGAAATACGAATGTCGAAATACGAAACAAATTCAAAACGCAAATGACAAAGGCTCAAAACGGTTTTGATCATTCGAGTTTCGTCATTTGGACTTGGTTAGTATTTCGTGCTTCGTATTTCGGATTTCGAGCAGATGGTGGGCCGGCGCTTGCGACCATGCTGCGCACGGCGCCCGCGAGCTGGTCCCACCCTACGCCACAGTCCTAAGAAGACCCTAAGCCCGTGTCCGCGAACCAAGCCTACATCACGACCGTCGACGAGCGCTGCCGCATGTGCTACACGTGCGTGCGGGAGTGCCCGGTCAAGGCGATCCGCATTACGGAGGGCCAGGCGCAAGTGATCGCCGAGCGCTGCATCGCCTGCGGGAATTGCGTCCGGGTCTGCTCGCAGAACGCCAAGCTGCTGCGGAGCACGGCGCACGAGGTACACGACCTACTGGCCTCCGGCGGGGACGTCGTAGCCTGCCTGGCGCCGAGTTTCCCCGCTGAATTCATCGACATGCACCACACGCAGATGATCGGCATGTTGCGGAAGCTGGGATTTCAGCGGGTGGTCGAGGTGTCGTTCGGCGCCGACCTCGTCGCCCGCCAGTATTGGGAGCTCCTGCTTTCCTGCGGCGAGCAGCGCTACATCTCCACGACATGCCCCGCGATCGTGACGTTCGTCGAACACTACTATCCGGACCTCGTGCCGTACCTGGCGCCGATCGTGTCGCCCATGATTGCCACCGCCCGCGCCGTACGCGAGATCTACGGCAAGGATCTCAAGGTGGTGTTCATCGGGCCCTGCATCGCCAAGAAGACGGAGGCCAAGGCCGAGTCGGTCACGGGCGAGATCGACGCCGTCATCACTTTCTCCGAGCTGCGCGAACTGTTCAACGCGGCGGGCATCGATCCGGCCCACGTGGAGACGAGCGACTTCGACCCGCCCCGCGGTTCGGCCGGCGGCCTGTTTCCCATCAGCCGCGGCGTCCTGCAGGCGGCCAATCTCCGCGAAGATCTGCTCACCGGCGAAATCGTGGCCACGCAGGGCCGCAGCCATATCGTGGAAGCGATCAAGGAGTTTGCCGAGGGCGACTTGGGCGCCAAGCTCCTGGAAGTGCTCTGCTGCGAAGGCTGCATCATGGGCGCCGGGCTGACGAACGACCTGCCCATGTTCAATCGCCGCCGCCGCGTGCGGACCTACGTCAACGAGCGGATGAAGACCTGCGACCACGAGCGCTGGCAGTACGATATCCAGGAAATGTCGCGGCTGGACCTCAGCCGCAGCTACCGGGCCAACGACCAGCGGATCCCCGCCCCGGCCCGCGGCGAGGTCGAGGAGATCATGCTCCGCATGGGCAAGCGCTGCGCGGCCGACGAGCTGAATTGCGGGGCCTGCGGCTACGATACCTGCCGCGAGCACGCCGTGGCGATCCACAAGCGACTGGCCGAGACCGAGATGTGCCTGCCCTACACGATCGACCAGCTCCGCGTGGCCCTGCGGGAAGTCGAGTCGTCGCACGTGCAGTTGGCGGCCGCCCAGGAAGCCCTCGTGCAGTCGGAAAAACTGGCCAGCATGGGCCAGTTGGCCGCCGGCATCGCCCACGAGGTGAACAATCCGCTGGGCGTGGTGCTCATGTACTCCCACCTGCTGCTGGACGATTGCGAGCCGCAGTCGAAGATGCGCGAGGACCTGGTGATGATTGCCGAGCAGGCCGACCGCTGCAAGAAGATCGTCGCCGGGCTGCTGCACTTCGCCCGCCAGAACAAGGTCGTCCGCATCCCCAACGATCTCCGCGAACTGATCAACCGGGCCATGCTCACGATTCCCGTGCCCGAGGGGATCACGGTACACATCAAGCACGGCCTCACCGACCCCCTGGCCGAGGTCGACCGCGACCAGATCGTGCAGGTGCTTACCAATTTGGTGAGTAACGCGGTGGCCGCCATGGACAAGGGGGGGACGTTGACGGTGGCCACCGAGGGCGACGAGCACTACGTGCGTATCATCGTCCGCGACACCGGTGTGGGCATCCCGCCGGAGAACATCAAGAAGGTCTTCGATCCCTTCTTCACCACAAAACAAATGGGCAAGGGTACGGGCCTGGGGCTGGCGGTGACCTACGGCATCGTTAAAATGCACTGTGGCGACATCCGTGTGCAGTCGCAATCCAACGCCGCCGCCGGTCCCACCGGCACCACCTTCACCGTGACCTTGCCGCGGAAGGAATAACGAATCGTTTAACCCGGAGCCAACGGCGACGGCCACCGGGTGATGTATCGCCGTCGCCGTTGACTCCGGGTTGAAAGCGTTGCAAGTAAGCCCGGATGGACCGGAATGACTGGAGACAACCATGACTGAAAGTGAAGTCAAACGGACCGTATTGCTCGTGGACGACGACGAGGACTTCCTCTTCCAACACCGCCTGCACCTGGAAACCGCCGGATTCAAGGTGCTGCTGGCCCACGGCCAGAAGGAGGCCGAGGCCATCCTGGCCCAGCAGCGGCCCGACTTGGCCGTTATCGACGTGATGATGGAGAACCCCGACGCCGGCTTCACGCTCTGCCATCGCATCCGCAAGCAGGACGCCTCGATTCCCGTGATCCTGGTGACTTCCGTCAACAGCGAGACCGGCCTGGACTTCACGCTTTCAACCGACGAGCAGCGGTCCTGGATCAAGGCCGACGCGCTGTTGTCCAAGCCTATCCGCTTCGAGCAACTGCAGCGCGAGATCGACCGTGTCTTCAGCCGGCCCGTTTAAGCCGCAGCCAACGGCGACGGTGGAGAGATTATGGATACCCTCAAGGTCCTGGTGACTGACGACGAAATGGGCATGCGGCTGGGCGTCAGCCGCACGCTGCGCGATTTCTCCGTGCGTGTGCCCGACGTCAACGGCGCCGTGGCCTTCTCTGTGGACCAGGCCGAATCGGGCGAGGAGGCCCTGGCGAAGATCGACAGCAGTCCGCCGGACATCCTCCTCTTGGACCACAAGATGCCGGGCATCAGCGGGCTGGAAGTGTTGGACCGCCTGGCCGGCCGCGAGACCGACATGCTGACGATCATGATCACGGCCTACGCTTCGATCGAGACGGCAGTGACTGCCACGAAACGCGGGGCCTACGACTTCCTGGCCAAGCCCTTCACGCCCGATGAGCTCAAGAGCACGATCCGCAAAGCGGCCGCGCGGCTGATCCTGGCCAAGCAGGCCCGGCGGCTGGCCGAGGAGAAGCGACGGGTCCGCTTCGAGTTCATCCGCGTGCTGGGTCACGAGTTGAAAGCCCCGCTGAATGCCGTGGTGGGCTACCTCGACATGCTGCAAAGCCATCAATTGGGTGACAACCTGGCCGCCTACGACGAACTGGTCACCCGCAGCCAGGCCCGCATGGACGGCATGCGGAAGTTGATCGCCGACCTCCTGGATCTCACGCAGATCGAGTCGGGCGAGAAGCATCGCGAATTGGCCGAGGTCGATCTGGCTGCGGCTGCCGCCTCGGCCATCGAGGCTGTGGCCGCCCAAGTCGCCCAGCGGGGCATCACGGTCGCACTGCACTGCGCGGGACCGCTGGCGATTTTGGCCGACGCCCGCGAAATCGAGATCATCTTCAACAACCTGTTGACCAACGCTATCAAGTACAATCGCGACGGCGGGCGCGTGGATATCACCTTGCAACGGACGGGAAAGCAGGCCGTGATCGCTGTGGCCGACACGGGCATCGGCATGAGCGCGGAGGAGCTCAAGCGACTGTTCGGCGAATTCGTGCGGATCCGCAACGAGAAGACCCACAACATTCTCGGCAGCGGACTGGGCCTTTCCATCGTGCGGAAGCTGGCCCTGCTTTACCACGGCGACGTGCGGGCGGAAAGCCAGCCGGACGCCGGCAGCACGTTCACCGTGACCCTCGATGCCGAGGGGTGATCGGCAAATCGTAGGCCGGAGTAAGACCGTAGGCCGAAACAAGCTTGCGCAGTTCCGGCATGGCTTCACGCGGATTCTGCCGGAACTGCGCAAGCTTGTTTCGGCCTACAATCTTGGGCAGTTTTCCTCTCCGTCGGAGGTCGCGGACGCCTGCTGGAGCCTGTCAATGATCGCATCCAGGACGGCAGCATAACCGCGTGCGTCGACTGCAGCAGAATCCGGCTCGCCGCGGACTTCGTATAGCCAGCCCCGATCATAGGGATCGGAATCCATCAGCGTCGGATCGTCTTGCAGGGCCGGGTTGCTGCCGGCAAAGGACCCGGAGGCCGCGCCGATCAAGTCGGAAATCGCCTTGAATCCTTCGATCGAGCCGATGGTCTGCCCCAGCGCCAGCGGTTCGGCAGCGGCAAGCGAAAAGTCGATCTCGACCAGGTCTCCCAGCATGCGTGTGGCAAACTTCGTGAGGCCGATCCGCCACGTCCCGGAGGCAACCTCCAGGAGCCAGTAGTGCGACGCGGTGTAGCGGCGATCCAGTGGCAGGCGCGTGCTGAATCGTGCGCGGCGATATGCAAGTGTGTTGAGAGGATCGACGGGCATTTTTGATGGCTCAAACTGTAAACGGCACCACCGGGGGGGCTAACGGCACGAGATCAAGGCGGAACGGGTTCCAGCAACACCACTTACGTTCCGGAGACACCCCTGCCGGCTTGTCCGGCAGGTGGATAAGTCTTGTAAGCGAAGTGGCGATCACAGGACCCCTCCAGGACCCCTGCCAGCTTGCCTGGCAGGTGGGTGAACGAGTCTTTTCAGCGAAATGACGTCATCGCACACTTTCGCTCACAAAACTCCTTCACCGGCCAGACAAGCTGGCAGGGGTCGAACAACGTTTCGGACGTCCGTCGTCTCGCTAGCAAGACTCGTTCACCTGCCGAACAAGCCGGCAGGGGTCTCCGGCATCGTAAACTACTAAACGTAAACACGTTACACTTTAATCTCGTGCCATTAGGCCCTGAACGCGTGGAGCGGTTTACGCCTATTGTAAACCGCCACGTCAGAACAAACAAACCTTTGCCGCACGCCCTAAGGCATCGAGCGACCAAATGAGCGGATAGAGCTTCTCGGAGTACCATAAGTGCGAGAAATACAGGCCGATGGGAACGGGGCCTCGCGTCGAATCCGCAAGAGCTTGCAGCAGGTACTCGACTCCACGGAGAAATGCCTTTGCCGAAACTTGGCCCGGCGCCCAGGCCGCCAGTGCGGTAACAACCAGGGCCGTTTCCTCCAGCGAAGAAGCGATGTCCGCGCTGCCGCCCCAACCGCCATCGGTATTCTGGGCGCGAAGCAGATACTCCACGCCGCGAATGGCTGCCACGCCTTGCGGATCAAGCCTCTCCAGCGCCCGCAGCACGCGAGCGGTTCCCAACACAGGGTTGGTCGAGCCTGGGGCACGCTGATTGCCGAACCACAGCGGGATCCAGGAGCCGTCGGGCCCAGCGGCCCGGCGCAAGTAGTTCAACCCGCGTGCAACTGCTTTGCCCCGCCGCTTGGAAAATAGCGCCGGATCCACGCTGCCGATCGCCCGCAGAGCGTGGGCCGTAAGATCGGGCGAGCTCTTGTCGAAGGGCAGTTTTCCCCAGCCGCGGCAAAAGGTGGGCCAGCCGCCGTCGGCATTCTGCACATCCAACAGCCAGCGCACTCCGGCCGGTATCGACTCGCGATGTTCCAGGGCCGTCAAGGCAAGTATAGCCCCCGACGTGTCATCGGCGTCGACAACCCCGCCGGGCAGATGCGTCCAGGCCCAGCCGCCCGGCGCTGCCTGAGTATATGGATGAATAACCTGAAGTTGCCGGGCGGCAAGCCACTGGGCCGTCCGCTGGCCATTGATGCGATGCAGTTGCCCCGCGCTGGTAAGGGCCGCCACGGACGCAGTGGTCAGCCACACGGAGAGATTCGTGTCGATCGGCCAACTCCCGTCGCCGCGCTGTGACTTGCGTAGGAAATCCAGACAGCGGGCCGCCACGGGATGCTCGCGGCCACATACGGGAATCAAGCCCATGGCTACGAAACTGGTCAGCGGCGTCGCCTCCAGAAACCCGCCGTTCTCGGGCTGGATCTGCCGCAGCTTCTTCAGGACTTGCGGCGTGACGGCTCGACGCAGAAGCCGCTTCAGATGGTTATGTGGCGGATTCTTGCGATCCACCAGCAAGCCAATCGCAATCAGTGCGGGCAGGGCATAACTGACCACCTGCAGCCGCAACACCCGATACCAGCGATGGGGAAAGACGGCCAGTTCAAATGGCAGACCGGGGATGTGGTCCCACGTAACCGTTCCGGCAAGCGCGCAGTTCATCAGGATGGGAACGGCAAACGTGCGGTCCTCGCCATACTCCTGCTGAATGGCCGCGGCGAGTGCTTCGGGCGTCGTGCCGCCGCGCGAGTCGAGGAAGCAACGGGCCTTCTCCAAGGTGGCCGCCGCCTGGGGCGATTCTGCAACCGCGGCAAGTCTTAGCGCGGAAACCGCGAGGAGCGTGGTGGCTAGGTTGCTGGGGCTATCGATCGTGTCGCCCCAGCCGCCGTCGCTGTTTTGATGTGTTGCCAGCCAGCCCGCCCCTGCGGTGATCCGCCGCGATTCGCCGTCGACGCCGACCAACGACAAGGCGCTCACGGCGGTAGCTGTGGAAAGCGCGGATGACGAGAGTTCTCCCTCCCAGTGACCTTCGGCCCGCAGCTCGCCCAACAGTCGCTCGGCAAGGGCATGGATGGTTTGTTGAAGGTTGGGAAGCATTCCATTCATGGCGTCACAGGATGGGTTGCGCGTCGCTTTGGTATAGATAATGCAACATGTTTGAAACTATGATGCGCATTTTCCCGTCCCGGAGGGACGATTGAGAAACGTGGCTGCGATTGGTAGTCCCGGAGGGACGACTGAAGCGGTACGTCAGCGGATCTCTCAACCGTCCCTCCGGGACTAGATAAGGCGTGAACGGATCTTGACCCCAGCGATAAATCGCTGGGCTATTCTCAAGTGTCCCTCCGGGGCAAATGCAACTTGTTGGACTGTTCATGCTTCCAGGCTTGTCTCATCGATTGTGGCCAACAGCACCAGATTGCAACTGGTTCAGAATCGCCACCATTCGCTCAAGGTTCTCGAGTTTACTATCGTGATACCAGGAAAACCGCAACGCGCCGTCGACTGCCACGGGATCAACGCCCATGGCGGTCAACACGTGGCTCGCGGTGGCACAGACCGACGTGCATGCCGAACCGTTGGAAATGGCAGCCACGGCGGCCAGGGCCTCGATGGCGTCGTCGGCGTGTACGCCGGGCAGCGACAGGTTGACGACGTGTGGCAACGTGAAGCGCGGATCGCCGTGGATTTGCGGCGAAAGACATCCGAGCGCCGCAAGCAGCCGTTGCCGAATCTGCCGGCAACGTTCCGCCCGCTCGTCGCACTCCGCCAGCGCCAGCTCAGCGGCTTTGCCGAACCCGGCAATCAGGGGGACCGGCAAAGTTCCGGGACGAAGACCAAGTTCCTGCCCGCCGCCGAAGTGCAGCGGCCGCAGCGGCGGCGGTTCAGAACCGCGCCGCCGGGCGATCAGCACGCCCACGCCCTTGGGACCATAGATCTTGTGCGCCGTGGCACTGATCAGGTCAATGCGTGGATGGCGAAGCGGGGCGATCTGCTTGCCGAATCCTTGGGCGGCGTCCACGTGCAGGAACAGGTCGCGATCCGCTAAACCGTCCGCAATTTCCGTCAGCGGCTGAACGACACCCGTTTCGTTGTTGACGTGCATCACGGAGACCAGCAGTGTGTCGGGCCGCACGGCGTTGATAATGGATCGGGCGTCAACGCGGCCGCCCGCCGAAGGCGCAACGAGAGTGGTCGTAAAGCCTTGACGCCGCAATTCAGCCAGCGGCTCGAGGACCGCGGCGTGCTCGATCTGCGTGCTGACGACGTGCCGCTTGCCGCTGCGCCGCCCATGTTCGGCCAGGCCTAGCAGCGTCAGGTTGTTGCTTTCGGTGGCGCCGCTGGTGAAGTAGACTTCGTGCGGCCGCGCGGCTACGACCGCGCCCACCTGGCCGCGGGCCGTTTGAATTGCCTTCTTGGCATGGCGGCCGTATTCATGGGGGCTGGCCGGGTTGCCGAACTCGACACCGAAATAGGGAAGCATCTCCACTTGGACGCGCGGATCGACAGGCGTTGTCGCATTACAGTCGAGATAGTCGATGCTCATAGATCGGCGCGCGCTTCCGTTGGCTCAACCACCACGTGGCCCAGAGACAGCAAACCGTAGTAGGCATATTCGCAGTCCAGCGAATCGTCCTCCCAAGACCCATAAAAACCGCCGCGATTGACCCAAAGACTATCGACGAAGTCGAGGCACGGCTCGGCCAGAGGCCGCAGATTGACATGCATCGCGTCCAGCGCGTGCAGGGCCGTGGCTGTGGAGAGTAAGTCGGGTACAGGGGCCATCGGGCTGGCGAAGAAACCGCCCTCCGGCCGGCATCGCTGCAAGAGCCATTGGCCCAAGGCCGGCTCGGGCTCGGCTGCGAGTTGCTGCTGCAAAACGACGGCTGCCGCGGCCGCCGCCGTCAGGCCCACGGGCAGATCCGGATGGTTCGTGTAGCCGCCGTCGGCCGTACGCAAGCGGGAGATGCAATCAAGCATTCCCTCGGGCCGGGGCATTTCCATGCCGACGTCCTGATAAGCGCCCAGGGCCAGGAAGCATCCGTAGAGGCTGCCCTGCCCACTGCCGGGCTGTAGTTCGTAGCCGCCGTCGCCCGAACGATAGCTCTCGATTCGAGCCAGGAGCCGGTGGCCTGGCCACTCGCAACGTGCGCGTGCCGGAAACGACGCCCAGCAGCGTGCCAGGCAGGCCTGGTGGACCAGGTCCAGGCCCTCGCCATCGCCGTACGAGTACAGGAATGGTTCGACCCGGGCCAAGGGAACCGCCGCCCCGATCGCCGCCAGTCCTTCCAGGCCGAAGACCGTGTAATACAAGTCGCTCTGGCTGTCGCGATCGGCAAAGCCGCCGTCGTCGCGAAGCTGGCTGCGGAAGAACGACTCGACCAACGGCGTCGATTCACCCAGGATCTTCGTCGCCAAGCGGGCGGCCTGCAGCATTTCGAGCCTCAAACTCACCGCACCATCCTTCCAGTTCCGGGGTGAATATCTTGCTGATGACGCGGCGGAGCAGCCCCTTGAGACTGGGGTTCTGCAAAGGGACCAGCGCGCGGATCGCTTCTTCCTTATAGGCTTCCAACAGGGCCGTGGCGCGCTGCACCACGCCATATTCGTGCAACAGGTCGATAATCCGCTGCCGTTGCTCTGGCGAAGCGCTTCGTCGCCAGACACTATCGACCAGTGCCCGCTGTTGCGGATCGGACTTGACGCGCTCGCCCAGGATCGCCAGCGGCAGCGAGGGCCGCATCGCCGCGCAGTCGTTGGTTTCGCCGGCGAGGTCCTCCAGATCGTCGCGGATCTGGTAGGCGATGCCCAGGGCCTCGCTGTAGCGGCTGATGACGTCGCCCCGCTCGGCTTGTGTGCCCGCGCAAGCCGATCCTAGCCGCAGGGCCACTTCGAACGCGGGGGCCGTCTTCTGCCGAAAGATTTCCAGCACTTCCGTTACGCGCAGCGTGCGCGGCGACCGCGCCCAGGCCAGTTCGGCGCCTTGTCCCAGGCAAAGCGCCCGGTGTCCCGCCGCGGCCGCCTGGAGCATGGCCACGCGACTTTCCGCCGCCGCCTCGCACTGCCCGATCAGCCGGTAGCCCTCGCCGATGAGGAAGTCGCCCACGTTCAGGGCAAACGGCACCCCGTGCGACGCGTGCAGCGTCGGCTCGCCGTAGCGGAGGCTGTCGTTGTCTTCGATGTCGTCGTGGATGAGCGATGCCTTGTGGAAACACTCGACCGCCACGGCCAGGCGGCGGAGGTCGGCGGGTTGCTCGGCAACCGGATCCTGCTGCACCGCCTGCCAGGCACAGACCGCCAGGAACGGCCGCCAGCGTTTGCCGCTGCCACCCAGCCATTGCCGGGCGACACGCTGCGTTTCGCCGGCCGCGGGCCCCAGCAGATCGTCCAGCGCGGCCCGCGTGAACCACTCGGAAATCTCTTCGCGGACGCGATCGAGACTGAGCCGATGCGTGCGATCGTCGCTAGTCAAGTGAACGACTTCCCAGACCCAGTCGAGATCGACCGTCACGTTCTTGCAGTCGCTTTGCAAGAGCGGAACGGCTATCCCGGGAATCGCCGCGGATTCCATGTAGGGAAAGGCCTTCTCCAAGACCGAGAGGCAACTCACGCCCACGATGGCGTCGATTTTGCCGGTCTGCAGCAGGGCCATCACAACGGCCGATCCCTCGGCCACTAGCACCGCGTAGCCGAGCCGCTCGGCCTCTTCCTGGAGTTCCTGGATCGAACAGAGGCCGCATTGTTCGCACAGCAGGCCGAACTCGTCGAACGCGGCGGGGCAATGCTCCTCGACCCGCAGGCACTTGGGCAACAACAATAGCCGCCGCTCAAACGGCACCGCGGCCAACTGGTCGCGCCACATCTCGCTGTTCAGAAGGATGGATGTGTAATCGACGTACGTTTGGGGAACGTCGTGGCGAAAGGTGAACTCCTCGGTCAGGCCGCGCAGTTCGGGCAGCGATAAGGGCGGCACAGGACGTTTTTCCGCGATGAACGCGCGGGCCAGTCCGCGGATCCGCTCGCGCTCGGCCAGCGTCGCCGGAATTCCCTTCATGGGCGCACGGACAAGCGCAATCGGCACCGGACGCGGTAGTCGAATCTGCGGTAGCTCCATAAATGCGTTCCCCTAACTATATGCCCCAAAACCGAAAAACCAGTGTTTCTTTGCAAAGCGATAGGCCCAGTGCTCTTCCGGGATCTCTTGGCCGGGGCAGTGCTGGCTGCCGCGCGGCACGAGGGCCTCGAGTTCCGCTAGGGCCGTGCCGCGCTGGGTCGTATCGGCCGCCCCGTGGGCTTCCACGATTTGCTTGACCAAGTCCGGCCGTTCCAGCACGATGCAGCCCCGCGTCACCTGGGCCGCCACGCGGCGAAAATCGCTGAGGAACTCGGAGCCGGTCAAAAGATCATACAATGGCCGCCCGTCGTGGATCGACTCCTTCGCGAACTGGATGATCGGACAAGGCTCGATCGCGCCGGAAGGGCCGATGTGGTGGCTGACGCCCGTGACCATCGGACACAACGCCTGCCCTCGATCGTCCCAATAGGCATCGACGATCGCAAGCGGCAGCTTCGCCCGCATGGTGACGATGAACCGCCGCAAGGCCAATACCTGCTCGGGCCGCAGCGCCAACTCGGGACAGGGCTTGGGGCCGATGGGGCGGTAGGTGTAGAACCATGCGTAATGGACCCCCAGGTCGATCAGCCGCCGCAGCCATGCCTCATCGACCAAATCGAAATTCGTCTGGCAGACGCTCGTGGCAACGCCGATCACCAGCCGGTTGCGCACACAAGCCTCCAACCCGCGGAGCGTCTTGCCTAGCACGTCGCGGCCCCCGCGGCGCTCGTTGCTGACGATCTCGCTGCCCTCGATGCTGATCAGCGGCGAGGCATTGCCCAGCTCCCGCAGCCGGGCCGCCAACTCGTCGGTGAGCGCCTGCCCGTTGGTGAAGATCTGGAAATAGCAATCGGGGTGTGCGGCGATCACGTCCAGCAGATGGGGGTGCAACAGCGGCTCGCCGCCCAGCAGTCCGAAGAAACTGTTCCCCTGCTGTTTCGCTTCGCCAATCACGCGATTCAGGTCGTCTCGCTCGATCATCTGTCGCGGCGCGGAAACGTCGACCCAGCAGCCCTGGCAGCGCAACTGGCAACTGTTAATCACCGAGATGAACAAGAAAGGCGGAAAGTACTTTCCTTGCCGCAACCGCTTCTTATGACGCTGCACCGAGCGCATGCCCTTGTAGCCGAAGTTGTAGACGAACTTCCACAAGGCCCGCTTGTCGGGTTCAGTCAGCATCCGGCGGGCAAATCCAAGGAGCATGATACTTGCTTTCAAGTTTTTACGTGTCGCCGCTACTCGCCGCGTTGGGCCAAGGCCGCCTGGGCCTTCCGCTGGGCCGCCTGAGCCTTTTCACGGATCTCTTCGGGCGACGGCAAGGCTGCCATCACCTCGGGCGGAATGTCAAGATCGTTGACGTCCTGCTGCAATTTGGCTAGGCACCGCCGCCGTTCCTCCAGGGCGCGGTCGTCATCGCGTTCCTTGGAAAAACGCGACTTGGCCCGTTGGCTGCGGTCGCGGAGCATGCTATAAACGTCGCCGCCCAGCAGCGCGGAAATATCGACCTTCACGGCCTCGCGACGACTGCCGCCCGTACCCGGTTCCTCGCCGTTCATGGGGCCCCAGCGGTACTTGGGAAAAACGATCGCCACCTCGGGGCAAACTCGCGAACAGGCCGGGCAATCGGTCTTGCAATTGGCCGGATTGGCGACCGCGATCTTTCCATCGGGCGTAACGGCGTAGACATCGAAGAGGCAGAAGCTCAGGCACTGCATGCAGTTCGTGCAACGCTTGCGGTCGATGACCGGAAACCAGGGCTTCCAGTTCGGCTTGCTTTGGCCGTCGGCCTGCACGACCCGGTCGACGCGGTCCACCACTTCGGCGGGCGAAGCATCGCCGGGATCGACATACGAAGCATACTGTTCGCGGTTGTCACTGATATTAACCCGGAGCGTCAGCGAGGTCGCCAAGTCGTTGCCTCGCTGACTCGTCGGGTTCGTTTGGACTGTTCCAACCGCGAGCGGAATAGCCGTCTCGCCAGGCGACGCACTGGTACGGCAAACCGCGTAACCGCGCTCCAACAGCAGCCGAACGATCTCTAGCGTACGTTTCGCTGACTCGTGCGCCTGGTCCGCGGGGCTGCAAAGCACGACGCGTGTGGGCGGGCAAACCTTCGCGCTCATGGGTTCGCCTCCCCACCGGTCGGCGTGGGATTGAAAACACGCTCGATAATCGCCTGGGCGTTGTCCTCGCGCATGTTAAGGATCGTAGTATCCCCGTCCGGCAACGGGGCGCCGGCCGCGGCGAACAGCCCCCGCACGGCCCGCGGGTAACAGGCCACGACCTGCAATCCCGGTTGTGCCGCGAATTGCTCGAGCGCCGGATCTTTCGCCGCCGACAACTGGCAGAGGTCGGCGACCGCATTGAACGGCATGCCCGACTCGACCAGATGCCGCAAGACTTCATGCTTCACCTCGGCGCTCACGGCGTTTGCATAAGCGCAGTGACAGTAAAGAATCGGGGAAGGCGATTTCACAGGCGCTGCATCCTCAGTTAACAGTCGAAGGCCCACCACGCGCTGGCAGGAAGGTCTGGGGGCGAGGCGGGATCGGCCAAGTCACGCTTGCGTATACCGGTGGGTGGGGGTGGGACGCCCCGGCCGAAACGCTTCAATATTGTCTACTTTGATTGTAAATGATAATTCAGGCAAACTCAAGAGGCGAAGCACTGTCCCCCGCAAGACCTCCGGATCGGCCTCGGCCCGCAGATTCAGGGTCAATATACCACGGGAGAGCGGTTCTTGCAGCCGAAAGGCAAGTTCCAACGGGCCGCCGCTACGGACCAGATTGGCGACGGCCAGATCCCGGCCAAAACCGTCAGGCTCCAAGGTCATTTTCAAATGGGCGATCTCGAAAGATTTGGCCTCCAGGGCCGTTTGCAGCAACTCCCCAAGTTGCTGGACGAATGCGTTTCCGTCGGCGGCGACGGGGGCTGCGATACGGGCGGTCGCGTTGAGCCAACCCAGCAGCGCCTCGCCCTCGGCATAGGTGTCATAGTCGACCTCCATTGCGGGGGAGGAACCTAAAGAGGCATCCAGGAGCCGATCGAGCCAGGCGTCGATGCCTTGGCCCTCCCGCGCGGAGATGCTCAAAACCGGCCGGCCCGGAAAACGCGTCTGCAAAGCTCCCTGCAATTCCTCCAGCCTAGCCGCATCGAGCAGATCGCACTTATTGATCACCAGGAGCTCCGCCTCTTCCAATTGCTTGCCGTAGATGTAATGCACCTTGGGCGAGAACGACTTGCCGGAGGCCAGCCCCAATATCCGCATCGCGCGAACCGGATCCATCAGCACGCTCAAGGGAGCGATCCGATAATGCTCCCCGTAAAGCCGCCGCAACGGATAGCTGACCGTGGCTTTGAGGTCCGTGCAACTGCCCACCGGTTCCGCCATGAACACTTCGGGGCGGTTCGCTTGTTGCAGTTTCTCGGCTGCCTCCATGAGCGAATTGAACTTGCAGCAGAAGCAGCCGCCGGTCACTTCGGCCGTGGGAAAACCCTGATTGCCCAGCAGGGCCGTATCGACCAGCCCCACGCTCTGGTCGTTGGTGATCAGCCCCACCCGCGTGCCGCGCTCGGCGAGCCGTTGGGCAATGCGCAAAATCGCGGTCGTTTTTCCGGCTCCCAAGAAGCCGCCAATGAGCATCAGGCGGGTTGTCGGCATCGCATTTATCTCCTATGGTTCGACGCCCGTCGTCGTCTTGACAGGCTTGGCTGGCCCGTCCATACTTAAATTCTCAGCATCCTAGCATAGTTGATGAACTCCACGAATGGAAGGTGTCGTATGCCCGCCATTTCCGATTGTCCCTGTTCGGGCGGCACGCTCGACAAGCTAGTGCAACCGGCGATCCTAGCCGCCTTGGCCGACGAGCCGATCCACGGTTATCGCCTGGCCGAACGCATCGACGCGATTACGGGCCATTGCGGTGAAACGCCCGACGTCTCCGGCATTTATCGGTCGCTGAAAAAGATGGAGGCCTCCGGCCTGGTGACATCCACCTGGGAAGCCGGCACGCGGGGGCATGCCAAGCGGCTTTTTGCCATCACGTCCCAGGGCCGCGCCTGCCTGGCCCGCTGGACCACGACTCTGGAAACCTACCTCGCGGCGGTCAGTAATCTCCTCCGCGAGGCCAAAGCAGCGACAGCCTGCAAGCCGAAACGCCACGGTAGATCGTAGCAATTCGTAGTCGTAGGCCGGAACAAGCGCAGCGCAGTTCCGGCAGGAAACGGCGTGGCGTCGGTTCATACCGTTTCTTGAAACCGCAGATATCCGGCGACAATAACGACGACAATCATTAGCAATCCGATGAAGCGTTGTCCATGAGCGAACCAATCCTGTACAAAGAGTACGGTTGGCAAGATGCCGTTGGTATATTTGGGTCAGAGCAGCAGGCCCGAGTTCTTTGTGATGGCCAGTGGGTCGTCTTTCCCAGAACAGTGCTATGTCTGACGACACTGGGTGTCCCACGACAGATGTCGCACTTCAAAGTTGGCTCTTGCTTCTGCTGGGTTGCCGACAAGCCTTACGACGCAGCCAGAGATGGCCGGATAAAATCAGTGCCTCAAGAGGTTATCGGCGGCCATGAAGACTATCCACCAATGCACCTTTTTGTCCGCAGCGGCTCGAAAGAGAGATACTTGTACGTGGGACGGCTCGGGCCATCTTATAGGCAGTCGTACCCAAGTTCGGGGAACTACGGAGACGCCGATTTCGACCTGCGTCCCGCACTTCCGAGCCATATCTGGCAAAGTCTCGGAGGTTTCGACCCGGGGGATCTCAACCATGACCGTGTTGATTCAGCGTTGCAACGACTTTACGAGAAGACAACGACAGAAGATCGGCTGGAGATTTTTCGAGTAGTAGCTGAGTATTGGCATGGCCCGATTGGTCCTGAAGATGGCATTAGCAATGAAGAATTGACGGGAAAAGAGATGCCCTACACATTGCGGTGGTGGTATCGATTGGCGGGTGGCCGCAAAGAAATCATGAGTGGGCAGATCTTCCTGTTGCAACCGGATCGGTTAGAGATGACTGATGGACTTCTTCTTTTCTACGTTGAGAACCAATGGTGCTACGAATGGGCGATGCAGCCCGCAGCCGATGATCCGCCTGTATATGGACGTCAAGATCAATCCAAGCCGTGGGCACTGGAGGGGATGGTGCTTTCCGAATTTCTGATTGAGGTTTGCCTATTTGAGGCCGTCATGTGCCACGCTCGATATGGCGCCTCGGCCTCATGGATCGAGGCCGATACTGTCGCGGAAATCGCTAAGACCATTCGGCCCCTCCCAATTGCACGCTGGGGTTGGTGCGGTACTCAGTTTTGGGCGTGCGACGGTGCTTTCGCAAATGTCGCTGACAACGGCGAGTATCAAGGTAAGAAAGGTTGTTCAATTTGGGTTGGGGCGAAAACCGAGCATCCTCTCGCGTTTCTGAAGCCCTTGGTGAGCCGTTGGGAGTTCGTCTCGCTGTAGGTAATCAGACTCCAGACCGCCTGCGTCGTGTCGATTCACTTCTCAGCGCGGGATCGCTATGCTATCCTGGCATGGAGGGACCAAAATGAAAAAGCCCAAACGCAAGCTTACGCCCGCCGAAAAGGCAGAGAAGAAGCGCCGCCGTCGCGAATTCATGACCGTCTTCCTTAACGGCAAGATGAAGCGCGTGCGCCGACCGCCGACAATCGACGGAATGGATGTGGACGAATTCATTCGCCGCAACGCCGATCCCATCTTCCTGCATCAAAACGAAATGTGGGAACTGATGGACGAAAACAACTCCGAAGAGGTATGTAGCTGGCGGTCGGAACCTCAAGGGCCGGCGCCCGAGCAGCGATAAATCGCCAGCGATAAATCTCGACAAAGCGCCTGGACAGGCGGATCGAAAATGGATAAGCTATAGGGTATGGATTCGTTCCGGCAAGTAAGGGCTGCGGGAACGGAAGAACCGGGCGTGGTCTGCACGTCGAAGCGGGGATGCGGATGCGATACGATCGCTTTCATCTCGTGCTGATGGCCACGCACGCATGCAATTTACGTTGCGACTATTGCTACACCGGCCGCAAGTTTCCCCGTGCCATGCCCCTGGAAATCGGCTTTGCCGCCATTCGCCGGGCCGTCCGTTCGCTCCATCCCGGCGGCACACTGGAACTGGGTTTCTTCGGTGGCGAACCGCTCCTGGAAGCCGAGGCGATCAACCGGTGGGTCGATTTCGCCCATGAACTGGCCACCGCTGCGGGCCTTGATCTGCGTCTGGGCATGACCACCAACGGCACGATCGTCTCCGACGCTGCCTGGGCACTTATGATGCGGCCAGATATGGAATTGTGTGTCAGCCACGACGGAATGCCGGAGATCCACGATCGCCATCGCCGTTGTGGTGACCGGCCTACGGCCCGGCAGGTGGCCGACACGCTGGTGCGTCTGCGGGACGCGGGGCGAGACGTGCGGGCCGTGACCGTGGTGCGGCCCGATTCCGCGGCCATGCTGCCTGAGGGGATCGGCTGGCTCTGGGAGCGGGGCGTGCAGCGGTTCGATCCGACCTTGGACGTCTGGGCATCGTGGGATCGCGCTGGGTTGAAGTCGCTGGAAACGGGTTTGATCGGCGCTGCGGAGTTCTGGCGGCAGCATTTGCCCGAGGTCGGCGTGAGTTGGTTCGACGAGAAAGCCGCGCACATGCTCGGCCTTCCAATTGAGGCCTCGCCGCGATGCGGTTTCGGCGATGGCGAGATGGCCGTTGCGCCCAGCGGAAATCTCTATCCCTGTGAACGGCTGATTGGGGAAGATGCTCGCGATAATCCTCTCCGGTTGCCGGGGCATGCACTGGAGGGCGACGACTTTTGCCGCTCGTCCATGCCCGGCCGGTCGGCGGTCGAGTGTGCCGGGTGCGCCGCCCGGCAAAAGTGCAACACCACGTGCCGCTGTAATAACTATGTGCGAACGGGCGACGTCCGCCGCCCCGACGCGCTGCTTTGTTTTCTCGATCGTGTCTGTGTGCGGGAGACCGCCCGGGTCTTGCAAGGGCTTTCTCAACTTCAGGTACACTAAGGAGGCAAATGATGAACGATCAACCCAATGATGCCACGAAACCGGACGAGCCGTTAACAGAATCGATGCCCGATCCGGCCGGTCCGCCCCAGCCGGTCAAGAAGGAAGATGCCGTGCTGCGTGCCCTTTCCGTGGCCGGTGTGGTAGTGGTGGCTGCTGGAGGGCTCCTGCTGGCAATGGCGCCGACGATTGGTGCGACACAGGGCGCGACGCGATCGACCAAGATCCAGTGGGAGCAGCGCCAGGCAGAAATCCGCCGCGCTATGAGCGAGGACCAAGCCCTAGCGCCGCCGGATGGCAAATCGGACGGCAGCGGAGCGGGAGCCGGCGATCGTGGCGGAAGGTAAACCTCGGTACCGCCGCTGGATGGGCTGGGTCTTGCGGCAGGTCGAGCATTGCCTGGCCGTGGTCGGGTTGGGAACGATCGTCTACTTCTCCTGCTTCGACCTGTCGCGCGTGGCATCCGGCTCGATGAAGCCCACGTTGCAGGGCGAGGACGTCAAGAGTGGCGACTTGGTGCTCACCGAGCGCGTATCGTGGTGGTACCGCCGCCCGCGGCGTTGGGAAGTGATTACCTTCCGCCGCGACGACGGGCTGCAAGTGATGAAGCGCGTCGTTGGCCTGCCGGGCGAGAAGATCCAGATGCGTCGCGGCGGTCAGATCGTGATCGACGGCGAGGAGATCGCAATGCCCGATTCGCTCGCCTTTTTGAAGTATTTTCCCTTCGCTAAGCTCGCCGAGAACCGAACGGTCGATTGCGGCAACGGCTACTTTGTGTTGGGCGATTACAGCCGGGATTCCGACGACAGCCGTTTCAACGGCCCGGTGTGGCCGGCCGAAATCGTCGGCAGGGCCTGGCTGATCCTGGCCCCCGCCGGCCGCCGCGGTTTCATTAGCAATTTGTGACGGCAGTTCAGCATGGTAACCCCTGACGAGATTTCTCAGCCATACGGTCCACGGCAGTTCAGTCTGGCGGGGCTATTGAGTTTCTTTGTGGCCTGCGGCATCTATTTTGGCTTGCTGACGATCACCATGCATATCCTGGGAGAACCGCTCGATAATACCTTTCCCTGGCGACTGATCGCGACAATCGTCATAAGCTGGGGCGGGCTGTTGACACTGTATCGCTACTGGCGGCTGAAGGCCGCCATGGCGGCCCACTTTGTGGGCCCCGTGGTGTGCGGCATTTTGGCCGTGGTGGCGTTCGTTTTTAGCTTTCCGGCCTTTCCGATCAAGGAATCGGCGCAGGTCTTTCTGGTGGTACTGCTTTACGGACCGTTCATCAGCGTGTTCTTTGGTTTTCCGGTCGTCGTCGTGATGCTGATCTATCTTGGTCTCAAGCGGGACATGACGACCGGGCACAACTCCGACGTCGGCACGTGAATGTGGTTTATTGCCCGCCGGCCAGGAAGTATTCGCCCAGATTACAATTCTCCTCGACATTCGTTTGGCCTAGCGCACTGCTATCGGAAGAAACCGCACTCGCCTGTCCCTTATGCGGGGCGCAGCAAGCAGATCAGCCCAAACTCGACAGCTTCCACAAGAATCGCCGCGACAACAATCGTTGCCAGTGCAAGCAGCTTTCGTTCCTGGCTACGGCCGAAATACGCCAAGACGTCGTCGGTAAAGAAATAGACGAAGAACATGAGCATGATGGGTATGCGGACGGATATGAAGAAGAAATCTCCCACGGAGAGACGTAAGAGATCCGGCGCAAACAACCGCAACAGCACAGTTTCGAGAATGTAGTTGAGAACAATATGAATCTGGAAGAACGTACCGAGCCACCAACTCCAGGGCGATCCCCCCAACATGGCCAAGCCGCTAACGATGCCCACGACGCAGAAAAAGAAGAAGCTGCAAAGATAAGCGCCGGCCGAAATATGTAACGCGGTGAGGACGTTGATGATCCCGTTGAGATTACTTCCGATCAGGCGAAACATCACCACGGGCACGACCACGAGTTGAAATATGCAGGCGCGAGTTACCCACGGAGGGCGATCGAGGGAAACGAATCTTCGCTTTCGACGTCGGCCGAAGGCCTGCCACTGGAGGTCGACCTTCTGCGGCCTCTTGAGTGGCGTACTTGACGTTTGCGGCGACTGGAACGGACTCTGGCTCATGAGTGTCCAATCTACCGCATCCACACTTTCGCTACAAGCTTCCCACTACAGGAAGCTTTTGGTGGTCGCAAAGAGCAGGCTTTGCAGAAACGAGCGGCACTCCACATAATTCTGCGGCGGAATGGTGGAAATCTGCGATTTCAGCAGGGTCAGCATGGCGCTGACCTTCTCGCGGACCTGGGCCTGCTCGCTGTAATCCAGCCCGCCGTATTTCATCCACCGCATCGCGAACTCGTCCAGGGCCGCGCGACTTGACTCGAAGCTGGCATCCTGAAGCGCCGCGGGCCAGAATAAGACGCCGCTGACGGGATCGACCTGGCTGGAGTTCAGGGCGCGAGGGGCCGCGGCCCGGGCGCGACGGGCCAGTTCTTCCGGCGTGGCCTGCGGACCGCGTTCCAACTCGCGCCCGGCGCGGCCGGCAGCCCTCATTTCATAAAAGGTCTGTACGGCTTGGACCCGGTTTCGCATGGCGTTGCTCTGGGCCTCGGTCAGATTGAGGGCACTGGCGGCCGTGGCCCGATTATACTGTCCGGCGGCACTGACGACCTGGGACATCCCTTGCAGGGCGGCGCCCTCGGCGGTCTGTGGACTGCCATAGGCCCAACCGGCTCCTGGCGGGACCACGTTAGATGGCTGCAAATTTCCCAGTGCTTCCCATCCGACGGCCCGGGCAACCTTGGGCACGCCTTGGGCGTTGTCCTGCCCAAACACTATGACTGGATACGTTATTAAAATCATGAACGTCCAGAGAGGTTTCATGACGACTCCTTCGAGAAAAGTGGATAAGACGAGAAACCGACAAGGAATTCTACTCTTGTCCACGATGCGGGAAATGGTCAGTCGGCTGGCGTCCATTTTGCGGAGCAGGGGATAATCTCAAAGGACCAGAACACATTAGTTTCTCTCGGCAAGAGAGACCTACTTGTTAGTGCGGCGGGCCGTTGAATGTGCCAGTACGAGATTTGACAGCCGTCCGCGGGCGTAGGACAATGATCGGCGGCCATAAGAGGCTCTGCACGGTGCGAGCCTAATCGTACGGATTGAATTCCTATAAACAGGGGAGTGAGAATGAAGACGTTTTCCCTATTGCTGGGTCTGTTGCTGCTGGCGATTACTGCAAGCGAGGCGTGGGCGAAACGGGCCAGTCCGAAGCCGGTGCCCCCGGTGGTCCACGATGGCGTGAAGTACGTGGCGCCCAATGCGAATGGACGCCAGGGCAGGATCGAAGCGCGAAATGAGAAGACGGGCGAGAAGCTTTGGGAGGCCGTGATCTACACTGTCAAGATCGACCCGAATCTCGAAGCGGACGTTCAATGGGTTTATATCACCGGTCTGGCAATCCACGATGGCAGACTCCATGTGACTAACGAGAAGAACGAACGTTACGTGCTCGACCTCAAGACCAGGGCGGTTGAAAAGGGGCTTTCCGGCGATCGGGTCGCCACGGACCAGGGCGTCCTGGTCGTCCATCCCGTGCGCCACGCATCGCTGCTTTTGCAGTGCAGCGGCAAGACTATCTATGCCGATCCCGTGGGCGGCGGCGAGGCCTTTGCCGGCCTGCCCAGGCCCGATCTCGTGCTGGTGACCCACATCCATTTCGACCATTTCGATCCGACTACCTTGGCGGCCCTCGCGCCCCCCACGGGGCAGTTGACCATCATCGTACCGAAATCCGTTGCCGAAAAGATCCCCGAGACGCTCCGCGGCAAGACCGACGTGAAAATCCTTGCCAATGGAGAGAAGACCGAGGTCCAAGGGATCGGCATCGAGGCCGTGGCCGCCTATAACATTACGCCCGGCAAGGAGAAGTTCCATCCCCAGGGTCGCGATAACGGCTATGTGCTCACGCTGGGCGGAAAGCGGATCTACATTGCCGGCGACACCGAGGACACGGCCGAGATGCGGGCGCTGAAGGACATCGACATTGCCTTCCTGCCCATGAACCAACCCTACACAATGACCGTGTCCAAGGCGGCCGACGCCATCCGGCAGTTCAAGCCGAAAATCGTCTACCCCTACCATTACCGCAGCGGCAACGGCACGATGGCCGACATGGCTGAGCTCAAGCGAATGGTGGGCCGGGACAGTGGCGTGGAAATCCGCGCTCGCGATTGGTATCCCAAGCCGTAGTGAGGCAAGAAATGTCTATACGTCACGTTCTCATCGCCATCATCCTTGCGCTTCTGGCCAAGGAAGATGTCGCCGCGGAACCCCCCGCCGCAGAACTGGTAGTCGCCAAGAAGGTCCTCGGCCTTAAACAGGCGGGCGAGAACCTCCTTGGCCCTGGTAACTGGAGACCCTATGAGAAAGGTTTTCAGCGCGAGGGCGAGTGGTTTGTCTGCGACAACGGGGCCGATGCCCATGCGCGGCGCGGCGTCACCCAGAGCGTCACGCTCCAGCAGGCCCGCCCAGAGCCGATCATCGCTTCGTGCTGGAGCCGGGCCGAGAATGTCAGCGGCGGCGAGGATTCCGACTACTCGCTCTACCTGGACCTGGTCTACACCGACGGCACGCCGCTCTGGGGGCAAGTGGCGAGTTTCGGCACCGTCGCGCACGATTGGCAGCGTCGCCAGGTCATGATCTTCCCGGAAAAGCCAGTCAAGCAGGTGAGCGTGAACCTGTTGTTGCGCGGCCACGCGGGCAAGGCATGGTTCCGCGACGCCGAACTGCGGACTGTCCGCCCGCCGGCAGGCGCTTGTCTGTTCGACGGCGTGCCGGTCGCGCCGCGCGGCCCCGCCCACGAAGGGTTCCAGCTTCGCGACGTGACGGCCGGCTCGGACTTCGTCTACTTCACCGATCCGGAAGCGTCGTCGTCGCCCGACTTCGGCGCGCCCCAAAAAGCCCTGGGGATCGAATTGCAGGAGATGAGCATGACCAAGACGGGCCAAGTGTACACGACCATAGAGACCCGGGCCACGCTGACCAATCTCACGGGGAAAGACCGCGCGGTTTCGCTGGTGTTCGCCGTGCCGGTCGAAGATAAGTCGCTGCGTTGGCTGGCCGATCCGCGGCGGAGCGTCCCGGTCCAACCGGGTCACGAGTATGTCAACGCCACCCAGTTCCGCGCCGGCTCCAGCGGCCGCGTCTCGCGCTACCCACTGGGCGCGGTGGCCGGCGAGACCCAGGGCATGGCCCTGGCCATTGCGCCTGATCGGCCCGCCTTCAGCCGCATCGGCTATAACGCCGACACCAAGGAGCTTTATATCACTTACGACATCGGCCTGACGGCCGAGCAGCCCAAGGCGGAACTCTGCTTCCGGCGATTCAAGTTCGATGCGAAGTTGGGTTTTCGCGGCGCGTTGGCACGTTACTATGAGTTGTATCCCGAGGCCTTCCGCTGCCGCACGCCGCAACAGGGCCTGTGGATGCCCTTTGCCAAAATCAGCCACGTGCGGGGCTGGGAAGATTTCGGCTTTCGGTTCAAGGAGGGCACGGACGAGACGGCCTGGGACGATGACCACGGCATCCTCACCTTCCGCTACACCGAGCCGATGACGTGGTGGATGCCGATGCCGAAGGACGCGCCCCGTACGCTTGCGGCGGCGACCACCGAGGCTCGGCGGCTGGCCAGCCAGGGCAACGCCCAGGCCCAGGCCCTCTTGACCAGCGGCTACCACAATGCCCAGGGTCTTTTCGCGGTGCGCTTGTTGGATACGCCCTGGTGCAACGGCGCGGTGTGGAGCATGAACTCTATGCCGGGCATCGCCGGCCAAACGACCGACTTTAAGAACAAGTGGAATCCGGCCATCCGCGAGGACCTTTATGGAAAGCGCCGCCACGGCGACCTTGACGGCGAGTACATCGATTCCAGCGAGGGCTACGTGACCGACGAGCTCGATTTCCGCCGCGATCATTTCGCCGCCGCGCGGACGCCCCTGACGTTCTCGTTCGAGGAACACCGGCCGGCCATCTTTCGCGGCTTGATCGCCTATGAATACATCCGCGGCATCGAAGCCGATATCCACGCCCAGGGCAAGCTCATGATGGCCAACGGCGCTCCGGACCGACTTTGCTGGTTCGCCCCCTTGCTGGACGTCCTGGGTACGGAGACCGACTGGCACCCGGGCGGCACGTGGCAACCGATGCCGGACGCGGAGTTATTGTTTCGCCGGGCGATGTGCAAGGGCAAGCCGTTTTGTTTCTTGATGAACACGCGCTTCGAGGATTTCCCCTCCGAGCTGGTCGAGAAGTACATGAAGCGCTGCCTGGCCTACGGTATGTTCCCGGGCTTCTTCAGCCACAATGCCTCCCAAGGGCACTATTTCACACGCCTCGAACTCTACGACCGCGACCGGCCGCTGTTCAAGCGTTACGTGCCGCTCTGCAAGCGGGTGGCCGAGGCAGGCTGGGAACCGATCACGAGGGCCTGGTCGGACGACGAGCATGTCTACGTCGAGCGTTTCGGCAAGCGCTATTGGACGGTCTTCAATGAAAGTCGCGAGCGCAGGACGGCAATGATTACATGGGCAGACGTGCTGCCCGCGGCAGGCCGCGAGTTGTTATCCGGGCGAGTCATCCAATGGCGCGATCGCACAACGACGCTCCTGCTGGAGGGCGAAGACGTGGCGGTGATCGAGATCGAGGAAGGCCGGGCGGTGAAATAACGGGCAGGCTGTAGGGTGGGCCGAGTAACACGAGTCCCACCAGATTCGATGCGGAATTTCGTGGGACTCGTGTTACTCGGCCCATCCTGCAACCGTCGACGGCCCCCACTTCACAACTCCAGTTTCCCCGTGCTGTCGCCGAACTTCGGCAGCCCTGCGCCCATGCGGTCCAACATCGCCAGATAAAGGTTCGTCAAGGGGGTTTCCTTGGGGTAACGGCGGTGGCGGCCGCTGGAGATTGTGCCGCCGCCGCGCCCCGCCAACAGGATCGGCAGGTCGTCGTGGTTGTGGCGGTTGCCGTCGCTCAGCCCGCTGCCGTACATGATCATCGTGCTTTGCAACAGGGTGCCGTCGCCTTCCTTGACGGCGTTGAGCTTCTGCAGGAAATCGGCCAGAAGACTGAGGTGGAAGCGGTTGATCTTGCTGATTTGCGCCTGCTTATCGCGGTTGCCGCCGTGGTGCGAAAGCTCGTGATGGCCGGCCCGCACGCCGATCTCGGGATAGCTGCGATTGCTCCCTTCGTTCTGGTACATGAAGGTCACAATCCGCGTGGAATCAGTCTGGAAGGCCAGCACGATCATGTCCATCATCAGCCGCACGTGCTCGGCGAATTGCGGCGGCGTGCCGGCAGGCCGTCGCGCGGCAGGCCCCGCCGCTTCCGACTTCTGCACCCGGCCCTCGATCTCGCGCAGGGCGTACAGGTACTCGTCCAGCTTGCGGCCATCACTGCGGTCGAGTTTGCGCCGCAAGTCGGCGGCGTCCTCGGCGGCGAAGTCCAGGATGCTCTTCCGCCGCTGGGCTTGCTCGGCACGGCGGGCGCGATCTTCGGCGGCCACATCGGCCGGGCCGAAGAGCCGATCGAACACAGCCCGCGGGTTGACCTCCTTGCTCATCGGCGAGTTGGGCGTGCGCCAGGAGATGTTCGACGTATAGGCGCAACTGTAGCCGGAATCGCAGTTGCCGGCCTGCGCGCCCCGCTCGCCGCCTAATTCCAACGAGGCAAAGCGGGTCAGATGGCCGATCTTCTCCGCGGCCGCCTGGTCGACGGAGATGCCGTTGCGAATGTCTTTGCCATCGGTCTTGTAGGGATGCGCCCCGGTCAGGAACGAGGCTGCCGCGCGGGCGTGGTCGCCCGGACCGTCGCGCTGCGCCCGCCCACCGTTGAGTGTCAACCCAGTGAGCACCGTGATGCTCGACTTGAGCGGCTCCAGCGGCGCGAGGATCGGCGGCAGGACTTCCAGCGCTCCTTCGGCCTTCGGCGTCCAGTCGGGCATGTGCATGCCGTCAGGAACGGAGAAAAAGGCCATGCGCCGCGGCGGCCCGCCTTCGGCCGCCTGCGCAAGCCGCGGCATGATCGACTCCAACCACGGGAAGGCGATTACCGTGCCGATGCCTCGTAGGACGGTCCGTCGGGAAACTTTAGAGGGCTTAGTCATGGTTCACTCCTTGCAGTTAGTAGGTCCCGCTTGCCGAGCGGGACTAATGGGCGTCGAACCCAGGCCGTAGCGTGGGACCAGATCGCGTAGCGAGCGCCGGCCCACCATTGCCTGATTCCGAGATCATGGTGGGCCGGCGCTCGTCGACCAAGCTGCGCTCGGTGCCCGCTCGCTTGTCCCACCCTACATTTGTTTTCTGAAACGGGTCGCTGTGGACGATGCCCTGGATGAACGTCGAGAATTTGTAGTCGCTGGCCTTCGCCGCACCGACGATCGCGTCAACCGTCCGGCGATCGTACGATTCGATCCCGCGGCCCAGCGCGTAGGTCAACAGTTTCTCCGCCAGGCAGCGGGCGAATTGCTCGCTATTGCCGCGGAGCACGGCCTTCAACTCCCGCGGGCCATTGAACGATCGGCCGTCGGGCAACTGTGCGGCGGCGTCAATGGGGAACTTGCCGTCCTTGGTCCGCCAGGCGCCTACGGCGTCGAAATTCTCCAGGGCGAAGCCCAGGGCGTCCATCTCCTTGTGGCACACGGCGCAGTTCACATCTTTGCGGTGCTGCTCCATCCGCTGCCGCAACGTGCCGGCAGCCACCGCCTGGCTGCCGTCGTCCAGCATGGGCACGTTGGCGGGCGGGTTAGGCGGCGGTGTGCCGAGAATGTTCTGCAAGATCCACTTCCCGCGTTTGACGGGTGACGTACGCCCGGGATTCGAGGTCACCGTGAGCATGGCGGCCTGCGTGAGCACGCCGCCGCGGGCGCTGGCCTGCGGGCCGCGAAGCGATACACGGCGGAACTCGTCGCCCGCAACGCCTTGCAGACCGTAATGCCGGGCCAGCCGCGCATTGACGAACGTGTAGTCGGCGTCGAGCAGTTCCAGCACGCTGCGGTCCTCGCGCATGACGGCCTCGAAGACCATCTCCGCCTCGGTCCGCATAGCGCGGCGCAGGTCCTGGTCGAAGCCGGGGAATTGCGACTTGTCGGGCACAGCCAGGTCGAGGTTGCGAAGTTGCAGCCATTGTCCGGCGAAGTTCTCGACCAGCGCCTTGGACTTTCGGTCGCCAAGCATCCGCCGCACCTGGCGTTTAAGTTCCTCGCGCAGTTTGCCGCGGGCTGCCAGATCGAACAGTTCGTCGTCGGGCATGCTGCTCCAGAGGAAATAAGAGAGCCGCGAGGCCAATTCGTATTCGTTGAGTGTGCGGACCTGCTGGCCTGGCTTCGCTTCCGGGTCGATCTCCGCACGGAAGAGGAAATGTGGTGAGACGAGGATGGCCTGCAACGCCAGTTGCATGCCCGCCTGGAATCGATCGCTTTCAGGTAGGGCGGTTTTTAACCCGCCTCCCTGGTTCTCTCTCCACACGGTTGCCGCCAATTGCACCAGCCGCGCAAGCTCCTTGTCGCTTACCGGGCGGCGGTAGGCCCGCGTTGCGAGCCGCCGTAGGACCTGCTCGACGGCTGCCTCCGGCGAGAGTTTCGCTCCCGGTTTGGCCACGAGAATCCGATGCTTCAATTCGCGTTTGTCCGCCGCTATTGCCTTGGCCGCGAGTTGTTCGGCAGCGTTCAAGTACTTCTCCATCAATAGCGGCGGCAACGTGAGCACGTCGCCAATGTTATCGAACCCATAGCCCACGTCGTCGGAGGGAAAATCGGCGGCGGCATCGAACTCCACTCCCAGCAGGTCGCGGACCGTGTTGGTGTACTCGGCTCGGTTGAGACGCCGGATCGTAACTCGCCCCGGATCGGCAGGCGCAGTCCGATCGGCCCGATCGAGGGCCACCTCCAGCCAGGCGCTGGCCGCGCCGTACTGCTCGTCGCTGGGGCGGCGGTTCTCCTTGGGCGGCATCTTGCGTGTACGCAGCATGCCGAGCACTTTTCGCCATGTGGCCCGATCCTCGGACATTGCCGCTATGGTAGCGTACTTGTCCAAGCGAACACCTTGTTCGGCATCGGCCCCGCTATGGCACTCCAGGCAGTATTGCTTGACTAGCGGCAGCACGACCGTCTCATAGGACCGATTCGCCGCGGCCGGCAACTTGGCAGGTTCCGCGGCGGGAACCACCACCCACAGGCCTAGGCACAATGCTGCGGCCGTGACAGACCATACGCAGGCACGCATCACTGATATTCTCCTCAAGTCAGGAAGGAAAGGAACCGGCGAACGGATTGGAGACATGGTTGCGATTCGGGCTGGCTGCTTAATTATACCCCGCCCGCCCGGTTAGTCGAGGCAGGGTCGGGATCGTGTACCCAGCGCCACCTCGAAAGCGTCAAAAACTCGCCATCAATGCCACCGGAAAATCAGACAAGGCGCTTGCCACTGCAAGGCGAGAATTCTCAAGCGAAGATATCTGACCCGTGAATAGATTCTTCAGTGGGCACGACCCCACGTTTTCCACGGTGACGTGCGTGTCCTCCCAGACGGCGGAACCGATGGGCGGAGAGACCGTCGCCGACTCGCTCCGCAAGGGCGTCAACTCCGCGAGGAAACGCGGCGCAATCACGATGGCCAACTCCTGCCCCGACCCGGAAGCTGACGGACACCTCCGCGCGAAGGCGCACACGTGTTTCGCCCGTGCGCCGCTGGCAGGCAACGAGATGTATTCTCCGCGGCGGAAAAGGCCGGCATGTTGGCGGCGGAACTGCAGGACCCGCCAGGTGACGAATAGCTTGAGTCGCGGGTCGCGCGGGTCCTGGATGAGCCGACGGGCCAGCGCCAGCAACGTCCGGTCCTTGCTTCCAGCATCCTTGCGTAGTCGCGCGAGCGTTCTTCCGCGCTGCCCAAAATCGACCGGGCGACGATTGTCCGGGTCGACAAGACTGAAATCCCATAGTTCCTGGCCCTGATAGATGTCGGGCACGCCCGGCGAGGCGAGTTTCAAGAGCAGTTGCGACAAGGCGGTGTACAGACCCCAATCCGCGATCGGCTGCTGAAATTGCCGTAAATCGGCCAGAAAGCGGTTCTTGGGCTGCTCGTCCAGCGCGGCGGCCACAAAGGCCCGCACCGCCGCATCGTACTCCGCATTCGGATTGATCCAACTTGTATGCACCTTCGCCTCGTGGGTGGCCTTTTCCATGTAAGCGGCGATCCGTGCCGTTAAGTCGCCCAGCCCCGGGCCGTGTGGCGGCGCTAACGGCCATATGCCCACCAGGGTCTGGTAGAAGAGATACTCGTCGTTGCGACTGGGCGCCGGCTGCCCATCCACCTCGCGGCGATGCCGGCGGTTCAGGCGGGCCCAGCGGTTCACCGCCTTCCGCCACTGATGCGGGATCTCCGCAAGCACGCTGATCCGCGCGCGGGTGTCTTCACTGCGCTTGGTGTCGTGCGTGGTGCTGGCCAGCAGCGACCGCGGGAAGGATGCCTGCCGGGCCTGGTTCTGACGATGGAATTCCTCGAGCGAGACCGCGCCGCGACCGGGATTACCGCCCACCTCGTTCAGCGTCGCCAGGGGGAAACAACGGTAGAAGGCCGTGTCCTCGACGCCTTTGGCCATGAGGGGGCTCGTGACCTGCTGCACCCGCCCGACGAACAGTTCCCGCTCGCGGCGGCCGGCTTCGTCCAGTTCCGGCGGGCCTTCCAGGAGCAGCAGGTCGCGGATGAAATCGAATACCGCGGTGTTGCTCGCCGGATTGCGGCGTTTCGCCTGAGCTACCGCGCGGCCGATGACCTGCCGGTCGCGCTCGGGCACATAGCCCTCGCGAACGTAAGTGCGGTAGACGGGAAAACAGATGAGGATTTCCCGCAGCGCGGCTCGCAATGTGTTGAGTGTGAAGTCGCGCGAACGGCGGTGCCGCTCGGAAATCCGACTGAGCCGATGGGCCAGCAACTGCAATTCGCTGGACATGGCCGCACGGAAAATCAGCCGCTTCGCCTGCTCGGCCACCTCGCGGAAATCGGGCCGCCCGCCGATGAACTGACTGTAAATCTTGGCCACTTCCGCGCAGCCCGCGGGGTCCACGAACAGTCCGCCCACTGAATTCAGGAAATCGTAGCCCGTGGTGCCGGCCAAAAGCCACTGCTCGGGCAGCGTTTCTTCGGCGGCGAGGATTTTTTCCACGACCACGTAGAGCGGAAGCCTCGCGCAGTCGGTGCAGGTCATGCCCGTCACGCTGGCGACGAACAGCGGTTCGATGTCGCTCCATGGCGGCGGAGGATCGGCAGGCGCGTCTGTTGGCGGCCGGGAGGCCTCTACCGTGCGACCATGCAGCGACCTACCCAGCGCCACCAGGAATTCTTTCTGCAATCGCCGCAGATATTCCATCGGATCGTACAGCCCATCGATGTGATCGATCCGCAGTCCGTCCACGTCGCCGCGCACCAGCAGCTCGAACGCCAGGCGATGGCTCTCGGCAAACACTTCCGGGGCTTCCATGCACACGGCCGCCAAATCGTTGATGTCGAAGAAACGCCGGTAATTGATCTCGTCCGCGGCAGCCTTCCAGTGCGCAAGCCGATAGACCTGGGCATCCAGCAGCCCGTCGAGGTCGTCGAAGCTGTGGGTGTCGGCGGGCGTTCCATTGAATTGCTCGACGGTGCGGTCGACGTAGGCGGCGATTTCCGCCGCGCGATCGTACAGTGCGCGGAGGCGGCCCTTGATGACCTCCTTCTCCCGCAGCCTTTCAGTGACGCGCGTGGGATCGGTCTCCTTGCGTTCCGGCAGGTGCTCCAGTGCGGTGAGGATGCTCTCCAACTCGCGCAGGTCCTCGGAATCCGGCGGCAACGCCGCCTTCAGCACGTCCAGCCGGCGGACTAGAACCGTCCGATAGGTCCGCGGGTCAATGGGCAGACGCGACTGGCCGTAGTGCAGGAAGAACGCCCCGTCTCGATATTCCAGTTTCAACTCGCCCGATTCGAGGATCTGGCCGTACTGATCGCCGAGGACCGGGAGAAGGAGGCGATTCCGCAGTTCCTCCTTGACGGGCCGCCAGTCGATGTCGAAGTAGGCGGCGTGCGGCGCGCCGGGGCCGTTCTCCAGCACGTCGGTCCACCACGCGTTCTCGCCCGGGGTTGCGCTCATGTGGTTGGGCACGATATCGAGGATCTGGCCCATTGCGCGGCCGCGCAAGGCGGCGACCAGCGCCCCGTAGTCGTCCTCGTCGCCCATCTCCGGGTTCAACTGCGAATAATCGACGATGGCATAACCGTTCTTGCTCCCCGCGCGGGTCTTCAGATAGGGCGAAGCATAGACGTGGCTGATGCCCAACTCATCGAGATAGGGCACGATCGCGGTGGCAGCCCGAAACGTCATCGTCCCCGCCGCGAATTGCAGGCGGTAGGTCGCCGCGGGATGACAATCGCGGTCGGCGACGATCTGCGCGACGCACTGGGCAAACCATTGCCCCCAGGAAGCAGGGTCGCTCATGGCCGCGCCGCCTTGCTGAAGATCAGAACTTCATGCTTGTCATCGTGCCGCATTCTGCCCCTTCCCACTGCGTAATTATCGCATGGGCGGCGGATTGGTCAAGACTCGCCGGGGTGCAGCCGTTTACGGGCTGCAAGGCAGTAGGTAAGGGGCGAGCGGCGAATTACTTGCGGATTTGGGTGGCAGGCCATCCTCGCTGAAACACGGAAGTTATCTATCGTCCGGCCCTAAACTCCGTGTGCTTGCCGTTCTTATTCCCGCCGGCATACAATTCAGCGACGGTCCGAAACGGAACATGAAAGGACGCAGGCCATGGAAGCCGCGGACGATTTTTGCGTGATGGATTGTAGCCTCCTTCGCAGTGCGACTGCGCGGAGTTGTTCCAATCTGCGCGAACTGCTGGAATCGCTCCGCACCGCCGGCGACGCAGTGCTGGAACATCACATGATGCGCTGCGTCTTGGAGGACCATTTCGAGCTGCATGAGTTTCCCAATGATCTGGCCCGCTGGTGTTGGACCGCGCTGGGCGACAACGTGCTGGGCGAGCAACTGGCCGTGGTCGATCCCTACCGGCATGCGTCGACGGCGGCCCTTCGCGCCACGTTGGTCAACTTGCTCGAAGACCGGCTGTGGGGCCTGGAACATGTTCCCTGGTGTCGCCCGGGCCTGGAGATGCACCTGATCGAATCCCGGCTGATCGGTTACGACACGGGCGAGCGGATCCATACGCCGGCGGCCCTGCTGGAGGCGATCGAGCGCATGTCGCCGCGGTCCTTGTTCTTTCACGTTCACGACGCGCGGCGGCGCACGGCCGGCCACTCGGATGATTTCTCGTTGTGGCTGGAAAGAGTGGGGGCCGATCCGTCCTTAGTTGCGAAGTTGCTGGGCATCGACTTCTATTTCCTCAGGCTGAGCCAACTCCGGCAGGAACTGATCGAGGCCTTTCGGGACCAGGCCGCCGCCGCCCCGCCGCTGACAAGGAGCGGGCCATGAAGCTGCTAGACCGCTACGAGGACATCGTGGGACACCAAGAGGTCGAACGCCTGCGGCGGTTGGCCCAACGGCTGGCCGGTAAGCGCGTGATTCACGTCAATTCCACGCGCAGCGGCGGCGGCGTGGCCGAAATCCTGGGCTGGATGGTCCCGCTTCTGGAAGAGCTGGGGATCGCCGCCCGCTGGGAAGTGATCGCCGGATCGCCGGAGTTCTATCGCGTCACCAAGGCCTTTCACAACGGCATGCAGGGGTTGCCGGTAGCGCTCAGGAAAAGCGACTTCGAGCTGCACTACGAAGTCAATCGCGAAAACGCCGCAAGGCTGAATCTGCAAGCGGACATCGTTTTCGTACACGATCCGCAACCGGTCTATCTCCCGCATTTCACGCCGCCCGGCCAGGTGGGGCGCTGGATTTGGCGCTGCCATATCGACGCCTCGCATCCCAATCGCAGCGTGTGGAAGCACTTGGAACCGGCCGTCGCCCGCTATGACGCTGCCATCTTTTCCATGCCCGCCTTCGCGCGGCCGATGGCCTGCCCGAAGTTCCTGATCCTGCCCTCCATCGATCCCTTGTCGGAGAAAAACTGCGCGGTCCCCGAGGCCGAACGGTTGGAAACCCTTTCACGGCTGGGCATCGATCCGCAGCGGCCGCTCTTGCTGCAAGTCTCGCGCTTCGATCGCTTCAAGGACCCGCTGGGCGTGATCGAGGCATTCCGCATGCTACAGCCCTATCACCCGGAAATGCAATTGGCCTTGGCGGGCGGACCGGCGGACGACGATCCGGAAGGCGCCGAGGTGCTCCGCGAGGTGCTCGAACGCGCGGGCGACGACGCCAACCTGAAGGTCCTGATGCTCCCGCCCGACGCCCATCGCACGATCAACGCCTTGCAGCGTTCGGCGATCGTGGTGCTGCAGAAGTCGCTCAAGGAGGGCTTCGGGCTGACCGTGACCGAGGCCTTGTGGAAGGGCCGGCCGGTGATCGGCGGCGCATGCGGCGGCATTGCCTTGCAGGTCCACGACTTTCAAACGGGGTTTCTCGTCCATTCGCCGGCTGGGGCGGCCTACCGCATCCAGTTCCTGCTGCGTCATGCCGACAAGCGGCAACGCATGGGCCGGACCGGCCAGGAGTTCGTGCGAGAGCATTTCCTGCTCACGCGCAATCTCCGCGACTACCTCACGATGTTGCTCTGCCTCGACCATCCCGACGAGACGAGCCTAGTGGTCTGAATCATCACAGCTTCACTTCCCCTTGCAAGTCAATCGTGAGTTTCGCGCCCAACGTTTGCATTAGGTCTGTCAGGTCGTAGGTCAAAAGCGCCCCGTGGACAACTTGCGTGATCGGCAGCTTGGCCAAACGCGTGCGGACCACGCCGGACCATGTCAACGGCATGCGGGAGACCTTCACCGACTGGAACAATTCGGGCTCCATCGCTGCCGCATGCAACGCCGGGATGTTGACGCCGCCAACCGCGACCAACCCGATCGCGCCCCCCTGCCCTGCCGCCGCCTGCTCCTTCAGCCAACGGGCGGCGATCAAGATGTTCTCGGCCCGCAAACCTACGTACGAACGGCCCAAGAGATAGGCCGTGTAGCCGTCGTTAGTGTCCGAGACCGCCTTAGTCTGGCCCGTGCCGGGCAGATCCACGGCCAGCACCGTGGTCCCCGCCTGGACCAGTCGCTCGATCGCACCGCCGGGGGCCGCATCGGCCGCTTTTCCGTCGTCGTGTACGTAAAGCGCCGCGGCGCCGGCCTTAGGCTTCTCCGGAATGAACCGCAGGGCCGGCAGGACAATTCCCTCTTCGACCGTCATCAGCAGTTTCTCGATCCGATAGCCGGTCCGGTGCACGTCGCCCAAGTTCTCGACCTTGGGCTTGGGCAGTTCTTGCAGGCGACGGATGCCGGCAAGCTGCCGCACCTTGGCCAGGAGTTGGCCCCGCTCGCCCGCCTTCCACGCGGCGGCGCGGGCCGTAGCTAACTGCTGCTCATAGTCCTCGTTGAGGTCATAGGCCGAGCGGGCGCCGGGAAGGAGCATGACCTGGCCCTGCGGTGTACATTGCAACTCGGCGGCCGAGAGCAACTTGATGTCCGGCTCGGTGATGGGCTGGTCCTTGTGCAGGAGCCATCGCGCCATCCAGCGGACGACGCCCTCGCGCTGCGTGCGGTTGTAGTTGTGCCCGGCGTCGTTCTCGGAGATGTCCACCCGCTCGGAATACCCAAGCCGCGTGTAGAGGCGTTTGGCATAGCGGAACGTCTCCCAGGCCCCGTGGATATCAAAGAAGTCCTTGGTGGCCACGCACATCAGCACGGGCCGAGGGGCGCGCATCATGATGTAGTCGGCATGGTCCATGCCGAAGGCCAGTTGGCCGAAGATGTCCTGCTCGGCGTCCTGCGGGCCGATCGTGCTCAACAGCGCGGGAAAGCCGCACAGGTAGCAACTCGGCGCGGCGGCCTTGATCCGCTCGTCCAGGGCCATCATATAGCTAGTCTGTGTGCCGCCGCCGCTGTTGCCGGTGCAGCCGATCCGCTGCGGATCGACCTCCGGCCGCGATTGTAGGTAGTCGATCGCCCGCATGTTGTCCCATATTTCGAAGCGGGCCGTGTTGCGGCCCAGGAGCGTGCTGCCGACACCCAACAGCCAGTGGGCCTCGACGCCCCACAATTCAGGCCAACCGCCCTTCCCCAGGTACTGGCCGCGCTCGCCCTGGTCGATCGGATCGACCACCAGGGCCACCATGCCGTTGAGGGCCAAGAGCGCGCCCATGCTCTGGTAGGCATCGCTCCCCTTGGCGTCCTTAGCGTGCCCGCAGGGTATGAGCACACCCGGGCACGGTGGACCTTTGGCATCCGCGCCCGGCAGGAACAGCAGCGCCGTGACGAAGTGCCGGGGCTGGCTCTCGAAGATCACTTTTTCCACGCGGTAGCCGTCGCGGCGGACCGTGCCGGTGACCCGCGGATTGAGCGGAGTCCGCTGCGGTAGCCCACCGATCGCTTCCAGGAACCTTTCCTTCAATCGGGACTGGTAGGCGGCAATTTGTGCGGGCGTCTTGCGGGCTTCGTACTCCTCTTGCCAGCGCTTGGCGGCCTGCTGGGCCTGGCCGGTCCAATAGCAGTGCATCATCGTGCCCGGCGCGTCGCCCGGAATCTTCGCCACCGGCAGATCCAGGTCCTGTTGGGCGGCAGTTGTAACACCCGCACACGACAGGCAGACGAAAGCGATAATCACTGAAAGGTGTTTCATGACGGTCTTCTCCGTTCCGGCGATTGGGTCCACATTCGATGGGTTGACGCCGTACAGTATGTGCCCGGCAGGGTCGCGTCGCAAGCGGTGTGGGGAAGTGTAATACAAAAGTGTTACCTTGGCTTGAGCCAGGTGGAAAAAACGCCCTTGGGAACGCCCGTTTGTCCAGAATCTCGGGACGCTTCTTGATGAGACAAGTTCAGCAAGTTAGGCGGCCCATTTCGGAAGAAACGCTATGCATTTCACTAAGGGGGTGGGGAAAAGCAGCGTTTCTGGCGTATAATAAATTGCCAGGAACGGCGTTTTCGGACGAAAACAAGTAGAAAATACGGGGGAGTGGCTGATATGCCGGTGTTGTCGAAAGAGGCGTGCCAATTTCCAGAAGGGCTATTGGAATCGCCGGAATTTCCAACGGAAGATAATCGTTGGATGGTGCTCTACACCAAACCTCGGCAGGAGAAATCGCTAGCGCGAGATCTGCTGCGGCAAGCCGTTCCTTTTTACTTGCCGCTTGTCAAAAAGACGTTGCAGTACGGCCGCCGACGGATCCCGTCCTTTGCCCCGCTTTTTGATGGTTACTTGTTTATCCTCGGCTCGGAAAAACAGCGTGCCATGTCGCTGGCTACGAACCGCGTCTTGCGGGTTCTGCGCGTTGGGGATGGGCAAGAGTTGATGAACGATCTTCGCCAGGTCGAGCGGTTGATCGAGGCGAATGTCCCCCTGACCGCGGAAAGCCGTCTACAGGCCGGAATGAATGTGCGAGTTCGCAGCGGGCCTTTCGCAGGTGTGGAGGGCGTTGTTTTGCGGCGACGCGGTGAAACCCGTCTTCTGGTGAGTATCAACTTCCTGCAGCAGGGCGCTTCGGTGGAAATCGACGATTTCTGCTTGGAGCTGTTGGACTGACGCAAGATTAGTCCTAGCCGTCAATCTTTGAGCGGGTTGCGCAAAATACCCAGGCGGCGTAATTGATCGCTTTTGACGAATTTCCTTGCGTCAATCTTTGGTTTGCTGCTTGCAATCGCGTCTTGGTTCGCGGACAATAGAATCCTGAGGAATCGACTGTTCCAGCCGGTGTCTTGTGTACAGATCGCGGAGCAGGGTTCCGAGGAAGCGCAACCGCTAAGAATGGTTGTGACGTGCTGCTGCCATCGGGCGAGTTTTTGCCTCCAATAAAAACGGCTTTTCTGCGTGTCCCTTGCCGTGGTAATTCAGACACGGCATGGTAAACGACCACATAGATCGAGGCCCTAACCATTCTCGGGTGGTGCAGGGACTCTCTCCAAAGATCGGTAATCGTTGCCATTTGTCAACGAATGGGTTACGAAATCAACATTTTTTCCAAAAAAGATTGCGATCCGCCTCGCCGATCGTGGTTAGGAAATCAGCCGTAAGTCCAATCCAGTTCATAGGCTACGTCAAGAGTATTGGGCTCAAACAGCGTTGCTGGCATATTCTTTGCGAGAGAGGCTAGCGGCAGGAATTACCCCTGGCACGGCAACAATCTCCTGGCAACTGACTGAGAACCCTGATCCAACCCAATTTCTGCCCCTGGCATGACATGGTAAGTTCCGGTTGTGCAAGGGGTTCTAATCACCAAGAAACGAAGTTATGAGCATAGGCACGGTTCCACCACTGAGCCAATGGAAACGATGGCAACCAACTCCACCGGTCATGGCGGCGTGGGGAATTCTACTCATTGGGTTTCTCTTTACGTATTGGGAGACGTTGATCCACGTCGTGCGTGTTTGGTCCACCACGCCTGACTATAGTCATGGCCCCTTTGTTCCCCTCTTTGCCGGTTTTTTGCTCTGGCAGCGACAGGAGTTGGTTGACCCTTGGCCCAATAGGGGCACTTGGTGGGGAATCCCGTTCTTCGCGGTTTTTGTGGTAGTTCGCTGGTTGAATTTCTTCCTGAACTATGAGCGCGACATCGATTCGCTGTTGCCATTTTTGGCGGGCGTGACACTTGTGTTGGGTGGATGGCGAGCCCTGCGGTGGGCGTGGCCTTCGATCTGCTTCTTGATTTTCATGGTGCCGCTGCCCGATGCAGTGGCTTCGGCCTTGGGCGGAAAATTGCAACGCGTTGCCACCATTATGAGCGTTTACGTTCTGCAAACAATCGGCATTCCGGCTATTGCTTTGGGCGAAGGTTCGAACGTCATTCAGCTTTCGCTGCCGGAAAACAAACTTGACGTCGAAAGGGCTTGCAGTGGTCTGCGGATGATGACCCTATTTTTCGCCGTCTGCGTGGGGGCCAGTTTCCTCCTGCGAGTACCGTTGTGGAAGAAAATCATTCTAGTCGGCAGCGCCGTTCCGATTGCCATTATTTCCAACGTCGCGCGCATTGTGCTTGACGGCATGTTGACCGAGTGGGTGAACGCCAGTGTGGGGCATTTCGTCCACGACCACGCGGGCTGGTTAATGATGCCTTTAGCAATGCTGATGATTTGGGGCGAAATGTCGTTGCTCGCGGCGCTGCTGATCGAGACGCCGACGGAGGGCCCCCTTTCCTTCAGTGGCGGCACTGGCCCATCGCAGCGGCGGAGTCCTCCGGCCGGCATGGGTGGCCTAGGTCCGCGCACCGGTAAACCGCGGGGTTCCTCGCGGGCATGATAATGTGTTTCCTTTTCCAGATTCTCTTCTTGTCTTAGGCACGATCCATGTCAACCAATGAAAATCTAACACAATCCGACGAGCTTTCATCGGAACAGGCAATTACCATTCAACCGTCTGGCATCGCAGCCTATCCGACGGGCGGAGATTGGATGTCGGCGGGAGCGAACGACCCGGCTCAGGACGCAGGAAATGGACTGTCGTTAGTGCATGCCCTTCGACGGCATTCGCTGATGGTGGTGTCCATCGGGCTGGTGTGTGCGGCCACGACAGGGGGGCTCCTGTATGCCTTTTTGCCGGTGAAGTACAGTGCCGAGGCGGTCCTGCAATTGGCCCCGTGCATGCCCCGCGTTCTCAACAAGGGGGCCGACTCGGAGCAGTCATATATGAACGAGTTCGAAGTTTTTCGCAACGACCAAGCGGCGCTCATGAAGGCCCGCTGGGTTATGATCGCGGCTCTCCGCGATCCGAACTTGAAGGGTCGGGCTTGCGTCCGGCGAGAGGATGACAGGCACAATGCGATCCAGTGGCTGACCAACGCAATCTCGGTCGACCTGCCGACGAAGAACACGGGCATCATCAAAGTGAGCGCCACGGAAACGGACAAGGATGACGCGGCCGCGATGGTGAACGCTGTGGTGGGGGCTTATTGGAGCGAAGTTGTCTATAGCGACCGGAAGAGACGGGAAAACCGCCTGACAGAACTGGGAAAAATCCGTTCGGAGAAGGAAATCCAGGTCCGCACCAAGCGCGAGCAGTTGAAACGCGAGCTAGAGCAGATTGGCGCCTCGGACGAGGAGACCATGAAGGCCCGGGCGCAGTTGGCTGTGAGCGTTTATGCGGATTTCCAGCGCGAATTTCAGCAAATGAAGATGGAAAAACGCTCGGTTGACGGCAAGTTCAAGGAAACGAAAGAGAGCCTCGACAAGTTGTCGAGCGCCCAGATCCCCGGCACGGAAATCGTCATGCTCCTCAACACCGATCCCGCCTACCGCGATCTGAAACTCCGCATTCAAAATTTGGAGGGAGTCGACAGGCAACACATCTTCGCCGCCGCCCCAGGGGTAAGGATACCTGCTGGCTTCGGCCGGGCCAAGGCCGAGTTGGACGCAGCGAAGGAGCAAATTGCAAACTTGGAAAAGGACGCCCGCGAAATGGCGTACGGAGCCAAGAGAATCGCACTGGAGATCGAACTGCAACATTTGCAGAGCCGCGCGGAAATCATGGATGCGCAGGTGAAATCGTTCGAAAAAGAGGTCGAGAAAAAGCACGCCGAGGCCGACGAGGTGGGCAAGAGTTCGATCAGCGCGCAAATGATGAAGGCCGAAGTCGAAGATATCGAGCGGATCCTGCGCGATGCGGCGGAAGAGGAGCAACGCCTCATGGTGGAACTCCGGTCTCCCCCGCGCGTGATGATTCCAGGCAATGCCCCGCCGGACCGGTGTGCAGAACCTCCGGAAAACGAGGCGCAAGGCCCGAAAACTCTCCGTATCATGGTGATGGTCTTGGGATCGCTGTTTGGCCTGTGTGCGCCGGCCGTGTGCATCGTCGTCTGGGATCTCCGCAAAGAGCGCGTCAATTCCACGACCGATGTGTCGAAACGGTTGAAGATTCCCGTGATCGGTGCGGTGCCGTTGATCCCCGCGGCCATTATGCGGCGATTGGGCGACGCGACTCGGAAGAGCCAGATCTGGAAATTGCGGTTTACAGAGTCGATCGATGGCGTGGCTGCCCGCTTGTTACGAAAGGCCGAGTGCGATCAGACGCGCGTGGTCCTGATCACCAGCGCGCTAAGCGGCGAAGGCAAGACAACCTTGGCCACACAACTGGCCATGAGCCTGGCCCGTGCGCGGCGAACCACGGTGCTGGTGGACTTCGACTTGCGGCAGCCAACCCTGGACGGCGCCTTGGGCCTTCCGCTGGGACCGGGGATCTGCGAGGCCCTGCGCGGCGAGGGGGACGTCATGGGTATGGTCCAGCAAACGGAAACAGAAGGCCTCTCCGTCGTCACGGCCGGTTCTTGGAGTCGCCAAGTACTGCCTTCCCTCAGTAGCGGGGTCGTGGGCACGGTGTTGGAACAACTCCGGGCGAACTTCGATTTCGTGATCATCGACAGCAGCCCATTGTTGCCAATCGTCGATACGCGGTTGGTCAGTCAACACGTGGACTCCGTCGTGCTTGCGGTTCTTCGCGACGTGAGCCAGGGTTCGGCCGTGTTGGCGGCCCAGGAGATGCTCGACGCTTTTGGTGTCCGCAGCATAGAGGCCGTGGTAACCGGCGGCGTGGAGCACGGCAACGCGAAAAACCTGGCTTATCAGACGGCAATGAACGATAATCAGGCCGCACTGGCGGAAGCCGAAGCGGAGATCGTTGAGGACCATGACGCGGCGGGAGGAAACCCGCAGTAGGTCGGAAAATCGGAATAGAGGGAGGGCCATGGCCATGGTCCTCCCTGTTTCCGAAAAAGCAGCAGTCGAAATCAAGAGCTAGACTAGGAGAGGGACAATGGGCAATATCATGGTTCGGATGGGGGTAGTGATCGGAGTTCTGTTTGTCGTGCAAGGGGGGTTCCATCTCCTCGGTTATTGGAAACACCCCGACATCGTCGAGCCCCGGCAAGCGATCGAGACTTTTCCCTTGGAAGTTAACTCGCCAACGACTGGGAAATGGATGGGAGCGAATACGAAGTTGGATGAGCGAACTTGGAACGAATCCGAGGTGGATCTCGCCGTATCGCGGCGCTACTCGAAAGATGGCCGTAGCCTGAACTTCCTCCTGGCGGAGTACCGGCAGCCGGACAAAGGGCTTTACCACAACCCGATGAACTGTTACCACAGCAACGGGTTCACTTTGGTCGGCGAGGCGGTGCGGGAACCCTTGCAAGCGGCCAATCGCCCCGATACGAAGGTCAGCATTTCCACGTGGGTACGGAAGAGTGAGAAAGTGATCGTCGCTTACTGGTACGAAGTAGGTGACTACACGATGTACGAACGCCAGGATCTGCTGAAGACGCAATGGGCGATGTTTGGCAAAAAGAAGTGGCCGGTGATGTTCAAGGTACTGTTGGAGATGCCTGCCGGCGATGGCAATCAATCTCAATCCAGGGCTGATATCCTGGAGATGGCCCAGTTCACTCGGCAGTGGCTGGGTGACATCCAGCCCATGCCGGAATAAAGATCTCGTTCAATAACCAGCGAAACGCCCTGGAAAGAACACGCCCAACCCGTTATTGAAACAAGTTCCGAGATGATAACAGCAAACAAAAACGACAAATCGTCCGCGGTCGCCGGAGCGGTGCCGACAGTCGCGGCTGCGGCGAGATCGGGCAGGGATGTCTCGGGATGGTGGGGGAGCTACGTTCAAAGGGCCCGGAGGCAAGGAAGTAACTACCTCAAGCCCCGCGTCTGGCTGATGGCTCTTGTCCACATGGCGGTGTTTGCGCTGGTCTACTGGATGGCATTCCTACTCCGCTTTGACTTTGATCTTGCCAAGGTCAGAGACAATATGCCGGTCTTTTGGGGGACGCTTCCCTGGGTGCTGGGAATCAAGTTCGTGGTGTTCTTGATCGCGGGCCAGTATGCGGGCTGGTGGACCTATGTGACCTTCAGCGACCTGGTGGCCCTCGTGCGGTACTCCATGGCGGCGACATTCTTTTTGGGCGCGGCCCAGTACTTCCTTGGTTTGGGCTTTTCCACGCCGCGCGGCGTGCTCATCATCGATTGTCTGGAGTCCATCGCCGTGCTTGGTGCGTTGCGCGGCGCGTGGCGGTTGTATCGCGAGCAGTTCTGGCCGATCCTCAATCCCAACGATTTTCGCTGGGCCTTGTTGGTGGGCAACGATCATGCTACGGCCTTGCTGGCCAGCCAGATGCAGAGTTATCGCGAGTTGCCCTATCGGGTGCGCGGATTGCTGGCCGTGGACGAAGGCGCCGTCGGTTCCCGGTTGGGGCAATTCCCCGTTCTGGGCCGTCTCGAGGATGTTGGCGAAGTCGCCGCTGCCTGTGCCGCGAGCACCGTTTTGGTCACGGCGGGCACCCTGGCCGGCTCGCGATTGCGGGACTTGATGGACGCCTGCAAGCAATCGGGGCTGGAGCTGAAAATTATTCGCGCCATCCAAGACCGCCTGGGCGGCGACCACCGCATTCCCATCCGCGACATTGAAATCAGCGACCTCCTGCGCCGCGCGCCAGTGCAACTGGACATGAATATCATTGGCCGGCTGATTGAAGACCGCACGGTGATGGTCACGGGGGCCGGCGGCAGTATCGGTTCGGAAATCTGCCGGCAACTTCTCCGCTTCAATCCGCGCATGCTGCTACTGGTTGGACGGGGTGAGAATCGCATTTTCAAGGTCGAACGCAAACTGCGGGCGGTCTTTTCCAGCGGCGTCCTGCGGCCATGCATTGCCGACGTCACCGACGAGGCCCGCATGCGGCAACTCTTCGCCCAGTTTCGGCCGGAGGTCGTTTTCCACGCCGCGGCGCACAAGCACGTGCCCCTGATGGAAATGAACGTCGGCGAGGCGATCCGCAACAACGTCGGCGGCACCAAGATTATGGCCGAAATGTCTCACGAGTTCGGCGTGCGGAATTTCGTCTTTATCTCCACCGACAAAGCAGTCCACCCATCGAGCATCATGGGTGTCTCCAAGCAGATTGCGGAGCGCTTCGTTCACGCCATGTCGCAGATTTCGACGACCCGCTTTACCGTGGTGCGGTTCGGCAACGTGCTGGGGTCCGATGGCAGCGTCGTGCCGATTTTTCAGGACCAGATCCGCCGCGGGGGGCCGATTACAGTCACCGATCCCCGCATGACCCGTTTCTTCATGACCATCCCGGAGGCCTCGCAACTGGTTTTGCAGGCTGCGGCCATGGGCCAAGGCGGGGAAATCTTCGTGCTGGAAATGGGCGAGCCGGTAAAGATCGTGGACTTGGCTCGCGACCTGGTCCGCTTGTCCGGCCTGCCCGAGGATTCAATCGAGGTCAGCTTTACCGGGATTCGCCCCGGAGAAAAGCTCTACGAGGAGCTGTACTTTGACGACGAAGAGACACTTCCCACGGACCACCCCAAGTTGCGTGCCGCCTACCACCGGCCGTATACCCTTGCTGAAGTCCGCCAAACAATTGCCGAACTGGATGAGTTGATTCACGGTCCGGAAGAGGAACTTCGCCGCAAACTCTGCGCGGTGGTCGAGGAATATGCATGGCAGATCCAGAATGCCAACACTGCGACCCCCGCAGAAACCTCAATTCCCCTCCAATGCGGTGAGCCCAGTCCTAATGGCGGATCCAAGCAACATGGGTCCACCTCGTCTCCCGTCCCTGGTATTTAATACGGGGGGTGCCCTTGTCGATGCTTGGTCGGGCAAGCTTGCCAAAGCGGCAGCACGAAAGACAATTGGTTATTGACTATTTGTGAGCTACCCTTGGGTGAGAATTTATTTCGCACTCAAGGCCGGACGTCCGGCGTAGCCCCGGGGCGCATGAAACGCGATCCCGAAACGGCTTATAACAGTATTTTTCGCAGAGGGGCCATGCGCAACCCACGGGAACGGAGTGCGCGCCGGCGGGGCGAAAATCCGCCAAATTCCATGAAGCTGGGACGGTTGCAATGAACAAACAACTTTGGCGGGAGAGTTCGATCCTCATTACCGGCGGAACCGGTTCCTTCGGCAAGAAGTGCATTGAGATCCTCCTTCGCGACTACCAACCCCGCAAGATCGTTGTCTTCAGCCGCGATGAGTTGAAGCAACACGAGATGCTCACCGGCGGTCTTGATCATGCGAGCCTCCGCTATTTTCTCGGTGATATCCGCGACGTCGACCGCATGCGGCGGGCGATGCGGGGTATCGATGTCGTGATCCACGCCGCCGCCTTGAAGCAGGTTCCGGCCTGCGAGTACAACCCAAGCGAAGCAGTAAAGACCAACGTCGAAGGGGCTCGGAACATCATCGACGCGGCGATCGATTGCGGCGTCAAGAAGGTGCTCGGTTTGAGCACCGACAAGGCCGTCAATCCGGCCAATCTCTACGGCGCGACAAAGCTCTGTGCCGAAAAGCTGCTGGTGCAGGGCAACGCCTATTCGGCGCCCGGCGGAACCAAGTTCAGTTGTACGCGCTATGGCAACGTGCTGGGCAGCCGTGGCAGCGTTATCCCTGTCTTCCGCGCCCAGCGGCCTAGCGGGCGGGTCACCGTGACCGACGGCCGCATGACGCGCTTCTGGCTGACGCTCGACCAGGGCGTCCGCTTTGTGCTCGGCAGCATCGAGCGGATGTGCGGTGGCGAAGTCTTTGTCCCGAAGATTCCCAGCATGCGGATCCTTGATCTGGCCCAGGCCGTCGCGCCGGAGTGCCGGATCGATTTCAGCGGCATCCGTCCCGGCGAAAAGCTTCACGAGATGATGATCTCGCGCGACGAAGCTCGGCATGCCCTGGAGGCCGATGACCGTTATGTCATTCTGCCCGAGCATTCCTGGTGGGGTGCGTCGAATTGGGCTGAGGGCACGCGGCTGGCCGACGGCTTCGAGTACACTAGCGACAACAACACGCAATGGATGTCGATCGACGAGTTGCGGCGGATCATAGGAGAACATTGTGGCGAAGCCGCGGCTAGCCATTGACGGCGGCGACCCCGTCCGCGGCCAATTGCTACCTTACGGAAGGCAGACGATCGGCGAGGACGACGTGGCGGCGGTTATCGAGACATTGCGATCCGACTGGCTGACCACGGGACCGAAAGTTGCCGAGTTCGAAATGGCCCTGGCGGCCGTGGCTGGCACGTCCGACACGGTCGCCGTAAGCACGGGCACCGCGGCGCTGCACGCCGCCATGTACGCCCTGGGTGTGGGTCCCGGTGACGAAGTGATCGTCACCGCCATGACCTTCGCGGCCAGCGCCAATTGCGCGGCGTTCCTAGGCGCGACGCCCGTTTTTGTCGACGTCGATCCCGATACGTTGCTCATCGATCCCGTCCAGGTGGAAGCCCGCATCACGCACCGCACGAAGGCTATCGTGGCTGTCGATTACGCCGGCCATCCCTGCGAATATGACGCCTTGGCGGCGATTGCGGGTAAGCATGGCCTGGCGCTGGTCGATGATGCCAGCCACGCTCTCGGCGGCAGTTATCGCGGCCGGCCGGTCGGCTCGCTGGCCTTGCTCAGCACGTTCAGTTTTCATCCGGTGAAACACGTGGCCACGGGCGAAGGTGGCGCCGTGGCAACCGACGATGGGGACCTCGCCCGGCGGCTGCGATTGTTTCGCAATCACGGCATTACCACAGACTTCCGTCAACGGGCCGCAGAAGGCGCGTTTGCCTACGAGATGGTCGAACTGGGCTACAATTACCGCCTGTCCGACATCCAGTGCGCCTTGGGAATCACGCAGTTGGCCAAGTTGCCGGCCTCCGTGGCCCGGCGGCAGGCTATCGCCCGACAGTATGATGCGGCTTTCCGCCAGTTGCCGGCTGTGAAACCGCTTGCCGTTCGCGGCGATGTTTCCCACGCGTATCACTTGTACGTGATCCGCCTGGATCTCGATGCGTTGACTGCCGATCGGGCTGCGATCTTCCGGGCCCTGCGGGCCGAAGGCATCGGCGTCAACGTACATTATCTGCCCGTCCACTTGCACCCCTATTACAGGAGCCATTTTGCTACGCGGGCTGGCGACTGTCCCGTGGCCGAGGCGGCCTACCAGCGGCTACTCTCCCTGCCGATGTTCCCGGCCATGACCGATGGCGATGTCGGGGACGTGGTACGGGCGATCGATAAAGTCATCTCGCACCACCAGCGACCAGGGACATGAGATTAGGCCGGGACCGGACCTTGCTTCTTGGCTATTTTGAGAGATAATGCGGTTGCCGTGACTGGATTTATCTGCAACCCGAAATCCGCGTGGAAGTGGCACTTCGGGCAATTCTACGCAAGCTCGATGGGCATCCTTTATGTCTGAAACGTACGACCCCTACTTCAAATGGTTGGGAATTCCCAAGGCCGACCAGCCGCCCCACGCCTACCGCCTGCTGGGGATCGAGTTGTTCGAGTCGGACGCTGACGTGATCTCGAATGCTGCCGATGGCCGGATGGCCCAGATCAAGAGTTTTCAAACAGGCAAGTTTGCCGCCGTTTCTCAAAAGCTGCTCAACGAAATTGCCGCGGCCAAGATCTGCCTCCTGAATCCCCAAAAGAAGATGGAATACGATCGGCGTCTGCGGGCGCATTTGCAAGGGAAGAACGCCGTCGCCAGTGCCAAAGAGCAGCAACCCAAGACGTCGGCAGTGGCGGCCGTGGTGGAAGAAGGCGTTGCCGGCCTTCCATTTTTGGATTATTCGACGGCGCGGTCTCGGACCACTGCCCGCCCGGCCAAGAAAAAGGGCCTGCCAGCTTGGGTTATCCCGGCGGGTGTCGGCGGCGCCACGATTACCATTGTGGCTGGCATTGCCATCTACATGTCGCTTGCCGGTGATGGCGGCGGCAAGTCTCCCGGTTCCCAAGTCGCATCGCTGACCGCCGGTGACCGCGAGTCGTCGCTGAAGCAATCCGGCAAGCCATCGGGCAAGCTGCCGGCTGAGCGGGTTCCGAAGCCGCCGATCGCGGCCCCTGCTGCGCCGGCGGAAAAGACCGGCGGTTCCGTTCCCCCGATCAGCATTGTTCCGCCGTCGGCTTCAACTCCGAAACCTGAAACTGCGCCGGCTCCAAAGACGGAAGCGGCGGAGGAACCCAAGAAGACCGTGGCGGTGCAAGAAACGCCGAAGAAAGACGCGGAGAAGATCCCGGAAAAGCCGTCCGACAATACCGTCGCGGCCGTGGCGCCGTCCATCGAGAAAGACACGCCGAAGAAACCGCCGGCTCCCGACAAAGAGCAGTACCAGGCGATGAAGGGCAAGATTGTCAAGATCTTCCAGAAGGAGTTCACAGAGGCCAAGACGGCGGAGGCCAAACTGGCCCTGGCCATGAAACTCGACAAGCAGGGCGACGCGTCGAAGGATGATCCGGTGGAACGATATGCGCTCTGGCGGCTTGCGGCCGACGGGACTTCCGAGGCCGGTGAGTTTTCCGCGGCCGTGCAAATCGTCGACAAGATCCAGGGGGCGTTCGACGTTGACGGCGAGGCATTGAAGGCCGACCTTCTCAACGCGGGCTCTGCGCGGGCCGCGATTTCACCGGAGGCGGCGCGCAATTTGTGCGAGACAGCATTGAAACTTGCGGCGGCGGCGGTCGGGCGAGAGGATTTTGACGCCGCCGCGCGCTATTCCAAGCTGGCCACTAACTCCGTGCGCCGCGCAAAGGACCCGCAGTTCAGTCGCGAGGTGCAGGCTCGCGAGCACGAAATCGAACACTTCAAGACGCGTTACGTCGCCGTTGCCGCCGCGATGGAAACGCTGAACAGCAACGCAGATGACCCGGGCGCCAATTTGGTGGTAGGCCAGTGGCAGTGCTTGGCCAAGGGCAATTGGGAAAAGGGCCTGCCGTGCTTGGCCAAGGGCAGCCGCGATGATCTTGCCGTACTCGCCAAGCAGGAACTGGCCAAGCCGGCCGCCGCCAAGGACCAGGCCGCCTTGGCCGACGGTTGGTGGGTGCTGGCTGAAAAGGACCGCAGCGAACTGAAATCCGCGCTTCAGGCGCGCGCCGTCTACTGGTATCAACAAGCCGCGCCGAAGCTATCGGGCCTGGAGAAGGTCCGGGTTGACAAACAAATCGCCTCTGTCAAGCAAAGCGCCGGTGCGGAACCGGGAGTGCCCACTCCCAGCTCGAAGAGCTTCGGACCCCGAGGTCTGGCTCAAAAGGGAAACGTGGCAACGCTTGCCAACGGCGCAGCCGTGTCGGGAGTCAAGCATTTTCCGGAGCACATGATCAATATTGACGACAAGATGCCCGCTTCTCAAGGGCCGGTGCCGTGCGAATTCGTCATCACCTTGGATAAGATCTATCAACTGCAGCAGATCCGCTTCCAAATACAAAACGGTACCAATGCGGCGTACCAAGTTCTCGTCTCACGTGACGGTCGCAAGTACGACTTGTTGCAAGATCATAGTCGTGAAAAACTCGCCGGCTGGCAGGAGTTCCGCTTCCCCGCGCGTCCCGTCAGGTGTATCATGCTTAGCAGCAAGGGGCCAAATGACAGCTTCTGTGTGGAGCGATTTGAAGCTTACTGCTTCCCGATGGCTGTAGAGGGTATTGCCAATCCCCGAGCAGGCCGTGCAGGGAAGTAACAGAACGCGATCTACGATGAAACCGATCGCAATCGTGCAGGCCCGCATGAGTTCCACGCGGCTTCCTGGAAAGGTGCTCAAAGAACTGGCCGGTCAGACGGTGCTGGATTACGTAATCTGCCGTTGCCGACTCAGCCGGCGGCTGGCAGATGTGATCGTGGCGACGACCGACGAGCCCGCGGACGACGCCATTGTCGCCTGGGCCAGGTCCATGGGGATCGGTGTCTTTCGCGGCAGTCGGGACGATGTCCTCGACCGTTACGTGCATGCTGCCCTGGGCGCCGGCGCCGACCCGATCATCCGCATTACCAGCGATTGCCCGCTCATTGAACCGGCTATCATCGACGAGGTTCTGGATAGTTGCGAGCGTACCGGCGCCGAATTCATCTGGTGCGACGGTTTTCCGCGGGGCAGCGGCGATGCCGAACTGGTGACGCTCCCGGCCTTGCGACGGGCGTGGCAGGCGACCAGGCCTGATGAAGCCTGCTATCGAGAGCACGTCATTACCTATCACTGGCGCCATCCGGAGTTGTTCCGGCACCACGTCGTGAAAGCCCCGGAAGCCGTTAGAGCCCTTGACTACCGTCTCTGCGTCGACGAAGAGGACGATTTGCGGGCGATCCGACTGATTTGCGCGCATTTTGCCCCCCGCATCGATTTTGACCTTTCGGAGATCGCGGACTACCTTGGGCAACACCCCGAGGTGGCGGCGATCAACCGCCACGTGGTGCAAAAGCCGGTCTGATGGCACAATCTCCGGTGTTACTGATTCGCGCCGATTCCAGCGAGCGCATGGGAACGGGCCACGTCATGCGTTGCTTGGCACTAGCTCAGGCATGGCAGGACGCGGGGTACCACGTAGTCTTCGCCTTGGCGTCCTGCTCCGCGGGAATTGCCGAGCGGTTGCGAGCGGAGAACATCGACGTACTACACTTGGCTTGTGCGCCCGCCAGTCCGCAAGACGCCCTGGCCACCGTCGATGCCGCCAGATCCGTCGGCAGCGATTGGATCGTGCTGGATGGCTACCACTTCGACGCGGCATACCAGGCCGCCATCTCGCGAGGCGGATGGAAATTGCTCGTGATCGACGATTTCGGCGCACTGGAGAATTACACCGCGGACATCATCGTGAACCAGGACACGATCGCCGACGAGCGGCTGTACGCTCGCCGCGCGGCGCACAGTCGGCTCTTGCTGGGGACCGACTACACTTTCTTGCGTCGCGAATTCCGCGGCCAGCCGCGGCCAGAGCGGAAGGTCGCTACGGTGGCGCGTCGGCTGTTGCTGGCCTTTGGCGGGTCGGACCCCGGCCGACTGACCGAGATGGCCCTGTCGGCCCTGGACTGCGCGGTGAACGATGGACTGGAAGCGGTCGTCCTGATCGGCCCCAGCAATCCCCGTTGGGAACAGTTGCAGGCCGCCACCGCGAGTCGATCCAATATTCGACTGTTGCGGAATCCACCGGACATCCCGCATTGGATGGCCTGGTGCGACATCGCCGTGACGGCTGCGGGTGGCACGCTGTGGGAACTCGCCTATTGTCGGGTTCCGAGTATTGTGGTTCTGACGAGCGAAGAGCAATCGCCGGCGACGGATTTCCTCCAACGCCGCGAAGCGTGCCAGTCGCTGGGCATGGGGAATCGTCTTTCCGCCGGGCAAATGGCGGCGGCGATAGTATCTCTATGCGGCGATCCGCAGCGTCGCTCGTACCTCGCCGCTAATCTGGCTGCGATGGTCGACGGCTTAGGAGCGGATCGCGTCCTGGCGGTGATGCAGGCCGCAGGAGTCGACGGGCAATGAAAGTCGCCATGATGCAACCCACCTTCCTGCCATGGCAAGGATTCTTCGGCCTGATCTGCGCTTGCGACCGTTTCGTGTTCGGCGACGACTACCAGTATTCGGCCGGCAGCTTTCACCAGCACAATCGGCTCTTTCGCAACCTGGGAGAAGTGGCCTGGATGACGGTGCCTATGCAGAAAAAACACTCCCTGGGCCTGCCTTTGAATGAAGCCTGGATTGCCGACGACTCTCCTTGGCGGTCGCACATGTGGAAACAGATGCGTAATACCTACCGTTCTGCACCGTGCTTTGCCGAGGTTGGTCCACCCGTGGAACAGTGGCTTTTGACCCCTGCCAATTCACTGGCGGAACAAAACATCGGTTTTATCCGTCTGGCTTGCGACCTGATGGGGCTGAAGCGGGAATTCCGGCTGAGCTCTCAGCACCCCGCGGCAACGGTGCGGTCGCAGCGCGTGGTCGACTTGCTCCACTGGACCGAAGCCCGGGTCTACCTCTGTGCCCGCGGTTCGTTCGGCTACATGCAAAACGACGGCGTTTTTCCCGTCGACGGGATCGAGGTCCTTTTTCAGGACTTTCAACCACCGCCGTATCCGCAAGCCGCCGGGCGCGGAAGCTTCATACCCTATCTGTCCGTCCTTGACGCCTTTTTCAATGTCGGGCCGAGAGCCACGTGCGAACTCATCGAGGCCCATTCCAACAGGTGGCGGACATGGGATGAGATGGCCGCCGCCGCTCCGCATCCTGCGGCCGAACTCGAACCTTGCCAGGAGAGCGCCTGATGCGGACGCCAACAATTACGATCGCGGGTCGCAAGATCGGCCCCGGATGTCCGGCCTACATCATCGCGGAAATGTCGGGCAATCACAATCAAAGCTTCGAGCAGGCCGTAAAGATCGTACGGGCCGCCAAGGATGCTGGCGCCGATGCTGTCAAACTACAGACGTACACGGCCGACACGATCACGCTCGACAGCGATTTGCCCTGTTTCCGCGTCGTGGAAGGCACGCTCTGGTCCGGGCAGACGTTGCACAAGCTCTATCAAGAGGCCTACACGCCTTGGGACTGGCAGCCGAAGTTGAAAAGCATCGCCGACGAGTTGGGCTTGCACTGCTTCTCGTCGCCCTTCGACGCGACGGCTGTCGACTTCCTGCAGGCCATGGAGGTGCCGGCCTACAAGGTGGCGTCGTTCGAACTGGTTGACCTACCGCTGATCGAGAAGATGGCCCGCACCGGCAAGCCCATCATCATGTCGATTGGCGCGGCCACTGTGGGCGAGATCGACGACGCCGTGCGCGTGGCACGGCAGGCGGGGGCCGAGGGGCTTGCCTTGCTGAAGTGTACCAGCGCCTACCCGGCCCCCCCGCAGGAGATGAATCTGCGGACGATTCCGCACCTCGCGGAGACGTTCGCCGTGCCGGCCGGCCTGTCGGACCATTCCATGGGGATCGCGGTGCCGGTGGCGGCTGTCGCTTTGGGAGCGTGTATCATTGAGAAGCACCTGACGATCGACCGCGGCGACGGCGGTCCCGACAGCGCCTTCTCGCTGGAACCGCACGAGTTTCGCGCGATGGTCGACGAGATTCGCGTGGCCGAACAGGCCCTGGGCGGCGTCCGCTACGAGGTCACTGAGCGCGAGGCCGTCGCCCGGGCGTATCGCCGCTCGCTGTTCGTGGTCAAAGATATCCGGCAGGGCGAGACGTTTACGCCGAACATCGTGCGCTCCATTCGGCCTGCCGATGGACTGTCGCCGAAGTATCTGCGGCAAGTGTTGGGGCGCAAGGCCACTCGGGACATCGTGGCCGGATCGCCCCTCGCCTGGGAAATGATCGGTTGAGCGACAAGGAAATGTTGGAAGACGCACTACCTGGGGAGGCCGTCGTGGAAGCGGTTCCTCTGCCCGACGCGATCCAGAAGCCCACCGCGCGGCGATTGAGCGTGATCTATCTCGCAGGGGTCCTGGCGGGAGGGAACCTCTTGGGGAACGTGCTGCGCATGGCTGGCGGCTTGTTGCAGAATCGATATGTCAAACCGGAGGTATTAGGCACGTTCAACGGGATTGGGCTGGTGCTGGGATTTGCGCGCTTCCTGCAGTTGGGCGTCTTGAATGGCCTGAATCGCGAACTGCCCTACTACTTTGGACAAAACGATCAGACGCGCGTGCGAGAGCTGGCCGCCGCGGCGCAGGCCTGGGCAATGGCCTTGGGCGTTATCGTAGGCATCCCGTTCTTGGGCATGGCCGCTTGGCTCGCCTTCCACGGTGATTTGCCCATGGCGGCCGGCTGGTTCGCCAACGGCCTCTTGGCATTCGTCTTTTTCTATGCCACGATGTATCTTCCCTCGACCTACCGTACGGCCCATGACTTTGCCCGGCTCTCGACGGTCAACGTCGTCCAAAACGCCGTGGCCCTGGTTTGCGTGCTTGCTGTCGTATGCTGGGGGTTCTACGGCCTTTGCCTACGGGCGACGATTCCCGTGCTCGTCGGCCTGTGGATCCTCCGCCGCTGGCAGCCTATTCGCGTGGGGCCAGTTTGGAGTTTCCGGCACTTGCGCCATCTGCTTGTGGTGGGCCTCCCGATTTTCGCCGTGGGTGAGTTGGGCGGGCCGTTGTGGATCTTGATCGATCAGAAACTCGTGCAGCACTATCTGGATGCCCGCGGTCTGGGCTTGTATTCGATGGTCCTCGTCGTCGGCGGCACGATGGACCTTCTGCCGCAGGCCTTCAGCCAGGTCATTTATCCCCGCATGTCCGAGCACTACGGCCGAACGCACAATCTCGCAGAGATCATGCTGATGGCCGTCCGGCCGACGATCATGCTTGTGGCCGGGATGCTCGCGGTGGTGGCATTGGGGTGGTGGCTGGCCAGGCCCTTGACTGCTTGGCTGCTTCCCAACTTCGTGGATGCTGTGCCGGCAATGCAATGGAGTCTTCTCGGCTCCGTGGCGATTAGCTTTTGTATGGTTTTTAACGTGTATAATGTCGCCCGGCGGCAGGACCTCTACGGCATTGTCCAAGTCGCCAGTATCGGCAGTTACTTTCTCAGTTTGATGTGGCTGATCCGCAATGGCGCCGATCTAGCAGCCTTTCCCAAGGCCATGCTGGTCGGAAAGACCGTCTTTGCCGTAGCCGGTCTTGCACTGCTGATTCCCGTCTATCTTCAACATGGCAAGGCTTAAGCGGCCGTTCATGCAATTGGAACACCGACAACGGAAATGACGAGGCGGCTAGCATTGCTATTGGTGAGAATCCTTGCCCTGCCTTTGCGCGTGTGGTGGTGGTGGGAGGATCGTATCTTTAGCCCACTGTTGCTTTTCGCCAGAAAAGTGACCTGCGGCAAGGGAGTCCGGATTTACGGCGTGCCACACATCAGCCGAGCGTGCGGCGCCAAGATCGCTTTGGGCGACCACGTCTGTCTACGGTCGCGGACCGCGTCGAATGTCTTGCTGACGCGGCGTTGTGTCCTGGCGGCCACGCGCGACGAGGCAGTGCTGGAAATTGGCAATAACGTGGGAATCTCCGGGGCGACATTGGTGGCAAGCACGGGCATTTTTGTCGGTCCGCGAACGCTAATTGGCGCCGAGGCCATGATTGTCGATACCGACTTCCATCCCCTTGATCCGGCACAACGACGCATTCATCAGACAGCCGGCGCATCGAGTGGACCCGTTCACGTCGGCAGCGACGTCTTCATCGGCGCGCGGGCTTTGATTCTCAAAGGTGTATCGATCGGCGACGGCGCCGTCGTTGGCGCGGGCGCCGTGGTTACGAAAGACGTAGCACCGGGCGCCATCGTCGGGGGAAACCCGGCGCGGGTGATTGGTTCCGTTTTCCAACAAGTATCCCAGGAGCAAGCACCTTGAAAATTCTCGTCACCGGGTCCAGTGGACTGATCGGCTCGGAGGTGAGCCAGCATTTCGATGCATTGGGTTGGGACGTCCACGGCGTAGACAACAACATGCGGGCCGATTTCTTTGGCCCGCCGGGCGATACGCGTTGGAACCAGCGGCGTCTGCAAAACACATGCAAGCGGTTCACGCATCACGAGTTGGATATTCGCGACCGCTCGGGCGTGCTACGGCTGGTCGACGAACTGCGGCCGGATGCGATCGTCCACGCCGCGGCCCAGCCAAGCCACGACCTGGCAGCTTCGCGACCATTCGACGATTTCGACGTGAACGCCGTGGGCACACTCAACCTTCTGGAAGGCGTGCGGCGCAGCGTGCCGGAGTCTCCGTTCGTCTACATGTCGACGAACAAGGTGTATGGCGACGCCCCCAACGAGTTGGAACTCGACGAACTGGAAACACGTTGGGAATACGCGCGGCCGGAGGATTACGCGGGAATTCGCGAGGACTTCCGCATCGACCACTCGAAGCATTCGATTTTCGGCGCGTCGAAAGTGGCGGCCGACGTAATGGTACAGGAATACGGGCGCTATTTCGGCATGCGGACGTGCTGCCTCCGCGGCGGCTGCTTGACCGGCCCAAGCCATTCTGGAGTGGAACTACATGGATTCCTCAGCTACCTGGTGAAAGTCAACGTCAGTGGCGGGCATTACAAGGTTTTCGGCTATAAGGGAAAACAGGTCCGCGATAACATCCATTCGCACGACGTAGCCTGTTTCATCGAGCGATTCATCGCCGCACCGCGCTGCGCCGAGGTCTACAATATGGGCGGCGGACGCGACAATTCCTGCTCGATTATCGAGGCCTTTCAACGGGTGGAAGCCATCACTGGCAAGAAGACGAGCTACGAGTACGTCGATAAGAATCGCGAGGGCGATCACATCTGTTACATCTCCAACCTCGAAAAGCTGAAACGGCACTACCCGGGTTGGACCTTGACGCGGAGCCTGCAAAATATCTTTGAAGAGACCGTGGCCGCCTGGCGCAAGCGGCAAGCCTGAAACCACATGAGCGGGAAGATTCTCTACCTCAGCCAAGCGCTGCCGCCGGACACCTCCGGTTCGGCCATCATCGCGCTGAACCTGCTTCGGCAGTTCTCGCGCGACGAAATGGTCGCTGCCGGGGAGAAGCCCTTTGGCAAGCCGGCCGTGGCGTGGAAACGCGAGTGGCCGGAATTGCTTTACCTGCAGAAAGTCTGGCCGTTTACCCGGCGATTCACCAAGTCCTGGCGCAGGTTCCAGTTCCCCTGGGTCCTGCTCTGCTGTCTGTGGATCGTGTGGACGCGGGGCGTCCACCAAATCCTTGCCGTGTTCCCGGACGAACAATTTCTCTTCGTCGGCTATCTCCTCGCCCTCTTCACTCGGCGTCCGTTGTACGTCTACTTTCACAACACGTACTACGAGAACCGCGTGGGGGTGCGACGCGCCTTCGCGGGCTGGCTCCAGCCGCGGGTATTCCGCCGTGCGAAACACGTTTTCGTTATGAGCCGCGGAATGTCGGATTATTTCAAAAAGAAATACCCGGGCGTGCGACAAACGCCGCTAGTCCACGCGTTCAACGAACCGATCCCCGTGTGCGACGTATTGCCGCCGGTGGGATCGCCACTGCGCTTGGCATTCTGCGGCAACGTGAATTTATCGTGCGAGGACGCGGCAACCCGGTTCGGACAGGCCATTGCCGCCTGCAACGATGTCGTCGTGCGTATTTACAGTGGCACGAACCCGGACTACTTACGACAAATCGGGCTACTGCCGCCGGGCGTCTCGTGCGAAAAGTTGTCGCGCGATGAGATCCCGAGCCGCCTGTCAAAAGCCGACATCCTGCTCTTGCCGCACGGCTTCTCCGATCCGGGCTGCGCGCCCGAGGAATTTCTGACGATTTTCCCTACGAAGACGATCGAGTATCTAATAAGCGGCCGGCCGATCCTGGCACATTCTCCCGCGGAAAGTTACTTGACGCGTTTCCTGATCGAACACGACTGCGCCCTAGTGGTGGACCGGCCGGATGTCGGCGCCCTCCGCGCGGCAATCGAGCGGCTGCGGAACGACGGCGAACTGCGATTGCGTCTGGTGCGCAACGCCTTGCTGGCAGCCCGGTTTTTCCGCGGTCCTCGCGTGGCCGCCGAACTGCGACGACGGCTTGCCATCAAATGTGTTCACATACAAGAAGAGGTTAAATGATACCTGATTCATCCATCCAAACACGACCGTGTCCCGCGTGTTCCGCGCCAGATTTGAGCCCTGCGGGAGAAATCCTCGGTTGGCCCTTGGCGTGCTGTCGCCAGTTTGGCCTTTCATATTCGTTGCGCGTGCCCTCGGCCGGCGAACTCTCGGCGATTTACGCCCAACTCTATTCGGACGGAGATTTGTATCGGAGGCACCTGGACGCCGTCTCAACGCCCGCGTAACATCCCATGACTCGATCGATCCTTCAAGCTGCCCACTACCAATCATCGTATGCCGGCAACTTCGTCGCCATGCTCAGCGCCGTTGCCAGGGTAGGCGAAGGGCACGGCTATCGGTCCGTCTTTCTTCTCCCCGAGGAGGTTCGCGAGCGGTCCTGGTATGCTCCGCTGGTGGCTAGCGGGCAAGCGGTTCGCTTCCTCCCTTCGCGGGCTTCGTTGCGGCAGTACACCCGCGCGATCTCGAAAATCGCCGTCGACGAAGATGCGGCTATTGTTCATACACACTTCACGACGTACGACGTCGCTGCCTGGGCGGCAAGCCGGCTGCTACGTCTGCGCGGAAAGAAGGTGGGCGTCGTTTGGCACGCCCATTCGGAAATCCGCGTGCGAAAAACAGTTCTTCGAAGGTTCAAGGAGTTGGTTAAGTACCGTCTGCTTGGCTCGTCGGTCCGCGTCATCCCCTGTTCGGAACCGGTGATGCGCGACCTCCGCGCCGCAGGTGTCGCGGAACGCAATAACCGCCTTATCATCAACGGTATCGATCTCGAACGGGCCACGGCGAACCGGCGCGCCCCCGCCGAGGTGCTCGCGAGCCTCGCACTTCCACCCGACGAGAAGGTGTTGCTAATGTTCGCTTGGGCACCGCTCCGCAAGGGCCTGGACCTGGCGATCGACGCCGTGCGGACCCTCGTCCGGGAAGGCTATCGGCTCGCGCTCGTGCCCATTGGCACGGATGAGATGCGGAAGTTCATTTCCGAGCGGACCAACGGGCACCCGTTTCCCTGGCTGCGACCTGTCGGGCCGGTGGAGAACGAGGCCGACTTTTACCAAATAGCGAGCGCGTTCCTTTGTCCGAGTCGCAGCGAAGGCCTCGCGGCGGCGGTCTTGCAGGCCATGGCGAACCGGCTCCCAGTCGTACACAGCGACATCCCGGCAGCGGAGTGGGCGAGAGAGGTCCCCAACGTGGTGCTCTGTGCGCCGAACGATAGTTCCTCGCTGGCCGCCGCGATCCGCACGGTGTTGGCATGGTCGCACGATGACCGCGAGCGGCGAACGGCTGCGGGACTGGCCTTGGTGCGCAAGGAATTCAACGTCGAGACCTGGGCCGAGCGATGTTACCAGGTTTATGAAGAGTTGCTGGGATGACGAAAATAGGCATCTTCCTACGGACCCTTGAGACGGCTGGCAACCGGAGTTTACTATTCGCGAAGCCATCCTGCGGACCGTGGACTACCTCCAGGAGCACCCGGAACTCCTATCGGAAAAGTGCTAGTCCGCAAATCGCAATTGTTAGCCCGCCGACCGCCGCTGTAAAGGGATGAAAGCTACCGTACAAGCCAGTTTGAACGAGGACGACAAAGAGATCGTGCGGAACCCCGTGGCGTTGTTTCTGCCAGATCTTTGCCTCGGCGGTGCAGAACGAGTGATGGTACATCTAGCCAATGCGCTGGCGGCGCGCCGCCGCCTGGTCGATATGGTCCTGGTCGAGGCGAAGGGGGAGTTTCTGGCAGAATTGGATCCGGCTGTCCGCGTGGTCGATCTCAAGACCGCGCGCGTCCTACGGGCGATTCCGCGGTTGGCTGCGTATTTCCGCAGGGTCCGGCCCGCAGTCGCGATTTCCGCCTTGGACCACGCGAACTTCGGCGCTGCCGTGGCTAAATGGCTTTCGAGGAGCGGAATTCCGATCATCGCCGCCATCCATTCCACACGCTCGGTAAAGGCGGCACAGGCAAAAGGAATTTGGGGGGCCGTATTGCGGCGTTGCATTACGTTATGTTACCGCCGCGCGGCTGCCATCGTGTGCGTTTCTGGCGGGGTTGCCGACGACCTTGCCGAGATGACGGGTGCGCGCCGCGACCTCATGCAGATAATTTATAATCCAATCATCGACGAGCGGCTGTTCGCGCTCGCGCGCGAACCGCTGGACCATGCTTGGTATGCGCCTGGAGCACCTCCCGTGGTCCTCACCGTGGGGCGACTGGCTGCCGTCAAGGACTACCAGGGGCTCATACGCGCATTTGCCGTGGCAAGCCGCAAGAATGATCTGCGATTACTGATTTTGGGCGAAGGTCCAGAGCGGTCGAAACTGGAGAACCTCGTCGCCGACCTTGGCTTGCGCGATCGGGTCGCGCTTCCCGGATTCTGCTCCAACCCTTACGCCTACATGGCACGGGCCGCACTTTTCGTTGTGTCATCGGTGTCCGAAGCGCTGCCGACAGCCTTGATTGAGGCTATGGCCGTGGGAACGCCGGTCGTGGCCACTGACTGCAAGTGCGGACCGCGGGAGATTCTGCAGAACGGCCGATTCGGGCGTCTCGTGCCCGTGCAGGACGTTCCGGCGCTGGCCGCGGCCATTTCGGCCGCGCTGCTGGACCCGCGGCGAGAGATTCCCCAAGAGGCGCTTCTGCCTTATACTATGGATTTCGCCGTGGACCGGTACTGCCGCCTTATTGAGGGGATAACGCGTGAATAGGATCGCGCTGCTTACGATTTGCGCATTCGTCGCCTTCATGCCCTTCGAGATGATGGTCTATTTCGAGGACCTTCCCTCCGGTGCTAAGATGGTCGGCGCGTTGATGGTGGTGATGTGCATACTGGCGTTCCTAACTGGACATCGCATCCGCGGGATTCCGCTGGCGATGGTAGTTCAGATGGCATTCGTGACCTGGTTTGTATCCTCCGTTCTGTGGAGTTACTCGGCTGGCGTGACCTTCGGGGCGACCCTTCGTCTTCTGCAATTCCTGTTGTTCGTACTGTTCATCTGGGAGTTTGCCGTGACGTATCAAGAGCAAATCTGGCTGTTGCGCGCCTACTTGCTGGGATTGTTCGTGCCTTTGATGATGCAGTATGCTTCGCGGGCCGGAATTTACGAGATGAATTCGAGTGATGAATCGGCTCGCCTGTCTGGCGGCGGGCATGACCTGAATTACCTGGCCGCGATGGAGGCGGTGTCAATTATCATCGCGGTGTATCTGGCAACGAACCCGACGAAAGTCGAACGGTTGCTACGGCCGGTTTATTGGTTCTTAGTCGGCCTTTTATCTCTAGGAATATTCCTCACCGCATCGCGTAGCGGATTCCTTTGCCTCTTGGCAGCCGTGCCGTTTGCTATGATCGTCGGCGGTGTTTCGTTCCGAAACGTCGTGCTGGTTGTCAAGTCCGGCCTGATAATCCTTGTCATTGCGGCAATTGGCTATTTCGTCGTGCCCTCATCATTGTGGTCGCGTAGCGTCTCACTTCTTGTTCATAACCCGGATGATTACGCCGATCCGCGGTGGGAGTTTTGGGCGCGGAGCCTAGTTAGCGGTTTCCTGGCACACCCACTGGCCGGGGTTGGCGGCGGCGCGTTCGGGTCAGCCTTGACCGCGATTACGGGTGTCAAGACAGGTGCGCCGCACAACATCGTTCTCTCGGTCCTCACCGAACTTGGGATTGTCGGCATTCTGCTCTATGCAACGTTCATCGCCCTGGTGGTTCGCGCAGCATGGCGGTTGCCGAGCCGCGAGAAAGCACTTTGGATAGGAGTACTATGTGTCTGGTTCATCATGTCCATGGCGGTTGGGAACATGGGCGATAAGCTTGGGTGGTTCTTGCACGTAATGGTTTTGGCGCAGTCGGCGGCGCTTTGCCAGCCGCGCGTTAAGCGTTTGGGTCAACCGGCCGCAGTGTCCTTGCCACCCGCCGGACCGTCGTTACGTTCACGTTTCGGAAGATCGTGACTTTGTTATGAGGGTTTACAAGAGGAAGCAAACTACGGACGCAGATGGCCGAGCTCAAGCGGGGGGGCGCCGGTACATCGTAATCCTTGTGCTTCTCGTCGTTTTGCACCTAGGGAAAGTGGCGGCGTTCGTGGCCGCCGGGCAAGCGCCGCTACGAGCGGACGCTGCGGTCTACTGGGACCTGGGGCAGCGTATCGTTGCCGGGGATTGGTTGCTCGTTGCCGATCCGCCCGAGGTTACGCGGACACCGGGCTACTTACTGTTCGTAGCCTTCTTCCAGGCCGCCTGCGGGGCATGGGCACTGGCCGCCGCGATTGTCGTGCAACAGCTCCTGTTGCTGGCGACCTCGTTGCTGGCCTGCCGGGTATGTTGGCAACTAACCCGTCGGAGATCCGCGGTCGTGCTTTGCTTGGCCTTGACCCTCTTCTGTTTTTCCGCACACGGGGTAGCGGTAAATCTGCTTTCTGACACACTCCTTTCGTTCCTTATTACGTTATGCGTCGCAAGGATGATTGCCTGGTTTCAATCGCCTTCAGCGCTCAACGCGGTGGCAATCGGTTTAGTGTTGGGGGCCGCGACCTTGGTTAAGCCGATCGCGCTGTTTGCATGGATGCCCGTAGTCGCGGCAATGGCGCTCACTACCGACCGCGGCTTATCCCTGGGCAAACGCGTAATGCATGCGGTCAGTGTTTTGACTGCTACCGGACTTCTCGTAACCCCGTGGGTAATTCGTAACGAGATCTATTTCGGCAGTCCTTTCCTGACGAAATTCGGTGGTAGGGCGCTTTGGTGGTCTTGTTTTCGGGGGAATGTGAAAGACAGCTTGAATCCACCGATTCCACTGTCCGATGGACCGGCGACGAAGGCTATCCGGGAATCGGCTCCTGATGTGGATCTGCACGACGCGTGGGGAGTCTATAAAAAGCTCGTAACGCGCGGGTACTCTCAGATTGATGCCGACGAGTTGATGTTTCGCGCCGCTATGGAAGGAATTCACGGGCACCCCGGTGAGTTTGCGCTCAGTCGCTGCGTTCGCGCCGTATGGTTTTGGATCACGCCAAACGGTACGTTTCGGCCAAATACGGGAGACTTTGGCTTTGCGACCACCCGGCCGCAAGGCGAGGTCGTGGCCGGTTTCGCTGAAACTGATGAATACGCGGGCCAAGCGGCATGGAGGTCGAACTGGTACTTCACGAAGGGATACCTTAATTTCCTCTGGCATCCCCATCCATTGCTGTATGCCATTGCTGCAGCGGTTACACTGTGGGGGCTGGTCTTCCTTTTGCGCACGCCGGCGTGCCATGTGCCGGCGATCTTCTTTGGGCTCTGGCTGCTTTACTTCTCAGCTATGACTGTCATGGCCGCCAGCCCGGAGTATCGCTATCGAATGATCCTGGAGCCTACGATGGTCATAATTGTCACAACGGCGTTGAGTCGCTTTCTTCTGAGCCAAAACGTTCAAGAAGGTCTGGCCGCGGGGAACCGCCTCCAGATCCAGTAAGAAGGAATCAAAAGGTGGATCGAGACACAATGGGGCGATGCGATCTCACAGGACCGATTGCTAGTGACGAAGTCGAGGTATCGATCGTCATGCCTTGTCTTAACGAGGCGGAGACTGTCGTGCGGTGTATTGAGAAGGCTTTGCGCGCGTTCGACGATAACCGTTTGTGCGGCGAAGTGATTATTGCGGACAATGGGAGCTCCGACGGTTCGCAGAGTTTGGCTTCGGCCGCCGGGGCGCGAGTCATCCCAGTGGTGAAGAGAGGATACGGCAGCGCGCTGATGGGCGGGATCGCCGCGGCCCGAGGCAAGTATGTTGTGATGGGAGACGCGGACGACAGCTATGATTTTACACATGTTCCGCGTTTTCTGGAAAAACTTCACGCGGGGTATGACCTAGTAATGGGTAATCGATTCCTGGGTGGCATTCAGCCGGGTGCAATGCCTCCATTGCACCGGTACCTAGGCAACCCGGTGTTATCAGGGATCGGGCGGCTTTTCTTCCATAGTCCCTGCAGGGATTTTCATTGTGGTCTCCGGGCGTTTTCCAAGAATGCTATCGAGAGATTAGACTTGCAGACGACTGGGATGGAGTTTGCCAGCGAGATGGTGGTCAAGGCAACGCTATACGGTTTGCGCATCGGCGAGGTGCCAACGACGCTTTCGCCGGACGGGCGCAGTCGCCCGCCGCACTTGCGCAGTTGGCGCGACGGTTGGCGTCACCTGCGGTTTCTGCTCGTATATAGTCCGCGATGGCTGTTCTTTTACCCGGGAATAGCGTTGTTTCTGGCAGGCTTGCTGGTCGTCTTATGGCTTCTTCCCGGACCACGAACAGTCGGTCCCGTTGTTCTTGACGTGCATACGATGCTGGGCGGCGCAGCAATGATTCTTGTTGGTTTTCAATCCGTCGCTTTTGCAGTACTAGCGAAGGTTTTTGCCGTGAATTCCGGCCTCATGCCATGGACGCCGGGTTTTCGCAGGGTCTTCGATTGGATTACACTGGAAACGGGTCTGATCGTCGGTGCGTTGCTGGTCCTGGGAGGGTTGGTCGGAATTGTTGCGATGTTCTATATCTGGAATCAACACGGCTTTGGACCTCTCGACCCCCAAAAAACGCTCCGCTGGGCAATTCCTTCCGTCACAGCCACGGCAGTCGGCTTTCAAGTGGTGCTTTTCAGCTTCTTCTTCAGCATGCTGGGGCTCAATCGAAAATGAAAACTTCCGACTTCGATTCGTATGCCGGAAACTACTCGACGGAACTTAATAAATGGCTTGCCGTAACCGGAGAAAGCGTCGACTACTATGCCGAGCAACGCGTTTTACACCTCGCACGCCGCCTGAAACAACTCGACATGACGCCGACCAACATACTCGACTTTGGTTGCGGGACCGGTACTGCCACGCCTTACTTCCTCCGACACCTCGCCGTCGGTTCGGTACTTGGTATTGATGTTTCGGAAGAATCACTCCAAACGGCCTCATTGCAGTTTGCCGGCCTCCCGGCAAGCTTCACTAATATTTCCCGATTTGAGCCGCGCGGCGACGTCGATCTTGTTTTCTGCAACGGTGTTTTTCACCATATACCGCCAGCGGATCGCATGGACGCCTTGCGGCTTATCTACCGAGCTTTGCGCGGCAGAGGGCTGTTCGCTTTCTGGGAGAACAATCCCTGGAATCCGGGAACGCAGTGGATCATGAGTCGCGTTCCTTTCGACCGGGATGCCATCAAGATTTCGCCCCTGGAAGCAAGACATTTGTTGCGATCGACAGGATTTCGCATATTGGCCACCGATGCCCTGTTCCTTTTTCCCAGGGCCCTGCGCTGGTTCCGCCCGCTCGAGAATCTCTTCGTCAAGATTCCTCTTGGCGGTCAGTATCTTGTATTGTGCCTCAAAGATGGCGATTAATGACTCTCGTTCTCAAAGTTCACGATGTGTTGCCCTCCTTTTCCACCGCGATACGCTCGGAGGGCCTTTTGGTTTTCGACGGGGAGTCTTTCGGATGGGCGCGCGGGTGTAGAATCCCACGGCTGACGCCGGACGGGGACCTCGCCATTTAGGTCATCGGTATTTCACGGAGCGGCGGGCATCGGACAAACTAATATGAGATCGTTGGTAACAGGTGGGGCGGGCTTTATCGGCAGCCACCTTTGCGAGGCGTTGCTGGGCCGCGGCGACGAGGTGTGGTGCCTTGACAACTTCTATCTCGGCCGGGAAGAGAATATTTGTCACTTGCGCGGCCGCGAGAGGTTCCACTCCCATAATGCCGATATCCTTAATCGCAACGAACTGGACCTGGTTTTCGCCGCGTCGCGGCCGGAGATCGTCTACCATCTCGCGGCGAATTCCGATATCTCCGTGGGCAACAAGGATCGCAGTCTCGATCTGCGCCTAAATTTCCTTACGACGATCGAAGTCCTGGAGGCCATGCAGCGGCACGGCGCCAAGCAAGTCTTCTTCGCCAGCACTTCGGCCGTCTTCGGCGATAACCGCGACTTGCTGCGGGAAGAGACCGGACCCCTGCAGCCCGTATCGTTCTATGGCGCCTCGAAACTTTCGGCGGAAGCCTACCTCTCGGTCTTCGCCCACAACTTTGGCTATCGCGTCTGGATCCTCCGGTTCCCCAACGTGGTCGGCGAACGATGCACGCACGGTGCCGTTTTCGATTTCATCGGACGGCTGCAAAAGGATCCAAGCCGGCTCGATGTGCTCGGCGATGGTTCCCAAATGAAACCGTATATTTACGTCGAGGATCTCGTGCGGGCCATCCTCACCGTCTGCGAACGGGCGCCGGAGCAATTGGCCGTCTATCACGTGGCGGGCGAAGGGTTGACCAGCGTGCGGGAAATTGCCGAAATGGTCCTGGAGGAGATGCAACTCCACGAGACTCCGATCATTTACGGCGGCGGCAAGATCGGCTGGGTGGGCGACGTCCCATACTTCAATTATGACAGCAGCAAGATCAAGGCTCTAGGCTTCACACATCGCTGGGATTCGACGGCGGCCGTCCGCTTTGCGGTCCAGCGGATTCTCGGAAAGGACTAGGGATTGCAAGAACTTCCAAGACAGGTGGTCATCTTGTGCGGCGGCAAGGGCACGCGCATGGGAAACCTCGCCGTCCGCGTTCCCAAGCCCATGGTTCTTGTCGCCGGAAAACCGATTCTCGAGCATCAGATCGAACTGGCGCGACGGTACGGCTGCAACGAGGTGATGCTCCTGACGGGTCATATGGGAGAGGTCATCCAGTCGCACTTCCAGGACGGAAGCGCGCATGGAGTGCGGACACAGTACCATCGTGAAGAGGTGCCGCTGGGCACGGCGGGCGCGTTGAAGGAGATTGAGGACCGCCTCGACGAGAACTTCTTCGTGTTCTATGGTGACACGATTATGGACGTCGACCTGGCACGGTTGGCCGCTTTTCACGTCGAAACCAAGGCCCAGGCTACGCTGGTCGTTCATCCCAACCACCATCCGTACGATAGCGATCTGCTCGACATGGACGCCGGTTCACGCATCACCGCATTCCATCCCAAGCCCCGCGGTCCGGCTTGCATACACCGTAATTTGGCAAACGCCGCACTGTATGTCCTGTCCCGCGGCCTGCTGCAGTATGCAGTCCACGGCCAGCATGCCGATTTGGCCAAAGACGTTTTCCCTGCCGCGCTGGCTGCCGGGGCCGCGTTGCGGGGCTACAACACGTCGGAATACATCACCGACGTAGGCACGCCGGAGCGGCTTCGATCGGTTGAGGCCGACGTGCTTTCCGGCAGGGTTGCCCGATTCAACCGCAACCACCCGCGCCCCGCCGTGTTTCTGGACCGGGATGGCGTTCTCAACGTCGACGCCGATCCGGTGGCATCGCCCGAACAACTGCGGCTGCTGCCTTCCGTGGCCGAGGCGATCCGCCGGATCAATCATTCCGAGTATCTGGCCGTGGTGGTGACGAACCAGCCGGCGATCGCCAAAGGCTTCATGGACGAGGCCGACCTGGCGCGTGTGCATGCCGGGTTGGAGACCTTGCTGGGCGCGGAGCATGCGCTGTTGGACCGGATTTGTTTCTGTCCGCATCATCCGGAGAGAGGTTTTGCCGGCGAGCGCCCGGAGTACAAGATCGTCTGCCAGTGTCGAAAGCCCGAGCCCGGTATGCTGCTGGCTGCGGCGGCCGAACTGAACATCGACCTGGCCAATTCGTTCATGGTCGGAGATCGCAGTGCGGACATCCTTGCCGGCGCTCGGGCCGGTTGCAAGACAATCCTGGTCCGGACCGGCGTCGCCGGGAAGGATGGCCGCTTTCCCTGCCGACCGGATTTTGTTTGCGACGATCTTGCGGCAGCCGTCTCGATCGTTCTCGATGCGCAGAAGCGCGCCCTATTGTCGCCGAAGTGCGTCATTGCCTAGAATGGGACCATTATGATCGGAACCCGAACTCCGTTTCGCATCAGTTTTGCCGGTGGCGGCAGCGACCTGCGCAGTTTTTATTGCCGGCAGCCGGGTTGCGTCCTGAGCACCAGTATCGACAAGTACATGTATATCCTGATCCATCCGTTCTTCGATCAGCGGATCCAGGTCAAATATTCACGCACGGAGTTGGTCAATAGCATCGCCCACATCCAGCATCCGATCGTGCGCGTTGCTTTGCAGCAGTTCGGGCTGGAAGGCGTCGACATCAACTCGATTGCCGATATTCCCGCCGGCACCGGGCTGGGATCGTCCTGTTCGTTCGCGGTCGGCCTGTTACACGCCCTGTACGCCTACACCGGCAAGTTTGCATCGAAGGAGCAACTGGCAAAGAATGCCTGCCATATAGAAATCGACGTGCTCAAGGACCCCATCGGCAAGCAGGACATTTACGCGGCCGCATACGGCGGGCTGAACCTGATCACCTTCTACCCCGACGAGAACGTTCAGGTCGAGCCTGTCATCATGCCACAGGGAAAACAGGCGGTGTTGATGACGAACTTGGCGTTGTTCTATCTTGGAGGCTCGCGCCCGGCGGGAAGTATCCTTGGTGAGCAACAAGAGAGTATTCGCCGCGACAAGCGGCAGTCCGATCGCGTCGCGAGGATGGCCGATCTGGCCCGGCAGTTGCGTGAAAGCCTGGTCAACGGCAACGTGGACGACATGGGGCCCATTCTCGACGAGAACTGGCAACTGAAGAAGCAACTTTCGGCACAAATCTCCGACGATTGGATCGACGCCTGCTACGAGAAGGCGAAACAGAACGGGGCGACCGGAGGCAAACTGCTCGGGGCTGGGGGTGGAGGTTTTCTTCTCCTGTACTGCGAGGAACAGCACCAGGAAAAGCTGCGGAACTCTCTCAGCGAGCTCCGCGACATGAAATTTGCGTTCGACAGATTCGGCACGCAAGTCATCTACTACGAGGAGAGAACCTGGTGAACGAGGAGAACCTCGGTTTGCCGTCGCAGTCACTTCCCGACGGGCTCTGGGTCGTGATTGTCGCCTACAACGAACAGCTCCGGATCGGCGCCGTATTGGACGACTTGCTGGAGGTTGTCAAGAACGTCGTCGCGGTCGACGACGGGTCGTGCGACGACACGGCCGGCGAGGTCCTCAAGCGGCCCGTTTGGCTGGTGCGGCACGCCGTCAACCTAGGCCAAGGCGCTTCCTTGCAGACCGGCATATCGTTCGCCTTGGAACGGCATGCCGAGTACATTGTCACTTTCGATGCCGACGGCCAACATTGCACCGCGGACATTCCCATGCTCTTGGAGCGCCTCGTTGCGGCCGGCGCCGATTTTGCGCTCGGTTCGCGATTTCTGGGAAAGGCCCAAAACATTCCTTGGGGCCGCAAACTGATGTTGCGAATGGCTGTGGTGTTCACGAGAATTTTTTCCGGCGTGGCCTTGACCGACGCGCACAACGGATTGCGAGCCATGACTCGCCGTGGGGCGCTGCACGTGCATCTGACCATGAATCGCATGGAACACGCTTCGCAGATCATCGATCAGATCGCTCGCTGCGGGCTGAAATACGTCGAGGCCCCGGTGACGATACGCTATACTGCCGACAGCCTGGCCAAGGGACAAAGGACGTCCGCAGCCCTCCGCCTGGGCGTCAAGATATTGCTGGAGAAGATGATTCGATGAACTGGGACCTCGCCCATACGGGCGTAAATACATTTCAGGCAATCTTCGTGCCGGTATGCGCGCTGCTGGCCGTGCGGACGGGCCTTCGCACTTGGCGCGGCCAGATGCCTCGATTTTCCGGAGTGTTGGGAATCCTAGTCTGGTCGGCGGCGGCCATTGCCATCGCTGTGCCCGACCTTACCAGTCGAGTGGCGGAGAACTTGGGCATTCGCCGTGGAGCCGATCTGGTCTCCTACCTGGCGATTCTCGGTGGCGTGGCCGTTTGTTTCTACTTCTACCAGAGGAACCGGCAAATGGAAAACGTGATCACGGAGTGCATTCGACGAGAAGCCATCCGAGATGCGCAACGCGGTCCGTGCCGCGAGATTGACGAACGAGAGCCCTAAGGCCAAACTTTCGCGATGCGGCGAGGGTCACTCCGCATGACATCGAGATTTCCGCAGCACAACCTGACTCGGCCGCTTGGAATGATCAATTGAGGATTCTTTACGTCACCGCAAGTCTGCCCGCTGGCCACGGCGAGGCGTTCCTGGTTCCGGAGGTCGAAGAGTTGCTCAGTCAGGGGCACGACGTGCGCATCGTGCCGCGGACACCTGAGGGAGAATTCGTTCATAACGATGCCCAGCAATTGCAGCAGCGAAGCTCGGTCTTGCCCTTGTTCTGTGGGAGAATCGCGGCAGCGGCACTTCTCGAAGCGATACTCCATCCGCTTGCCGCACTGCGGACCCTGGCGATGCTCTTTTGTTGCCGCAGCCCGCAGACCATCCTGAAGAACCTTGCCGTCTATCCCAAGGGACTTTGGCTTGCCCGGATCGCGAGGAAATGGCGGGCCGAGCACATTCATGCGCACTGGATTTCGACGCCGGCCACCATGGCCCTGATTGCCGCCGAGGCGGCCGGAATCCCCTGGAGTTGCACCGCCCATCGCGTCGACATCAACCTCAATAACCTGCTGCAGCGGAAAGTCGATCGGGCAGTCTTCGTGCGGTTCATATCCGAGAGCGGCCGGCGAATGGCGGCGTCGCTCGGGGCTACGCCGACGGACGAGAAGACGGCTGTGATCCACGTTGGTGTAGCAATTCCCGATCAGGTCCCGTTGCCTGCGGCGCCGGTTGGTGTATGCAGGCTTCTTTGCCCGGCCAACCTCTATCCCGTCAAAGGCCACGCGCACCTTCTTCGGGCCATGGCGCTACTCCGCGGCCGCGGCCTGAACTGCGTCCTGCAGATCGCCGGCGAGGGATGGCTCCGACCGGAACTCCAGCAGTTGGCCGACGATCTCGAACTGGGAGTAGCCATCCAATTCCTCGGACAGGTTTCACACGACGAGATCCTTGCGGCCTATCTCCGTCAGGAAATCGCAATGGTCGTAGTGCCCAGCGTCGATCTGGGAAACAACCTGCACGAAGGCATACCGGTCTGCCTCATGGAGGCCATGGCCTACGGCATCCCCGTCGTGTCGACAACGACTGGGGGGATTCCCGAGTTGCTGTTTGGCGGCGCGGGCATGCTCGTCCCGCCCGGGAACGCGACGGCGCTGGCCGACGCTATCGAACAGCTTGTGCATGACCCGGCGTTGAGGCAAAGTCTGGTCGAAAAAGGAAAAGCCCGCGTCCGCGAGAGTTTTTGCGTGAAGTCGGTCGTCGCCGCCTTACTGGCGCGGATTGCCCCAACCGTAACGGCAGGCGTGAGAATCGAGGGATGATGCAGACTTTGTGTACTGGGCCTGAAAGCCCGCCAGGCGACGTTCCACCCTACGTATCGATAATCGTGCCTTGCCGCAACGAAGGTCGGTGGATCGCGCCGTGCCTCGAATCGATCCTCGCCAATGATTATCCCCGCGACCGGCTGGAAGTGCTCGTAGTGGACGGCATGAGTACCGACGAGACACGTTCCATTGTGGAAAGATACGCGTCGAGCGGCGCCTGTATCAGGCTCTTGGACAACGCCAGGCAAATTACGCCCGCGGCGTTGAATATCGGGATTGCCGCGGCCCAAGGCGCGGTTATCCTGAGAATGGATGCCCATGTCGATTACCCGGTCAACTACGTCCGTTGCCTGGTTGATCTGCTACAGACGAGGCGGGCGGACAATGTGGGCGGGGTCTGCCTGACACAGCCCGGCGCCGACACACCGATGGCTCGGGCGATCGCCATCGGCATGTCGCATCCGGTGGGCGTGGGCAATTCCTACTTTCGCATCGGCTCGGCCGAAGAGCGGTGGGTGGACACGGTGCCCTTTGGCTGCTACCGTCGAGAGGTGTTCGCTCGCATTGGCGGGTTCGACGAAGACCTGGTGCGGAACCAGGACGACGAGTTCAATTTGCGTTTGATCCGCAGCGGCGGCCGGATCTTGTTGTCGCCTCACGTTGTCTGCCGGTACTATACGCGCGATTCGCTGGGGAAGCTCTGGCGGATGTATTACCAGTATGGCCACTTCAAACCGCTGGTCGTGCGAAAGGTCAATGGCGTGATGACGCTGCGACAGCTCGGGCCGCCGCTGTTCGTGTTGTGTCTCATTGCCGGGACACTGTTTGCGCCCTGGAGCCGGCTGGTGGCCGCGGCGCTGGCCATGGTCGTTGCCGGCTATGCGGCGGTAATCGGCGCCTGTGCGCTGCTGGCGGCGCGCAAGCACGGCTGGCGAGCGGCCCTAGGCTTGTTCCTGGTATTCCCGGCAATCCACGTGAGTTACGGCCTGGGATATCTCCGCGGCATTTGGACGTTTCTAATTCTCCGTCGCGGCGCCCGCGCCGCGGCAGCGGGCACGACCATCACGCGCTGATTAGAGGCCCGGCTATTCCGCCGCGGATGAAAAGACGAGTTTATGGCGAGCATGCAGGATTATGTGACGGCGCTGAGGAGTCAGGGCAAGAAAGCCGTCCTGGGGCCGGATCGGAGTTGTTGGGAGCAGAACGAAATGTTCGGCATGCAGCGCGTGCCGCCGCACTGTCTCCGCGTGCCGCAGCCGGGCGAAGTGCGGCGGCTCTTGTGGAAAACACGTTCGCTGGTGGCGTCCTACGTCTTAGCGGCGGACGACGCGCATCCGGCAAACGCCCGGCTGTACGTTTGCGAGAACCGGGACTATTGCGTAGATCAACTAGCGCCGCCCGTGCGGCGGCACATCCGCCGTGCCCTGGGGGCCTTGTGTTTCCGGTTTCTTGCGGCAGAGGAGTTCCTGCAGCACGGTGTGCGGCCCTATTGCGATACGCGGGCGCGGGCAGGTCTTTCGGACGGCACGCCGGAACTCTTCCGGGAGCATGCCGTCTCGCGCGCCGGAAACCCGGCCTGCCAGATTCTAGGCGCATGGCACGGCGACGTGCTTGCGGCCTATATGTGGATGTTGATGATCGACGATTGGGTGGCCATCGCGGCCTATGCCGCCGACGAGCACCTGCACCTGCGCCCGAACAACGGCCTCGTCCATTTTGCCCTGGATTACTGCCTGACGCAGCGGCGCTGCCGTGTGGTTTGCTACGGTCTCAGTTCACTTCAGGAAGTGAGCCGGGCGGCCACGCTCGACACGTTCAAAAGGAAGGTGGGCTTCGAAACTCGGCCCGTAAACCGGGTCTTGCTGTTCCATCCCCTGGTCAAACCGTTTCTGAACTCGCTGACCCTGAAATCGCTCCACCTATTATTGCGCATTCGTCCCCGTTCACGCCTGTTGCGCAAGGCGGCGGGAGTGATCGCCGGCGTTTCTGAATCGGGCGATTCGTTTGCCGGCCCTGAAGAGACTGCCAACGCTCTGAAGTGAAACGAATCTTTGACATCATTGCTGCCTTTATGGGACTCGTTCTCCTGTTCATACCGGGAGTGCTGGTGGCGGCGGCGGTCAAAGTGACTTCCGCCGGACCGGTGTTTTTCCGGCAGGAACGCGTAGGTCGGCGGTTCCGGCTGTTTCGCATTTACAAGTTCCGAACCATGGTGCAGGACGCGCCGCTGCAGGGCGGCCAGATCACCTTTGGCGATGACCCTCGCATCACACGTATCGGCCGCATCTTGCGCAAGACCAAGATCGATGAGCTGCCACAGTTGATTAACGTGCTCGTAGGCGACATGAGCCTCGTCGGACCCCGACCCGAGGTGCCCCGGTATGTCGAACTGTTTCACGATGATTATGTTGAGATCCTCACTGCACGGCCGGGCATCACCGATCTCGCATCGCTAAAGTATCGCGACGAAGCATCGATACTCGGCAGCGCCACAGATCCCGATAAGGAGTACACAATCCATATTTTGCCTGAAAAAATTGCCGTGGCGAAGGAATATGTGCGACGAGCTTCGTTGTGGCTCGACTTTTCGATTATCTTTAAGACCATACTCGTCGGATTGGGTTTCGAGCCGCTGCTTCCCGGCGAAAATACCCGCGGAGCGTCGGAGCCGAACCCCGATGGCAAAGCAGCGGAGTGAACGTAGCAATCGCGTGTCCGGAATGTTCGTTCCCTACGTACATGCTCGTTTCGTCCTGCAATCGGCAAAGTCAGCCGACACGATATGACAATGTCTTCCGAAAATAGTTCGAATGGCGATCCACAATGGAGTCTTATCATGGATGATGAGCGCGACCGCTGGAACCAGACCCTGCTTTCCACACCTGCCTCGTATTTCCAGTACCCTTACTGGAACGAACCGCATCGCAGGCTCGGTTTCAAACCCGTTTATCTAAAATACGGCTGTGGTGCCAACGCCTCCGGATACGTCTGCCTCCTGACTATTGGTCGTTGGCCGTGCCGCATCGGGTTGGTCCAACAGGGGCCGGTCAGCCTGGAGGCAGGATGGCAAATCGATAGCCCGTCCGTCAGGAAGCTGGTGGCTTGGGCCAGGCAGCAGGGTTTCATGTTCTTTCGATTCAATCACTCGGATGGTGCAGTGCTCACTACAATCGAATCCTCGGGGCAGTCGCGACGACTCGACGCCTTCCCGCTGTTTGCCGCCCGAAGGCACGCGATCCTTGTGGAACTGCGCGACAGTGCCGACGAGATGCTGGCTTCATTTTCGCGCAATGCGCGGCGCAATATCAATTCCGCGCGGGACGTGGGATATGAGATCACCGTCACGGACCAGCCGCCGGCATTGGCCGAAGTCTGGCCTCTGCTGATTAAGTTGGAACAGCGCAAAGGCATCCACTTCCATCGTCCCTTGGACTACTGGCAGGAAGTCGTCCAGCGTGCGGCGCCGCAGGCATGCGCCTGGTTGTACACGGCGTCCCTCGACGGCAAGCCGGCGCAATTCGTCCTTGTTCTCCGCACACGGGACATGGCCGAGTACTGTCTCGGCGCTGTTGACCTCGACTCGATTGGCGACCGCCCCAGTCCTTCGGCCCTCGTCCAATGGCTGGCGATGCGGGCCATGTTGTCTCAAGGCTGTCGGCTCTATAACCTGGGAAACGCATGGGGCGACCACCTCGAATTCAAAAAGCGATTTCATCCGAGCGTGCGCGTCGACGATATGCCGGTGACGGTGGTCGTCAAACCACTACTGACCTTCCTCTGGTGCGTAATCGTTCTACGGTGCCTGTTCCCGCTTTGGCCTAAAGTCAAGGAGTTGCTGCGGCGTTTTCGGCGTGCCTGAGAACCGGTCGGATCTTTCTCGTCACCCGCGATTATTCCCTTGTCATGGCCGAGATTTAACATGCCGTCCGTCATTCTGGGATTCGTCCAGAGGTTGCGATCCGCAATTGTGCGAAACGGCGTGGCGTATGTCGTGAAAAAGACAATGAGGACTGCCTTTCACACTTTGCGAGATCGACTTCTCTTTCGGCCTGTGGTCGCCACCCGCGATCCCAACGGTCCGCGGTTCGACCGCGAATGCGCGCTGGACACTCAGGAACGCTTCACTGATGTTCAGGCACTCGCGGAAATGCCAAGTGAAGCCGTCGTCCATGGCTACACATACTCCCCGAGCGATCCCGATACCGTGCGGCTGCTTGTCGACAAATTGCAGATACCATACGAAGACTATGCATTTGTCGACTTTGGATCCGGAAAAGGACGGGTCTTGTTCATCGCCGCGGAATACCCATTTCGGAGAGTCGTAGGCGTTGAACACTCTGGTTACTTGCATTCCGTGGCGCAAAACAATATTGCGAAGTACTCGAATCCAAAGCGCCAATGCAAAGACATTCAGTCATGTAACATCGATGCGAGGTCATTTCCACTTCCGTCAGGGCCGACTGTATACTTCTTCTTTAATCCGTTCGATTCTTTGGTGCTGAGGCATGTCCTGGAACGGATTAACGAGTCCCTGTCTGCCTCGCCACACAAGGATTACGTGGTCTGCTATCACGTCAACGACGAACAATTGTTCCGGGCGCACAGAGCACGGGAACTGTGGCGACACTCGAACGGCTTTGGAACACATATCCTTTTTGAACTTGAATAACACTTTCTTCGACCGGACAATCAGCGGAGTGAACCATTGAGCCAGGAACCGGAAATATCTGGACAGCTACGGGTGCCTTTCTTCCGTCCTTCGATCAGCGAGGCTGAAATCGAGGAGGTTGCGAGTTGTTTGCGCTCGGGCTGGCTGACCACCGGACCGCGTGCGAAGCAGTTCGAGGCCGATTTCGCCCAGAGCGTCCGCGCGCGGCATGCCGTGGCCGTGAATTCGTGTACCGCCGCTTTGCACCTGGCGGTCGAGGCTCTGGGACTGAAACCGGGACACGTGGTCCTCGTGCCCACAATGACCTTTGCTGCCACGGCGGAGATCGTCCGCTACCAGGGGGCCGTGCCGCTGCTGGTCGACTGCGAACCGCTGACCCTCAACATGGACCTCGACGACGCGCAGTGCAAGCTCGACCAGTTGCTGGCCGGGGCCTTGCCGCTGCCGGGCGGATTGAAGCCGGTGGGCATCATCCCCGTCCACGTGGGAGGGGTGATGATGAATATGGATGCCGTGCGATCGTTTGCCCAACGGCATGGACTGTGGGTGGTGGAGGACGCCGCGCACGCCTTTCCGGCCGCTTACCGCTCGGCAGCGGACAAGCCCTGGCGGCGGTGCGGCGAGAACACGGCGGCCGTCTCCTGTTTCTCGTTCTACGCCAACAAGACGATTACCACGGGCGAGGGCGGCATGGCAGTCACCGATGATGCCCAGTTGGCCTCGCGCATGCGGCAAATGTCCTTGCATGGCCTATCGCACGACGCCTGGAGACGCTATTCCGGCAACAGTGCCTGGGATTACCGCATCGTGGCCGCCGGGTACAAGTACAACCTCACGGACGTTGCGGCCGCCCTGGGCAACGGCCAGCTCCGCCGTGCGGAGGAGATGCGGACCCAGCGCGAGGCCGTTGCGCGACAGTACTTGCAGGCATTCGGTAGCCTCGATCAACTCAAGTTGCCGCCGGATTTGCCCGACCGGATCCACTCCTGGCACCTCTTTCCTATCCGCCTGAATCTCGATAAACTCAGTGCTAATCGCAACCAGTTCATGGAAGCACTCCGTTGCCGCGGCGTGGGCTGCTCGGTCCATTGGCGCCCGTTGCACCTGCATCCATACTACGAAGAGCAGTTCCATTGGCTGCCGCAGCATTTCCCGGTCGCTACCGAGCAATGGTCGCGATTGATCAGCCTGCCGTTGTTTCCAGGCATGCAGCGGGAAGAAGTGGAATATGTCGTAAGCGTCGTTCGAGGGATCTGCTCACAGTTGGCGAAGAGCGAGTAGATCCCGTTCTGTGCGGTGGAAACTCGATGAAAGTAGTTTCGAGGTGTACAACTGCGGCTGTGGGAACCGTGTTGCGAACCATGGAGCGAAGTAATGGGATTCTTTCGTCGAACGCTTTTGGGGCTGCAGCGTCGCGGGATTTCCGGGACGTTCGGCCGTTTGCTCAGTATGTTCGAGGAACGTCTGTTCGACTGGAGATATGGTACGGACACGGTCGGTGCGACACCTTTGAGTGAGTTGGCCCTTGAGGGCGAACTCTTGCGTGGTGCTAGTCCGTACGAGCCCACGCGCTTGCGGCCGTTCCGGCAAGTCATGCGTCTGCTGAAACCATCACGCAACAGCGTTCTTCTCGACTTCGGTTGCGGCAAGGGTCGGGTCTTGCTTGTCGCTGCGCAATTCGGCTTCAAGCGCATTGAAGGGGTCGAATTTGCGAAACAACTCTGCAAGATTGCCGAGAACAACGTGGCGGCCTATAAAGCGCGAACGTGCTCGCAAACGGAGTTCCGCATTGTCGAGTCGGACGCCGCGAATTATGAGATTCAGGATGATGTCGACTACTTCTACTTCTTCAATCCGTTTGGCGAAGAAGTCATGCGCAGCACGATGCGAAATATCGTGCGGTCAATTGACAGAAGACCGCGCGACGCAACACTAATCTACTGCAACCCGCGATCAAAGCAGTGCATTGAAGAGACCGGCATCTTTCAGCTATTTGGCGGATTCGTGTTCAATGAGTTCGCCGTTTACACGAACCGGAAACTGTCGCAGTGCCAGATGCTGCCGGGGAAGAGCCAAACATGAATCGACCGCGCTTGGTGGCCCTCATGTACCACGACGTCGAGGAAGCCCAAGTCGCATCCGGATTCCAGGTCCCTAGCGCGCGTGCCTACCGGCTGCCGCTGCCGCAGTTCCTGTCGCACATCGAAGCCATCCAGAAAGGACCATTGCAGCCGCGGAGCGTGTTTGACCTGGCCAGCGGCGGCGACAGGCACGGCTTGTTGCTGACCTTCGACGACGGCGGAGCGTCCGCCGTTCGCATCGCGGACATCCTCGATGGCAAGGGCTGGAAAGGCCATTTTTTCGTTACGACCAGCTTGATCGGCACGTCTGGTTTCGTCACCCGTAGCAACATCCTCGACCTTTATCGCCGCGGCCACGTTGTCGGCTCTCATTCGCACACGCACCCAAACATCTGCTACAATCTTACAGACGAGCAGATGTTCGCGGAATGGCGGACAAGTTGCCTGGAACTTGCTTCCATTCTAGGTATCCCGATCATTGTGGCTTCCGTCCCCGGCGGCGACATGAACCGGCGGACCGTCGTCATGGCCGCGAAGGCTGGAATCGAGTACCTGTTTACTTCCGAAATCACGCGGTCGCCGTGGCAAAGTGCTGGGATCACTTGCTTCGGACGCGTTTGCATCATGAGAGACGATCCGTTAATCGCGTTTGAGCGGTTGATCCGATTCAAGGGCTACGGTATGCGGCGGGCAATTCGCATGAGCAAGCAACTCGTCAAGAAACTGATAGGCGGCGTTTATCGTTCCCGCATGCCGGTCAACTACTCGCCGTCGACGCCCGCACCGCAGCAGTGCCCGAGCGGCGGCGAGCAAACACCGCAGTAACGAGACCCCAGGGACACCTTGTCATGAGCATACGCAATGCTGAAGCCGCTGACCTGGACTCAATTGCGCGGATTCACAAAGCCCGTTTTTTGCACATTGACTATCTTTTAGGACAATACTCGCCGTCCTTGATCGCCTCGTTCTATCGTGAGTTTCTTGCCGGCGCGGTCTTCCTTGTGCATACCAATGCGGCCGGCAAGGTGGACGCCTTCGTGATGGGAGGCGATGCTGGCATGCTCAGTTGCCGCAAGCGGCAATTTGCCAAGAAACACGCTGCGAGATTCGCCTGCGAGACACTTTTGCGGCCGCGCCTGTGGAGAATCGCTGCTCGCACCGCGTGGGGACTGCTTACGCCGGCATCGGACCATGCGTCAAAGGAAGCTGCGACGCCCTTCGCAAAGAACATGCGATTGCTCTCCATCGCGGTTGCCGGCGAAGCGGAGGGAACGGGAGCGGCAACTGCCTTGATCCGGGAATTCGACGCCAAGCTGCGCCAGTCCTGCGGGGGTTACGAATTGACCGTTCTGAAGACCAACGAGCGAGCGCGGAGATTCTACGAGAAACTCGATTTTCTCTTCATCCGTGAAACCGCTCAGGAATATGTTTTTCAGAAGACGCTCCATGATTGACGGAAATCGAATGCCGCCTAGTGATCCGTTGCCGATGCCGCCTTTCACGAGAGGCCCCGCATGTTAGCGTTTCATCGCTTCGAAGGAACGCTCGACGACTGGGGAACGATACTGGCCACATTCCCCGATGCCGAGATCTTTCAGACGCCTGCCTGGATGCGATTTATTGCCGAGTCCCATCACGCCACACCCGTCATCGCCGAGTTGCGCGACGGAAACGAAGTGGTCGGATACTTTGCGGGGCTGGCCATGCGAAAACTGGGCATCAAGATCCTGGGATCACCGTTTATCGGGTGGACGACGGACTTCATGGGAATTCGGCTCAAGACAGGAACGCCGAAACGCGCGGCGATCGAAGCACTTCGGCATTTCGCCTTCCGGCAATACGGCTGCCTGCACTTCGAGTTCGCAGATCGCCAGTTCGAGCCGGACGATTTGACGGGTTTGGGTTTCCATGCGCAGAGATCGGTCAGCTACCTGGTTGACTTGAAACCCGAGGAAGAGGACATTTATCATCGATTCAGCAGCAAGTCGTGCAGGTATCCCATCCGCAAGGCCGCCAAGGAAGGGGTCGTCATCGAGGAAGCCTGCGACGATGCCTTCGCCGACGAGTACTATGCGCAACTCAAGGACGTCTTCGCCAAACAGAACTTGGTGCCGACGTACGGACCGGAACGAGTGCGGTTGCTGATCAAGCATCTCTTTCCCACCGGCAACCTGTTATTGTTGCGTGCCCGGGAGCCGAGGGGCGACTGTATCGCAACGGGACTGTTCCTGGGCAGCAACAAGACGGCGTACTTTTGGGGCAATGCAAGCTGGCGGCAGCACCAGCACTATTGTCCCAATGAATCGCTTCACTGGCACGCCATGCGATACTGGAAGCAGCAGGGAATGGAAGTCTACGATTTTTGCGGCGGCGGAGATTACAAGCGCAAGTACGGCGGCGAAGAGGTCCAGCGGTTCCTTTTCTACAAGTCGAAGTATCGCTGGGTGGCAACAGCCCGCGGCTTGGCCTATCGTTTCTTCCGCTGGAAGCAACGGCTGCTCGGATTGGGAAAAGGGGCGGACCAGCAGGACGGGAGCGAACGGCCATAGCTGGATCGACTGCCATGCACATGCGGATTGTTGAATATACCGACGATTGGAACGATGCGCTGGCCGCGTTCAACGCCCGTCTCGACGCCGGTGGCAGCACGTTCAGGCTTCCACTTCCGCCCGAGTCGAACATCGCCGCGCAGGAGGGACAAGCCGGACTACCCCAGAAACAGTACTTGGTGATCGACCAAGAGGATTGTGTTCGCGGCGGGTATGTGCTAAAGTTCCAGGATTTCTGGATCGCGGGAGAGGTGGCAACGGTTGCCGACTTCCGCATGCCAGTCTCCGAAGCAATCGTCAATCGCGGTTATGCACAAGTCGCGGCAGGGTTGCTTGTCAATGCCCAGAAGCGTCAGCCGATGCTCTATGGCCTGGGAATGGGCGGTTTCAAGGAACCGATTGCCCGCCTGCTTCGAGCAGCCGGATGGCAGATGTTCAGTGTGCCTTTTTATTTCCAGGTAATTCACCCCTTTCCCTTCTTCCGGAACATCGTTCATCTGAGAAAATCGCCAGTAAACCGTTTCTTGTGCGATTTCCTGGCCTACTCGGGTTTGGGTTGGCTGTCGGTGGGGGCCGCGAAAGTCCTGCGACGGCGACGGCTTTTGAAGGATGGAACGATTCAGGCAGAGATTGTCGAAGATTTTGGTCCCTGGGCCGACGAGATTTGGCAGGCAGCCAAGCCGCATTATGGCTTTTGTTCCGTTCGCGATGCCGCAACACTGCGGAAGATGTATCCGCGGAAACTGCCCAACTGTGTTCGCCTAAAGATTTCCGAGGGAGGTAGACCGATTGGCTGGTCGCTGATGATGAATACGGCGTTGTCAAACCACGCCTATTTTGGTAACATGCGGCTTGGATCGATCGTTGATTGTTTCGCCGAGCCTCCCAACGCGGCCCAGGTGCTGTACCAATCCCGAGAATACCTTGTCGGCCAGGGTGTTCACCTGATCGTGTCCAACCAGTCGCATCGCGCCTGGCGCAGTGCATTCCGGCGTTGTGGTTTTGTTGCGGGGCCGTCGAACGTTCTCTTTGCCTCGTCCAAAGCATTGACGGAAGCCTTGGAACGAAATTGCGTTTCCCCAGACGACGTCCACGTGAATCGCGGCGATGGCGATGGCCCCATTAATCTTTGAACCGAGCAAATCACCATGACGGATGCCGTTGCCGCCGCTTTCCACAAGGCAATGCGGCTGAAAGACAGCTTTGCGATCGCCGATTCCATGTCATTTGACGATATCCCGGGCTGGGATTCCATCGGCCACATGAATCTGGTGACCGAACTGGAATCGCGATTCGGCATAAGTTTCGATATGGACGAAATTGTCGGCTTGGACAGTGTTGGAGCCGTACGTGCCGTTGTTGCCCGAAAGAGCGCGGCCTGAGGTGGATGCTCCCGGCGAATCACTGGTTGCGGCGATTCTCGGCCACGGCGATCGCTGGCCGGAACGAATCGCTATTCGAACGCCGCGCGAGACCATTTCGTACGGCGCATTGGCGGAGAGAATCCGTCTTGCGGCGGCGAAAATTCGCCGGGCAATCGGCAATCCTGGCCAGCGCGTTTTGCTTTGTGGTCCCAACTCGCCTGAGCTTGTAGTCGCCTACTTCGCCGTACACGCGGCCGGCGGTGTGGCCGTGCTGCTGGAGGCCGATATTCCTCGGGAAACAGCCGGCTGGATCGCGCACGACGCCCAAGCCCGGCTGGCGCTTTGCTCGCGAGAGCTGGATCTGCCGATCGCCGTGGCGGACTTGGCTTCGTGGACCAGCGCGGGCGATGACCGTCCGTTGGAGTCCCCGCAGTGTGGGCTGCAAGACCCGGCTGACCTGATCTATACCACCGGGACATCCGGCCGTAGGAAGGGCGTCTTGCTCGCGCACGAAAACATTGCCCAGGCCGCGCTGAATATCAACGCCTTCGTGAAAACTCGCCACGACGACCTGGAGGTGATGCCGTTGCCGCTCAGCCATTCCTTCGGCCTGGGGCGGCTGCGGGCAATGGCCCAGGCCGGGCATTGCCTGTTGCTCCTGCCGGGCATGCGCAATCCAGCGGCAGTCCTGAAACAGCTTCTCGACGTCAAGGCCGCCGGGCTGGCTCTCGTGCCCGCCGGCTTCGATCTGATTCTGCGGATGACGCGGGACCGCCTAGGCGACGCCCGGCAGCACTTGCGATATATTGAGATCGGCAGCGCGGCGATGCCGGCGGATACCAAGCAGAAACTGATGGAATTGCTGCCCCAAACGCGGATCTGCCATCACTATGGATTGACCGAGGCCTCGCGGGCGGCATTTACCGAGTACCACGCGGATCGCGATCACTTGGCCTCGATCGGCCAACCCGGTCCGAACGTGAGCATGGCCGTGCGCGACGAGGCAGGCCACGACCTGGGCGACGGTCAGGCGGGTGAAATCGTCGTCCGTGGCGGAATGGTGATGCAAGAGTACTGGATGCAGCCCGAGTTGACGTACGAGACCCTGCGCGGCGGGTGGCTTCATACCGGGGATCTGGGCTATCGCGATGCCGACGGCTATTATTACTTGACCGGCCGGCAAAGCGACGTCGTCAACGTGGGCGGCCGGAAGGTCAGCCCCGAGGAAGTCGAGCAGGCCCTCAATAAGCATCCTGCGGTGGTCGAGTCGGCGTGTGTCGGCGCTGCCGATCCGCAAGGGGTCCTGGGTGAATGCTTGAAGGCCTGCGTCGTATTACGCCGCGAGGTCCGCGACGAACAACTCATCGAGTGGTTGCGGCAGCGAGTCGAAGAACACAAGATCCCCAGGATCTGGCAGCGAGTCGAGAAGATCGCAAAGACGCCATCGGGCAAGATCCAGCGGCACTTGATGTAACCAGCATGCCCTCAGCAATCGATTATCTTCTAAGCCTTCCGCCCTATGGCATGGCGCCCGAGGTCAAAACCGCAGCCCTGCTGGCAGGGGTCCACGAGCAGATTGCCTATCACGAGGCGCACTGCCCGCCCTACGCTCGATGGCTTCGGCATCAGGGCTTCGATCTGCGGCGTCCGGTTCAATCTCTGGCCGGCGTGCCTTGGCTGCCGGTCGGTATTTTCAAACGGATGTTTCTCTCTTCGGTTCCCGAATCGCAATTCGTGCGCGTGTTGACATCTAGCGGCACGTCGGCACAGGTTCCTAGTCGCCTGCCGCTGGATCGGACAACGCGGAATCGGCAAATGAAGGCCCTTGCAGCGATCCTTTCCCACCGCCTCGGCGGCCAGCGGCGCCCGTTCCTGATTCTGGATGCCCCTCCGCAAGAACCGCAACATGCAGACCGTGAACTGTCGGCTCGCGTAGCCGGCTTACGCGGCTACCTGATGGCGGCGACGGAACAGGAATACGCCCTGCGCAGCGATGGCGGCCGCTTGCTCCTGGACCGCGCGAGAGTCGTAGCGGCCGTCGAACGGTGGGCTGCCGCAGGCACGCCTTTTTGCCTCCTGGGTTACACCTATGTGCTGTATGAGTACGTCGTGCGGCCGTTGCGGGCGGAGGGCGCCCGCATCGATCTTCCGCCCTCGACCTTCGTAATGCATTTCGGCGGATGGAAACATCTCCACCAGCAGGCAGTGACCAAACCGGTGCTTACGGATCATGCGGCCGAGGTCTTCGGAGTAGGCGCGGGTTCGATCGTCGATATCTACGGCTTTACGGAGCAACTTGGCGTAATCTATCCGGATGACCCGTACGGCGTGAAACATACGCCCACGTATGCCGAGGTGCTGGTCCGCGATCCTCGCACTTTGGACATTGTGCCGGACGGCGCCGTGGGGTTGTTGGAATTCATCTGCCCGCTGCCTCATAGCTACCCCGGTGTGGCTGTTCTCCTGGACGACATGGGCCGCATCATCGGGCGGGATGCCGGTGACGATAGCGGATCGGGTACCGCCTTCGAGGTCATCGGCCGGGCGCAACGAGCGGAAACGCGCGGCTGCGGCGACACGCTTCCCCGGCAAGTGTACGAGACGGGCGGGACCATCCGATGAAATTCCATCTGCTTTTCGATCACGAGGGCGCGAGAATTCCACTCGACGCAGGTTACAAAACGGCCCCGGTCCTCGACGGGCTCGAAGCGCTCGTCGCAGAGTTGCGTACCGGTCAGCAACAGCTTCGGGCCGTGGCCTTCAACGATCTGCTCGGCTTGTGTGACGCAGCCGCACGGAGTTGGACCCAGCCCGGGCATCCGCTGGCCGATTTCATCCGTCGAAACCATCTCGGCTTTTTGCCCCTCTGGCTGCGTCGGGCGAATCTGTCGGCGCTTGCCCGCCGCTCGCTGCGGGACCGCCCCGAGGCGCTGGACCACTTTGTTCCTTTAGGAGAGAAGCAAACGATGATGGTCCGAGCCCAGCCGCGGGGTGTGGTCGTGCATTGGGTCGCCGGCAACGTGCCCGTGCTCGGCTTGCTGTCGTTGGCGCAATCCATATTGTGTAAGAACGCCAACATTGTGAAGGTGGCAAGAAACCGGCCGGGCATATTGCCTTTCCTGCTCGCCGCGATTTCCGAGGTCAACTACACCAACGCCCAGGGCAATACATTCAGCGGCCGTGTCTTGACTGACGCTATCGTGGTCGTCTATGCTGACCGGCAGGATGAAGCTGCCGCACGAGAACTCTCGCGCCTGGCCGACGTTCGCGTTGCCTGGGGAGGCCGCGACGCGGTAGAGGCGATCATCAATCTGCCGCGGCGATATGGCACGGAGGATATTGTCTTCGGGCCGAAAACATCGCTGGCCATCGTGGGTGCCGAACGGCTTGTCGACAAGGATTCAGCCCGCCGAACGGCCGCGGCTATCGCCGCCGACGCCTGCGCCTTCGACCAACAGGGCTGTAACTCGCCGCACACGGTCTTCGTCGAGCGCGGCGGACCGATTGCGCCCAGCGAGTTCGCCCGCTTGCTGGGCGAAGCGATGGAAGCCGAGTGCCGCCGCAGTCCATTGGAGGATGTGGATCCAGCCGCGGTCATGAATGTCCTGGCAGTCCGCGCTGAATACGCCATGCGCGGCGAGGCCTACCACAGCCGGGAAATCCAGTGGGCGGTCGTCTACAGCGACGAAGACAGGGGGCTGGCCGACCCCTGCTGCTTGCGGACGCTCTTCGTACGGCCGGTAAACAGCATCTTCGACGTGGCCGCCTGCTGTTCGTCGCAAACGCAGACGGCCGGCCTGGCGGTTGATGATCGTCGGCAGGCCCTGGCCGAGGCCCTCACCGCTCGGGGCGTGGAGCGCTGCCCCGCTGTGGGCGCAATGCGGGTCTACGACGCTCCTTGGGATGGGCTGTTTGCCATGGACCGCTTAGTTCGCTGGGTGAGCGGATGAGTGCCCGCGGTGCAGTTTCAGTACCCCGGCCAAGCGGCCGGGCCGTCAACCGTTTGATCTTATCCTATTTTGGTAGTTTAATAGAATTGTCTCTTGCCCCTTCCGTAAGACGATTCCGTTGGTGGTCGTTCGACTTGGCTGAAGGAATGCCGGTTCATGGCAACTAACTTGTCGAGTGCCGCAGCCGAGCGAGGCCGTGGTCGCTATTCGGCTGCCTGGGCTTCCTGCTTCACTGCGTTTGCCGGCAGTGCCTCGGTGACCGCCATGCGCCGCGGACTGGCCGGTTTGACCCTGGCCATGTCGGTCGTGTGGGGAATCCGGGCCTGGATAGGCTGTCCGCCTATCGGCTATGCCTTGCAGGACTCGATTTTTGCCCTCATCATCCCGGAACGGATTGTGCAAGGACAAATGCCCGTCCGCGACTATTCGGGCGCCTGTTTGATTCTGTCGTCCTTACCAGGCGCGGCGGGAATCTTGCTCACCGGCTGCCGCGGATTGGCGATCACAGTGGGATACCTGATCGCGGCACCGGCATTCGTAGCGGCAGCATGGCAACTAGCTAGGGTCCGTTTCTCGGCCTTCATGGCGGCCATACTGACACTGATGGTGGGGGTCATGACCGTGGCCACCAATGCCCCGGGCGGACTGCGGGGGACCTATGCCATGCACTACAATCGCCTTGGCTGGGTGTTATTCACGCTCGTCGCATTGCAGGCGTTTGTGCCGCCGCGCCAGCGGCCGTCCGGTCGCCGCGCGACGTGGGAGGCCCTGCTCTCCGGCGCCTGCACCGCCGCACTGTTATTTTTGAAGCTGAACTACTTTGCCGCGGCAGGGTTGACTCTCGCCATTGGACTGGCGCTGTTCCGTCATGTCCGGCAGGGTCTTGGCGGTGCGATCCTCGGCTTTGCGCTGGTACTCGCTACGATCCTGGCGTTCCTCCACTTCAATGCGGCTGGATTTGTCGATGACTTGGTAGTCATGTCCAAGATCGTCGGCGGCAGAAAGCTGCTCGTCATGCTGATCCAGATGCTACCAGAAACGCTGCCCTGGGTCGCGCTGGCCGCGATCTCGTTTCTAGCGATTATTGGCCCCGTTGTCCGGCAAGCGACCGCCGAAAGACGGTTGACTGACAATGTCCGCATGACCCTTGCTGCGATGATTCTGTTGCCGGCGGGGATACTGACGTGCAGTATGAACCATCAGCACTTGGGGATACCAAGCATTGCACTGGCGGCTGTCGTTCTGTCGGAGGTTGGCCTGCGGACGGAGCCGTTAGCGGGGCAGACGAGCAATGCCTGGGCCGGTAGCCGAATATGCGTTTGTTTTCTTGTCGCAGTTGTATCGTTCGCCCCGACGCTGGGGTTGGACATGTTCGCGATGGGTCTCGCATGCAAGCAGCGCGTGTTCGACGTTCCGTCGGCGCCGGGCAGGGCGCGTTTCGAGTCGGCGGCGCTGGCCGACTTTGTTTGCCTCCCCCAGGTGGGAGAGCCGCTGGAGGCCGAGGAGGTATTTCGCAAGATTCGTGAGGGAAACGACGGTCGCCTTGGCCCGACGAGCTATCAGTACGCGGTGATCCTCAACGATGGACTCGACCTTTTGTCGCCCCATGTTCGTACTCGCGACCGTGTCTTGTGTTTTGATCAAGTCAACCCTTTCCCACTGGCATTTGGTCTTGAGTATATCCCGGGAGAGTACTTGTGGTGCGAGATACACAGCGATATGGAGGGGTTGCCGTGTCCCCTCCCTGAACAGGTTCTGCACAAGGCTACACTGGTGATGGAGCCCAAATGCCCGTTATTTCCGGCAACCGTGGACTATCTCATGAGCATCCACGAACTGACCCTACGGAAAGAGTTTGAGAACGTGGCGCAATCGCGTTTCTGGACTCTCTGGCGCCGCAGACATTGATCCTAGGAGACGCGGATAAGCGGGTGATTTGCAAAACAGAATGGAATTGCACTCCGGGGCAAACTACGGTGTTCTTGGCAAACGCTGATAACGCAAGGTTCCCCGCGCACAACGGCAGGGGAATGCGGCGCACACCGACATAATTCGTCGCCGTGATTAGGCTGAACTGCCGGGGCCGCAGTAGTACGCGGCTCGAAACGGCGCATGCTGCAAGCACGGTTGCATATTATTAGTGATGTGCCACTAAGTAACCGACTATAGCAGATGAAGAACCGGCCCCAACAAGCTTTACGACTGACACCCCCCCATGCGAGAGCACTAATAAACAGCACCATAGGACCGGCCGAAGAATAACCAGGTGAAATCCCGTAGGACAGATTGCTAATCCGTCCGGAAATCGCGGACGGATTAGCAATCCGTTGTACGGCCAAACGCGGAAGTTATTCTTCGTCTGAACCATCCCGGCCACCACCGAGCAATAGCTTCAGACATGCCCCAAACCGCACCGCGCTTTGACTTTCTCGCATTCTTAGGTTTTAATACAAGATCCACATCGGAACACTTCAAGCCGTGCAGACTTTAGATTCGTACGCCACCTTGGAGAGCTATCTCGCCGTCTCTCCCGAGGAGAAATCGGGCGTTTTTTCCAAATTACTTGCCCAGCTACGGACTTTACTGAGCCAGCGTTGTTGGGCGCAAGCCGCTCTGATGGTCCAGCAGGCGTTCACGCCCACTAGTGACTTCACCGCCTTTCAGTCGCTGTATCGCATCTATAGCAAGCTGAAGCCACATATCGGACTGCCGCAGAGGCCCAGATTGGCGATTCTCGGCGGTTGCACGACAACGCAGATTGCGCAGGCTATCGAATTGGCCCTGTTTTCTCAGGGTGGAGGGGTTGAGGTCTTTGAGACCGAATATGGCGTCTATCGGCAGGAGATCCTAGACCCTGGTTCCGAGTTATATCGGTTTCAGCCGACGATCGTACTGCTGGCCACTACTTGGCGCGATCTTATCCACCGTCCTTCCGTCGAGCTTGGCCGAGAGGAAATCACCGCATTGGTCGATGCGGAACTTGCCGGCTGGTCGGCGCTGTGGCGCACAGTCCACGACCGCTCCGGTTGCCTGGTTGTGCAAAACACTTTCGATCGGCCAGCATGGCGCCAGATGGACAACCACGAGATGCGGCATCCGGCAAGTCTCTGGCGTTTTGTAAGCCGTGTGAACGATGCCTTGGCGGACAGGGCGCCGCCGTATGTCGTGTTGCACGACGTCGATAGCCTGGCTGCCTTGGCCGGACGCCGCGCCTGGGGCGACGAGCGTTTCTTCTTCCATGCCAAGATGCCTTGCGCCCCCGAGTTCATTGTCGACTACGGCTTCAGTGTGGCTTCGCTGCTGGCAGCCCAATTGGGCTTGAGCAAGAAATGCCTCGTGCTCGATCTCGACAACACATGCTGGGGCGGCGTGATCGGCGACGACGGGTTGGGCGGCATTCGCCTCGGGCAGGGGGATGGCGAGGGCGAGGCATTCGTCGCTTTTCAGCAATATGCCAAGGCCTTGAAGCAGCGCGGGATTCTGCTGGCGGTGTGCAGCAAGAACGAAGAGCATATCGCCAAGGAAGTCTTCGAGAAACACACCGAGATGGTGCTCCGCCTCGACGACATCTCCTGCTTCATGGCCAATTGGACCGACAAGGCGGCCAATCTCCGCGAGATCGCCCGGCGACTCAACATCGGACTGAATTCGCTCGTGATGGTTGACGACAACCCGGCCGAGCGGGCGCTGGTGCGGCAATTAGCCCCGGAAGTGGCGGTCCCCGAACTGCCTGACGATCCGGCCGGCTATATCCAGGCCATCGAGGCACACCATTACTTTCAGACTCTCTCGCTCGCCCAGGAAGACTTGCAGCGGGCCGAGTATTATCGAGCCAATGCGCAGCGCGAGCAGGCATTGAGCGGATCGGCCGACGTGGGCGAATACCTCCAGTCGCTGGCGATGGTCGCCCGCATCGGGCCGGTCACGGCGATGTCACTGGAGCGCACGGCCCAGTTGATTAATAAGTCGAACCAATTCAATCTTACCACGAAGCGGCGCTCGGCGGCCGAGGTGTCAGCCATCGCCGCCGATCCGCAGTGGCTCACCCGCACTGTGTCGCTGTCCGATCGCTTCGGCGACAACGGCCTGATCAGCGTGCTTCTGGCCAAGGTCGAAGGCGATGCCCTGGTGATCGACACCTGGCTGATGAGTTGCCGGGTGCTGAAACGCGGCGTGGAAATTCTGTTGAACAACAACCTCTGCCGCTGGGCGATCGACCGCGGACTTCAACGGATATGCGGCGAGTACGTTGCCACACCGAAAAACGATCTGGTCCGCGAACATTACGCCGGACTGGGATATGTCCAAATCTACGGCGACGTCGCCGACCGCACGCAGTGGGAAATGTCGCTGTCGGCCAATTGGCGACCGCAGCCGGTCTTTATCGAGGAGCAACCGTTCCATGAGTGACGTTCGTATGCAAGCGCAGGAAGTGTTCCGCCAGGTCTTCGACGATCCCGAGATCGTCCTCTGCGACGAGATGACCGCCGACGACATCCCCGGCTGGGATTCCCTGACCCACATCAATCTCATGGTGGCGACCGAAAAGCGGTTCAAGATCAAGTTCGCCACGGCGGAGATTTCCAAGATGAAGGAAGAGGGGCAGAACGTCGGGACCTTTCTGGCCCTGATCGGCAAGAAACTCGCGCGGACTTCATGAACCCATCCGCAATCGATTTCAACGTATCTGAAGTCGAGTTCATCGTAGCGGTGCTGCTGGCGGCAGCGATCTTCTTCTGGCTGCCTGCCGTCCGGCTGCGCCAATTGCTATGGGCGTGCGGCAATTTGTTTGTCCTGTGGCTCGTGCTTCCCAACACCCAGTCGCTGGCCGTTCTCGCAGTTTTTCTCGGCAGCGGTTATCTTATGGCCCGGGTTTTGAGAATCTGGCCGTCCGGCTGGCTATTGGCGAGTTATATCGCTTTGCTCGTCGTGGCTTTCCTGGTGTTGAAGCAATACGCCGTCCTGGACTGGGTGTTGCCCCGCATCCTCATCCGCGACAACGTTTTGCTGCATCTCGTGCGGATCACCGGCCTCAGTTACATGCTCTTCCGCCAGATCCACGTGCTGGTCGACGCCGCGCAGGGCCAGGTCGCTCGCATTTCCTTCTGGTCCTACGTCAATTACCAGTTGAATCTGTTCGCGATCCTGGCCGGCCCCATCCAGCGCTACCAGGATTTCGATGAGCAATGGCAGACGCTCCAGCCGGTCTTGGCCAATCCGGACGATCTGTTGCGGAACTGCCTGCGGCTCCTTGTGGGAGTGGTGAAGATCGCCCTGATCGCGCCGCTGTTCTACAAGGGCTGGGACGAACTGCAGGTGTCGCTGGTCAATGCGCGCGTCACGGGCTGGAAGTTTCTCGTCGAGTTCCCGGTCGTCTTTTATGCTTATCCAGTCTATCTCTACTGCAATTTTGCCGGCTACTGCGACATCGTTATCGCCGCCAACCGCTTCTTCGGCATGAAACTCCCGGAGAACTTCAACCGGCCCTGGTTGGCCCGCAACGTGTTGGACTTCTGGACCCGTTGGCATATCACGCTGGGGCTATGGATCCGCGATTACCTGTTCATGCCGATGTACAAGCCGATGGTCGAACGCTGGCCGAAACGGGCTCAGTCACTGGCATGGATCTTCTATTTTCTGGCCTTTGTGGTCGCGGGAGCGTGGCACGGCAGCACTGCGAACTTCCTCATCTACGGAGCCATGCAGGGACTAGGCGCGTCGGTGGCAAAGATCTATGAGAACGCGATCATCGCCGCCCGTGGCCGTAACGGATTGAAGACGTACTTGAAGTCGTCCAAGGTCCGTTTCGCGGCGATCCTCCTGAATTTTCACTTTCAATGCTTGACGCTCATGTTCTTCTCCCAGGTTGATTGTCGGGACGCGTGGTGGATGCTGCGCGGACTCTTTGCGGCAAGCACGGGCTACAAGGTCTGAGACGATCTCTGGGACAAGAGGAGGGTACTTCCTATGCAACTTCACCACATAGCCTACCTGACAAAGAACATTGATCGCAAGGCCGACGAATTGTGCCGTTTGTTAGGCGTGCGAAAGTCGGCCGAGCCCGTTGTCGATCCGGGGCAGGGCGTGCGCATCCTCTTTCTGGACTTGGGCGGGACCCAACTGGAGTTGATCGAACCGGCCGGCCCGGACAGCCCCGTTGCCAAGCGGGTCGTGAAATCGCCGGGGTTGTTTCACCTATGTTTCGAGGTCGACGATCTCGACGAAACGCTCCGCCGGCTAGAAGCCTCCGAGGAGGCAACCGTGATCAAGCCGCCGCAGCCCGCCCCGGCAATCGGCCACCGCCGCGTGGCTTTCGTCGTCACCACGGGAAACGATCTGATCGAGTTTGTCGAGCGGCCAGTAGAAGGCGATGTACGATGAGCGACAACAGCAACGGCACGTGGACACGCTGGTGGGACGGCTTCCGTCGCAAGCATCCCTTGTTGTTGTGGCTACTGGTCCTGGCGATGGCTTTCCTCACGGGACCATTGATGATCGCGGCCGGCCAAATGACCGCGGTATTGTACAAGGATTTTTGACCCGCGGCAGTCACGTACTTCAGGATTCCTCAATCATGACCGAAGCGAGTTCCGTCCCCTCGACCTCCCTGGTTACGGCCCGCGTCTGGCAACCACTGGTCTGCCTGAGCCTGTTGGCCGCCATTGGCCTTTCGGCGGTGGTGATAGAGGCGGCCGTCCACAGCGAGGCGTTTGGCGCCTGGATGGACCGGGAATGGGCCGAAGTGAACGAGTCGTCCAACGAATACAGGCGGCAGTACCTCGACACGGAAGACCGCGTCGTGTTGCAGGAAATCGCCGACATGGATCCGTCGGCGGGCGGCGTCTACTTCTTTGGCGCGTCGAATATGAAGTGGGCGATGCGCGTACCCGATCTGCCGCCGGCACAACGGAGAGTAGTCCATAATCTTGGGTCAGGGGAGGGCTGGCCGCACTTCCACCGCCAATTCACGCAGTACCTGGTCGACCACAAGGACATCCTGCGGGCCGGACCGGAGAAGACGTTGATCGTCTTCGGCACCGGCTTTATCAATGCCATTCCGGCCAACGACAGCCCCGCGATAGTCTTCTCGAACATGTGGCGACGGTATGGTCTTTACCAATACGATTTCAAGGATGGCATCGAGCCGATTCAGCGCGGAACGGCTTGGAACGTGTACGCCCTGGAAAAAGCCCGCTGTTCGAGCTTCATCCAAGGTTTGATCGATCGTGCCGGGCGGGTGGCCGTGCCCAAAGCATTACGGCGGCGAAGTACGACGAAAGATACTGCCGCTTACGCCGCTGCCTACAAGAAACGCATGCGCGTGGACTGGGAGGACGGAATTCAGCGTCATCGCCAGGAATTGCAAGAGTGGCTCGACTATCTGCGGGGCAAGCACGTGGATTTCATGATTGTGTTGTTGCCCCTGGCCAGTTGGCATATGCCGCTGCCCTATCCGCCGAAATATCGGGCAATGATCGAGGAGTTCTGTGCCACCAATCATGTGCCGCTGGTCGACTACAGCAACTTGCTGAAAGACGACGACTTTGGCGATCATATTCACGCCAACGCACAGGGCTTGCCGAACATCGATTCCGCCCTCATGGACATCGCCCGAAAGTTCCTTCAAGCCAAGAGCGCTTGGCCCGAGTGACCGCGTAGGGTCTTTGTTCTGGCAGGCCATTTCTGCTCCCCCCCGTTTTGCTGCAATAAATGCGCGTGAATTGGCATCGCGTTGATAGGCCGTTTCCCGGTACAATCTACACACACTAGTCGGAGTCCGAGTCAGGCATTTCACGATAGAAATGCAGTCCGGTGCGGTTCCTGAGAGGAAGTGCGCGCGCAACTCTCTTCCTGCAAGCGTGTGTCGGTATGGATAGGCCGTTGTTTTTGGGGGTCGACGTCGGTTCCACGACGTTGAAAGCAGTTCTGCTTGCCGTCGATGGCAAGATCGTTCATCATTTTTACCGGCGCCTACAGTCGCAGTTTCAGGCGGATTTCACCTGCGGCCGAACTTGCCAAACTTGCGGCCGCTGCAACCTCGGCGCCGTTGCCAGACTCCTGAACGACTTTCTCGCTCAGTGCGGAGCCAACCGCAGCCAGATCGCACACACGCTTGTCACCGGCAGCCAAGTGGTCGAGGACCTCTCCCGCTTCGTGCCTTTCGACACTTTTGTCAGCGAGGTATCGGCCCACATCGCTGCGGCATCGCATTGCTTTCCCGATTGCCGGGCAATCCTGGACGTCGGTGGTCAAGACAGCAAGGCCATGGTTTTCGACAATGCCATGCAAATCTGGGTATCGAAAATGAGTGGCATCTGTGCCGCGGGCACGGGCGCGTTCCTCGACAGCGTGGCGGCAAAGCTGAGCGTGCCCGTGGAAAAGATGGCCGATTACGTGGACTACGATTCGACCCTGGAGCTTTCGTCGGTCTGCGCCGTGCTGAGTGCAACCTCGGTCAACAAGTTCAAGAACCGCTACCCCCTTGGCGACGTCATTGCGGCGGCCTGCCGCGCACAGGCCAGGACGATAGTCTCCGGCGTGGGCAGTCTGTTTCTCAACTACGATGGAGCGATTGTCTTCCAGGGAGGCGTCGCCTCGAACCGCGCCGTCGCGCACTATCTCGAAGCGATCACGGGCAACCGCATTCTCATACCGGAGCTGAGCCAGGTGATGGGGGCGCTGGGAGCCGCGCAACTCGCCCTCGAGTCCTGGAAGCGCGCGGGCGATTTGCCCGGGCGAGCAACCAACGCCGTTACTGCGCCGCGACTCTCTTTATGGCGAGAACCCTCGGACTCCCAGCGGCCGGTGAAGAAGTCGACGGCCATGCGGATTCATCTTACGCGGCAGGAATTCCTCTCCAAGGGCAGCGCCCCCTTGGTGTGGCGCAATCTGTTCTTTCCGCCGGAGATTCTCAACGCCCTGGGCGTCCGGATCCTCACGCTGGAAACCCGCGCGGCGCTGCACGCCCGCAGCGGCAAGCGCTTGCGCAAGATGTTCGACCGCGCGGCGCGCAAAGGATTCTCGGCCGACACCTGTTCTTTCCTGCGCGTCCTGGAGGGCGACGATCGCCTGCCGCCGCCGGACTTCGTGGTCGGCACCAGCGAGCCCTGCCAGCAGGGTGAGCGCGTGCTCGCCGATCTCGTGCGCGACGCGGGCTGCACCGATCGTTACCATCTCCTCCACACGCCCATCCACCAAAACGAGCAGTCTGTCGAGAGCATCGCCGCCGGCCTCGAGGCCTCGGTCGCCCATCTCGAACGATCGCTGGGCATGAAACTGGATTGGGGACGGTTGAAGGAGGCCTGCGCGCTGTCCAACGAAGCCCGGGCCCTCGCGGTCCAGTGCAACCACCTCCGCGCCAAAAGTCCGCCCTTGCTCCGCGGCAGCGAGGCCATAGCCTTTGCCAACATGTTTTCCCATCTGTGGGGCAAGAAGGAGTTGGTCGAGTTGCAGCGGACGCTGTTGGCGGAGTTGTGCCAAGCAAAGCGCTCCGTGGAACGCGAGATCGGCATCGACGATACGCACCGGCTCGTATGGCTTCACCTGCCGCCGTTCTACAGCGACGAGTTGATGGATTTCATCGAGCTGACCTGCAATGCCCCCGTAGTCTTCGAGGAAGTGAATTTCGTGGGATGGCGGGAACTGGACCCGGAGGAACCGTATCGCAGCCTCGCGCGGAAACTGTTGACCGTCGGTTTTCTCGACCCCGAGCTGCGCGCGGCCAACATTCGCGACTACGCCGGCGAGGCCAAGATCACGGGGTTCCTGCTTTTCAACCACATGTTTGGCCGCTGTTCGATGGCCGACAGTTGCTTCACCAAGCGGCTGCGCAGCGAGCTTCAAACGGTCGGCGTGCCCCTGCTGGTCCTGGATGGCGACTGCCTGGATGAAACGATCGATCCGTGCAGCACGCAGACCAAGGTGCGGGCTTTCATCGAGGCGCTTAACCAGAAGAAATTCGGCAACCTGTTCGGCAACCGCAACCGGCAGTTCATTGCGGCGCAGGCCCGCAAGGCCGCGTGACAAGCGATCTACACGCCAATCGCAACAGGCTCTTGCGGCTTGGCCGCTTCTTCCGGCTGGCGGCGTTTCGCCCGCCAGAAGATCTGCGACAGGTCGTCGAAAAGCGAGTAGGCGACCGGCGTGGCGATCAGCGTCAGCAATAGGGAGAGCGTCTGGCCGCCGATCACCACGCCGCTGATGGCCTTGTTCGTCGACGCTCCTTCGCTGTTGGAGACCAACAGCGGGAGCATGCCCGCCACGAAGGCTACGGTGGTCATGAGGATCGGGCGAAGCCGGTCCCGGTTTGCCTCGAGGATCGCCTCATAGCGCGGCAGCCCCGCTGCGCGGAGTTGGATCGTGTGGTCGACCTGCAGGATCGAGTTCTTCTTCACCACGGCGAACAACACGAGGATGCCCAAGAGCGAAAAGATGTTCAGTGACTGCCCGAAGAGGATCAACGAAATCAGGGCGAACGGCAGCGTCAAGGGCAGCGAGAGCAGGATCGTGATCGGGTGCAGCCATGACTCGAACTGGGCGGCAATTACCAGGTAGGCGAAGATCAGGGCCATGGCGAAAACCACGAGAAAACTGGCGAACGTGCGGGCCATTTCCTTGGACTTGCCCAACAGTCCGGTCGTGTAGTCGGGGCCCTTCTCGATCTTCTGCACGCTGCGCTCGATGGCGTCGAGGATCGATTGTTGCGAAGTCCCCGGCGTCATGTTGCAGCTTATCGTTACCTGCCGCTTGCGGTTCAGGCGGTTGATCTGGGCCGGACCGGTGCCTTTGACAAACGTGACCACGTCGCCCAGGGCCACGATGCCGTACTTGGACGAAGGAACGGAGGCCTGTTCCAACTCCTTGAGCTGGTTGCGGACCTCGGCGGTCGCCCGCACGTGGACTTCGTACTGCTCGCCTTTCTCGTTGTAATCGCTGGCCTTGTCGCCCGCCACCAGTAGCCGCAACGTGTTGGCCACGTCGGCGATCGACACGCCCATGTCGGCAGCCTTGGCGCGATCGACCACGACGCCGTATTGCGGTTTGCCCACGACCAGCGACGAATCGACGTCCACGGCGCCGGGCTCCTCGCGGAGGTCCCGCATCACTTTTTGCGAGTACTCGTCCAAGAGCCGCATGTCGGGGCCGCCGATCATGAATTGCACGTCGGCCTGCGACATTCCACCGCCGGAGAAGACGGCCGCCGGCGAGACACTGATCCGCAAATCCTGCTTGCGATAGGGAGGCAGAATCTGTTCTCGAACATAATTCATCATTTCGAATTGGTCGAACTGCCGTCGACCCGGCGGCGCCATCCGCACGTAGACCGTCCCGGAGTTGGCGATCCGCTGGTCGTCGTCCGCCACGGACGTTACCGTGTACTCGACGCCGTTGAGATTGCGCACTTCGCGGGCGATACGGTCGAGGATCACGAAGGTGGCCTCCAGCGACGTGCCTTCCGCTGCCCGCACCTTGATCTCGAACTCCGACTGATCGTCGTCCGGCACAAAGTTTTTGCGCACGTGGCCCATCAGCGTGGGCACCAGGACCAGCATGCCGACGACGCCCAAGACGACCACCCAGCGATGGCGCAGGGCCAGGCCCAGCAGGACCATGTAACCGCGCTCGATCCAGGCATAGGCCCCGCCGCGCGAAGCGGCCTTCGCCTGCGGGCCGTCCGCCGCAAAACCATTGCTGTCATGTTCGCCGACACTGTCCTTCGCTTCGCCGCCAATCTCTTCATGCCCCATGGTGTTTCCCGCCGACCGCTTCTGCTTCAGCCAACGCGCGGCCAGCATGGGCGTGAGTGAAAAGCTGATGATCATGCTCACCAGGATCGTGGCCGACATGGTGACGCCGAACGACTTGAGAAAGCGGCCCACAATTCCGCCCATGAAGGCAATGGGCAAGAATATGGCCACCAGCGAGAGTGTGATCGCCAGCACGGCCAGGCCGATTTCCTTGGTGGCCGCAAAAGCCGCCTCGCGCGGCGTACAACCTTTCTCCTCAATATAACGATAGATGTTCTCCAGCACCACGATCGCGTCGTCGATCACGATGCCCACCGAAAGCGCTAAAGCCAGGAGTGTGATGCTGTTGAGCGTGAAACCCATGTAATAGACCACCGAAAACGCGGAGATGATCGACGTGGGAATCGCCAGGGCCGAGATCACCGTGGTGCGGAAGTTGGCCAGGAAGAAAAAGATCACGACCGCCGCCAAGAGGCCGCCCAGCGTCAAATGTTCCTTGACCGTGTCGACCGAGGCCTGGATAAAGGGTGACTGGTCGCGGACGATCGTGATCTGGCGGTCCTTGGGCGCGGTCTTCTGCAACTCGGCCAGCCGCTCCTTGAGCAAGCGGGCCACCTCGATCGTGTTGGTGCCCGATTGCTTGCGGATGTTCAACAACACGGTCGGCGTGTCGTTGTATCGAGCTTGGCTCTTGATTTCCTCGGCGCCATCCTCGACGTGCCCGAGGTCCCCGATCGTAATCGTGTGGCCGCCGCGATTGAGCACGGAAATCTGCTCGATCTCGGCCACGTGCATGACGCGGCCCATCGTCCGCAGCGTGAACTCCAACTGCCCCGCCTTGACGGTGCCGCCGGGCACTTGCAGGTTCTGCGATTGCAGGGCCCGGGCCACGTCGGCCACGGTCAATCGCTGCGAACGCATCTTCAACCCGTCCAGATGTACGTTGATCTGCCGCTTCTGCCCGCCCACGATCAGCGCCTGGCCCACGCCCGCCAGCGACTCCAACTGCCGCCGCAGCACCTTGTCGCAATACTCCGTCAGGTCGCGGATCGACGAGGGCGAGGAGACGGCGATGGTCATCACGGGCGTCGAGTCGGGGTCGAACTTCTCCACGAACGGCTGCTCGATGTCCTTGGGCAGATCCGCCAGGATGCGGTTTACCTTGTCGCGAACTTCCTGGGCGGCAACGTCGGCGTCCTTCTCCAGCACGAAGGTGATGAACACCTGGGAAATGCCCTCGGACGAGACCGAGCGGAGTTCGTCGATGCCGCTGGTGGTATTCACGGCCTCTTCGATCTTGTCGGTAATCTCCGTCTCCACCTCCTCGGACGCCGAACCCGGCAGGCGCGTGGTCACAGTGATTACCGGGAAATCGATCTTGGGAAAGCGGTCCAGCCCAAGGTTCACGTAGCCCAGCACGCCGAACACGAGTAGGACCAGGGTCAACACCGTGGCAAAGACTGGCCGGCGAATGCAAATCGAAGCGAGGAAATTCATCGTTGGCTCTTATTGCACCGGATCGTTGTCGTGCAGACCATCGGGTGAGGTGACAACCACGTCGCCCGCCGCCAGCCCGGTGAGAACGCGCACGCGCGACGCTTCCCGCTCGCCCAACGAGACAATTTGCTCGCAGATCCTACTGCCGCGAACGGCGAATACGGCCGCCACGTCGCCGCGGTTGCAGACCGCCGACGCGGGCACGTACAGCTCGCTCTCTTTTTTGTCCAATTGCAATTCCGCTGTGACAAACAGCCCCGGCAACAACTCGACCTTCGAATTGGGAACCACCGCCTCGACGCAGAGCGAGCGATTGTCGGCCGTGACGGTCGGGCTGATGTAGCGCACGGCGCCGTGGAACTGCCTGCCGGGGAAGGCGTCTGTGTGGAACGTCACGGCTTGCCCAACCTTGATTTGCGCCATCGCCTGCTGCGGGACGGTGAGCGTGAGCCGCAGCGGGTCGATCCGCAGCAACGTCACCAGCTTCGCGCCGGGGAAGAGGGCGATGATCCGCTCGCCCACGGAAATGTTCCGCTCGGCCACCCAGCCGTCCATGGGCGCGCGAATCGTGCAGTCGTCGACCGCCTTGCGGAGTGTGACCAGGTGCGTCATGGCCGAGCGATAGCTGCGATATAATTGTTTCGCCAACCGCCGGGTGAGGTTATAGCGTTGCACGGCCGTACGATAGTCGGTAACCGACTGGTCGTAGCTTTCCAGGGCGATCGCATTTTGCTTCTTGAGGTTTTCCGAGCGGTGATACGAGCGTTCGGCCAGGTCCATAGTGACCTTGGCAGATTCGACCTCAGGCACCTCGTCGACGCGAAACTCCTTCGCTTCGTCCAGCCCCAGTCGCACGCGCAGTTCCTCGGCGGCGTTGAGGCCTTCGTCCAGGGCGTTCTGCGCGTCGCGCGGGTCGATTTGCAGCAACACGTCGCCCTTTTTCACGAAGCTGCCGCGATCGACGCGCGTCTCGGAAACGTTGCCCATCGCATTGCTGCCGACCTCCGACTTGTCGTCGGCGCTCAGGCTGCCGGTAAGTCGCAAGGTCAGGTTGTGCATGACGGCCTCGACCGGCTGTTTGTGGAGTTCGTGGGCGACCGCCTTGGTTCCCAGTGCCTCATGCGGCCCGATGTTCTTGAAGTACGTTGCTTCGGCAGTCGACGCTGCTTCGGCGCCGCGGCGGGCCTGCCAAAAAATGACCGCCGAGGCCGCAAGCACGGCACAAGAACCACCCAAGAACAAGAAACGTCTTTTTGGTGACCGTAGAGCGATCATGTTTACCTGATTCTTCCTATCGAGAACTCTTTTGCTTGTGTTGGATGGGCGTCCGTCATTGTCGCCTTTCGCTCCGCGAAAGTGGCGATACTTTCGCGGAGCGAAAGGCGGAAATAGCGGACGTTTCTTACCTGTGATGTTATAGCCCCTCGTCTCATTGTGTTCCCGCTAATAAGTTGCACTTTGCCCTACACCCTGCGGCAATCGCCCGGACGCCGCCCAGCGAAAAACGATAGACGTGCTCGGCGAGCTGCTCGATCGTCGCCGGGTCGTGAACATCCAGATGATGCAAACGCCGGATGATGGCCTCGCTGTGGTGGTAGGAAGAGCACTGCGCCATGATGCTTTCCACGCAATCGCGGACCGCGGTTGCTTCGGCCGCCGGTCCCAACAATTTCGCCACGATGGCCACCAGGATATTGCTTACCGGGCGGGCCGCCTTCTCGACCGCCAGGTCCAAAGCCGGCGTCGGTTCGACCATCTCGTGGGCGATCAAGCGCAGCAGTTGCACCGGCCGATCGGCGCCCAACAAGCTGCGGATCAGGTGCTGGATAAAATGCCGCAGTTTCTCTTCGGGCAGAATGGTCTCCTTGGGAGTGAGCTCCGCCAATCCGTCGGCAGCCGCCGTTACGGCATGCTCGAGCACCGCGGTGTAGAGCTGTTCCTTATCGCGAAAATGGTAATTCACGGCGGCGATATTGGCGTCGCTACGGCGGCAGATCTCCCGCAGCGTAGCAGCCCGATAACCGACGTCGGCAAAGACATCCGTGGCTGCGGCCAGGAGGCGATCATTGGTTTCCCCACGGCGTTGATCTTTAGCCATCTTCCATCCGATTTGGAGTAAACGGTTGATTCAAACAAGCATATCAAACACGCGTTTGAGTAGCAACGTCAGTTTATTGGTTTCTTGTTGCCAACCTTGTCCAGAATCCGCCCACTGGGGAATCCAGCACGCTCTTTTCAGGTCGCATTTGGATAACCGAAGTCAGGGAAATCTGATCGTTTTCTGCAAAATCGACATGCCTGCGCAGCGGCTTTCCTGTTGGCTACTCCCGTCTCTCGGCAAGATGGACCCCGTAGGTCCTTTCTGCCGGAAAGGACTATTGTGCGCCGCTATGTCGAACAATGCTTCAGGTACAATGCGTACTTGCCGGAAATGCGGCTAGGCGTTATTTTTGAAATGAGCTCTAAATTGTTCTATTGTTTACAATAGGTTGTTTTTCCAGTTCAACGCACCTAATATGGGCACAGCCACTTGTTCAAGATGGTTTTGCATTTCGCAGGGGCTGCCATTGTGTCATTTCTTCACGAAGGCCGCTTTCGTTTACGCCATTTGCAGTCTCGAGTAGTTTTCATAGAAGGATCGACCAATGTGTGGAATCGTCGGGTATGTTGGACCGTGTGAGGCGATCGACTATCTTATTACTGGGCTCCGCCGCTTAGAATACCGCGGCTACGACAGTTCCGGGGTTGCCCTCGTTACCCCGGAACGACACCTTACCGTCTGCAAATCGGCCGGACGCATCGATCGCCTGGAAGCGAGCCTTGCCAAAACGCCCGCGGTCGGCCGCACAGGGATTGGACACACCCGCTGGGCCACTCACGGCGCGCCGAGCAACATCAACGCCCACCCCCATCTTGGCGGCAACGGCGAAGTCGCCGTCGTTCATAACGGCGTGATCGAGAACTTCCAGTCCATCAAGGGGCGTCTGATCGCAGAGGGCTACGAGTTCTGTTCGGCGACCGATACGGAGGTGATCGCGCACCTGGTGGCAAACTGTTTGGGGCGGCAGCCGGCCGTGGCCAACATGGCGGAGTCGAACTACCGGCCACTGGTTGCCGCGGTGCAGGAGGCGCTCTTGCAACTTCAGGGAACCTACGGCCTCACGATCCTCTTTCGTGATTGGCCCGACGTGCTCATCGTCGCGCGGCAGGGCAGTCCGATCGTGCTGGGGGTGGGCAACGGCGAGCACTTTGTGGCCAGCGATGCCTCTCCCTTGGCCGGCTACACTGACAAGATCGTGTACCTTTCCGACCACGAGTTGGCAGTGCTCACGGCCTCCTCGATGCGGATCATCCACCGCGATGCCGGACACGTCGATCCGCACATCCACACGCTGGAACTCAAGGCCGGCGACATCGACACGGGCGGCCACGAACACTATATGCTCAAGGAGATCTTCGAGCAGCCGGAGTCGGTCGAAAACGCCATGCGCGGGAGACTGGACTTTGACGCCGCAACGGCGAAATTCGGCGGTTTGAATCTCACGCCGCAGCAGTTGCGCTCCATGCGGCGTTTCCTGATGACCGCCTGCGGCACGAGTTGGCACGCGGCCCTGGTAGGCGAGTACCAACTCGAATCCATGGCACGGTTGCCGGTCGAGGTCGAATACGCCAGCGAACTTCGCTACCGCAACCCGCCTTTGGACGACCACACGCTGGTTTTCGCCATCACGCAAAGCGGCGAGACGGCGGACACCTTGGCGGCCCTGCGGGAGATGAAGCGCAAGGGCTATGCCACGCTGGGCATCTGCAACGTGGTCGGCAGCACGATTGCCCAAGAATCCGATGGGGGAATCTATCTCCGCGCCGGACCGGAAATCGGCGTAGCTTCGACCAAAGCCTTTACGTCGCAATGCACCGTGTTGGCGATGTTGGCCTTGTACTTCGGCCGCTTGCGGCACTTGAGCTTTTCCGCCGGGATGCGGATCATCAAGGAACTGCAGGAACTTCCCGACAAGGTCCGCCAGGCCCTGCAATGCCATGAACGGGTGAAACGTATCGCTGAGAAGTACGCCGATTGCAATAACTTCCTGTACCTGGGCCGGCAATTCAACTTCCCCACAGCCTTGGAAGGGGCCTTGAAACTCAAGGAAATCAGCTACATCCACGCCGAGGGCTACCCGGCGGCGGAAATGAAACACGGTCCCATCGCCCTGGTCGATGCCGACACGCCCAGTGTCTTCCTCATGCCGCACGGGTTGACCTACGACAAAGTAATGTCGAACGTCGAGGAGATCAAGGCCCGTGGAGGACCTGTGATTGCCGTCGTTTGCGAAGGCGACCGAGAAGTAGACCGCCTGGCCGACGATCTGATCGAGATACCGGCCGTGGAGGAATTTCTGCAACCCATCATCAGCGTGATACCTTTGCAGCTCCTGGCCTATCACATCGCGGTTGCACGGGGTTGCGATATCGACAAGCCGCGTAATCTGGCCAAGAGCGTGACGGTGGAGTAGAGTTTGCCGAGCTTGAGCGTGTAGGCCGGGACCAGCAAGTTTGCGAGCGCCGGCCCACCAAAACCCCTTTGCCAGATGCGCAAACGGGCGTCCCTCGCTTGCGCGTCGGGCCAGTGTCGATCAAGTAATTCAGCCACCCGGAATGGTGGTGGCGGTGCGTTCGATTGCGCTAGTCGCTACGATCGTCAGTGCAGGTCGCAAGCGGCCCCGTTTTCTCGCGGTCTAAATAATCGGCAAGTGCGTTGCAACCCGAAATTCTCTCTATGACACGGAACGTCTTAGGGGGGCGAGCATGATCGGTAAGCAGCGAAGACAACCGCAACCTGGGTCAACGCTTGTGCTGGCCGTTTTGGTTTCCGCATGGATGGTAGGACAACCGCGGGCCGTCGCTTTTGACGGGCCTTCGCCCAATCCGGGCCTTTATGTTGCGGCGCCGCCAGCGCCAGACTCGGCACCGCCCCCTGCTCCTGGTGGAAATGCTTCCCAGTCATCGGCCGGCGGCGCCCAGGAAAACGGCCAGGGCGACCAGGCCAAGGACCATGCCAAGGACACCAAAGACAGCGAGAAGAAAGACGACGAAAAGAAAGACGATAAGGAGGTCAAGGAACAGAACTTCAACTTCCACGCTCAAACTACGATTGTTACACAGGGCGATCCCGGTTTTCCGGCCCAGTACTCCGGCCCCAACAGCCTGAACAGCGCGGGTGAGCGCCAGGAAACATTTTCGGCGGACTTGTTTGCCGGCTTGCGATTATGGCGCGGCGCCGAAGTGCATGCGGATTTCTTGGTGTGGCAGGGCTATGGCCTGACCCAGACGTTTGGCATCGAGGATTTTCCCAGCGCTGACGCCTACAAAGCCGGTAGTACGATTCCCGACTTTATGGCGGCGCACTTGTTTGTCCGACAAACCGTCGGCTTGGGCGGGGAACAGGAGGACGTGCCTGACGGCCAGTTCACGCTTGCGGGCAAACAGGACATTTCGCGGCTGACCTTCACCATTGGCCGGTTCAGCCCCACGGACATTTTCGACAACAACACCTACGCGAAAGACCCGCACACGCAGTTCATAAACTGGGCGAACGTTACCAACATCACCTGGGATTACGCCTCGGATCAAGTTGGATACACCACCGGAATGGCCGTGGAATTGAATCAGCCGAACTGGACTTTGCGCTATGGATTTTTCCAAATGCCGGGCGAGCAGAACGGTTTCACCGCGGACGACCGGATTTTCATGTGGCCCGGTGACGGAAGCGGTGGCTCATTTTTCCAATCTTGGGAAATGGCCGCAGAACTCGAGCGGCGTTGGAAGATCGACGGTCATCCGGGAGCGATTCGGTTTCTGGCCTGGCTCAACGAAGCGGACATGGCCAGCTACCAGGTGGCGACGGCAATCCTGCGGACCAGCCCTCCGAATCCGAATGTCCCACAGGGAACGGGAGGAAACGTTCCACCCGCGGCGCTCGCCATCCGCAACAAACATGGTCTTGGACTTAACTGGGAACAGGAGGTTGCCAAGAACGTCGGCATGTTTTCCCGCCTGGGCTGGAATGACGGCCATGAAGAGGCTTGGACATACTCTGACGCCAATTGGTCGGCAGCGCTGGGGGTAAGTGTCAAAGGCGCGGTATACAAGCGGCCAGACGACACATTTGGCCTTGCCGGCATCGTGAGCGGCGCTTCGAAGGATCAACAAGAATTCTTGGAGGCAGGCGGCCTGGGCATACTCAACGGCGACGGCGCCCTGAGCTACAGCCCGGAAAAAGTCTTGGAAACCTATTACAATTTTCAGCTTGAGAAAACTGCTCAGCTCATGCTGGATTACCAGTTTGTCGATGACCCGGCGTTCAACAGCGCCCGGGGCCCAGTATCGGTTTTTGCGGCCAGAATTCATTGGGAGTACTAAGAGCGCTATGGGTGGCTGGCAAGACCAGCGGCCCTCCACCAGTTCTACTCTTTGATTCCTTGATTTTCTTTGAATTACGGAAACGGGCCTGTGTTCAGTTGTAAATATTCATCAACGAGGGTGATGGATTTGCCTGGTATCTGCTTCATCTTTTGAAACAGGCCGCGAAGCGCGCGGGGAACCTGTGGCCTTTTTCCGCTGCGTTTTTGGGGTGGCACAAATCGCGGCCGGAAAAACGGTGTTGAGCCTGTTTAAAAATTTGAAACAGATTGTTTCACCTTCACCATGTCACAAAATGGATGGGTTCGAAAATAATTCCGAGCGCCAGCCAAGCCGACCTTGATCGCAAAGCTCGTCAACTGCTTTAGTTTGCACGGGCAGAAATGAGCCGTTGGAGTTCCGCCTTTAGGCGGTGATTGGGGGGAACAAGCCGGCTAAAGCCGGAACTCCAACGGCTCATTTCTACCCGCGTGCGGTATAGCAATGCCATCCACTGGCCAGCTTACGATCAAGGCTACCCGCGCAGCGGGTCGTGGACAGGGGAGACTTCTAGTAGCGTCCAAGGTCGCTTTTCCCCCTTCCAAGCGTGTTGGGATGCGCAGATTGGGCTATGGACAATTCGACGAGACTAGTTAGGATTAAGTTAGCTGTTTCCTCCTCCTTAAGGCGCACAACCGCCAACAAATGAGCCTTAAGGCGAAACATGCTGCGGGCCGCGCCCACGAGGACGCGGCCCAACTTCTTTAATCGCCGGAATCCAAGTAGGTCCTTTCTGCCGGAAAGGATCAAGGTGCGCTGCCCCAGGAGAAGGCCCCGAGTTTCCCGGCGGCGCGGAGCACAATAGTTCCTCTCGGCAAGAGGAACCTACCTGTCGGCACCTGCGCCGAGGGCGAAGATGTCGTCGCTTTGCATCAATCCTGCCAGGTCGGCAACGGCCTGCCACTGGTCGCCCAGAAGCTGGATGTACGTGGAAATCGTGCTGGCCAGCGTCTGCTGCGACGTGACCACGTCGTTGAAATCGGCGTCCGGATCGACCTGGTAGCGCTGGTAAGCGCCGCGATAGGCCCGCACCTGATCGACGAGAATACTGCTGCGATACCGCTCGGCCGTTTGCCGGTTCGTGTCGTAACGGGAAAACGTATCGGCCAAAGTGGTGAACAGGTCGTTGCGGGCACGTTCGTATTCGCTGCAGGCCCGCACCAGCGCGGCCTCGGCGGCAATGATGTTACCGCGGTTCGTGTCGAAGATAGGCACGGGAACGCCCACCTGCAGGCTGACGGCCGTGCCGTAGGGCGGCGTGGTATAGTCCTTCTCGATGACGGTGGTGGTGTCGATGTTTGGGCAGACCGGCGTGACCCGCGCCAAGCGAAGTTGGTATTGTGCCTTGGCCACCGCGTTTTGGGCGGTGACCAGGTCGGTGTGAATGCGCAGGATCTGTTCGCGGGCCGCCTCGTAGCTGATCAGCGGCACGGGCCCGTCGATGCGCCCGGCCAGGGGAGCCAAGGCCATGTCGGGTGCGTTGAGCGTGATGGCCAGTTTGCGCCAGGCGGCTACATAATCGTGGTTCGACTGGATCAGTTGCGTCTGTGCCTGCACGGCGAGCACGCGGAGCTGCAGCGGCTCGTAGGCGGCGGCCTCGCCGGCGGCCACGCGTTTGGCTTGCAGGCGGTAAACGCGGTCGGCGAACTCGGCCAGGGCGCCGTTTACCGTAATCCGCTCCCGCGCCACCAGCACGCCCAGGTAGTTCGAACGCACCTGCGTGGCCAGATCGTAACGGGCCCGCCGCAACGCCAATTCCGCGTTCTGGAGATCGACATGAGCCGAGGCCTTGGCCAACCGCAACTTGCCGCCGGTGACGATCGTCTGGCTGAGGTTGCCGCCCTGGTAGCCCTTGGTATTGCCCGTATTGATGTCGTCGGCCTGGTAGCCGACGTGCGGGTTGGGATAAGCGCCGGCCTGGATCAACGCGCCGCGGGCGGCTTCCACGTCGGACGCGGCCTGGCGAATAAGCGGATTGCGGGTTATCGCCATGGCTTGCAACTGAGCCAGCGTCAACGGCGCTTGGCCTGGTATGGGGACCGGCTCCGGCGCGCTGGGAATGACCTGTAAATCGGCAAACAGGGCCTCAATCTCGTTGCGCTGTTGGGCGGGCGTTTCCCCCGGGCGGACCGGCGGCAAGCGCAGCGGCGGCGCGGTGCTACCGGGGATCGCGTTGGGAATGTCCAGCGGCTGAACGGTCCGCGCCGGGCGCGGCGTTGCCGGGGCATCATAGGCCACCGGCCGGTATTCGACCCCTTGCTCATGCGAGTTGTCCGGCCGGTTTCGCAAGGCATCCTGATCTCCCCCCGATACTGGATCCGGAACGAGTTCCGGCAACGGCGCGCGGAGGGGACCGGGGACTGCCCCGCCGCTCTCTGCCGTGGGCGGCGCAGGCGGCGGGGTGACATCCATGGGGCAACCGCCCATCGAGCCGACGCGATTGTCAACGTGGCACTGCGTGTCATACTGGCAGCCGTTCAGGCCCGCGCAGCACAGTACGACGAGCACAATCAGTCGTCCCTTGGTCGTTTTCATCATCTGCCTCGTGACGCGCTCTTGGTAAGGACCGGCGAATCAATACGTGTCGTGTTGTAGGGGTGACTTTAGTCGCCCTCTTCGGCAGTAGGGCGACTAAAGTCACCCCTACGGCGTCGACTTGCGACAGTTACTGATTCGCCAGTCCTAAGTTGTTTCTACGGTTGCGATGGTCCGATCAGGGCTGTCGTATCGATTGAAACCGACACACCTGACTTACGGGTTGTATCGGAAGTGGCAAAGGTCTTGATTAGACGGGCGGCCGCGATGACGGTTGTATGACTTGCAACGATGGCAACAGTCCCCGCGGCGCCGAGCAGAACCGAGAGAGTATTATGATTTCACAAGATGTAACACTTGACGGGAGGCCAATTCATCGACTATGCTTGACTGTCAATGTTTGCGCAATTAGGAGTTGACCGGTGACCATTTCTGCCCGAGGCTTGGGAAGATACGCCCCACTTGTAATCGTTCTGGCCGTTTGCGCGGCGCTGGGGGTCGTTTTTGCGCCGCGGTGGGTGCGCTCGTTTGCGCCGCCGGCACAGGCCGCCAGCGACGCGACCGATGCGGCTTCGCAACTTGCCCCCGGAAACGATGCGCTCTGTGTATCGCCCGAGATGGCCGCGAAGATCGGTATCCAGACGTGTACCGTCGATGCCTCTTCAGTGCCGGTGACGCTGGAGATGTCGGGCACGCTGATGCTGGACGCCGACCGTCTCTCGCACGTGCATGCCCGTTTTCCCGGTGAGATTGTCGAACTGGGGCGGGGCGACGGCCGTTCGCCGGCGGTTTCTTTCGGTCAGAAAGTCCGCAAGGGGCAGTTGCTGGCGGTCATCTGGAGCCGGGACCTGGGCGAGAAGAAGAGCGACCTGATCGACGCCTTGTCGCAACTCCGCGTCGACGAGGACAGTCTTGCGCGGATCTCCAAGGCCGCAGCCGAGGGGTCCGTGCCCGAGCGCATCCTCCGCGATACCGAGCGGAAGGTCGAGGCCGACCGTATCGCCGTCTCGCGGGCGGTGCGGATCCTACAAAGTTGGCGGATATCCAAGGAGGAGATCGATCAGGTGCGGGCCGAGGCCGATCGGCTCGCGCGCGAGAATCGGGAGCCGCGCCCGAAGGCGGCGGAGCGCGATCGCGACGAGATGGTCGCGCAGTGGGCCAAGCTCGACGTGCTCTCTCCGCTGGACGGCACCGTGATCGAGCGGAATGTGGCCCTGGGCGACCTGGTGGACACGAATATCGACCTCTTCAAGGTCGCCGACCTCTCACGGTTGCGGGTGGTGGCCCATGCCTACGAGGAGGACCTGCCCTCGCTGGACGCCTTGACGAACGACCGCCGCACCTGGTCGGTGAGTGTCGGCTCGGGCACGGGCGCGGTGGCCCGTACGGGTCGCTTTGACCAGGTGGGCTGCATCATCGATCCCAATCAGCACACGGCGATGGTCATGGGCTGGGTCGACAATCCCGACAATCGGCTGCGTGTGGGGCAGTTCGTCACCGTGCGGTTGGATGTCCCGCCGCCGAAGACGGAGGTTGTGATCCCCGCATCGGCGCTCTGCGAAGAAGGCGGCCAGGCGACGGTGTTCCTGCAAGCCCGGGGCAGCCAACAGTACGCACGCCGGCCGGTGATCGTTTCCCGCCGCTGCGGCGACAAGGTCTATCTCCGCAGCCAGGTGACGGCCGACGAGCAACGCCGCGGTTTCGAGCCGCTCCCCCCAGGCCAACTCGTGGTCACTTCGCGACTCGCGCAGTTGACGGCCAACTTGAACGAATTGAAATCCGCGGGCAAGGCCGCGGCGGACAAACCCGGCACGTAACTGTACGATGATCGAAAAGCTGATTCATTGGGCGGTCCACAATCGCCTGATCGTGATGATCCTGGCCTTCGCCCTCTTGGGCTACGGCCTGTATGCCTTCAAGCACATCAACGTGGAGGCCTATCCCGACCCCGCGCCGGCTATCGTGGAGATTGTGGCCCGCTATCCGGGCGCTTCGGCGGAAGAAGTCGAACGCCAGGTGACGATCCCGCTGGAGGTGGCCCTGGCGGGGATGCCGGGTCTGAAGTACACGCAGACGCAGTCGATGTTCGAGCTGTGCCACATCCGCAACCAGTTCGAGTATGGCGTCGATCAGCCGGCAGCAAGGCAGGAGATCCTCAACCGCCTGCAAATGGCACAGTTGCCCGCCGGCATTACCCCGGCCATCTCGCCCCAGTCGCCCACGGGCGAGATCTTCCGTTACGTGTTGACGAACCCCACGGACGCCACGGGCCACGAAATCTACAACCTCAACGACCTGAAGTCGCTGCAGGACTTCACGCTCGAGCGGGCCTTCCGCCGCCTGCCGGGCGTGGCCGATGTTTGCAGCTTCGGCGGCACGGTCAAACGCTACGAGATCCACCCCGATCCGGCCCTCATGCAGCGCTACGGAATCACTCTGCAACAGATCAAGGACGCGATTTCCAACAGCAACCAGAATGCAGGCGGCGAATACGTGCTCGAGGGCGACACGGCCCACGTGGTGCGCTTCCTGGGTCTGCTCGGCTACGGCCAGGACCCCATGGAGACCGCCATGGGCATGAAAGATGCCATTGCCGCGCGCGATTGCCTGCGGAGCGAAGAAGAACGCCGCATCCGCGAAATTCGCCAGATCGTGCTCACGGCCACGAACAACGTGCCGGTGCGAGTTGACGACGTCGTCGAGGGCGGCCCGCTGCACGAGGGCGAACCGGCCGACCGCCAGGGCGTGGTTGTGGGCTGGCAGACCCGCCTGGGCCACGTGCAGCGGAGCTATGTTCGCGGCGGTGAGTACGATCCGGCACGGGATTCCCAGGGAAAAGAGATCCTCGACGCCAAGGGCCAACGCATCTGGCACGACGATGACGACGTGGTGCAGTGCATCTGCCTGCTCCGCAAGGGCGACCAATCGCTGCCGGTGCTGGCGGAAGTCGAGGCCCTGGTAAAGCAATTGAACGAAACGCCGGGCCGCCTGCTGCCGGGGGTGAAGGTCCTGCCGTACTACGACCGCACAGACCTGATCCACGTGACGACTGATACCGTGCAGGAGAACCTGCTGGCCGGCATGGGGCTGGTGGCGGTGGTGTTGTTTATGTTCCTCAGCAACGTCCGTGGGGCCCTGATTGTGGCCGTCAATATTCCCCTGGCCCTGCTGTTTGCTTTCTCCGTGCTCTTTCTGCGGGGAAAATCGGCCAATCTGCTCTCCATCGGCGCGGTCGACTTCGGCATCATCGTCGATTCCACGGTGATCATCGTCGAGAACATCTACCGGCACCTGAGTTCCGGGATGCATGCCGATCTGCCCATCGGCCAGCGCATCATCCTCGCTTCCAACGAGATCCACCGCTGCTTGTTCTACTCGACGGCGATCATGATCTGCGCGTTCCTGCCGTTGTTCACGATGT
>CAZTPX010000008.1:0-129126 GCA_964615095.1 uncultured Planctomycetaceae bacterium | reverse complement strand
CGGCATTCTCGTGGACGAGGCGACCGTGGAGATCGAGAACATCCACACGCAGATGCGCAGCGCGCCGTCGATTGCCCGGGCTGTGCGGCTGGGAAATGCGCAGACCGCCGTCCCGCGTCTGCTGGCGATGGTCTGCATCCTGGCCGTGTTCATTTCGTCGTTCTTCATGCAGGGCGCGCCGCGGGCGATGTTCGTGCCATTGTCGCTGGCCGTCGGGTTCTCGATGGTGGCGTCCTACTTGTTGTCCAGCACGTTCGTCCCCGTCCTTTCCGTCTGGTTGTTGCGGAATTCGCACAGCCCGCAAGAAGAGGGAGAGACGCGGGGAGACAAAACGCCGGACAGTCTCCGCGTCTCCGCGTCTCCGCGTCTTCCCTCCCACGTTCGCTCCCGGGCCATGGGTGCCGGTTCTTTCGACCGCTTCCGTCAGCGTTATGAGAAGCTGCTGGTCTGGTTCGTTCGCTTCCGCTGGCGTGTCCTGGCCGCCTATCTCGCGGCATCTTTGGCCATCATCTGGGGGCTGGGTGTACGATTGGGCACGGAGATTTTCCCCACGATCGATACGGGCCAGTTCCGCCTTCGCATCCGCGCCCCGGATGGAACCGACATCGAGCAAACTGAACGAATTGCCCTGCAGACGCTGGTGGTCATCCGCGAGACGGCGGGCGCCGACAACGTGGAGACGAGCCTGGGCTATTTGGGCACGATCGGTTCCAGCTACCCGATCAATGCGGTTTTTCAGTGGATGCGAGGGCCGGAAGACGCCGTCATGTGGGTGGCCTTGAAGAGGGAAAGCGGCATCCGCATCGAGCGGCTCAAAGAGGAACTGCGGGGGCGGCTCTCGCAGGCCATGCCTGGCGTACAGTTCTCCTTCGAACCGGCCGACATCGTCAATGAGGTCATGAGCTTCGGCTCGCCCACGCCCGTGGAGGTCGCGGTTAACGGACCCGATTTTGCCGAGACCCGCCCTTACGCTGCGCGGCTGATGGACGAAATGCGCGAGTTGCCCGGACTGCAGGATCTCCAGGTCGTGCAGTCGCTGGACTATCCGACGGTCCAGGTTGACGTTGACCGCAAGAAGGCGGGAACGGTCAACGTCACGCCCAGCGACGTGGCCCGGTCGTTGGCGGAAGCCACCTCATCGAGCCGCTTCACCGTTCCCAATTATTGGGCCGATCCGAAGACGGGCATCGGCTATCAAGTGCAGGTGGAAGTGCCACGCCCGATCGTGCGCTCGCCCAAAGGGATCGCGCCCATAGGCTCTATCGCCGATTTGAAGATGCTCCCCGTGAAACAGAATGCCGCCGGCCAGGTTCTGCTGCGCGACGTGGCCGCCGTCTCCAGGGGAACCATGCCCGGCGAAATCGACCGTTACAACATGAAACGGCAGGTGAGCATGACGGCGAACATCGCCGGCACTGACCTCGGTTCCGCGTCGCGGCAGGTGTCGGCGGCCCTGCGGCGGGCCGGCGATCCGCCCCCCGGTGTCAAAGTGGAGGTCCGCGGCCAGATTCCGCCACTCGGCGAGATGCTCAGCGGTCTGGGCATTGGTTTGGGGCTGGCGATTGTCGTCATTTTCCTCCTTCTATCGGCCAATTTTCAGTCGTTGCGGCTGTCGCTCGTCACCGTCTCCACAGCCCCTGCGGCCATTGCCGGGGTAGCCGTGATGCTCTACCTGACGCGCACGACGTTGAATATCCAGTCCTTCATTGGCGCGATCATGGCCGTGGGCGTGGCAATGGCCAATGCGATCCTGTTGGTGACCTTTGCCGAGAGTCGGCGACGCGAGGGACAACCGGCTCTGGGCGCCGCGGTCGAGGGCGCGGGGAGCCGGCTGCGCCCCATCCTCATGACCACCTGCGCCATGATGGCGGGGATGTTGCCCATGGCGCTGGCCGTGGGCGAATCCGGGCAGCAGAACGCCCCCTTAGGCCGAGCCGTCATCGGTGGGCTGGCGGCCGCCACGGCAGCCACGCTGTTCGTGCTTCCTGCGGTGTTCGCCTTGGTGCAGTCGCGAGCCGCGACCGCATCGGCATCGCTCGATCCCGATGACCCCCGAAGCGCATATTTCACCCCTACCGCCGCTCCTGAGGCACGATAACATGATAGGCACCTATCCATCCGAGAAGAAATACGAATTTTCAAATTTGAAATCCGAAACAAATTCAAAGCGGACAGTTTCAAGGATCGAAACGGCCGTTTTGGAACCTACCGAAACGGCCGTTTTGGAACTTCCTTCTTTTCGGCTTTCGATTTCTTTCGGAGTTCATGCTTCGAATTTCGGATTTTTTGCCCGTGTGGCCCTACTCATTACGCTGCTGGCTCTCGCTGGTTGCAACCGGCCCTCTCCCGGTCAATCTCAGCAATCGTCGTCTTCGGCTGCCCCTTTGCGCGTGGCGGCCGCTCGACCCGTGCGGAAGACACTTCGCCTGGAGTGCGTGCAGCCGGGTCAGATCGAGGCATTCGAGCAAACGCCCTTGTTCGCCAAGTTGCCCGCCTACGTGGAGAAGATCCACGTGGACATTGGCGACCGTGTCGAGGCCAATCAACTGCTGGTGGACCTGTCCATCCCAGAGTTGCAAGACGAGCTGCGGCAGAAGGAGGCGGTGCTGATCCAGGCGGCTGCCGAAATCGAGTTGGCCCAGGCGGCAGTCCCGGCGGCCGATGCGGCCGTGGCAACCGCCCAGGCGAATGTGGATGCGGCCGAGGCTGGCGCTGCCCGCGCCAACGCAGACCGTACGCGCTGGCAATCGCAGTATGCGCGAATCAGCCAGCTCGTCAAAGGCGGCTCCCTGGATCAGAAACTTGAAGAAGAGACTCGCGACTCGCTCAAGGCCGCCGAGGCGGCATGCGACGAGGCCCTCGCCAAGGTCCAGTCGGCCAAGGCCAGCGTTGCCCAAGGCCAGGCGGACGTTGCCAAGGCCAAGGCCGCGGAAGCCGTGGCCCGCGCGCGCCGCACCAGCGCGCAGGCCGACGTCTCGCGCGTGAAGGCCCTGCTCCAGTACACGCAAATTCGCGCCCCCTATGCCGGGATCGTGACGCAACGCAACGTCGTCCGCGGCGACTTCGTCCAGCCGGCCAGCACGGCCATCGCCAAACCGCTCTTGACCGTGGCCCGCGCCGACATGGTCCGCATCTTCGTCGACGTTCCCGAGATGGACTCGCCCTGGATCGAGGCCGGGCACGACGGATCGGTGAGCGTTCAGGCCCTTCCCGACCGGATCGTGGATGGCAAGGTGGCGCGGACAAGTTGGCTCCTGGGCGCCAATCGGACCTTGCGCACGGAATTGGATCTGCCCAATCCCGGCGGCCTGCTGCGGCCGGGCATGTATGCTACCGCGCACATCGTGCTCCAGGAACGGCCCAATGTCTTTGTCCTTCCTCTTCCCGCGATTGTTCGCCAGGGCAAGGAAGCCTTCTGTTGGGTTGCCAAAGATGGCAAGGCGGCACGGATTGCGATCACGTTGGGGCTCCAATCGGGCAACGAGGTGGAGGTGCTATCCGGTCTGAAGGAGGACGACGTGGTTGTGCAATCGCCAACCGCCGCGCTCCAGGAGGGACTGCACGTCGAGCCTTTTGCAATGCGGTAGCTGGTTTTATTCCGTCAAAACCGGCGCCGCAAGGACGGTTTTAACGACTTTTGACATGTTATGTTTCGCCAAAACATGTGCCGCAGGATACTTTTGGCGAAATATAAGGTGAACGGCTACACCTGCCCAAAGTTAAATGCGCAGAATACGCCGCTCATAACGGATTTGCGGTCTTTTCCTGATGTAACGACGGGAGCCATGCCGAAAATCCCTGATACACACCACCGACTGCCTGCAATGGGCGCGAGTGCGGCGCCGGACGGTCTTCGGCAACCGAGCGCAGATGCCAGGAACAATGCGTGGCTAAATCGAGAGTTCGCATGGCAAGTAAAAATGCGACGATGGGATCCGAGGAATGGCGCGCCGGCCTGTCCGCCTGCCTTGCACTACTAACTCTCCTCGCCTTAACTACCGCGAGCTCTCCCGCGCAGGCGCAAGGCCCGATAACCGGCTTGCGCACGATTGCCCCCGAGGCAGGCGATAACCGCGCTACTGGCCTCGCGCCCGCGCAGAGCGGAGAGGTTATCAATCCTCCTCTGCCCACCGGGCCTATCCTGCCACAAGTGCTAGCCCCGGCGGAAAATACGCAAGTCATCAACTTTGCCAGGGCACTGGCACTCGTCTCGGGCCAGAATCCCCAAGTGGCCTTCGCCAACGAGCAGATCCGCGAGGCCTTCGCGCAGTTGCAGGGGGCCAGGGTCCTATGGCTGCCCTCAATACAAGCCGGCATCAACTACCAGAACCACGACGGGCCGTTGCAGAACAGCGACGGCACCATCACCGTGGCCAACCGTTCGGCGCTCGAAGCCGGACTGGGGATGTATGCCGTGGGCGGCGGCGCGCCGGGGATTCCCGGCGTGTCGGCCAAGTTCGCGCTGGCCGACGCGGTCTTTCAGCCGCACATCGCCGGCCAGCAGGTCGCCGCCCGACAGGACGCGGCCAAGGCAACCACCCACGACTTCCTCCTCTACGTGGCCGTGGCCTACCTCGATCTCCTGCGGGCGTTTCAACAGCAATCCATTGCCCAGGAGACGCTTAGCCATGCGGAACAGCTTGCCGACTTGACAGCCGCCTTCGCCCGCAGCGGGCAAGGGGCGCAGGCCGACGCCGACCGTGCGCAAACGGAATTGGCCGCGCGCCGCAACGCCCTGGCGCAGGCGATGGTGCAGGCCCAACTTGCATCGGCCCGCCTGGTGGAATTGCTCCACTTGCCGGCTCCGTGCCTGCTGGTGCCCGAGGAACCGACGCTCGTGCCGATCGAGCTCGTTTCCCGCGAGGCGGCGGCGGCCCAACTCATCGCCGACGGCCTCTCGCACCGCCCCGAGCTGGCCGAGAGCCATCACATGGTCGCCGAAGCCGTGGGACGATTGGATCGAGAACGCTACGCGCCGGTCCTGCCTAACCTATTGGTTGACGTGAACCAAAGCGGATTTGGCGGCGGGCCGGGATCGACGGTAACCGACTTCCGCGGGCGATTCGATTTCGACGCCACGGCCTATTGGCAGCTTCGCAATTTCGGTTTCGGAGAAGCGGCCGCCCGCGAAGGGGCCCGTTCGCGGTTGGAGCAGGCCAGGCTCGTGCAGGCCCGCATGACGGACCAGGTCGCCCGCGAGATCGTCGAGGCGCATGCCCAGTCCACGTCGCTCCGCGGGCAGATCGTCGTGGCCGAGTCGGGGATCCGCGTGGCGGGCGATTCGTACCAGCGAAACCTGGCGCGAATCCGCGGCGGCCAGGGCTTGCCGCTGGAGGTCTTGCAGTCGATCCAGGCGCTCGACCAAAGCCGCCGCGAGTATCTCCGCGCCGTGGGCGACTATGACGAATGGCAGTTCCGCCTGTATCGCGCCCTGGGCTGTCCGATTTCGGACGCGACGGCCTCTGGCAAAGGGCCAGCCGCGCCCTGACCGCGGTGCCTTGGTTCAGGCTACGCCTGTAGGGAACGCCCTCCGTGGCGTTCCGCGCGTCTTTCGGAACGCCACGGAGGGCATTCCCTACAGCACACGGCCGCATGGGGCGTTCTCCTCGGGCCGCAAAATGAATTGGCTCTTCCACTTTAGGTGCAGACCGGATCGGCGACTGCGCTGGAGTCCCGCCTTTAGGCGGAATTCCGCTCGATTCCGCCTAAAGGCGGGACTCCAGCGGGCGTATGCATCCTAAAAGCGGAAGAGCCAATAAATTCGGCCGCCGGCAACGGGTGCCGGCGGCCGATCGGACGCTCGTAATCACTCACACTTCCCCATTTAGGATCCAGCGCCGCCGAGGCGGACACCGGAACTGCGCGAGCTTGTTGCGGCCCGCGCAGCTTTTTTCACGTTCAGAAACCTGCCATGCGGATATCGTCAGGCGTTGTCGGAGCGCTGGTAGTCTTCGGCGCTGGCGGCAAGCGATTCGCGGGCGGCGCTGGAGCGGCCGGCGCTGGGGCTGGCGTAGCAGCGGGCGTCGCGCTGGGGACCGTGCCCGCCTCGCAACCACCGCAATTGCTGCAGTGCGGGCAGACCCATTCCACGGTGCAACCACGGACACAAACTTGCTTCGGCACAGGGCAAACCATCAATTTGTGGATCTCGCGAACGCGGCAATGGCAATCGCAGGAATCCTGGCAGCCGTTGTTGCAGGGATCACAAGCGTTGCACGATTTGCATCCACCCGATTCACAGCAATTGTCGCAGCCATTGCCCTTGTCGCAGAGGCGGCTCACACCGGGAATGCAGAGCTCTTTGCAACAGCAACTGAACTTGATGACCGTCGAAGTCTTCGTCGTGCATGTGGGATGGCACACGGGCACGAGCTTGCAGCCACAGTGCGGGCAGCACTGGCAGGCCTCGCAACCGCCGTTGCAGCCACAGGCCTGGCAGGCGGGTTCGCACCCGGCCGCGCAGCACTCGCCGGCCCCAGCCTGCGCCGCAAAGGCGACGCCCCAGAGCAAGGCAAGTCCGATCGTCGGTAACACATATTTCGTCATGATTATTGTCTCCTGAAAAGTTCGTTGAATAGTTAAGTCCAGCACTTAGAACGAAATCTGCACTTCGGTGCCGATGCCGTTCGTGGCAGCCGCAGGTTTGCTGTAATCGTAACGGTAGTTGTTCACGATGTCGGTCATGATCGTCACGTTCGAGTTCAGGTACCAGTTCAGGGCTATGCTTGTGCCGTCCATGATACCGCCGTTGACGTACGTACCTTTAGCGGCCGTACCAAACCCGGAGTTTAGATCGACATACGAGTAACGCAAGGCAAGTTCCAGGGCACCGTGGCCGCAACAGAAGCCGCCGTTCTCATCGCGGACGAGGAAGGCGTTCTCGTAGGGCCCTTGGCCACCGAGATAGTAGCGGTTGAGTGTACCGACCTTCTTGTCGTATGCGCGGTTCTCGCCGGTCAGCATCCACGATGCTTGGAGATATCCGCCGTTGAAGATGTAGTTCTCGATCGGAGCGCCAGCTACAGTTTTGACACCCGTGCCCGTTCCGGTGGTTTCCAACACTGCGTTGTTACAGAAATTCCAGCCGTATTCGGCCTGGAGCGAGAGAGGTCCGCGAATGTACAGCAACTCGGTGCCCAGCAGGAATTCCTGATTGCAACAGATGGTGCCCGAACTGACCAGCGTCTGGTTCTTGGCTTCCGGCACGTATTGGGCGGTGCCGCCAGCAACGCCGCCGCCGACGCCCGGGCTGCCGGCTGCATTGTCGTCGTTCAATTCGGAGTTGGTCGACATGGCGACGTAATCGGGCGTGCCCGGGCCATTGCCCGAGTTGATCCCGTTGCGCCATCCGGTGGAGATGCCAAGATGCAGCAAGTGCCGGCCTTCGTCCTCATAGATGGGCAATCCGGTGAGGCGGAACTGTGCTCCGTATTGGCCCGTACCAAAGAAGTCGCCGCTGTTTCCGTTATCGGGACGGAACACGCAAACCGACTCCATCATGCGCTCGTCGAAGAGATTGTTGAAAAACAACAAGCCATTACCGAAGGGCTGGTTCAATTCGACGGTATGGGAGTACGCCGACCGTTCCATGAAGGTCATGCAGCGGCTGGAGCTTGTCATGTCGCCTTCCAGTCCGTTTCCGATCTTGACGTGCCCCGCACGGATTGTGCCAATCAGAGGTATGTTATTGACGCCGATCCACATTTCATCCAGCCCAACCTGGCTGTACTGATTGTTTTCCAGCGCCCAGTTCCAGCGATACTCGAAGTTTCCCCAGAAAGTGCCTTCCATGACGATGCGTAGCCGGCGCCAATAGTCGCCGTCGTTCAGCGAGCCAACGTTGGCAATCTGGTTGTGATTCTGGTTCCACCACACATTGTCCCACTGCGCCCACCCACCCAGGTGCATGGTGAAGTCCTTGTTGGGCGTCTCGAACATGACGCCCGCACCGTTGTAAAACCGGGCCTTGATGCTCATGTCGCTGCCGACCTCGGCGCATTGCGGCGCAGCCGGTGCGGCAGGGGTTGCCGGGGCAACAGTCCCGGGCGCATAGGCGGCGGGAGTCGTAGTGGCTCCCTGCTGCTGCATGCTCGACAATTGGGCCTGAAGCTGCTGGATCTGCTGGTCCTGCTGTTGCAGGCGTGCAGAGACGTCTTCAAGCGACTGAGGCTGTGTCGCCCCCCCTTGCTGGGCCATGGCTTGGCTTGCCACCCATGCGCAGCCCAGGACCATGACCAGGCTCGCGGTAGAAATCCGTTTCATGAACGTACCCTCCTGAAGTAGTGAAACTCCGCATCCGATGCTTCTCGATCCCAAAATACCGATCGAGACCGCAGAATCCTTTCGCGCGGAAACTAGTCTTTTTATCGAGTCTTTCTGAGTGCTCGAATGTTAGGACGGCACAATAATGTCCGAAATTGTGGCCCTTGATCAATGCATGGGCGGCAAAAGCGTCATAACCGGCAAAGTCGTGCCGGCAAGATCGGCTACCTTGGCAAAAGCCGCAAAATCGCCAAAACCAGCAGGGACGGATTAAAGTAATCCGCAAGCTTTAGTTGCGCGAATGCGCTAACCGCCCGGAAAGAAAACCCAGCTTGCCTAGTTTGGGAGTCCTGCAGCCAAAATTGAAAATTACAACTAGTTCCTGCGGGCATGTACCCGTCAAGACAGGGTTGGCGTGCGTGGAACCGGCTACGCTTGACCCTCGGTGCAATCCTCCACCCTTCATCCCTCATCGCTGCGATGAAGTTGGTTACGGCGGGTTCCGGGCGCTGTTCTATTTATTGACCGTCACCGCTTCGCCATCGGTCAAGTCGCTAAGATTGCCCACGATGACCTGTTCCTTGCCGCTGACCTTGACCCAAGGATCGCCGGTCTTCATTTTATCGACTTCGACCCACGAGCCATCGCTGATGGCCCTATCGACGGGGGTTTTGACGGCTTTGCCGTCTTTTACGAGATAACAGTATGTCTGGTTTCCCGACACCATCAGCGCCTGCTGCGGCAGCGTGTAGACATCGGGCCGATGGACGAACACGTTGACGTAGACGTACGTCCCCGGCCGCAAGCCGTTGTATTCGCGCTTGGAGAGGTCAATTTCCGTCCACAAGGTGCGGGTCTTTTCGCGGATGGACCAGGAGGTGCGGGTAACCGTAGCGGGGATTTCCAATCCGCTTAGGGCGTCGGCCCGCACGGCGGCCTTGGTGCCCTTCTGTACGTAGGCGGCATAGCGCTCGGGGATGTCGACGAAGATCCGCAGAATGTCGGCGTTCTCCACCACGAAGATGGCGGAGGGGGTCACCGTCGATTTGTCGCCGGTGACCGCCTGCACGTAGTCGCCCGTATTTGCGTTTCGCACGGTGACGACACCATCGTAGGGCGCCGTCACCTGGGTATAGGCCAGCAGGGCCGCCGCCTTGCGTTCCCCCGCCTGCGTCACTCGGACCTTGGCCTTGGCCGTTTCCACGTCGATCTTCGTCTTTCCCAGGTTGGCCTGGCTCATCAGCAGATCCGCTTGCCGCGCCCGGACCGTGGCCTGGGCGGCGGACTTTGCCGCGTTGCTCGATTCGAGCTGCCGCTGGGTCTCGGTAAGGATGTCCTTGTCGACCACATTTTGTTGCACCATGCGGGTAAGACGCTGCACCTCGGACTGCCAGCGGACGATATCCGCTTCGTACTTTCCCACGTTGGCCTCGCTCTCGGCCACTTGCGCCGCGGCGCTTTGAACGCTGCTCTCGGCCACGGCCACGAGTTGCCGGGCCTGGGCGACCAGTTGCTCGTCGAGCTTGACCTGCTCAACCATTTGTTGATGCTCTTCGTCAAGTTCGGGCACAAAGATGTCGGCCAACACCTGGCCTTTGTGGATCTCGCTGCCGATGTCGACGTAGAACGCCTTGATGAACCCGGAGACCTTGGAGTAAATCGCCGTCCGTTCGAAGGCATTGACGAAACCGGGCTGTTGGACCCTGCAGTCGATGGTCCGCAGTTCGGGGTACACGACTTGCACCGCGGGAGGGCCGCCCTCGGGTCTCACTTGCTTGCTTTCATGTTGGCAGCCGGTCAGTAGTACCACGATGAGGAGGAGGGCTTCTTTGGAGTGCGGCGGCTTGCCACCGCTTTTCCTAACGCCTAGCGTTTCTCTGCGGTTTGATTCTGGGCGAACGGGTACGCTTCTTTGATCACAGGAAGAAGGTCGACGCTTGGCCGCACTCCAAAACCGAGAACGAAAGCGGCGGAGACCATGAGTACATGGTGCCCTCGCCGCACTCCAAAGGGAAAAACGATTCATTCATCAACTCCCGGAAGGGGGTGGAGTTTCGTCCGGCGGAGGACCGCCGTGGACGGCCGCAGTCTTGAAACCGTGCGGTTCGAAGTGCCGGCTGGAGGTGTCGTCGGGATCGACCGAAGGCGATACTTTCTTTGAGTTGCCCATGACGATCGCGAACATGGCGGGCACGATCAACAGCGTGGCGAAGGTGGAAACCAACAGGCCGCCGATCACGGCCCGTCCCAGGGGCGCGGTCATGCCGCTGCCTTCCTCCAGGGCCAAGGCCATGGGCACCGTGCCCAAGACCATGGCGCTGGCGGTCATGAGGATCGGACGCAGGCGGTCGCGGGCCCCCTCGATGGCGGCTTGATGCGCCGATGCGCCGCCGCCCCAATGGTCGTCCATGAAGGTCGACAACAGCACCGAGTTCGACACCGAGACGCCGATACACATGATCGAGCCCATGAACGACTCGATGTTCAACGTGGTCCGCGTGCAGAGCAGCATCGCGAGCACGCCCAGGACCACTCCCGGCACGCCGCCGAGGGATACGAGCGCGATGCGGAACGACTGGAAGAACCCGGTCAACAACACCAGGATCACTACCACGGAAAGCCCCAGGCCAATGCTCAGGGAGCGGAACATCTCGGTCATCGGCGCCACCTGCCCGCGGACGCTCACATGCACGCCGCGGGGAGGGTCGCCGGCATCGGCGATGGCCTGGTCGATGCCGCTTGCGGCGCGGTCCAGGTCGCCGCCTTGAACGTTGGCGGTGATGCTCAGGTAACGCTGCATAGCGCTGCGGTCGATCTCGCCCGGCGTCTGGCCGGGCTCGACGCTGGCCACGTCGCGAACGAGCAGATTGCTGTCGGCGTCCACCTTGCGGATGGGCAGGTTCTCCACCTGTTGCGGCCGGTCCATGCGTTGCGTGGGAACCTGGATCTGCACCTGGTAATCGACCCCCGAGTGGGGATCGCGCCAGTAGTTTCTGACCACGTAGCGGCTGGAGGACGTGCCCACCAGGAGGGCGTCGGTCACGTCCTTGACGGCCACGCCACTCAGCCCGGCCTTCTCCCGGTCGATGTTGACGCGCACCGTGGGATAATCTAGCTGCTGGTATAGTTGCACGTCGCGCAGTTCGGGGATCTTCTTCATTTCCGCCAGGAGCCGCTGGGCATGCGCTCGGACCGCGTTCCGATCCGGTCCAATGACCAGCAGTTCGACCGGATTGGGAGAACCGAAGCTCATCACGGTGCTGACGATGTCGCCCGGCTCGAACCCGAAGGAGATCTGCCGCACGCGGGCCTGTGCTTCCGTGGGCGAGCAGCCGTGCTTTTCCAGGTACGCTTGCAGCCAGGGGCCGACCTTATCGGGCAGGACCGTGCGCAAACGCTCTTGGAGGTCGGCCACCGCCACGCCGCTATTCTCTTTCAGGCGCACGCGGAGCACGCCGTCGTCACTGGCCCGCATGAACAGCAGGATGTTGTTCGTGGCCGTGTTGGTGGACCCCAGGCCCGTGTAGCCGATGGACATTTCCAGGTTGCCGTGGCTCTCCTCGTCGATGATCTCGAGGATCTTCACGGCGCAGCGCCGCGTTAGTTCGTATTCGGACCCCGGTGGGGCGCGGAAACGCAGCACGAACTGGCCCGAATCGACCTCGGGAAACAACTCCTTTCCCACTTGGCCATAAAGCGGCCAGAAGAGCGCGGCGCAGGCGGCCAGATAGGTCCCCACCACAATCCACCGCCAGCGCACCGCGGCCGACACGATTCTTACAAAGACATCCAGGAAGCGATCGAAGAGCGACTTTCCGGCCTGCCCGCCGTGCCCGCCCACGTGCTTCACAAGCCACACGGTGAGCACGGGTACGAGCGTGCTGGACAAGAGGTAGGAGGCGACCATGGCGAAGCCCACGGCCAGCGTCAAGGGCATGAACAGCGAGCGGACCGGCTCGTTGAGGATGAGCGTGGGAATGAACACCGAGAGGATGCAGAGCATGGCCAAGAGCCGCGCCGTGTTGGTGGCGGCGTTCGCTCGGCGCGCGGCCCGGGCGATGGAATGCGTGTGCCGCATCTGGGCATGGGTGTTTTCGATAGTGACCGTCGCCTCGTCGACGAGGATGCCGATGGCCAGGGCCAGGCCGCCCAGCGACATGATGTTGATCGTGTTGCCCGTCAGCCACAGGCCGACCAGCGAACTGGTCAAGGACAAGGGGATGCTGATCAGGACCACCAGCACGCTGCGGAGGTCGTGCAGAAACAAGAGGATCATGAGTCCCGTCAACCCCGCGCCGATGACCCCTTCGGTGAGCACGCTCTGGATGGCCGCCCGCACCGTCGGCGATTCGTCGAACGCGTAGCGGACGTCCACGTCCGCGGGCACGAGCAACTTGAACTTGGGCATGGTGTCGTGGATCTGGCGGACCACCGTGAGCGTCGAGGCCGTATCCTTCTTCACCACGGGGATGAAGATCGACTTGCGGCCATTGACCAGCGCGCAACCATAGTTGATATCGGTCGTGTCCTCGATGGTGGCCACGTCGCGAAGATAGACATTCTTGCCGAGCTGGATGGGGATCTTACCCATCTCTTGCGGATCGGCCACCATGGCGTTGGTGGGCACCAGCGGCGTCTGCGTCGGCGTGTACACGTTGCCCGACGGCACGACGACGTTCCCGGTCTCCAGGGCCGAAACCAGGTCTTCAGGCGAGAGATTGTGGGCGCGGAGGCGATCGGGGTCAACCGTGACGACGATGGCCCGCGTGTTGCTGCCGTAGGGCGAGAAGGCCACCGTGCCCGGCACTTCCGCGATCAGCGTGGGGCGGATGCGGAACAGCCCTAAGTCGGCCAGTTCGCCCAGCGGCCGGGGCGGATCGCTCTTGCTCTCCAGCACCAGGTAGCCGATGGGCACGCTGGCCGCGTCGAAACGGATCACGAAGGGCGGCAGCACGCTGGGCGGCATCTGCCCCCTGGCCCGGTTCGTGAGGCTGACGACCTGCGACATCGCCGCCGCCATGTCGGTGCCGGGATAGAAGGTGAGCTTGAGCTGGACGAAGTTCTGAATGTTCTTGGATTCGATGGCCTTGATGCCGTCGACATACTGGAAATTCTGCTCGTAGACGTTGGTGACGATGCCCTCGATCTGGTCGGGCGACATGCCGGCATAGTTGTTTACCACGTAGATTTGCGGGGCGTTGATCGACGGGAAGATGTCGACCCGCATTCCGAGCAGCGCCAGCACGCCCCCGCCAATCACGGCCACGACGAACATGGCCAGCGTAATCGGCCGCCGCATTGCGAATTCTGTTAAATTCATGAGGCTATGGGCGCAAAACGGGGGGGACGGGACTACTCAGCTTGAATCGGTGTGTGTTTAATCCGGACGAAATCACGTCGAGAACTGAAATGACTAACCCAAACCATTAAATTATAGGCCGCTGACCGACACAACGATCCGCACACTTGGCAGTACACTGATATAAACATGGATTTACCGGTCCTTCCCGGGAATCGTTGCGTTGGCCAATTGCATTTCGCGTGCCAGCTTGCAGTATTTTTCTAATATTTGGTGGAAGTCACGATGCTGTCAGAGAATATGACATCGCTAATCCCAGGAAACCTTCTCAGGTTCGTGCCTCGGTGTCCGGATTTCGACGGTGACGGCACACAATTGTCAGAAAATGGACACGTAAGGAGTCTTTGTGGCGGAAGGTATTGCCCTGGCAGGACAGGTAGGCAATACTAAGCGCGAAGCATACGCGAGGATCGGAAGTCGTTGCCTCGCTTAGGCTTCGCGCTTAGTATGGATTGGGCCAATTTCAACCGCGTGCGGTACGACCCGGGCATGGAAGATCCCCTCACACCAAGCCGAAGCGCAAGCGAGGGGCCATCGCTCCGCGCATCGGATTGGTATTTATCTACTTTGTTGCCCGGGTACTATCGCTGTAAGGACGGCAAATGCGTTGGAGTCTAGCAACGAAGTTCTCCATGACGATCCTGGGGGTCGTCGCGCTCGCAATCCTGAGCAGCCTCGTAACCTTATACGCCGCCTTGCGCGTCCACTTTCGCCTGCAAGAGGCCATCCAGCAGAATCTTCCCAGCCTCCGCGCCGAAGAGGTGGAAACAGCGATCCTGGAGGGTAACAACCTGATTGCCTCATGTCTTCTGGACAAGGGCAACCCGGCTTGGGAGAACAGATTCCGCGACTTGGAACCTCGTTTTCGAGACTGGACGGCGGCAATCGACGATACGATTCCCGTTTCAAACGAAGAAACGGACGCCATTTCCCAATTCAAGACGACCTTGGCCGACCTCCAGGCCCGATGGGAAGAAGTGCTGGCACTTGACAAGCGAGGCGAAACGCAACGGGCCAAGAAAATCCTGTTCACGGAGGTCGAGGGCCGCCTTTCCCCGGAAGCCCGCCGTCTCTGCGGCCAGTTGGCTGCCATCCACGCCCAGGCCGGCGGCAAGAGCATCGAGCGGGCCGGCCGCCGGATGCGTCAGAGCACCTGGGTGGTCGGCGTATCCAGCACGTTGACGCTCCTCTTGGGCGGCCTTCTGCTTTGGCTGTTTTTCTATCGAGTGCTTTTTCCACTGCGCGGCATGGTCGCAGATGCTCAATCCTACCGTGGCGATCGCCATGCGCACGACAAAGGATCCGAGGAAGACGAATTGCGTATTATGGGAAATCACCTTCGCAACTTGATGTCGGATGTGAGCGATACGCGCTCTCGATTGGAAAGGAGCCGCAACCAGCTCCTGGTCGCCGAGAAGCTTGCCTCCGTGGGCAAGCTCGCGGCCAGCGTGGCCCACGAAATCCGCAATCCGCTCACGGCCATGAAGATGTGGCTCTTCTCGGTCCGAGAGGCCGTCCAGGGAAACGCCGACTTGGCGCGAAAACTGGGTATTATCTCGGAAGAGATTTCGCGGTTGGAGAGCATTGTCAGGGATTTCCTTGAGTTTTCCCGTCCGCGGACGCTTGATTGTCAGCCACATGACGTCGGCGCGGTGCTCGATCAGACGCAGGAGCTTCTTGGGCCGCGTTTCCAAGGCGAGAAAATCAGGATAACCTGCACACCCCGCTCCCCGTTGCCGCCCGTCATGGCCGACGCGGCGCAGCTCAAACAGGTCTTGCTGAATCTGTTGGGCAACGCCGCGGACGCCATGGCCGGTGGAGGTGAAATCCGTATCACTTCGAATGCCGAGAAGGATGCTGACGGCCGGCCCATGGTCGTCCTGCGGGTCCGCGACTCGGGCCCCGGCATGCCTCCCGACGTCCAGTGCCGCATCTTCGAACCCTTTTTCACCACGAAGGAACAAGGCACGGGCCTGGGCCTGTGCATTGCCGCCCAGATCATGGCCGCGCACGGCGGCGGACTCGTGTTGGAATCTTCGACAGAAAAAGGCACGACCTTCGCCATTTGGTTGCCCATTGCTTCGGAGGATGGCCATGGCCAAGATTCTCGTCGTTGACGATGAACGCAACGTCGTGCGGGCGTTTGAAGAGATTCTCGCGACGCGCGGGCACGAAGTCATCGGCGTGCACGGCGCGGAAGAGGCCATGCGGCGCCTGCAGGACGCTGGCGTGGAACTGGTGATCCTCGACATCCGCCTGCCGGGCATGAGCGGCCTAGATGCCCTGGCCCGGATCAGGAAGCTACGGCCGACGCTGCCCGTGATCGTCATGACCGGCCAGGGCACGACCGATACGGCCATCGAGGCCACGAAGCGCGGGGCCTACGATTACCTGTTGAAGCCCTTTGAGCCGGCGGAAATGCTCCGTACCATCGCCAAGGCGCTAGAAGCGGCCCGGCTAATGAAGGGCCGCCTCGCCCTGGATCCCGAGACGGTCGTGCCGCCGGCCGACGCCATCGTGGGCCGCAGTCCGCCGATGCAGCAGCTCTACAAGGCCATCGGGCGGGTGGCCCCAACCGATGCGACCGTTCTCATTCGCGGCGAATCGGGCACAGGAAAGGAACTGGTGGCCCGGGCCATCTATCAGCATAGCCACAGGAGTAAGATGCCGCTGGTTGTGGTGAACTGTGCGGCCATCCCCGAAACGCTCCTGGAAAGCGAGTTGTTCGGTTATGAGCCCGGCGCATTCACCGGCGCCATGACGCGGCGGATCGGAAAGTTCGAACAAGCCCACGGCGGGACGATCCTCCTGGATGAAATCGGCGACATTCCCCTTATGGTCCAGGCCAAGATCCTGCGGGTCTTGCAAGACGGGACCTTCCAGCGGCTGGGCGGCAATGAAACGATCCAGTCCGACGTGCGCGTGCTCTGCGCCACCAACCGCGATTTGGAACGGGCGATTGCCGCGGGCGGCTTTCGCGATGACCTTTACCACCGCCTCAACGTGGTCACCTTGCAGCTTGCGCCATTGCGGGAAAGGCGCGACGACATTCCCCTTCTGGTCGACTATTTCTTGAGCCGCTTTGCCCGCGCGGCCGGTATCGAACGTCCGCCGTTGGCCCAAAATGCGCTCGATGCCCTGGTGAATTACGCCTGGCCGGGCAACGTGCGGGAACTGGAACACCTGATTCAGCGGCTGATGATCTTTGCCGGAGGCTATACGATCCAGGCCCAGGACCTGCCCTGGACCGTGAGAACGGACTCCCAGGCGGCGGCCGGCGAAGCCAATCCTTCCCGCCAAGAGCAGTGGTTGAACCTGGTCCAAACGTATTTGACCTCGTACGGTGGCGTGCATGCCAGCGAGGATTTGCTGGGGATGGTGGAGAGGCTTTTGATCGTGGAGGCATTGCGGCGATCGCAGGGCAATCAGACGCATGCTGCGCGGCTGTTGGGAATGCCGCGACCGACGCTGCACGCCAGGATGCAGAAATTTGGGATGCACGCGCGCGAAGACTTGCCGGAACCCTAATGGCGACGGGTGGCATGCTTAAACGCGGCCGGGCACCACGCTTGCGTGGTGGGCGTTAGGCATTTCGGTCCCCAAATCGGGAAGGAGTGTAGGGTGGGATCCTTACAACTCCCTGCCTTGTGGCTTTGACGCCATCTGCGGAGGCGTGAGCGGCGCGTTGGACTGGAGTTCCTGGAGGTAGTGGCCGGCAAGCTTGTCATTTGGCGCCAGTTTCACCGCCCCGGCGAACTGCGTCTTCGCGTTGTCGCGGGCGCCGATCATCAAGTAGTGATACCCCAACAGGAAATGGTCCGCTGCGTCCTTCGGATTGGCGGCCGCCGCCGTTTCCAAAGCGCGCAACTGGGTGGTGTACTTCTCGGCGTTGTTGTAATAGGCGTACAAGTCACTCCAGTCGGCAAGCGTTCCCAAGGCCATCGCCGCATGCGCCTCGCCGGCCGCCGGGCCGTAGTTTCCCAAGGCGAACAAGGCCAATGAAATCAATTCGTGGACTTTGGCATTCTGCGGCGCATCCACGGCGGCATGGGTTGCCAACCGCAGGGCGTTTTGATAATCGCCATGCAGGAAGGCCGTGCGCGATTCGGAGTAGAACTTCATCGCTTCGCTGGTTCCTGACTGGTCCTGGGCAGGACCGCCTGCCGGGCTGCCTTCCTCGGCGATCGTCGGCGCTATTGCCGATGAGTCCGCAAACTGCTGATTCGCGACTGCGCTGCCGTCAACATAAACAGATGGCGCAGAGGAGGAATAATAGTCCGATGGAACGTAGGTAGAATAATCGTTCGGCGTGTAGGAATAGTAACTGGCATCGGGATAATAGTAGCCGTAGTTATTGGGGTATCCCCATGACCCCAAAGCCAAACCCCAGCCGCCATACCAGGGCCAATAACCGCCCCATCCCAGCCCGTAACCGCCCCACCCCCAACCACCATAGCCGCCGTAACCTCCCCAGCCGGCGTAACCACCGTAGGCACCATAGCCACCGTAGCCGCCGCGGCGGAAGTAGTTGTCCCACGCATGGTTGCCGGCCCAATTGCCGGAGCGGCCGGCAAAGTTGTTCCCATAGCGGCCGGCAAAGGCGCTGCCGGCACGACCGGCGAAGCCACTGCCGGCGCGGCCGGCGAAGGTACTTCCAGGGCGACCGCCGAAGTTGCCACCGTGGGCGAACTGACCGCGGCTCCCTGCGTGTGAAGGGGAGATCGACCCAAACGAGCCGGCATGCATCGCGCTGCCCCCGGCGTGCGAACTACCGCCACGAAAACCACCGCCTGCATGCCCTCCGCCGCCGTGAAAACCTCCTCCATGGCCTCCTCCTCCTCCATGCCCTCCGCCACCTCCGTGCCCTCCGCCACCACGCGCAAGCGACAAACTCGCACACAGCGCAACGATTGCGACCGCAATAAACGACGCTCTTCCAAAGAATAGTTCTCTCGACATGGCTTTCTCCTTTGTCTTGCCACAGATGAAACACGGATTTTCTTTCCGTGTTTCATCCTGTGTTTGATCCGTGGCATGTACAGCGCCGTCAAAGCGCCTTGCCTTGTGGTCGTGCCGCCATCTGCGGAGGCGTGAGCGGCGAGTTCGACTGGAGTTGCTGGAGGTAGTGGCCGGCAAGCTTGTCCTTTGGCGTCAACTTGGCGGCCTCGGCAAGCTCGGTTTTCGCGTTGTCGCGGGCACCGATCATCAAGTAGTGATACCCCAGCAGGAAACGCTCCGCTGCATCCTTGGGATTGGCAGCTACCGCCTTTTCCAAAGCGCGCAACTGAGTCGTGTATTTGTCGGCGTTGTTGTAGTAGGCGTACAGGTCGTTCCAGCCGGCAATCGTTCCCAAGGCCATCGCCGCATGCGCCTCGCTGGCCGCGGGGGCATATTTGCCCGAGGCGAACAAGGCCAACGAAATCAGTTCGTGAGCTTTAGGATTCTGTGGCGCATCCACGGCGGCATGGCCTCCCAGACGCAGGGCGTCTTTGTAATCACCCTGCAGGAAGGCCGCTCGCGCCTCGGAGTAGAACTGAAGGGCTTCGTTGGCCCCTTGCTGCGGGTCCGACGTGATCGTCGGTGCAATTTCTGCTGAGTCCGCAAACTGTTGAGGAGCCGTCACGCTGCTGTCGACAGAACTAGTCGGCGCGTAGGAATAGTAATAGTCACCCGTGTCTGGGTAGTAGTAGCCGTAATCATAATCATACGGATACCCCCAATCCAAACCCCAGCCCAACCCGTAACCGCCCCACCCCCAACCACCATAGCCGCCGTAACCGCCGCGGCCAAAGTAGCTGCCGTATCGGTTGCCGTATCCGCCGTAACCGTTGCCAAAGTGGCCGCCATAGCCCATACCTGTTCCGGCGCGGCCAAATTCACCACCGCTGAAGGCGTGGGACGGGGCGATGGAACCGAACGAGCCGGCCCGCATCCCGCCTCTATAACCTCCACCCCAACCACCCCCACGAAATCCACCTCCGCCAAAGCCTCCGCCTCCTCCATGACCTCCGCCTCCACCTCCGCGCGCAAACGACACACCGGTTGAGAGCGCGACAAGCAAGATCGCGATCAACGACGCTCTTCCGAAAAGTAGTTTCCTGGACATGGTTTTCCCCTTTCGTAGGAAGGATTTCTCTCTTTATGATTTGTGGACATGACTGCAACATCCGCTGCTCCCGACCATTCCCAGTAGGCCCTGGTTATACAGGCGGTAGGCCCCTGTTTTCGAGGCAACACTGGCTAGCACTCGGTAATACTTGTCTACGGCAGGGTTCAGAGTAATGGCCCACTGGATTACGGCGAGGCTCTCTTCATTCCTCGCAGCCAATTCGTAGGCCTCGGCCCACGCGCACAGGTATTCACCAGTCCTCGGCGCTAACACGACCGTCACTTCCAAATGGCGGATGGCCTCATCCCGCAAATCGATAGCCATTCCGGCTGAAGGGGCGGAGCCCCTGCGGACACTTACAAGGACTTGACGCAAATACCATGCCTCTCGGTCGGGCGTGTGCATTGTGTTCGACGGAAATCTTGTAAGTCGTTGCTGATCAACGTGAAGCGACCGAAACCGCAACGCGCTCTCTCCCAGGCTTCCGTCCATATTCCGACACTTTTTTTGTTGCCTCCGTTCAAATCTGGACGGCAGAGAGGCGCATCAGAGTCTTTCGTCAGGATTGCCGCGGTCCTAACTTGCGGCAGCGTCAGCACTTGTGGTTCCATGGCGGAAGCATGCTTCGAATTGGCACGGGGAATGCTAACGAACAGCTAACGCGTTGACAACGGTTATCTAACACTTTTTGAAAGGGGTAGAACATGATCGCGCGTTGGACTTTTTCACTGGCTGCCTTTGCCGCAGTGCTTCTTTTGGGAGCATCGCTGGCAAGCGCGGCGGCGCCAAACATCGGCCAAGACCGGTCGCCGATGCAAGGCTCGGCAGGGACCATTCGGGTCTCTGCGCTGACGGGCACGACGGTGCTTGATTCGCAGGGCCAAAAAATCGGCCGGATCAAAGACGTATTGCTCGACGCGAAGACCGGTCAGATTACTTTTGTCGTTCTCGACGCGGTAGCCGCCGGCTCGGGTCACCCAACGACGTACACCGCGGCGCGTCCGATTGACAACCCGAGCATGCCGGCGCCGTCGCTCCCACCAACTGCCGTGGCGGCTCCGCCGCCGACGTACGTGGCCCCGCCGCCGTGCGTGAACTCCGCGAACTCTGGATGGTCGCAGGACCTGGAAGATTTCTACAATGAGTGACGGGACGGGCCTCGGAGGACTTGCGGGTCCCAGGGGACCAAGATTCGGTGTTGACGACGGAACGATCGCGATTGGGACCCACGAAGCAACAGGTGTCGCGAGAAAAGCAGCCGCCACATGCCTTGTACCGGCTGCTTTCTTATACTGTTCGCGGGCGAAAATGATACGTTCTTCTAGGTGGCGGTCGTAACCCGATGCGTAAGCGAGGTAACGGATTAGATTCCTCGCTTACGCGTCGGGTTTCGATCATTTTCGCCCGCGAACAGTGTAACGGCTCCCTCCAGGGCCAGCGTCGGTTTTCGGACGATTTCCCGGAACCGCCGTCCAAACCTGGACGGCAAGAGCGAACCTGGACGTCCGCAGCCAGGATTATTCTTTTCCTAAACTGCGAGAGCATTGAAACTTACGCTCCTTATCGGAAACATACGGCAATCTGGCACGGGGAATGCTTACCCGGGGACCATACAACAATTCCTGCTTTACCGGAGGTAGCCCCATGAACGCATCGGCAAATCGGTCGCGGTTCGCTTGGCGGACCGTTGTTTGGATTGTGTCTTGTGGCGCGGCATCGCTGTTTGTGGCGACGTTGCTAGCTGCCTCTCAAACTGGATCCGACAAGGATCGAAGAGGCGCATCACCTTACACTCCGACGAAAGGCGAGTGGTTGTGTCTGCTGCTCAATTCCCGCCAGGCGTTGGCCAACAGCCAGCGCGTGACGGGCGGAGTTGCCGTGCATTATTTGTACGACGCGTCTAAACCGGACACGATTCGGGTCAAAGTGCTGTTTGGAGAGGGAACCAGCGATGAGCAAGTGCGTCGCTGTGCGGCCCGGGCTGAGCATCACGCGACCGAGGCGGCAAAGGCCCACGGCTGGCTGGACTGGCTCAAGATCGAACATGAGGAGCGAAAAGTCACTGACATGTTCGCCGCGGATACATTTTCAAAATAAAGCCGGTTTCCTGACGATTCTTACGAGAACTACAAGACAACGTGAGTATTCTTCCGAATGAAAACCATTCTCTTTGCCGACGACCACAAGAACATCCGCGAGTACTGCCGCGCGGCGTTTACAGACGAAGGATATCGCGTAGTCCTCGCACGCGACGGGGTCGAGGCCCTGGAAATGTTCATCGCGGAAACGCCGGACCTGGCGATCCTCGACATTTCCATGCCTCGCTGCAGCGGGCTGGATACGCTTGCGCAAATCAAGAGTCTTTCCCCCCGGACGCCGGTGATCCTTTTCACCGCGCATGACGAGGATTGCCTGCGCGACGACCGCGCGCTGTTGGCCACGGCATGTGTCGCGAAAGCCGATGACCTGGCCGAGTTGAGACAGATTGTCGATCGCACCCTTGGACGGCGGGTTGCCGAATGCAGCGAGTCGCTGCGCATGGGCCTGCCGCCTTTTCCCGCCAGAATGGAGCGTGCCTGATTGTCAGCGCATCGCCAGGAGGGACTCCCTGCCATGAATCACCTGTGCCTCAAACGCTGCCGGAGCAAATTCCGTCGTAGTGCAAACCCACGTCAGAAAGGACTTCCAGATGCTGGTATTTACGCGTAAGATCGGCGAACAAGTTGTTTTTCCCGAGCGGGGCATTACCATCGACGTCGTGGACGTGGGCAAGACACGCGTGCGCCTGGGGATTTCTGCCCCCGCCGATATTCCCGTCCATCGCCGTGAGGTGCGGGATCGGGTCCAAGGCAGCGGCAATTGCCCGCCGGCAAGCAGCGATGTTCCGCCAGATCGCCTTGCGGCGGATGAACCGCAGAACTCGCCGGTTCCCTCCCCCTCGCTTGCCGATTTCGACGAATGCCTGGCGCAGTGGATCACCAATCGCACCGCTGGTCGGATCAACGAATTATCGGTCGAAAGACGCGACGGCCGGATCGTGATCCGGGGTTCCGCGCGGTCCTACTATGTCCGCCAATTGGCGCAGGCCGCAGTGAACGAAGTTCTCAATGTCTGCGACCCTCTCGCACTAGGCTCCGTGGAGTACAAAATTGATGTTGCGCAAGTATACTGGCGATCCAACGGCCACGCGCACGATTTGGCCAAGCTCCGTGGAGTACAGCCGTGACGGTGGCGGTCGGCGATCGGTCCTGTTTCGACGGAGAGGATTCGCGCCGGAGAACGGCACACCGACGAGCACCTCCCGATCGTCGCCCTGACGGCCAGTGCCTTCGAAAGCGACCGCAAGCGATGCCTGGATGCCGGCATGGATTTCTCGCCGAACCGATTCGGGCCGAAGAGTCGTTCGCTGCAATTGAAGCAGTCTCGCCAAAAACTGGGCACTATGCGCAACCTGCATCGGAAGCACCGTTATTTCACCGCTAGCGGCCCCGCCTTTTCCGATACAATCCGAAAGATGGATAAAGTCGTAATCTTCGGTTCCCGAAAAAGGGGGGCGATATTACCCCGGCAACCAAGTTGATCAATGCCAACCCGAAGCGCAAGCGAGGGGCTTTCGCTTACGCTTCGGGTTAGAGTGAGAGTCTTTCGTGCCGGGGCGATGCTGCCTCGAAAGACAATGATGTCACGATATCTAATCGGTGTGTGCATATTGTTGGTCGGCGGAACCATCGCCCTGGCGGCCCCACCTTACGACCCCGGTCGTCCCGAGGAGGTTGCCCCTCCGCCCCCGCAGGTCGGCATGCCGCAAGGATTGGTCCCGGTCTATACCGGGCCCGGCCAAGTCCTCGGGTGCCCCGTCCTCAGCGAGAACACACAACCGCCCCAGATGCAACCGGCCCAACCCGCGGCAACGGACCAGCCCTTGCCGATCAACCTGCCCACGGCCCTGTACCTGTCCAACGCCCGCCCGCTGGTCATCGCCGCGGCCCGCAGCAGCGTGGAAGAGGCGGCTGCCTTGCTGCAAAGTGCCAGGGTACTCGGGTTGCCGAACCTCAATTTCGGTACCGACTTCTACCGGCACACCGGGCTTGACCAATCGACGGATGGCACGATCATTCGCGACAACAAGAGCGCCTTTGCTACGGGTGGCGGGGCGACTCTGGACTTCGGTATCACCGACGCCATCTTCGTCCCATTGGTCGCCCGGCAGAATTTGGCGGCCCGCGAGGCCGATCTTCAGGCTGCGCGCAACGACGCCCTGTTCACGGTGGCCGTGGCATACTTCGACGTGCAGCAGGCCCGCGGCACGTTGGCCGGCGCCCTGGATGCGGTAGAGAAGTCCGAGGTCCTGGCCCGCAAAGTGACGGGCCTTGCCGGGGGGTTGGTGTCGCGGAATGAGATCGATCGGGTGCGGGCCCTGGAATTCGATTTGCAGCAGCAGGCCATCGCCGCGCGGGCCAACTGGCGGATTGCCAGTTCGCGACTCGCCCGCGTGCTGCGATTGAACCCCGGCGCCGTGGTCGTTCCCCTGGAACCGCCACATCTTCAGATCGCCATGATCTCGCCGCGCTTGGCGGTTGCCGACCTGATTCCGGTGGGTCTGGCCAACCGGCCGGAATTGTCGTCGCAAAGGGCCTTGGTGCAAGCCAGCGAGCAACGTGTGCGGCAGGAGCGGGTCCGGCCGCTGCTGCCCACGGTGGTGATGCAAGGCACCGGACCGGGCGGCTATTTCAACGGCGGCGTCTTCGGCGGCGGTCCCGACGACGGCACGCATCTCTACGGCGGGCGGTTCGACATGGAAGTGGGCGCCGTCTGGACGCTCGACAATCTTGGCCTGGGAAACAGGGCCCGCGTACACGAGCGCGTGGCCCAGGAACAAAGGGCCTGTATCGACCTGGCCGATACGCAAGACCGCGTGGCGCAGGAAGTCGTCGAGGCCCGCGCCAACCTGGAGGCGGCCGACTTGCAGGTCGAATCCGCCAAGACCACGGTGCGGGAGTCGGTCATTACCTACAATGGCACGCTTATCGGGATTGGCCAGACCCGCGCTGCCGGCGGACTGCTGGAACTGATCAACCGCCCTCAGGAAGCGGTCGCCGCGCTGCAGGAAATGAAACGGTCTTACGATCTCTACTTCACCGCCATCAACAATTACAATCGCGCCCAATTCCAACTCTATCGGGCCTTGGGCTATCCGGCCCGCATCCTCGTGTGCGACCGTCCTGTCGGCCAACCGGGTCCGGTCGATACCTCGCGGCCGCCCGGCATGGCCCCCGACTGCCCGCACCTGCTTTCCCGTCCCTGCCCGTAAAAAGAAAAATCCAAAATTCGAAATTCGAAATCCGAAATCCCAAACAAGTTCAAAGCAGAAAATTCAGAATCGGGAAACGGTCGTTGGCGCGTGAAGGCATGCCACAAGCCGCCCTCAGAACGCGGTGCCCCCAGGCTTGGAGGCCATTTCCGGGGGCGTCAGCGGCTTGTGGGCTTCGAGTTGTTGCACGTAGTGGGTGGCAAGCTTGTCGCTGGGCGCTAGTCTCACGGCCTCGGCAAGCTGCTTCTTGGCAATCTCGACGGAGCCGATCATCATAGAGGCCGCCGGAATCGGCTGGCAGATAGGAATAACAATAATTGTCGAGAGTCTTGTGAGCGAAGACGCGATGGCCAAAATACTTCGTAGGTCCCTGTCCGCTTGTCTGGCAGGTGAATGAGCCTTGCGAGCGATTGAGGCCGCAGACATCGCTAAAAAGACTTCTTCACCAGCCCGGCAAGCGGGCTGGGGGCTGTTCCTCCATTCCGCTAAACAGTTATTCTCTCCGAAGTGCTTCGTAGCGACTCCCATCGATAGCGGCTTGTGGTGCAGGCGTCCCGCCTGCGTAAGTGACCTTTGGCGGCTCTGGGAGGCTTATCCCCGTTTTTGTTCCATTCTCTGTCGGGCAGACTTGGTCGCGTAGCGACCGCCGATGGTAGCCGTGGGTATCAACCCACGGACGACGGTCCGGAATAATCCTTCCGTTCGTCGCGTAGCGACGACTGAGAATCGGCCGTCGCTACGCGACGGAGAAATATGCGCGCACCGTAAACCGTGGGTTGAAACCCACGGCTTCCATCATGGCGTCGCTACGCGACGAGTGACAGCTTCTGCCTACGGAACAAAACCAAGCCAAGCAGGACGCCTGCACCACAAGGGGCCTGATTATTCCGCTTTCCCCAAGACGAACGAGACCAGCAGCACGATCAATACCAGGCTGCAGATGACCGTGTACGCGCGGTCGCGTTGCAGGCCGAAACCGACCAGGGAAACGGCTACCCGCAGGATCGGCGTGGCGATAAGCAGAATAAGCCCCAAGGCCACCACGGCCCGCCCCTGCCCGGCAAGAACCCCGCGGGCAACGTCGGCCGGCGTGTGCGGGATCGCGGCCCCCGGCGCGGTAAGCCGCTGGAGATCGGCGGCCGATTGGAGATAGCCCGGATGGTGAACGAACATCAGCACCACGCCCAAGGTCACTGTGGCCATGCTCAGGACGACGCCTCCCTGCAAGAGACGGCTGATGAGCGCTTCCATCCGCTTCATAGCGACGTCACGCGGCACTGTGGATCGTTCTTCCCTTTCCGGCATTAGTGGACCCCTTTCCAAACCATCTGTGCCGAGACGACGAGCAAAATGGCTACGAAGACCATCCGCAGCAAGCGGTTATCGATGCTCTTCAACGCGCGGGAACCGGCCATCGCCCCCAGTACGACGCCCAGGGCCACGGGCGCGGCGATGAACGGGTCGATGTCGCCCCGGCTGAAATAAACGCCCGCGCTAGCTGCCGCCGTTACGCCGATCATGAAATTGCTGGTCGCGGTCGAGACCTTGAGGGGGATCCGCATGGCGAGATCCATGGCCGGGACTTTCAACATTCCGGAGCCGATCCCCAGCAGGCCGCTACTGACGCCGGCGACGTACATCAAGAAAAGGCCCAGGCGGGTATGGGCAACTCGATACGGGACCTCGCCCTGCCGCGATTCGTCGAAGTACGTCCCGTGAAGTTGGAACCAGTCGGCCCAGGCATCGGGCGGCACGGGCCGCGCCCTGCCCCCGGCTTGCCGCAGCATGGCCAGGCCCGAGCCTGCCAGGGCGACTCCAAAAATGAGGTACAACCACCGGCCTTGCACGACGCCGGCCAGGAAGGCGCCGCTGATTGCGCCGGCGGTTGTACCGATTTCCAGCAGCATCGCCGTGCGGAGGTTTGTCATTCCTTCGCGCACGTAGGCTGCCGCCGCCCCGCTGGAAGTGGCAATCACGGAGACGATCGACGCGCCGATCGCATAGCGGATGTCGACGCCGTAGATCAACGTCAGGGCCGGCACGACGATGATTCCGCCGCCCAGTCCCACCAGGGAGCCGATAAACCCGGCCCCCAGGCAGATGGCGAACAGCGAGAGGACAAACTCCAACGGCGACATCAAGTACACCGCTCCTGCCGCTGCACGCCACGCTGCAACGAAAGACGGGTTCACGCAAATCGAGCTACCGTTCCATCGATTCACCACCCTGGGGTTTGGTGGCGATCTTGGGCGGCGTGATCGGCCCGTTGGACTCCAGTGCCTTGAGGTAGTAGGCGGCAAGCTTGTCTTTCGGCGTCAGCTTTGCCGCGTCCACGAACTGCAGCTTCGCATTGTCGCGTGCGCCGGTCATCAAGTAGTGATAGCCCAGCAGGAAATGGTCCGCGGCGGACTTGGGATCGTCGGTCGTTGCCTTCTCCAGGGCACGCAACTGGTTGGTGTACTTCGCAGCTTCCAGGCTGGTCATCTCCGGCGTGCTGTTGGCCGGGTCACTGTAAAAAGCGAAGAGGTCCTTCCACTCGGCGATCGGTCCCAAGGCCATGGCGGCATGCGCTTCGCTGGCCGCGGCCGGATAGTTCTTCAAGGCAAACAGGCATAGGGAGATCAACTCGTGGACCTTGGCGTTGCCTTGCGCATCCACGGCGGAGTGGCTGGCCAGTCGCAGGGCCTTCTGGTAATCGCCCTGCTGGAAGGCCGTTCGCGCTTCCGAATAGAACTGCATGGCTTCATTGGCCACGTCGTCTTGGCCCGTGCTCGTAGGGGTCATCGCCATTGCCTCCGGGATCTGCTGGGGAGGCGTCATGCCGGAACCCACGACAGCGCCCGTGTCGTCATAGGTGGCGGGCGCGTAGGTATAGTAATAACCGCCTAAGTCCGGATACGCGTAGTCGTAATCGTAGGCGTACGGATAATACCCGCCGCCCCAACCCCAGCCGCCGTACCAAGGCAATCCCCAAGCCAGGGCGCCCCATCCCCAACCACCCCAACCCCAGCCGCCATAGCCGTGACCATAATAGCCGTGGCCGAAGTAGTTGCCGTAAACATTCCGTGCGGCGAACGAATTGACGCCGCGATTGGCCGCAAAGGCCGCCGTCCCGGCATGTGCGAATCCACCGCCACGGTATGCGGATCCGTAGCTGAATGAACGCCCGCCACCGCCTCCACCCCATCCTCTACCGCCACCTCCGCCCCAACCACCTCCGTGGCCTCCGCCACCACCTCCATGACCTCCTCCGCCCCCGCGGGCAAACGACACACCCGCGCACATCGCGACAATCACCAGGGCGATAAACGACGCCCTACCGAATATCATTAGTTTTGACATGGCTGTAACCTTTCTAAAGTGCTTTGCCCCTGCTGGGAAAACATCGCAGGGCCTAATTCATTCTACGCACTTGGCTGCCAACCGGTCCTCTAAGAAATTCCAATCTCCACTAGGTCAGCCACTAGCCGGTTTGGTAGCCAGGGGAAACAATTCCTGGGGCAGGTAGCGGGTCGATCGTTCTGAAATCGACCCTGGAACGGCTTTTTAGACTACGTTCTTCAACGTGCGGCAGCGTTCCAGGTCGGCGGCAGCGGCCTTGGCGTTGCCCAATCGCGTCAAGGCCGCGGCGCGGTTGCTGTAGGCCGCGGCATAGTTGGGGTCCAGCCGCAGGGCCTCGTTGTAATCGGCGATCGCCTTTTCCAGGTTGCCGCGCTCGGCCCAGGCGCAGCCGCGGGCAAAATAAGCGTGTACGTGCTGGGGGTTGAGGTGCAAGGCCTCCGTGAAGGCGAGAATGGCCTGGTCGGGTTCGTTGTAGTCGAGATACTCCAACCCGCGGCTATAGACTTCCAACGCGTCTTGATGATCGTGCATGACAAACTCCCCAGAGGTTTCTGATGATCGGCGAGGATCGACGCCGCCCGTAATGCACACGCAAATAAGCAGTGAACTTTGATCATCTTGCCATATGGCAAAGATTCTTGCAAGATTAGGGGAGTCGCACGAGTTCCTCGCGCGGGAAGTCAGCATCGAACCCTTTGCGGGGCAAGGGGTTGCGACGGCACTCTTGACGGTAGTCGTAGAGCATGCCGAGTTGCAGGGTGAGCCGAGCAACACGAGTCCCACCAAATTCGATACGGAATCTGGTGGGACTCGTGTTACTCGGCCCACCCTACGGCTGCCAACTTTCCCGATAGATAACTTCATTGATCCCCATTTCCCGGAGAATACTGATGTTCCGCCTATCGTCTTATGCCATCCTGCTCGCTCTGATCCCCTGCATGCAAACGTCGATTCCGGCCTTGGCGGCGCGTGAAAATACCTTCGACGTCACCGCCTACGGGGCCGTCGGCGACGGCAGCGCCGACGACACGCCTGCGATCCAACAGGCCATCAACGCGGCGAAGGCCGCCGCTGGCGGCACTGTCTACTTCCCGGCACGCACGTATCTTCTCAATTCACACTATCCCAGCAGCCATCCTTGGTTCTTTTACAATCTCCTCGTCGGTTCCAATGTGACGCTCTCTGGCCAACCGGGCGCTAAGCTTCTGCAAGGCCCCAAGGGCCGGCACGCGCTCCTGCCACGAGCGACCGAGGTCCGCAATACGGTGCTCGCCGTCGGCCCGGATTACGCCACGGTCCGTTTCCAGAGCACGGCCCACAACGGCGGTTTCTATGCGCTACGGCCAACGAAGGCCGACACCGCCACGGTGACCTTCGCCAGGTTCCAGGATGCCGCGCATTTTGCCCATGGTGATTACGTGGCGATCTACGCCCGGGCGACCGGCGATGTCATCCCTACGGAAACATCCCAAGTGGTTTCCGTGGATGTTGCGACAGGTGTCTTGGCTCTGAAAACCACCCTGGCACGTTCGTTCGCAACCCCTTTGCTCGCCAAGGTGACCGCTCTGGCGACGACTAATGTCGCCATCAAGAACCTCGTCGTGCAAGGCACGGAACCGCTGGCGGTATCGGAGATCTTCGGTTTTACGGCTGAGAACAACCAGTTCCTCATCGATTGCTCGGTCGGCGGCGGCAACGTCACCGGGCTGAACTTGAACACGCTAAACGGTTTCCGCTTCAGTGGGAATCTCATTACCTGTGTCGGTCCGTCGTTTTCCATCCTCGAGCTAGCCCAGCGAAACAGCCAGAATGGCTGCTTCGAAGGCAACACGATCCAGGTGCGGCAAACGGGCATGGGCGAATACGCGGCCCGCTGGAAATTCACAAAGAACCGTTTCACGCTGCACCCCGACAAGCACACCACGGCTGGACTTTTCATTGGCGGCTTGGACATCGAATTCCGCGACAACCGCGTCGAGGGCGGCAACCTCACCGGCGGCGGCGGCTTCGGCAGCCTGATCGCCGATTATTCAGCACCGGACGACTATGCGCCCTATGTCGGCAAGATCAGGATCGTCGACAACACCGTTTCCTGCCAGGCCGATGGCAACGCCTGCCTGGGCCTGTTCGCCCAAGACACCGTTGTCATGGGCAATACCATCGAGGTGAAAGGCTCGGGTGTGGGAATTCACGCCGAAGGCCCACTCCCCCAATCGCTCACGATCCGGAACAATAGGCTGGCGATGGGTTCGGGCAATGGTATGGTGATCGTGACGCCGCTCTGCGACGGCTCGACGATCAGCGGTAACACGCTCTCTGGCTCGGCCGGGGCGGTCGGCATTTTCGTGGCCTCGCCGCGAGCGCCGAACCGCGGCGGGCACACCATTTCACAGAACACCATCCGTGGGTTTGCCACGCACGTCTCGATCGACCCGGCAAAACACCCGGGAACAGTGCTTGCGGACAATTAGGTCCCGACGGGAAGGAAATACGAAATACGAATATCGAAATCCGCGACCCGCAAGCGGGTACCCCGATTCAAATGAGAAAACTCAAAGGCTCAAAACGAAGACTGAATCACGAACTTCCGAAAATACGAAAGCACGAGCGGAGCCGGGCCTTGGCGAAGGTCTACGTTCAGCCAATCTCCCTTTCGTATCTTCGGTCTTTCGAGATTTCGTGATCCCGGTCTCCGCGTGACCGCGTAGAAAGCCCGTACTGCCGCCAGGGTCTCGATGTTTTGAACCTTTGCAATTCTGATTTTGAATCGGGGTACCCGCTTGCGGGTCGCGGATTTCGACATTCGGATTTCGGATTTATTATCTTTTTTCCCTCGCATAGCGGATCAGGATGCTGCCAGGCCTTTGATCTATCTCGATGTGCAGAGAAGCCAACTGCCGCCCCGTCATGTGGCGTTTTTCCTTCACCTGATACGTCTCGGCAAAACTCACGTCGTACTGGGCCTCCGGCTCCAGGGCGCTCAGATGCGCGTCATAGGCGGCGTCAGGACTTGCCGGGCGGCGAAAGAACATGGCAAAGCCCTGGCCCAGGTCCGGGCGGTCGAATTGCCAGCCGCACCAGTGCTGCTCGTCGAGGTCTACCGCGGTCAGCGGATAATAGTCGCCCAGGTAAAGAGGACGAAGCGAGCGGATCTCCTCGCCGGCCTGCTTCATCTCGGGTACCGAGAAGCTTGCCGGGCGGGTGTCGTAGGAGATACTCGTGCCGAAGCGGGCGACACTCCGCACCGAATAAGGATCGGTCCCCCACAGCAGCGAGGCGTGGATCGGCACGTAGAGGCTCAAGCCGGCCATCTGCACCTGGTTGAACACGCGGTTTGCGCCGCCCTGGGCGGCCTCGCTGGAGGTCCAGGAGCCGGCCGAGCGCATCACCATCTCCAGGTCGGGACCCGTGCCCCGCCAATTCGCGTTGTCGATGATCAGGCCCGGGTGGCGGCGGAGCAGTTCATCCCACATTTCGTACAGACCCTGCACATGGCGGATCTCCGTGATGCCCTGGCGGTCGGCTACATCCGCGTCACGCCAGAAGCGGTAGGGATAGAAGTTGCGGTCCTGGCGGTAGACGTCCACGCCCCAGTCTGTAATGCATTGCGAGAGGAAATCGGTGAGCCAGCGGCGGGCCTCCGGGTTGCCCAGGTTGAAGAGCCGGCCGGGGATCTCAATCTCTTCCTTGTCCTTCCGCGCCAGCAGCCAGCCGGGGTGCTCGCGGGCGATGCGGCTGCCGTCGGCCACGCGTTCCGGCTCGAACCAGAGGACGAACTTCAGTCCCGCCTTGTGCGCGGCGTCGCCCAGGGGCCGCAACCCGCGGGGAAAGTGGTCCGTCCGCGGCATCCAACTTCCGACCCCGTTGGGCCAGCCGCCCTCGAACCAGCCCGCGTCCAACCAGTATCCTTCAAGATTCATGGACGGCATGCGGGCGATGGCCTCAAGCTGGTTCTGCTCGGTGGTGGCGTTGCCCGAGTCGAACACCTCCCACATGTTCTGTGTCAGGAGCGGGGTGGCCACGCGGCCTTCCACGCGGGGGACGTAGTGTGCCAGCAGAACTCGCCGCAGCAGGTTATGCCCCCGCATGCGGTCAGATCCTCGCCAGCGCACCAGCAGGATGCGGGGCGTGCGGATCGATTCGCCGGGTAGGAGTTTCAGATGTGTCGTCTTTTGACCTGCCTGGACGACGGCCGTGCGCTCGCCTTGCCGTTGGACGCTGAGTGCCCACTGGCCCGTCCAGCCGATGGCCCCGACCAGTCCGCCGCGTTGCGTCTCGATATTGAAATACGGCAAATACGTCTGCGCGCGTTGGCCGGCGGCGGGGATCGCGATGCCTTGGCCGGCTGCCAGCGGTGTATCGATGGTCATGTAATCATCCGCCGCGGAGTTGCTGCCCTTGGCGTGATGGAACACGATCGGTCCGCGATCGTCCAGGGGCAGGGTCATATCAAGCGGCCGGATGTTTTCCAGGATCGGCGTCGGCTGGGTCCCGGTGTTCTTTAGTCGCAGCAACCACTCGACGGCCGGAAAATCGGTGAACAACGTCATTTCGCAGGTGATCTCCAACCCGGTCCGCTTGTCTGTCCAGGTGGTGACGCGCCGCTCCTTGCCGCTGACGGCTGACAGGTTGCGCGCGATCCGCTCCCATTGGCTGAGGAGTTTCGCGGAAGGATTGCCGTCATAGGTCAAGCTGAAGGGGCAGACGGCGGCAGCCTCGCCAGGCAGGGTCATGCCCACCCATTTGCGCAGCTCGTTTTTCTCCTCGAGCGCGCCGCCTTTGTCCTGGGCCGCCTTTTCCGCGGCGTTGATCGTTTGCGGGAGGCATGTCAAGAAGGCGCAGCATATCAGCGCGGCGGCCACAGCGGCGGAAGAATGACGCACAGGATCTCTCCGATCAAGCACATCGAGTTGAATCACGGAAACGCCCCGATTCTCGCACGAGCGGGCCGCTTTCGCAAGATGTAGGCCGCGAACAAGCGCAACGCAGTTCCGGCAAGGATCGCCAGTGCGACAAAGGAATTGCGCGACGTCGCGGCGGATGAAGAGCTCCTGAGGAAACACGGATTGCCGGAACTGCGCGCTTGTTCGCGGCCTACTGCTTTAGCGCAGCGGACGCCCGGCGCAGTCGCCAGGCCCCCAACGCCACAGCGCCCGCGAGCAACAGCGCTATGCTGGCAGGCTCGGGAACCGTGCCCACACTTGCCACGCGGAAACCGGTATCGTCGAACTCGTCCGCCGCGTAGCCGATGTCGGTATCGTAGGTCGAGGCCAGGCGCACCGCGTCGTTATCGAAGGACCCGCCGCGGATGCCGCGCGTCGAACCGTCGCCATTGATGTCGGCCTCGTTCCATTGCCAGACGTCGCCGCCCATGTCGCACGCCCCGTAGGGGCTGACGGTATCGCTATAAGCGCCCACGTCCGTCAGGTAGTCGAATGTCGCCGAATAGGTTGACGAGCCGGTCAAAGCAAAGCCCGTACCGTCGCCGTCGAAGTTCGCCGAGTTCGTCCCGCCCGGAGGCGCCTGGGAAATCGGGGCCGTGTTGCTGCAGGTCGGATAGGTCCAGTACCCGGCGTTCGTGCCGCCGCCAACATAGTACGCAGCCTTATACCATTCGTTCTCGCTGGGCAAGAGCCATTGGACACCCGTGTTGCTGGCGGCCCAAACGGCGCGTTGGGCGGCACTGGGAATCGCGACTGTCCCCGAGTTGTTGCCGCCATTCGTGATCAGATAGGTACCCGTCTCAGTCGTGCCGTTGCCTTCAGGCGCGGTCGGCTGGCCGTTGCTGAGCCAATTCACAAAACGCACGGCATCGTAGAAGCTTACATCCACCACCGGCTGATTCCCTTGGCCGACCTTCACGGCATACGTGTAAGGGCCGCTGCCTGTGCAGTCGATGCCGCCATTGGCGTCGCTTTGCATGCTGCTGTTCCACAACCCGTAGGGGTCGCCGCTGGTGGCGACGGCGTTGAGAAACGTCGCATACTGATTGTTGGTCACGTCGTACTTGCCAATCTGATAGATGTAGTCGACCTCGCCGGTAGGATTGTCGCCGCCACTGTGCTGGTTCGTATCCGCCACGTTGCCCGGATCGCCCACGGTCACCATGGTCATATTGACCGTGTCGGCCTGGGCCGTTACGGCCGCAGCCGCCAGGGCCGCCGCCAACATACTTCGCACGATTGTCTTGAAAGCCATTGTCGTCCCCCAGAAAAGAACCTTCTTGCCCCACGTTCACCCCTCAGACTAGCAGATTTTTCCGTTTTTGCAAGAAATCTGTTCGGCGATCTGCGGAGAACATCCGCGCAAGCATGGCCGCACCGCCATACATGCAGGCCGCGAACAAGCGCAGCGCAGCTCCGCCGATGATCGGAGGAGACAATGATTTCCCGCTACCCTGCATTCGTTACAATCGGTCCCACCGCTACCGGAACGAGGCAATTCTGTCGCAATTGGTTGCCCAGCGCACTTTCTATAGGGTATGGTTTCCGGGACGGCAATTGTTACGGAATTGTTTCATGGCTGAAGTTATAGGCCATCTAAATCGCAAGAAAGTCGCGCCGCGCGTGTTGGTGGTCGACAACGAAGCGCATGCGCGGACGACGGTCTGCCGCTGGCTGACCCGGGCCGGATTCGAGTGCGAGGAGGCGGCCAGCGCCAGCGACGCGATGGCCCGACTGCAAAGCCAGGAAGCCCATCTGCTTACGCTCGACATTACCGTGCCCGACCGCTCCGGCTTGGAGGTTCTCTCGCAAATCAAGCAGCGCTGGCCCGATACGGAAGTCCTCGTGCTGACCGCGCTGGAAGAAACCGCCGCGGCCGTCGAGGCCATGACGCTGGGGGCCTACGGCTATCTGCTCAAACCGGTCAAATCCGGCGAACTGCTCCTTCAAGCCCGCAAGGCCCTGGAACGGCGGAGTCTGGTCCTCGAGCGGCGGCAATACACGGCAACCCTGGAGGCCAAGGTCCGCGAACAGATGCAGGCCATCCGCCGCGCCCACGAAGAAACCATCCTCCGCCTGCTCAGTGCCTCGCGCTACCGCGACGAAGAGACCGGCGCCCACATCAAACGTACCGGACTGTACTGCGAGGCGTTCGCCGAAGTGCTGGGCTGGCCGGCCGAGCAGGTCCAGAACATCCGCCTGGCCGCCCCCATGCACGACCTGGGCAAGATCGGCATTCCCGACGCGATCCTGAAGAAACCCGGCAAGCTCACCCCGGAAGAGTTCGAGGTGATGAAAACCCACACGCTCATCGGCGCGCGGATGCTCGAGGGGTCGGGATCGACGATTCTGCAGATGGCCCACGAAATCGCCCTGGCCCACCACGAACGTTGGGATGGGAGCGGTTATCCCTTAGGGCTGACAGGGTTGCAGATCCCCGAGTCGGCCCGGATCTTGGCGATCGTCGACGTCTATGACGCCTTGACGCACCACCGCGTCTACCACGAGGCCGTGCGAGAAGACGCCGCGATCGAAATCATGGAACCCGGGCGGAGCAAACACTTCGACCCCTTCCTTTTCGGCATATTCGTTTCACTCCTGCCGGAAATGCGCCGTATTGCCCTGGAAAACCCAGATGATCGGGCGACAGATTGCGTTTTCTCGGCGATGGAATTCCTGCCGCTATGGACCGAAATTGTTCAACCCCTCTGCACCGCACCATAACGTTTGAATAACGAGTTAGGCGAAGCCTGGCCGCGCCGGATCCCAGGAGAACTGCAAAGTCTGTCTATGGCACGCCTGCGTAGAACGGAATTCATTCCGGTTCCCTGAAATAGGCAAGTCAACGGAATAAATTCCGTTCTACGTAGGACTTTGCCGTTCCCCTGCCCATGCCCGGGGTCCGGTTGCCCTTATCGTTCCGCAAGCTACAATGAGAATAGAAAGGGGCCTGGGCATCTCTTGCCGCGGGAACTTTAGCATGAGTCGCACACCGATTGGACGTCCGCCGGAAATCTTGCTGGTCGAAGACAACCTCGACGATGCGCGGGTGACGATCGAGGCCTTGAAAAGCGACGACATCCGCTGCCGGGTGAGCCTGGTCCGCGACGGCGAGGAGGCCCTCAGCTTTCTGCGCCGGGAGGGGGTTTTCGCCCGCACACCGGAACCGGACGTGATTTTGTTGGACATGGAGCTGCCCAAGAAAGACGGCCGGCAGGTGTTGGCCGAGCTTCGCAGCGATGACCGGCTGCAGACCATTCCCGTACTGGTCTTGACCGCTTCGGCCGTCCATCGCGTCGTCTTGCAGGCCGAGAATCTGCACATCGATGGTTTCATGACGAAACCGGTGAGTTTGGACCAGTTCCTGCAGGCGGTCAGATCTCTGCGGCGGTCGCGCTTGATCGATCTTGTTTTTCCGCCGGGTTCGCCCTTGCAACGTGTGGTCGCTGCGCGCTAAGGCCCGCATAAAATACTTGCGATTCTGGCGGCGACTGTCTATCATCGCAGGAAGTCGTTTTCTTGCCTCCCCATGACCTTGGATAGATTATGAATCGTCTACGAACTTTGCCTGCGCCTCGCCTAAATCTACCCCATTTGCTCTATGCGGCGCAAATTGCCTGCCTGGCGGCCGTGATATTGGCGTCCCTGTCACGAACCAGCCAGGCCCAAATGGTCACTAGCGCCGGCATGGAAGATTTTGCCAAGACCTTCGGCATCAATGCCCGCGGTTGGTCGGTTCAACAGGTCGATTGCAGCCTGGGGGCCAATGTTCTCTGGCCGGGCAACGACGTCATTTTCACTTTCTTCATCAAACCTGGGCGGCCCTATCACGGCCCACTCGCGGCCCACGTGATCCAATACGGCACCAAGGGCAAACCGGGCGACTGGTGGAAACCCGTCGTGTTCAAGATCTCCGATTTCGGTTCCACGACCCAGGATGTCGATCTGCCGGCCGGCGGGGGCATGGTCAAAGTCGAGCCGAAGATCGGCAACGTTTTCGGCGGATATGCGCTGGTGTTGGAACTCGGCGATCGCGGCCGGGCCTTCGGCGCCACCTGCGTCCGCGCCGTCGCGCCCGAACCGGGCCGCGAGCGACTGCCCACCTACGCCATGGATCTGGGCTGGCCCTTCGAAATGTCGCCCAAAGTGTTCAATGTCTTCAAGCGACTGGGCGTGAAAGGCGCACGCGTGGAAGGCGGCTACAACACGATCGCCGACGCCCACGTCGACTGGGCCATGGAAAACGACCTCACGCTAATGCTCACCGTGGGCTGCGGCGGCACTCCCCAAGCGCAGCAGCCCGCCGGACGGGGGCGGCCGTGGCTGCGGCCCGACGGCACGATGATCGAAGGCATCAAGGAAGACTTGGCATGGCTGCCTTCCTTCGACCAGGAGTTCCAACGCTACGTCAAGAAGGTCATCAGCGAATACGGCTGGCCGAAAGGGCCGATCAACGCCGTAGAACTGTGGAACGAGCCCTGGGAGGGCGTGTCGATTTCGGGCTGGGGCGCCGATATCCCGCGTTTCCGCGAGATCTACACGGTGATGGCGCAGGCGGTTATCGAGGCCCGCAAAGAAGCTGGCGTGCAAGTGCTCATCGGCGGCGCCTGCTCCACCACCAACACCCGCGACAAGCTCTTCTGCGATGGCTCTGATACCTTCCTACCCTGGCTCGATTTCGTCAGCATCCACTACCAACCGCTGGCCAACGACGCCGCCTTGGAGCCCAAGTGGATGAACCGCAAGAGCACGTATGGCCGCGTGAAAGTCTGGGACACCGAGAGCTGGGTGGCCAATTCCGACGAACGCGTGGCGGGGGTCATTGCCTCCATGCGGGCCATGGGCCAGGACCGCACGGCGGGCATTTACGCCGGCAATGTCTTCACTTCCGAAAAACCCCGCCTGGGCGACAAGGAATACGCCGTGGCCCAAGTCTGGGCGCCGGGCGCGGCGATCGCCGCCACGCAGCACTTCCTCGGCCAGCGGGCCTTCAAAGAGATCCTCTTCAAGAACGGCCTGCCGTTTGTCTTTGTCTTCGACGGCCTGGCAAAGAAAATCGGCGGCCAACGGACCGGCCCGATCGATGCCGACGACGGCACGCTTGTGGTCCTGGGCGACCTCAGCGCCAGCTACGACCGCAACCGCGTGCTGTTTCGCTCCGTGGGCTTGGCCAAGGATGCCCGCATGGAACTGGACGACGGCGGCGGAAAGTTCGTGCTCTATGATTTCTACGCCAATCCCTTGCCCTCGCACGGCGGCAAGATCATCGTGCCGCTGAACAGCCTGGGCTATTTCCTGCGCAGCGATGGCAGCCCGGGGTCTTTCGCCGGACTGCTCAAGGCGGTTGCCGCCGCACGGATCTCGGGCGTCGACCCCGTGGAGATCGTGGCCAGCGACATGACGGCCCCGATTTCGGCCCGACCGGCGGTCCGCATCAAGCTGACCAACGTGCTCAATCGCCCCATCGAAGGCAAGCTCGCAGTGAAGATCGAAGGGCTTTCGCTCGATCCGGGCGAGCAGACGGTGACGTTGGCAGCCGCTCAGACGAAGGAATTGTCCGCCAGGGTGATTGGCGGCCAGGCGGCGGCCGACAACAATTACCGGCTCACGGCCGACTTCGATGCCGGCAGCGACGGCGCAGTGAAACACGTGGAACCGGTGCATGCCAACGTCATCGCCAGGCGGACGATCACGGTCGACGGGAACCTCGACGACTGGAAAGGTGTCGTTCCGCAGACCGCTGCCCAGAGTGTGGCCACGAGCATGACCGAGAAGGCCTACCTGCCCTTCAAGGATTTCGGCCGCCAGGGCAGCGGCGTTGTGACCGCCTACCTGGCCTATGACGCCAAGAACTTCTATTTCGCCGCTGCGGTGCCGAAGTTGGACGACATGCCGCGGTTCGAGACCCGCCATGACGATGACTACTTCTATCCCGAGAAATTCCAGAGCCGGGGAAAGGAATTGACCTGGCCGGCGGGCGTTCGCCGCTATTCCTACCGCAAGGATTTCGAGATCCCCTCGGGCAACGGCAAGCACAACGTGCAGATCGCTTTCAACGTGTTGCCGCCGGAGAGGAAGGCCATGCTGCCTTTCCCGGCGGGCACCATGCCGCGGTTCTGTGCCTATCCGGACACCGACTATGAATTTGCCTTGAACAAGGTGGGCGAGGCCTATGGCGGCGGCACGGAGATATTCTGTCTGCTCCGGCCCGGCGCGCCGCGGAAGCACTTCTATCCGCGGCAACCCAAGGCCCCCATCGACGGCGGCCCAGTCAAGGGCGATGCGAAACTCGCGGTCAACGGCAACGTGGTCGAATGCGCGATTCCCTGGACTGAGATCCCGGAGGTCAAGATGCGGCTCGATGCCGGGCAGACGGTGAAGTTCTCATTCCGCGTCAACAACGGCCCCGGCGCCCTGGAATTGGCCGCCGGTCGCAGCGTGTCGAAAGACAACTGCCTGGCCTTCCACAACGACTGGTATACCCACTGGGCCAACGAAGTGGAGTTCGGCTTCGAGAGGTAAGAAACGAAAAACCCAGTGGCCGACCAAGAACGAGGCCAGCGGGGCGCAGATCCTGCTGCTCAAAGCCCAGATCCTTATCCACTCCCGGACCAGCCGTCCGTGTGCTTGCAACCAGCCCCTGGCGGAGGTAGAATCGGGGTTTTGGTGCGGCCTCCCGATTGAGGAGCCAAGTTGTAGTCGGTCGAGGTACGAGACCCACGCGACACAGCTTTCAGCGCGCCCAGAATACGCATGCCCGAGACCGAAGCCGATACCTGTCGCGTCTATGTACTGCCGAAGCTCTACGGCGCCGGCTGGAGCGACGACCAGATCCAAGAGCAGCATTCCTTCACTGACGGCCGGATCGTGCCCACGGCAAAGAGGATCCGGCGGCTAAAACAAAAACGGGCGGATTACCGCCTCCGCTATACCCGCGATTTCCCCATCGCCGTGGTCGAGGCCAAGGCCAGCTACAGGACGGCTGGCGAAGGACTCCAGCAGGCCAAACAGTACGCTGAAATCCTCGACCTCAAGTTCGCCTACGCCACCAACGGCAAGGAGATCATCGAGTTCGACTTCCTCAGCGGCATCGAACGCAAGATCGACGCCTTCCCCTCTCCGGCCGAACTCTGGGCACGACTCCGCCAGTCGCGAAAGCTGCCCGATGAAAAGGCCGCCCAACAGCTTCTGACCCCCTGCCACCACCAGCCGGGCCGGCAGCTTCGCTATTACCAGGAAATCGCCGTCAATCGCGTCATCGAAGCTATTCTCATGGGCACGCCGCGAATCCTGCTGACGATGGCCACCGGCACCGGCAAGACGCTGACCGCCTTTCAGATCTGCTGGAAACTTTGGAACGCCCTCTGGAACCGCACGGGCGAACACCGCCGCCCCAAGATTCTTTACCTGGCCGACCGCAATATCCTCATCGACGATCCCAAGGACAAGACCTTCGCCCCCTTTGGCGATGCCCGCTGGAAGATCACCGGCCGCAAGATCAGCAAGGGCCGGGAAATCTACTTTGCCATCTATCAGGCGATTGCCGAGGACGACAACCGGCCCGGCCTTTACCGCCAGTACCCGCCCGACTTCTTCGACCTGATCATCATCGACGAGTGCCATCGCGGCAGCGCCCGCGACGAAAGCACTTGGCGGGAGATCCTCGAGTACTTCCAGCCCGCCTATCAGCTTGGCTTGACGGCGACCCCCAAGTGCGACACGAACACCAATACCTACGCCTACTTCGGCAACCCGGTCTATACCTACAGCCTGCGGCAGGGGATCGACGACGGCTTCCTGGCCCCCTATCGCGTCCATCGGATCATTACCACCTACGATGCCTCGGGCTGGCGTCCCTCCAAGGGCGAACTGGACCGCTACGGCAAGGAAATCCCGGATGAAGAATACCAGACCAAGGATTTCGAGCGGGCCGTGGCCCTGCTGGCCCGCACCAAGGCCATCGCCCGGAGCATTACCGACTTCCTGAAAAAGACCAACCGCTTGGACAAGACCATCGTCTTTTGCGTGGACCAGGAACACGCCGATTCCATGCGGCGGGAACTGAACAACCTCAACGCTGACCTGGTGCAACAGAACCCCAACTACGTCTGCCGGGTCACTTCCGACGAGGGCGACGTGGGCCTGGGGCACCTGAGCAAGTTTCAGGACGTGGAGACCGACGCCAAGTCGCCGGTGATCCTCACGACCTCGCAATTGCTGACCACGGGCGTCGATGCCCCCACCTGCAAGAACATCGTCCTGGCCCGCGTCGTCAACTCGATGGTCGAGTTCAAGCAGATCATCGGCCGCGGCACCCGGCTCCGCGACGATTACGGCAAGTACTTTTTCAACATCCTCGACTTCACCCAATCCACGCGCCTCTTTGCTGATCCCGCCTTCGACGGCGATCCGGCCCAAATCACCGAACAGGCCATTGACGACGACGGCAACCCCGCGGGCGACGAAACCGAACTTGAGCAGGATGAGCCCGAAGAAGGCGCGGAGGATGATCCGGATATTTTCGGCGATCCGGCTTTGCCCGAGGATGAAGGCGGCCAGAAGCGAGAAAAATTCTATGTCGATGGTGGGCAGGTGGAGATTGCCGCCCACCTGGTTTACGAGTTGGACCCCAACGGCCGGCAGCTTCAGGTGGTCAAATACACGGATTACACCGCCTCGAAGGTGCGTACGCTCTTCCCCAATGCAGCCGAGTTGCGGAAGCAATGGGCCGATCCGGCTTGCCGCAACGAGATCATCGAGTCCTTGGCGGAGCGGGGTATCGAGTTCGACGAACTGGCCGAGGCGGCCAACCAGCCCGAGGCCGACCCCTTCGATCTGCTCTGCCATGTTGCCTTCAACGCGCCCCTCCGCACCCGCCGCGAACGGGCCGACCGCTTGAAGAAGGACCGCAAGGACTTTTTCGACAAGTACGCGCCCGAAGCCAGGAGTATCTTGGAAGAGCTTTTGGAGAAGTACACGCAGCACGGGACGGCACAGTTCGTGATTCCCGAGATTTTGGAAGTCCCTCCGTTGTCCGAGCATGGCAACGTGCTGGAGATCGCGGACAAGTTCGGCGGCGTCGATAAGCTGCGCGCGGCGATTGCCGAATTGCAGACATTGTTGTATGCTGCGGCGTGATTTACCTATTAATGCCCCCGCCGCCCCTGTGGCGGCGGAACGATGTTTGACCACTACCAGCGTGCGCAACCACATCCCGTCCCCACCGACCCCGCGTCGGTGGAGCGTTTCCAGTTTGCGATTAGACTGAATCCTTTAGACCACACTATGCCCAAGAAACAAGCCAAGAAGGCCGACCAACCCCAGACCACGGCCCAGCAACTCGGCTCGCTCATCAAGTCGGCCCGCGACATCATGCGCAAAGACAAGGGCCTCAACGGCGACCTCGACCGCCTGCCGATGCTGACCTGGATCATGTTCTTGAAATTCCTCGACGACCTGGAGCAGGTGGAGGAAACGCGGGCAGCGATCGGCGGCAAGCGCTACCGTACGGCTATCGAACCGCCCTACCGCTGGCGCGACTGGGCCGCCAAAAAGGACGGCATCACCGGCGACGAGCTGATCAAGTTCATCAATAACGACGAGGCCGTGCGACCGGACGGCAGCAAGGGCGCCGGGCTGTTCGCCTACCTGCGGGCCTTGCTGGGACAGAACGGCGACGGCCGCCGTGACGTGATCGCCAACGTCTTCCGCGGCATCCAGAACCGCATGATCTCCGGCTACCTGCTCCGCGACGTGGTGAACCTGATCGACGGCATCCACTTCAACGCGGCCGAAGAGATCCACACCCTGGGCCATCTCTACGAATCGATGCTCCGCGAGATGCGCGACACGGCCGGCGATTCCGGCGAGTTCTACACGCCCCGGCCGGTCGTCCGCTTCATGGTCGAGGTCACCGATCCACGGCTTGGCGAGGTATTGTTAGACCCTGCCTGCGGCACGGGCGGGTTCTTGTCCGAATCCTACGGCCACCTGGAAAAGCAATGCAAGACCGTGCAGGACATGAAGCTCTTGCAGGAGAAGAGCATCTTCGGCGGCGAGGCCAAGCCGCTGCCCTACATGCTGGCGCAGATGAATCTGTTGCTGCACGGGCTGAAGTCGCCGCAGATTGCCTACGGCAACAGCCTCTCCGGAAAATTGACGGAGATCGGCAAGCGCGACCGCGTGGACGTGATCTTGACCAATCCGCCCTTTGGCGGCGAGGAGGAGGCCGGCATCCGCACGAATTTCCCGGCCGACAAGCAGACTTCGGAAACGGCCTTGCTCTTCCTGCAACTCATCATGCGCAAGTTGCGTCGCCCCGGCGACCAACTCCCCTCGCCCGTACTCGGGAGAGGGGCAGGGGGTGAGGGCGCATTGCTCCCTTCGCCTTCCGGGAGAGGGGCCGCCAACTCTCTCCCCTCTCCCACTGGGAGAGGGGCCGGGGGTGAGGGCCTTCTTCCTGGCGGCCGCGCCGCGGTAGTCGTTCCCAACGGCACGCTCTTCGGCGACGGCGTCTGCGCCCGCATCAAGCACGAGCTTCTGACGGAATTCAACTTGCACACGATCGTTCGCCTGCCCAACGGCGTCTTTGCCCCGTACACGTCGATCCCCACGAACCTGCTCTTCTTCGATTGCTCCGGGCCGACCAAGACCATCTGGTACTACGAGCAGCCGTTGCCCGCCGACCGCAAGAATTACACGAAGACCAAGCCCATCCAGTACGAGGAGTTTGCCGACTGCCTGAAATGGTGGGGCAAGCGGAAGGAGAACGGTCGGGCCTGGAAGGTCAAGGCGTCGGACGTCATCAAGCTGGACGCTGACGGGAACCTGTTGTCGGTAAATCTCGACATCAAGAACCCCAGTGCCGAAGAGGCCCTGGAGCATTTGCCGCCCGAACAATTGGTCGAGAGCATCCTGGCCAAAGAGAAGCGGATCATCGAAATCATGGGCGAGATCAAGAAGGTTCTGGCGGGGGCAGGAAGATGAGCAAGCAGGAAGGAACAGAAGTTGTCTTGGTGGATCAAATCGAGCCGTGTATCCTTCTGATCCGCGGACAACGCGTGATGCTCGACGCCGATTTGGCCAACCTTTACGGGACGACCACGAAGGTGCTCAACCAGGCCGTAAAACGAAATCCGGAACGGTTCCCCGGCGACTTCCGATTTCCCTTGACCGAGGCCGAGAAGCAGGAGGTGGTCACAAATTGTGACCACCTCGCGCGGCTGTCCGTGCAACGATCCGGCGGATTGAGGCTCTGTTGCAAGAGGCTCTGTTGCAATCGGATCGGCTGTCCGACATAAGTGAGCTTGACCGCCAAGACCTGGCTCGAAGTTACAGCCTGGCATACACCCAACGAATGGGCAAGATATTCAATTGGTGTCACCAAGTGATGTGGGATTACCTGGAGGCGATTGGAGACCGAGATGCTCAGCGCGAGCTATTTATGCACAGCTCGTTCTTGTGGCGATTAAGTGGCGACTCGGACAACGAATTGCGGTATGCACGACTTCTAAGTCAGGCGGAGCGTTGGGATTCGAGCGTGAAAGTAGGGCCTGTGGCAGCGTTGCTCCGATATTGCCTAGCAAGAGTTAAGGCACTTGCGGGAGTCTAGTAATCGCCGTTGATAAAACTCGTCCCAGTCACCGGCGGCTTGTTTGCACCGGTTACAGCCCGGCAAAAGCGGACGTGGAATCTCCTCACGGGTCGAAACGGACACGCAGTTTCTAGTAGTGACAGAGAAGACGGCGTTTTGGTAAACTCGAGTCATGCCAAGAAGAGCGGGGTCGAAACTGGGGGGGTCGAAACTGGGGCGCAGCTAGTTACTTTCGCCGTCAATACTAGCTGCGTCCCAGTTTCGACCTCGGTTTCGACCTGAGCCGTTACGGCGATTCCGGTGGATGTTCACTGGTAGTCTTGGGCTCGTAGCCTTCGGGCAGATGTTGCGCAAGATCCATCCGCTCGTGCAGCACGCGTCCAATTTCGACCCGTCCATCGTCGCACGTTCGATAGAGCAGGAAGTGCCGCGGTTGACGGACTCGATCGCTGGCCGGCTCCACTCGGTTTCGGCTGTGCCAAAGATGATAGGTCCTGGCAGCGGGAGCGATCTCAGTGCGGGTATGGCTGCCGACGCGATCGGGATTATCGACTACATCGAGAATGGCTTGAACCAGCAGCGCCTCGTAGCGCAACCGCGCTTCCGGGCCGAACCGCTCGTGAGTCCAAGCGAGAATCGACTCGATATCGTCCTGGGCAACGGGAGAGATGAGTGAGCGAGGCATAGTGTCAGGCGCCGATCGTGCCACGCGCAACCTTATCCGCCGCACGCCGACCGATCTGCCCAATCAACTCGGCAAGCTGTTGGCGGTCATCGATCGGAGTCCCTTGTCCTCGATCCAGTTCGTTGAATGCCTCGGACGCCAGGGCGCGGAGAGCCGTCAATTTCTCCTCGTCCTCCCGCGCCTGCTGTTCCAGCAAACGGAGGCCTGCCCGCATGACCTCGCTGGCGTTGGAGAACCGCCCAGACGTGACCAGGGTGTCCACGTATTGGTCGTAATAATCGGTCAGGTTCACATTCCGAGTGGGCATCGCGAATTCCTTTATTTTGCCTCTCTCCCAAGCTTACACTGACTGGCAAAAATTGCCAATAGCTATACTGGGGGGTGCAGGCGTCAGGGTCACACCTTAAGAGTTAAGTTTCAGCGGCCATCGGGGCCGGGCTGACATCCCAAAGCCGGCGTCGACATCGGGACCTGACCTTAGCCGCTAACTACCCCACGGAGCTTCGCCGGGATACTTCCTTGCCGGATTCGGGTTGGACTGGTGGACAAGTAAATTGGGCGAGAGGAGCGAGGAGCAGCCGTCAGAGCGATTTCCAAGTCCAACGGCCGCCAGCCAGGACCACGATCATGGGTACATGGTGCCCGCATGGTACCCGGCATGGCGTCAAGATCGAGGCGATGTGACGACCCAGTCTGGCGCGGAAATCCGAAATTCGAAGCACGAAATACGAAACAAATCGGAAATCCAAAGGCGGAAAAATCCAAAACTGCCGCCCGCTGCTATTGCTCGGCATTGCCTAGAGCCTTTCCCGGGGGCCGCGCGCGATAATTGCGACCACCCGAGCTTCGCTGTAGGGAACCCACTCCGTGGCGTTCCCGGGAGCTTCCAATCTCCGGACCAGCGTTGTCGTGGACTGGTACAAGGTCAGCACCGACGACTTCGCGCGGAACAAGGGGTTGTCGCTCTTGACGCACTACTACGGAGGCTCGCCGCCGCGCGCGGTGATGGCCTTGGTCCCGGGGCGCAACTGGTGCGAGTGGAGGTTCGATAAAGTGCCGCCCGGGTTCTGGAAGGTGGCCGAGAACCGGCAGCGCTACTTGCGCTGGCTGGGGAAGGAGTTGGGGTTCCGCCAGCCGCGAGACTGGTACCGCCTCCAAGCAGCGGATATTTATCGCCGTTACGGCGGCAGTTTGCTCGATGATTACTCTTCGTTCTATGATCTGATGCGCGAGTTCCTGCCCGAACTCGACTGGGACCCACTGGCGAAGGCCGTGGATTCCAAACGTATGGTTGTAGCGGAAACACCGCAACGGCAAGGGTTGCGGCGAAATTCCACGCCGCGCGCAAATGGTGGCGAGATGCGTTGCGTATAGTAGGGTATAAAGCGCGCTGAAGAAGATTCAGGCTACGCCTGAATACTCGGCGCGTGAATTTGTTCTTTGACAATTTAACCAGCCCCCGGCGTAGCGAACCGGGGGGCCATACATTACGCGCGGCGCCGACCTGCCCAAGTCGGCGTCCGCGCCGGCGGCTGCGCGGAAACTGTGGCGCGTGGGTCTCGTGCCTCGACCCGCCCTACGGCCCGGGCAACGGTCGCGAACGGCCACACTTGCCGTGGCAACAATTAATTATTTTTATGACTCTGCACTAAAATAGCCGCAAGAAAGCGCCATGTGTCCTACCCCTAGATACTATACAAATGAACAAGTGCCAGAAAATGCCTACAAATTGGCAACAAATTGGTAACGTTTGCCAAAAAATTGGTAACAAATTGGTAACAAATTGAATACGGCCTTTGGCTGTGGCAAAACTATCGTTAGGATGTCAAGCGTTTTTTTCCCCGCAGTTTTCTCCGTGTGAGCAATACCTTTAGCGGAAGCCGAGTACACTCGTGGACGTAAAAAATCGCGGCAAAAACTCCACGAGGCCCCTTTTCTCGATGTGGCCAGGTCACTGCCTAACCCGAAACGACGGGTCAGTCGCGGCAGCCAAGACGGGAGAAATGCCGTTGGAAGCACTTTTTTCTGACTCCTCTTTGCCGCCCGCCAAGCAACGATCCGATCCGGACCTATTCTTGTTCTTCCGCCGCTCCACGCTCAGTCGCGTCCATTCCCTCGGGAATGAAGCGGTAACCGGCGTCGCGAATCGTGAGAAAGTGCCGCGGCTGGGCCGGGTCCGGCTCGAAAATCTTCCGCAGCCGGCGGATGAACTGGTCGGGAGCACGGGTGTTGATGTTCCCGGCCATGCCCCAGACATTCTCCATCAGTTCGCGGCGGGGAATCACACGGCCTTGGTTCTCGATAAAGTAGCGCAGCAGAGTCAGCTCAAGTTGGGTCATCCTGATCGACTCGCCGTTGACCAGCACCTCAAAGGTCCTGAAGTTGATCTTGGCGCCGGCAAACTCGAACTGCTCGACGCGGTCGGACTGCGGGGCCGTGCGGTCCTTGCCGCGCCGCGGCGAAAAAGCGAGCAGGTTTCTTACACGACTGATGAACTCGTCCAGCTCGAAAGGCTTGCTCATGTACTGGTTCGCCCCCACGTCGAATCCCCGCGTGCGGTCTTCGGCCAACGTGCGGGCGCTCAGAATGAGCACCGGCATCTCCCGGTCGATCGCCCGCAACGATTCGCAGACGGCATAACCGCTCATGCCGGGCAGCATCAGATCGAGCACCACCAGGTCGATGTTGGAACTCGATTCGGTCAACAACTTGACCGCCGCCCGGCCGTCCCCGCAAACGGTCACGTCGTACCCCTCTTCGACGAGGTTGTACTTGATCCCCATTGCCAGGTGTTCTTCGTCCTCGACCACCAGAATGTGCTCTTTGTTCGCCATAAAGGACAGTTTAGAACTTATTTCGAAAACCGCAACTGGCCCAACGGGGGGATTGATATTATGGAGGGGATTGATATTATGGAGCGATTGCGTAATATTTCTCGTTTGGGTTGTGTTTTTCCGGATCGGGTTTCCCGGTCCACCCCCCGGCTACTATTGATAGTGAGGAGATCGCGATGAGATTTGTGGGTTTATCGTCAGCGCTGGCAATGGTCCTCGGCGTGTCGCTGGGTGGAGTTGCCTTGGGTGGTGATTGTGGATGTACCGCCTCCGTAGCGGCGGCTGCGGCGCCTTGCGGCCCGCAGTTCGTGACGCAAAAAGTCTGTGTTCCGACCCTGTGTACGGAGGAGCGGACATGTACGGAGACGGTGTGTGTTCCGGAGACCCGCACGCGCACGGTTACCTGTTGCGAAATGGTTCCTGTTTCCAAAACAGTTCCATGCACGGTTACGGTCATGGTCCCCGAGGTGCGGAAGCGGATGGAGACCTACTGTGTAGCGTTGCCCATGCAGAGGCAAGTCAGCGAGAACTACCAGGTCCAGGTGCCGACCTACCGGACGGTGCAAAGCAGCTACACGGTCTGCGTTCCCATTTGGACCGAGCAGACGCAGCAATGCACCGTTTGGGTGCCTTCCTGCGAAACCCGCCAGGGCATGCGCTGCGAAACGCGCTGCGTGCCGGTCACGCAGACGCAGACGCGCTGCGTCGACAAGGGACATTGGGAAGATCGGCCCGTTTCGAGTTGCGGTTGTTGCAATCCTTGCCAGGCCTGCCAGACGGTGCGCTGCTGGGTGCCAAACTGGGTGAACGAGCCGGTGCAAGTGACGGTCAACAAGCTGGAGACGGTGCAGGTGCCCTGCACCTATCAGGTCCAGGTCTGCAAACCGCAGACTCAGACGCACACGGTCCATGTCTGTCACTATGAGAGCCAGGTGCGGACCTGTTCGCACCAGGTCTGCGACTACCATTGCGAGATGCGGACCCGCACGTTCACGGTCACCGAGTGCAAGTTGGAGGAGCGGAGCCGCGAGGTCTCGTACGTGGTTTGCCTGCCCAGGACCGAGACCCACTATCAGCAGGTCGTCGAGTGCGTTGCGCACCAGGTGGAGCGGACGGTGCCTTACACCGTGCTGGTGCCGCACACAGTGGAGAAGAAAGTGCAGGTCCAGGTTTGCCGGATGGTGGAGAAGACCATTGAGGTGCCCGTCTGCCAGCCCTGTTGCACTCCCTGCTGCCGGCGGTCTCGCTGTTGCGGCGGCTGAGATCTGCCTGACGGCGAGACAAAACGTACTGTCCGGCGCGGGATCCGCGCCCGACAGGGCGTTGCAGGGGAGAGGCGATTGGAGGAAAAAGTGCCGAAAGGCGTCTTCCGACCGAAACGCCGACCGAAGCGCTTGACTTTGCGTGTCCGTTCCAATACACTCGCGTTATTCATTTGGCCGTCCGTCCTTTTGAAAGCGCTCAGTCCATGTTGCGTAAGGGGCTCGTTGTATGGGGACCTTCCCCGTCTTGCCGCCACGCGCCGCTTTGGTACACTGATTTGTAGCGTAATCGCGATTAGCCTCTTCGGCCCCTTCAGGATCATTCCAAGGGTCGAAGTACTTTGTTTCCCGCCCGATCCTACAAACCCATTGCCCACTAGGATGGTGGTACCGCGGAGAATTCAGCCGCGGCTAAAGTCAATGACCATGCGTTTTCCCCGAGAAAGACGTATGTGCGCCCGTAGCTCAATTGGATAGAGCATCGGTCTTCGGAACCGAGGGTTGGGGGTTCGAGTCCCTCCGGGCGTACTTTAGACATACGACTTAGTGGTTGAAGCCCACAAAGAAGCTGAAGATTTGCGTCTGGTCGCCGCTTTGCTGGACAATGGGGAAGGCAAAGTCCAAGGCGATCGGGGCCGGTCCCATCATGGGGATCGAGATTCTCAGGCCGAAACCGGGGGCCACGCGGACCTTGTCGACCCAATCCGTGATTCTCGGCTCGACAGTCCCGGCATCCATGAACACTACGCCCTTGAGCATGTCGTCGGCCGTAATCGGGAACAAGTACTGCGTTGAGGCCAGCATCTGGAAGTCGCCGCCCACACCCATGTTGTAAACGGGGTCGCGGGGTGTCACGCCGCGGAAAGCAAAGCCGCGGATCGTCGAGAAACCACCGTCGTAGTAGCGCTCGAAAATCGGCGTGTCATCACCCGAGTAACCGGCCTTGAGCGTAAAGCTCAGCACGTGCTTGCCCGATCGGTCGGCACGCTCGAAGATGCGGAAGAACTGACTGAACTCAACCGAGGCCCTGGCGTATTGGAAGCTGCCCACGGTCTCTTCGAGCGTGGCCGAGAGCAAGTGTCCTTCCGTGGCCATGAAAGGATTGTCGCGGGTGTTGTGCGACAACGACAAGGAGGTCGTGTAAAGCTGGTTGCGCCCCACGCATTCCTCCAGATCGGGCACCGGATAAGCCGGATTCTTGATGTTCACGTCCTGGCCCTGAAAACGGATGCTGCCGGTCAAGTCATGCGTGAATTGGTATCCGAAGCTGACACTGCCGCCGGCGCGGCTTTCCGTCCATTCCGGGTAGATCCGCTGGTAGAAAAACCCGCTCGTGCCGAAACTCACCGGCCGATCCATGAAATACGGGTTCTCGAAACTGATCATGTAGCGCTGGACCTGCGTGCCGGGCACCAGTTCCAAGCGGAATCGCTCGCCGGCTCCGCGGAAGGCCTTGCCTTCCATGATGTCTTCCCAACTTGTGGGAACTTTGGTCCAGTCGAAGTTCTGCTCATCCAACGTGATGTTGCCCACCAAGCCCGCGTCGGAGTTCACGCCCACGCCGAACATCAGCCGGCCCGTCTGCGTTTCTTCCGGGCCGATGAAAAGCGTCAGATTGCGCAGTGGATCGGTATCGGGCGTGGGAACCATCGTGGCTTCCGGGTTATTGAAGATGTCACCGCCGGCGGCAAGCTGGGCCACGGGCCTGCTGGGGGCTGGTCCAGAGGCCGTGAAACCACCCTGCGTGTCATAACCCGAACCGCCCATGACGCCTGCAGCGGAAGGTGGGGGCGACGATGGGTACGGATTCGCGGGATTGGCGGCGGGGGCACCGTAGTTCGGCGCGACATTATAAGCCGGGTTGGGCGCGTCGGCTGAAGGCGGCGCTGCCGGTGCGGCATAAGGTGCGGCATAAGGTGCCGCAGACGCCGCGGGCGGCGGGTTGTAATACGTGACGCCGCCCGCTTGCGGTTGTGGCGCGACGTAGTTTTGCGGCGACTGCCCTGCATAAGAAGCGTTGTTGTCGGATGCGGCCGGCCAACTCTGTCCCTGCGGTGGTTGGCTCCAATGACCCGCGTCGGTACCGTAGTTGTTGGATGCGGCCGGCCAACTCTGTCCCTGCGACGGTTGGCTCCAGCCGTCGCCCGGATAAAACGCTTGCATCACAGCCGGACGCGAGACGGGTTGCACGACCGGGCCGCTATAGGCCGGCGCTTGCTGGGCCTGATTCACATAGACTGCGGCTTGCGGCGGCGGAACAAAGCGAACGAACGTCTGCGGACCTTGCGGCGGCAAGGGATATGCCTGTCCCGTGAAAACTTCCGTGGCACAGGCCGACGACTTGAAGGTCTGACCTTGGAACACGGGCCGCATGTACGCGGCCGGCCGATAGCCGGCCGGCGGATAATAAGTATTCTCGGGCGAAGCCGTTTCCGAGGCCTGCGGTTCCACGCTGAGATCGACGTCCAGATAGCCTTCGTCCGGCGGCAGGGGGGCCTCGCCGCCCGGCACGCGGTAGTAGGTCGTTCGCCGTTGGCCGGCGGTCGCCGTGTCCTTGTCGTCCGACTCCGGCGGGTTGTAAACGATCTTCGGCTCGATGTTCTTCTGTGGTTCGACCTTGTAAAGCTGCGCGGCCTTCAAACGCCGCTCGCTATTGCGGAACTCACGGGTATCGACGATGTCGCCCGGCTTGAACGACAGGCGATTGAGCACCGTGGTGATCTGCGTGTGCGGATTCTCGCCCTTGATCTCGATATTGATGCGGCCGACCCGATAGCGGGAGCCTTCCTCGACATTGTACACGATGTCAAGCTTGCCCGGTTCTTCGAGGAAGCGGTTGTCGGCCTCGATCTTGGCAAACACGTAGCCGTGGCCGCCGTACTCGTCGCGGAGCTTCTGCAAATCGAGGTTTTGCTGGTTCTGGTCGAAGAATTGGCCGCTGAGCAGTTTCAGTTTTTCGGCCAGAACCGGATTGTTTATCTTCTTGTTACCCAGGAACGAGACGTTGCGGACGGAGTAGCGCGGTCCCTCGTTGATGACGAAGTTGATGGTAATCCAGTCCTGCTTTTCATTCGGTATCAACTCGCGGCTGACGACGGCATGGAAGAAACCCCAACTACGGTAATAGGCGGTCAGCTTGGCTACGTCCTCGTCGATTTGCTTGCGGTCGAGCTCGCCAGCAAACAGGTAGAACCAGGGCGGGTGGGAATCGATAAGCGTTTTCAAGCGAGCTGACGAAGCGAAGTGGTTGCCTTCGAAGTTTACCCAAAAGACACTTTGTTGCGGACCTTCGTCGACGACGAAAATGGCCCTCAGGTCGCCCGCCTTGTCGCCCTCCAGGATGGTGACGCGGGCCTTACTGTAGCCTTTCTTCTGGTAGTAGTCCAGGATTTTGCGGCGGCCGTTTTCCACGGCGAAGGGATCGGCGGCATCGCCCACCTTGAGTTCGGCCTCTTTCTTGAGGACCGAGGTCAGGTATTTGTCGTTGCCGACAATGATGACCTCCCGCAGCAGTGGCCGCTCCGCCACCTGGAACGTGACGATAACGCCGCCTTGCACCGGCTGCTTGAAGGTCCGCACGGCGGCAAAGGTGCCCAGCTTGTAGAGATCGCGCACGTCCTGTTGGACTTGTTCCTCAAGATAGGGCCGTCCGGCACGGGTGCGAATCTTGGTCAAAATCTTCGCCAGGGTCACCGTATGATTGCCTTCCACGCGAACTTGGACCACGATTTCTTCCAGCGGCAGGGTAGGCGCCCGGGTGGCCGGCATGGGGCCAAACGGCGGCGCGGCCGGCAAACCATTCGGCCCTGTCGACGGCACGGCCGGCGGACCGTAAGGCGATGTCGATGGCACGGCCGGCGGACCGTAAGACTGTACCGGCGTGACCGGTGGACCATAGGGCATTGCCTGCGGCGCGACCGACGAACCGTAGGGAGACATCTGGGGCGCCAATCCGGGTGTAGGAATATTAGGGCCAGCCGGGGACATCGGTCGCACGTCGGGCCCAAGCATGGGACCTTCCGGCAAGGGCTGCCCGAAACCGACAGACCACCATGCTGACCCTATTAGCACAAACAGTGCGCATAGTGCCAGACGACGGCATCTGCCTGCTCTGATTGGCGGTTCAGCCATGTAGGCCCTTTCCCGCAGAGCACACGCCGCAGTTGCGAACATCCGACGACAACGGCAGTGGCCCATTCGGTAGTGGTAGCGGTTGCTAGAAGAGACGCGCAGACATTCTTTGATGAGACAAATATACGGACGGCGAAAAATACCCAAACCGTCGCCCCCAATCAAGGCGAATTGCTAGGAAAAACGCCTAATTATTTGGAGTTTATTACAGAAGGGAGGAAGACTAGGCAGTCTTCATAAGACCGAGAAGTAATCCATTGCGGCTGAATCGAGGGCCTCGACCGTCAGTCGGGCCGGTTGATCCAGGCAGTCGTAGTAGACTTTGACCTGCCGGAGCAGATCGCGCGGGTGGCAGAATCTCATCGGCCGCCCGGTTTGTCGATAGTACTTTTGGATTAGGTAATCCAGCGGTTGTCGGTAAGGTTCGATTTCCATCGACGCGGCCAGATTCAGAAACAGGTCGCGGAATTGCTCTTCGCTGGGGTCGCTGACGTCGATCTTGTAGGGAATGCGCCGTAGGAACGCCTCGTCGACTAGGTCGCGCGGCTCGATATTCGTGGAAAAGACAATGAACTGGTCGAATGGCACCTGGATCTTCCGACCACTGCTGAGATTGAGGAAATCGTAGCGTTTTTCCAGCGGCACGATCCAACGATTGAGCAACGCCGCCGGGGCGACTTGCTGCCGGCCAAAGTCGTCGATAACCAGCGTGCCGCAGTTGCTTTTCAGTTGCAACGGCGATTCGGCGACACCCGTCCGCGGATCGGCCGTAATCTCCAGGTTCTCCAGCAGCAGTTCTCCGCCCACGACGATCGTGGGACGACGGATGCGGACCCAGCGATGATCGATCTTCTCGTCGTCGATGCCCTGCCCCTTGGGAACCGGCAACTCTTGGTGACAACTTGGGTCGAAGACGCGCATGACCTCACCCCAAGCGCTGATCGCTCGAGGTATCCAGATACTCTCTCCATAAGCCCGCGTGACACGCTCGGCGATGCTCGTCTTGCCGTTGCCGGGCGGACCGTACAGGAACAATCCCTTGCCGGAAATAATGGCCCGTCCCAAGCGGGCAAAGATGTCTTCGCTAAGTATCAGGTCGGCAAACGCGCGGCGGAGGTCGTCTACACCAGGTTGACGGTTCTGCAACGACTGTGCCGCAACACTGGCGGCGTAATCTTCCAGACAGACCGGAGCCGTACCGAAGTACCCCGAGGATTGGGCAAACTTCCGGCCGCGCTGCGAGCCGGACTCGGTCAATTCGTAAACGTAATCTCCCAGATGGTCGGCGGCCTTGAAAACGATCAGGCGGTCCGTTTTCATGGCGTGGAGCAACTTCTCGCAGATACAGAACGAGATGCCGATCTCTTCCGCAAGTTCCCGGCCACTGGCGTCCTGGCGATTCAATAGGTGCTTGAGGACCAGCGACTCGACTTCCGCCTCGGCAACGCGCAGAGCGGAGAACTCGCTGGGGGCCAACGGCACGAATCCACTGTCGCCGCGAACCGGGTCCGACGCAGATTCATGGACGGCGTCATTCGGCGCCGCGCCAGGCGGGATGAAGGGAAGGTCGTCGCTCACTGGCAACCCGCCTTCGGCGGGAATTGCCGAGTGGAAAGATGCGGCCGACGGATCGCTTCCCCAATTGTTGAGGACTTCGCCTTCCCCGGCATCGACCTGCAAGATGGCCGCCAATTGCGCGCGAAGATTCTGGCGGCGCAGATCGTTTTCGGGGGGAGCAGGCTCGTATTGCATGGCTCGAATCCGTTGATACTACGAAAATGTAGGTCAACAAACTTGCGCACACAAGGAGAATCTGCCCCCAAAGTATGAGATCACTCTTTGCGAATGAACTGCTGATAGTCGATCCGCAATTTCTTGATCTTGTATCTGACCATCCGTGGGGTAATCCCAAGTCGTCGAGCGGCAGCGTTAATGCTCCCGTGGCAAGACTTTAGAGCGTCCACAATCATGTCCTTTTCCAAAACGGCTACGCGGTGTCGCAAGGAATCGACTTGGGTGCTGTCGTCAGCGTCGGGCATTTGCAATGTTGGCGGCAGATTGTGGCCATGAATTACGGAGTCTCGGCTGAGCAAAACCGCATATTCGATACAGTTCTCCAACTCGCGGACGTTCCCTGGCCAGTGATAGGCCGCCATCATGTTGATGGCTTGCGTGCTGATCCGCCGCACGTCTTTCCCCAGTCTCTGCGCATACTTGGCGACGAAATGATCGGCCAAAAGAAGGATGTCGTCTTTCCGCTCTCGCAGTGGCGGCAGGATGATGGGAAATACGTTGACTCGATAATAAAGATCCTGACGGAACAAACCGGCCTCAACGGCGTTTTCCAGGTCTCGATTCGTGGCGGCAACGATGCGAACGTTGGCCTTGTTCGTGCGGTTACTGCCTACCCGCTCGTACTCCCGCTCCTGGAGCACGCGAAGCAACTTGACCTGGATCGCGGGCGAGAAGTCGCCAATCTCGTCCAGGAACAGCGTCCCGCCTTCAGCCTCCTCGATACGACCGACGCGGCTAAAAAGTGCCCCCGTGAAAGCCCCCTTTTCGTGCCCGAATAGTTCGCTCTCCAAGAGGCCTTCGCTGAGCGCCGCGCAGTTGACTTTCACAAAGGGCTTCTGCGCCCGCAGGCTGTTGTAGTGGACGGCCGAGGCCACCAACTCCTTGCCGGTTCCCGATTCGCCGCGGATAAGCACTGTCGTACTGGTCGAGGCCACCTGGTGGATCCGCAGATACACTTCGCGCATGCGGTGCGAATTGCCGATGATGTTTTCCGGCCGAAATCGCTCTTTGAGGGCGTCGCGGAGCCGCAGATTTTCCGACTCCAGCGTCTGCCGCTGCAATTCCTCCACGCGGCGAGACTTGACGTCATAGGAGACCATGCTGGCTACAATTTCCAGAAACCCGCAGCGCTCCTGGAGTTGCTCCGTATCGTCCACGGCCACGTCGGCCGACAACGTTCCCACAACCTCGCTACCCAAGACGATGGGAACGCATAGAAAGGCCATGTCGGCATCGGTCTCCGGTTGCCGCTGGTAGAGTCGGTTCGTAAACCGCGGCTCGTCAAAGACTTGAGGCACGATGGCCGGCTGCCCGGTCTGGACAACTTGGCCGATGATTCCCTCGCCAAAACGATAACGATATTGCCCTTGCGTATGCCCCGGTATGCCGGGCGCAGCGGCAATGATCAACTCGCTTCCGTCGGGTGAAAGCAACATTACCGTTCCGCGGATCAACGCCAATCGGTCTTCCAGCAGTTTCAGCACTTCCGTGAGCATCTGCCGTTGGCCGTGTTGCGTCGCCAAGAGTCGCGCGATCTCGGCTAGGACCCGAAGGCCCTCCCCGTGTGAGTGGGTTACTATCAATTGATCTGGGGCTATAGCCATCGTAGCGATTGCCCGTTTTCCTTAGTGCAGTTGGTGAGGATATCCCGTAGCCTCCTGTGTAGCAAAAACTGCGCCCTCTTTGCCGCCCGGGAAGGCTATTTTTCAAAGCGGCGACCAGGAAGAGCTGGCCAAAAGGCCGGCAAACAACCTGGTTTGCCAATTTTTTGCCACACTCTTCGGGAAAATCAAGGCTTTATTTGTAGCTGGCCGGAAGAAGAAGTGGCGGATCACCAGGAAGTAACCCGAGCGAGCATGTGCCGGACAAATCGGGAATTGCCGCTTGTTACCGCGATCGATGCACAAAAGCGATGCAGATAATGCTTGCCTCACAAGCACTTGCTGCGATTGGCTCGGCCCTGCGACGGAAAGGTGGTGATTTCCACGTCGCCAAGACCGGTTTGATGGCCGGCGAACAATTGTCGGCGAACCGTCCCAAGAACTTAAGTGTCCACCATACTGCGATTGATGAGAATTCCACGCGGCCGGCATTCCCGCACGGACAGGCAAAAATGGTCTTGTGTCAACTCATTGCGCTGCAATAACTTGCGAACCACTCCCAAAAAACGCCAGACAGCCACAAAATATTCAGTTCAGGGCTTGATTTTTGAAAGCTGCTTTTGTCTAAAATGGAGAAGTCTGGCGGTGCGGCGCCTGGCAGGAATGAAGCACGCGGCCGGACTGGGGCCGTGGCGTAGTAGTTTGTGACCGTATTTTTTCACCAAGGAATTCGTCCATAACCTAGAGAAACATATTCGAGTGAAATGCAGCGTCTTTGCCAATCAGGGATGCCAGGAATGCATTTGACGTAACGGCGGTAAAGAACAATGAATAACTCCAACACAGCAAGATTTGCGCGGCGAGAAACATCAACCACTGGTACTGAGCGGTCTCGCGGGCAGGCCTCGGCCAATCCCTGCCACGACCAGCGAAAAGGTTCCGTTTCTGAATCGCGGCGAAGCGCCTGCAACCGTTGGTCGGATAGCGGAAATCATTCGCGCCATGCGCATGCCGTTTTGACGGAGGAAGACCGCACCCACGATGAAGCGGTGCGAGAAGAAATCTTCCAGCGGCGCAGCAACGGCGAGACATTGGCACAGTTGGCCCAGCGCTTTCACTCGAACCGGGGACGGATATCTCGCGTTTTCGCGCAGCAACTCCTGAAACAGGTCCAGCAACTGGAATTGGACTACATTCCCAACGAACGTTTTGGCCGCACTTCCGCCGCGCACGAACGCCTGATCTTGAGCCCAATGCCCGAGAATCACCAGCCGGTCAAGCGGGTTCCGCGGCCAACCGGCTTGCCTCCGTACCTGGCAAGCATGTATGAGACTCCCTTGTTGACGCGAGAGCAGGAACAGCACCTGTTCCGCAAAATGAATTACCTGAAGCACAAGGCGAGCGAGTTGCGGAACCGCGTGGACCTTCGCCGGCCCAGCTTGACAATGATGGAATTGATCGAGAGGTACGCAAAAGACGCGGCCGCGATCAAGAACGACATTGTACGGGCCAACCTGCGACTGGTCGTGTCCATTGCCAAGCGCTATGCCAGCGGCCCGGGGCACCTTTTCGAGTTGATCAGCGATGGCAACATGTCGTTGATTCGGGCAGCGGAAAAGTTCGATTTTGCCCGCGGCTTTCGCTTCAGCACTTATGCCACCTGGGCCATCATCAAGAATTTTGCCCGCACGATCCCCTCGGAACTACGGCAGCAGGCCCGCTTCCGTACCGGCGGCGACGAGCGATTGTTGGGGATCGAGGACATCCGTCCCGATTCGGCCCGGCGCGAGTCGGCCCAGTCGGAGCGGAAGATGGAAGTTTCGCGAATCCTCGATCATCTCGACGAGCGCGAGCGGCAGATCATCCAGCATCGTTTCGGCTTGGACCGCACGCAAAACGCCATGACCTTGAAAGAAGTGGGCCGCGTGATGGGCGTGACCAAGGAACGGATTCGCCAGCTCGAAGCCCGGGCCATGGCGAAGCTCCGCGATGCCGTGGGCGAAGAACGCGTCGAGGCACCGGAAAGCGAGGATTAAGCCAAGTCGCGGTCTTCGAACAGCAGCAGGGCAGCCAACATCGCCAGGGAACTATAGACCAGGCAATAAACGGCAGCCAGACCGAGATAGACTAAGGGCACACTCTCTCCCGTGGCAATTGGTCCATAGATGTTGAAGTGGTCCAACACCGGCAAGATGGCTGCCAGGAGATTGGCGAGGAAGGCGACGATGGCGATCTGCCCCATGGCCGACTTGGCAAGCATGGGCACAAGATGCCCCAGAACGTAAATCGAAAGGCAGATCACCAGGTTCGGCAACATTCCCAAACGCGTGGAAATGGCCACGCTGATGGAGACCATCACGGTAGTTTCCAGGAAGGCCAGGAGCAGGCCGGGAGCGATCCGCTGGACCTCATCCAGGCACTGCTGCGAATTCGGCTCCGGCTGGGAAGTTTCGCGGGCGTCGTACGACACCTTGTAGGATACGCTGGCCAAGAAGAAGGCCCCTAGGACGATGAACAGCATCGCCACCGGCCCGAGGATGCCGAGGAATTTTCCCAATACAAAATCGCGGCGGCTGATCGGTTTGCAAAGCACGGTAAGTGCCGTTCGGCCTTCGATTTCGTCGGCCAAGGAAACGCTTGCCGTCCAGAGAGCCAGAACGATCGACAGCAACATCACCAGCGTCAGGCCGTTTTCTTCCACCACCTTGGTGTCCTCGCCAAACGTGAAGTAGGGCAGGAAAAGGGAAAGGACCAACAGAGCAACCCCACCGAAGAGGAGGATATAGAAAAGCGGTTGCAGTATGGCCTCTTTACCTGTGGTCCAGGCGATGGCGGCAACCTTGGGAAATACGGCCCGCAACAAGGCAAACAACACGCCGAGAACCGTGGCGGCGGCGATAGCGCCCCAACCGATTTGCCAAAACGGTTTGACCCATGCGGGCGCATTGACGAAATCGAAAAATGCGAGGGGCAGCGAGATGCCTGACATGATTATTGCTTCCTATCAAAACCGCACATCGAAACCTGAAAAACCTCCGGTTGCCCGCGACGAAGTTTCCTGCACATCGCGAATGTAGTGGCCCATCTCGCTTTGGATCTCGCCAAGCAACCCGCGAATCTCCTCCGGCCGACCTTCAACCACCAGTTGGACGCGGCCGTCGGAGAGATTCTTGACGTATCCGGTGACCGCGAACCCGCGGGCGATGGAGCGGGCCGTATAGCGGAATCCGACGCCTTGAACCCTTCCCGAGTAGCAAACCTCGCGCCGCTGGGCCTCCTCTTGCCGTTCCATCTGCGGTTTCTCCAAAGCTCTAGTATAATGCCTGCCCGCCCAACCGGCCAGCGGCGGCACAACAGGAGGCTATCCACATGTTTCCGCAACACGTCCCCTCCCAGAAGGAGAGGGGAGACCTCTCGGACAGCCTCTGCGCTGGCAAATCTCTCTTGACGCCCGGGAGCCCATTTCGTACTGTGTGCCCTACTATGTCCGGAAAAATATTTTTATTATTGGGCGTTATCTTGGCTGCGGCCTGCGTAGCAAAAGGGGCTGAATTACCGCCCCACCCATCAGGCGACGGGTCAGGCGTCTTATTGCTGCGCAACGGAAATATTCTCCAGGGACACATCGAGCATAATGGTGATTATTACACCGTGACATCACCCGGTGAAGAGACACAAGTCCGCGTGGCCAGCGTTGAATTCCTTTGCCATGACTTGCGCGACGGTTATCGGCAAAAGAAAGCGGCCATACAAGCCAACGATATCGAACAACACGTGCAACTCTGCCTGTGGTGCGAGCGGCATGGCCTGTTGGATTGTGCCGGCGAGGAGTTGACGGCGGCCGAGGCACTTGACCGGCAGCACCCGATGATCTCCGTGTTGCGACGCCGTTTGAAAGTTGAAACACAACAAAAAACGGAACCCCGCCGCCTGCCGCAAAATACTCCTGCGGTACCCAGCGACCCGCAACTCGATCAAATGACCCGCGACATGCCGGCGGGCACCGTCGAGTCGTTCGTGCAGGTTGTCGAGCCGATCCTGCTGAATCACTGTCCGGGAGCTATCGGATACGTGCTTCCCGGCCAGAAGCGTCTGCAACTGATGCGGCCGCCGCTGGGCGAGAAACCGAGCCGACGGATCACGCAACGGAACCTTTACGCAGTACTCCAGTGCATTGACTGGAACAATCCTGGCGAAAGCCCCTTGTTGAAGGCCTCCGTTGGAATGGCGGCGGCGGGAGCCGTGGGCAGTTTTCCTGTCAGGCATTCGATGCAGTACGAGAAACTGGCACAATGGGTGTACCAAGTGGCGCAAAGGCCCATGCCCATCGAGGAACCGGCCAACAGCATCGAGAATGTGTCGTTCGCCGACTTGGCTGGCGGATCACCGACTGCCGGCTCAGCCGGAATTCCGCGCACGCCGCGGATACCCTATCTTCCTTCCTCCAAACGTGGCAATGGCAAATCGGCTATTGAATCTGCGGAAAGCAACAACTCCGAGCGCGATTCGCCGGCCAAACCGGCAGGCTCATCACCGTCCGGCAGCGGCCGGGGCAGTCTGAGAAATGCGGCTGCGAAAGCGATCGCACCTGCGCTGGATGCCATCGATCCCTACGATCCAGCCGCGTTCAACAATCAAGCCAACGCCCCGACCACGCTTCCCACTCCGGCTGCCCGCGTGCTGCACGGAAACGAGCCGGCCAAGTAGACTCACCGCTACTCCGGCGGGGCCAGCGTGGCTTCGAACGTCATCGTCGAGTTCATCCGACGGACCCTGACTTTCACCCGATCGCCGGCGGCATACTGCTGTAAGGCGTCGTCGAAATCGTCGCAGATGCCGATGTGGTGCTTGCCGAACTTGACGATCACGTCGCCGCCCCGCAGACCGCAGCGCTCGGCCGGACTGCCGGAAATCACGGCGCTGATCGGGTAACCCGGCTCCTCGCGGGTGAAATCCGGAACGCAGCCGAGGAACGGCCGCAGCATCTCGCCCACCCTCCGCTGCATGGGCACAGCCACGAAGGCCGGGCGTTGTGGGGCGTTCGCCAGGGCCACCGTCATGTCGAGCACGTAGCCGGCAATCCGCTGCATTCCCGCAACATTGACCAAGGGGAAAGTGTCGGTGGGGCGGTGATATTCGGGATGCTTGCCCGTGAAGAAGTGGATGTTGGGCACGCGCTTGGCGTAGAACGAGGCCTGATCGCTGCGGCCCGATGCGCCGGCGACCTTGGCGAGGTGAAAGCCGTAGGACCGATTGACCCGGTCCAATAGGACGCTGAAGCCCGTGCCGGTGCCCACGCTGTTGACCGTCAGCGCGTTCTCGCGGAGTCGGCCGACCATGTCCAGGTTGATCATGGCAGCGGTCTTGCTCATGGGCACGAGCGGATCGTTTACATAATAACTGCTGCCCCAAAAGCCCCACTCTTCGCCCGTAAAAAGGATGAATATCACCGTGCGATGGAGTTTCTGCGGTCGTTGTGCCAGGGTCCGGGCGACTTCCAGCACGACGGCCACACCCGAGGCGTTGTCGTCGGCGCCGTGGTAGATCGGACCGCGCTTGGAAGGCAACGTGCTTTGCGAACCAAAACCGAGGTGATCGTAATGCGCGCCCAGCACGATAGCCTCGTCGGCCAGCGGCCCCTGGCCGGGCAGTATGGCGGCGATGTTCTTCACTTCACACTGCACGTGCCGCACGTCGGTCTCGCCTTGAACGCGCCAGCCCTTGAGGTCGCGGCTGGCAGGCTTGAGCGTACGATCGATCTGGTCTTCACCCTCACCCATGCTCGGCTCGGCCAGATCGTGGAGGATGCCGTCGATCACTGCCCGGCGGCACGTGATCACTGGCAAATCGGAGTGGGTGAAGGTGGTGCCGGCCACGTGAAACGGAAGCAACGTGTCGTCTTTGCCCCGACGCCGGCGCATCTCCGCCTGGTCGCTGCAAAAGATCGCCGCGGCCGCGTCATGCTCATAGGCGTTGGATGCCTTGTGACGAAAGGCCGTGTAGGCGGTCTCCTTGATAGGGGCCGATTCCTTGTCGTCCAACTCGTCGCGAGGCTGGTGGCGGAGCATGATGGCGGCCTTACCGGCGACGTCCACCTCGGCAAAATCGTCGTAGTTCGCCTTGCGGGCCGTAATTCCGTATCCGGCAAAGACCAGGGGAAAGTCGAACTTGCCGTTGCCGCTGATTGCCAGAGGGGTGTAGTCCTTGCCCAGCACCAGTTTGATCTTCCGCTCCGGGCCGTTCTTTTCCTGGGGCGGACCAACCAGGGTCAGGTGATTGTTGGGGCCAAGTTCCGCGTCGACGCCAACCCTGAACTTCTGAAATGGGCCGCCGTCCCATAGGTCGGTCTTCACGCCATAGCGATTGAGTTCGTGGAGTTGCGCGACGATAAAGTCGGCCGCCAGATCGATGCCCTTACTCCCCAGTCCGCGACCCTCACACTCGTCCGAAGCCAGGTAACGGTCGGTCGCCGCTAAACGCTGTTGGACGGCCGCAACCTCGTCGCTGCCAGCATAGGCTGGTGCTGACCCGTTTACGAAGATATAGACCGATGTGATTAAAGCAATGCAGACAAGTGGATATCTTCCGTTTCCATACCTCGCGGCGGCTTGCCTAATGCGCGCGAAAGACTTTTTGAAACCCTGCCCTAAACGGGGGTACTCAGATGCATGCAGCATGATCGTCCCATCCGCTCGCGAATTCGCAAAGCTCGACTAAAGATGGGATCTACCAGCTTTCCCATCTCTCCTCTTCAATCTTCTTCGCTACTATGACTGTCGTCAAGGAAAGACAACAGGCATTAGGAAGGATGGGGATCTAAGGCGATTATGCAACAACCCATGCCAAGCCAGGGCCGTTATCGCGAGTTGTTCAGATTCCGCAGATCGGCCGCTTGGCGACGGAACCTATCGGCATGGCGGAGGTAGCTGACCTTCCGCGGCTTGCTGTTGATGGTGCTGGCCAAGTTCTCGTATTTATCGGCCAAGGCTAGCTTGACCCGGGCCAAATTATCGCGGTCTTGTTTGAGAGTCATGGGGAGCTCCTCCGATTTTGTGACAAACCATCAATGCTACACTAAAATCTCAGCAATAGCAAGAAGGCCCAATCTGGCCCGTGAAAGTCTGAAAGTCGGATGAGTTGGCGGAAATCGTAGGCTTAATTTCTGGGCGGCGAGTGCGACCGTTCGTGACCGTTGCCTGAGCGCGATCGAGCCGATGGCAACTTTCGCCTATTTAAAAATACGGTCCTAGCGAAATTTCCTATAAAGCCGGCGCGGCCCGTCATAGCGCGCCGAACTTTCCATCACGTTGAATGACGAACTTCTGGCCTTGCCCACGCGGTATTTGCAACAACCGTCACCGCACGCCCGAATTTTTGAGTGCTCTAGTGCGGAGATTTTTACGAATCGGGGCGCGGATCCCCCTTTCCGGCGCGCTGAGGCCGTATGCATTTTTTGCAACAAAGTGTTGCGCTTGTTTTGTTGCCCCAAAGGGGCGAGTTCAAAAATTCCGCAGATCGTCGGGCGGTACTCGGTGGTCCATTGGCGTAGACCGTGAATCGCATCGCAGTTCCGGCATGCGTGTCCCCAGCTTTCCGACCTGCCGACCGGATTCCGCAAGAATGAGTTCCAAGGCCGCACGTACGCGTTCGCGGTAGTATCCTGGGCATGAAGATTCTGGTTGCCAGCTCAGCGAGGGCGAACTGGCGGGCCCGTTCCTGGCCGAGCGGCTCTTGCAGCAGTATCGCGGCACGTATTTCGAGATCCAGTTGGAGCATGCCTTTGCCAAGATGCTGGCCTGGCTTAGATTATCGGTCTTCCTTGGGAGCAGGCCAAACCGTGGCTTCCACAGTTGATCGCCTGCCACGGCTAGTTCGTCTCCGCCAGGAACCGCAGGGTTTACGCAACCATCACGTTTGCTCGTATGTCCAAGCATGGTAAGAGGTTAGTTGTATGGCGGTGATTGTAGGCTAAATGCCTTTAGGTTACACTTACCGGTTCGGCAATTACCATCGCCTCGGTGCCTGAACGGAATCCGCATCGGGGGGGTAGCCCAAGAGATTAGCAAAGGTCTCCGGAGTTGTTTCAAGGTCGGAAGGTCAGGATACGGATGATGTTGACGCCTTTTCCTGAATCGCTCGGCTTCCGCACGGGTGCGAATAGTGCCCACACCAGCCGCACGATGATGTCGGCCGAACTGGCACTTGTGCTCAATCGAGTTGGGGAGAGTGCTTCGGCTGAGGGCTACCGGTCTGCAATCATCGAAGACAACATATTAGGCAAACCGACGCGGACGACCCGCGAGCGGTCTGCCAAACGGCTGGCGGAACTCTACGCTCTCACCCCCGACTGCTCGCTTTTTCGGCTGTTGCGTCATTTCTGGCCCGCCGATCCGTTCAGCCAACCGATGCTCGCTTTCCTTCTGGCGGCGGCACGCGACACCCTGTTGCGAGATGCGACGCCGTTCGTCGTGGGCATCAAGGTGAACGAACCGGTCACGACGGAGATGGTCAGCCAGCATTTGGGCCACCTGTACCCGAAGCGGTTCCGGCCGACGACGCTTCGCTCCACCGCCCAAAACCTTGCCTCTTCCTGGACGCAAGCCGGCTACCTCCGCGGGAAGGTGAAGAAGAGCCGCGTCAAGGCGACCGTCACCCCGGTCGTAACCAGCTACGCCATCCTGCTTGGCTATCTTTGCGGCTTGCGGGGCAAGATGCTCTTGGATTCTCCCTGGACTCGTCTCTTGGATCGTTCTTCAGCCGAGATTCTCGACCTGACTCAAGAGGCTTCAAAACAGGGGTGGCTTCGGTACAAGGGTGCTGGTGCCGTGGTGGAAATCGGTTTTCCGGGTCTGCTGAAGCCGCACGAGGAATGGGCCGCTTTGCGGGACGGATTGGCACTCCGTCCTACGGTCAGTAAGACGGATTGCCAATCCGTCCTACAGTGAGAGGAAAGGGCCGCGTATGAGCAGAATTGACTTGCTCCGCAAGAACTACCAACGAATCTGTGGCCTGCCGTGGGACCGAAACATTGCCGGGCCGCAGCGGGTCTGGCTGGCTGTTTACGACAAGGAAGACGAACGCAAGCTCCGCCTTCGCCTCGGGCTCTTCAAGGAAGCCACCGAGCAAGTCGGTCGCCATTGGCACGCCGTCGATTTCACGAACGCCTTTGCCGACTGGCTGTGCAGCCCGCCGTACTCAGACTACGCCGAAAGCTATTTCGAGTCGCCGACCCGGTTGGGGACGGCTCCGATGGCGGCATTCAAAAAGACGATTGCCGCTCAACTGACTCAGACCCTCCAGGCAGTTCAGCCCGCCGAAGACACCGTGGTTGCCGTCTATGGCGTGGCATCGCTGTTTGGCTTCCTCCGCATTTCCGAAATCCTGCCTATGTTCGAGAACGCCATCCCGGGCAGGCTCCTGGTCTTCTTTCCGGGAGTTTACGAACAAGACAACTACCGTCTGCTCGATGCACGCGACGGTTGGAATTATCACGCCGTGCCGATCACTGCCAGCGAAGGGGAGATTCGCAAATGAAGAACCGGGAAGTCTACAATGAAGACCCTCGCACAAACACGCTGCTGAACCAGGGTGTGGCGAAGGTCAATTCCCCGGAAGCCGATCCGGAGAGCAAAGCCCGTTGGCTCGAAACGCTTCGCTTCGAGCTAACGAAATTCGTGTGCGACGGCCAATATGCCGAAGGGATGGTCCGCATTCTCAGCACTTACCTGGGGCACTTGGACAAGGCCGAACAGCCGGGGGTCTGGGTCAGCGGGTTCTTTGGCTCCGGCAAGAGCCACCTCGTCAAGATGCTGCAACACCTGTGGATTGATTTTGCGTTTCCCGATGGTGCCAAAGCACGCGGATTGACCAAGCTGCCCACCAACGTCTGCGACCTGCTCAAGGAACTCTCCACCCATGCCCGGCGGCAAGGTGGACTCCATGCCGCGGCCGGCACGTTGGGTGCGGGGGCCGGCGATAGCGTTCGCCTGGAGGTATTGAGCATCATCTTCCGGTCGGTCGGGTTGCCGGAGCACTACGCCGGAGCATGTTTCGTGATTTGGCTGCGGCATGAGGGATTGGAAGACGCGGTGCGGAAGCATGTTGCCGCCGCGAAACGCGACTTCGACCTGGAACTCGCCAACCTCTACGTCTCCGACGCGATGGCCAAGGCCATTCTGGCGGCTCGTCCTGATTTCGCCAGCAAGCCGTCCGAAGTCAAGCTTCTCCTGGAAAAGCAGTTTCCAGAGAAAACCGACGTTTCGATTGAGGATATGGTCACTAAGGCTCGGCAGGCCCTCACCCGCAATGGCAAGATGCCCTGCACGCTGATTGTGCTCGACGAAGTTCAGCAGTATATCGGCGATAGCGTCGAGCGGGCATTCGAGATCGACGTTCTCCAGCGACAATTCACGTCCAAACTCGGGGCACCGGTCATGGTCGTGGCGACGGGACAGAATGCCCTCAGTGGCACGCCGCTCCTTCAGAAGCTCCAGGGCGACTTCCCAGTGACCGTCGAATTGCAGGATACCGACGTTGAGCAAGTCACACGCGAAGTGGTTCTCAAGAAGAAACCATCGGCTGAATCGACGATCAAGGAGAAGCTGGAAGAACGTCCTGGAGAGATTGAGCGGCAATTGTCGAGCACGAAAATCGCATTCACCACTCGTGACCGGCAATTGATTGTCCAGGACTATCCGATTCTGCCGGTTCGGCGTCGTTTTTGGGAACGGGTCCTGCGTGCCGTCGATAAGGCCGGCACGGGTGCTCAGCTTCGCACGCAACTCTGGATTGTCTTCGACGCCATGCAGAAGACCGCTGACATGGAACTCGGCCACGTCGTCGGCGGGGCATTTCTTTTCGAGCATATCAAGACCCGCGTGCTTCAGTCGGGCGTCTTGCTCCAGGAAATCTCGGAAACCATTGCCCGGCAAAAGCACGAAGACGACGGCGAACTCCGCTACCAGCTTTGTGCCTTGATCTTCCTCATCGGTCAACTGCCGCACCAAGGGCCGGCCGATGCCGGCATTCGGGCGAACGCCGATACGCTGGCCGACCTGCTGGTGACTGACCTCAACCAAAGCAGTGCCAACCTCCGCAAGCAGGTGCCGGAACTCTTGGGAGAACTGGTTGCCTCCGGGGCCGTTATGCAGGTTGAAGACGAATACCGGATGCAGACCCGCGAAGGGGCGGAGTGGAATCAGGCGTTTCAAGAGGCTCGCAACAAGCTCCTGGCCGATGCCGGCAAACTGGCAAGCGAGCGGTCGCAACTGCTCAAGACGGATTGCAGCGAGGTTCTCAAGAAATCGAAACTCACTCATGGAGCCAGCAAGGAATCCCGCCGGTTCGCACTCCATTTCGGGCCGGATGCACCGACAACGGACGGTGCCGAAATCCCCGTCTGGATTCGCGACGGCTGGGAAGTCGAGGAGAAGACGGTCTTGAATGATGCCCGAACGGCGGGTGATTCCGCGGCGGTCGTCTATGGATTCATCCCCCGGAACAAGGCCGAGGAAATCAAGCAGGCAATCGCCACCTACTACGCGGCCGAAAAAACCTTGGAGGTCCGGGGGACGCCCAGCAGCGATGAAGGGCTCGACGCGAAGAAGTCGATGGAGACCCGTTTGACTCAGGCCCAGCAGCTTCGCGACGGGCTCATTCTCGACCTGCTCGACGAAGCCTCGATCTATTTGGCCGGCGGCGACCTGGTCAACGGCATGCTGCTTACGTCCAAGGTTGAAGATGCCGCCAAGTCGTGTCTCGACCGACTTTACCCACAATTTCACTTGGCCGATTCGCCGGAGTGGCACAAGGTTATCGAACGGGCGAGAAAGGGCGACGGCGACGCGATGGCCGCGGTCGGCCACAAAGGCGACCCGGAAGCCCACGGCGTGTGCAAGGCGATCCTCGATTACGTCGGCTCCGGGAAGAAGGGAACCGATATCCGCAAGGTTTTCGGCAATCCGCCGTACGGTTGGCCGCAAGACGCCATCGACGCCGCACTGATCGTGTTGCACACGGGCGGACAGGTACAGGCCCGCACGGGCACTGATTTGGTTGCGAAAGGTAAGCTCGACCAAAAGAACATCGCGACCGTTGAGTTCCGCGTTGAAATCATCAAGATTACCAAGGTCCAATTGATCGAGCTTCGCGGTCTGTTCAAGAAAGTGGGCTTGAATACGTCGCCGAACATGGAGTCGGTCGATGCCCCGAAGTTCCTCGACAAGCTGACGAAGCTTGCCGAAGAGGCGGGGGGCGATGCCCCGCTGCCCAAGCAGCCCGACACGTCGCATCTGACAGACCTTGCCAATCGCGTTGGCAACGACCAGTTGAAGGCGATCCACGAACAGAAAGCCCAACTGGAGAAGCAAATTGCCGACTGGCAGAAACAAAGCGAGAAGATTGCCCAGCGGCAGCCGCGATGGAAGCAACTGGCGGCATTGCTCGACCATGCGGCCGACTTGCCGGTGGCTGCGGAAGTGCAGCCTGAAGTGAAAGCCATCGAAGAGAACCGTTCCCTGCTGTCCGATCCGGACCCTGTGCCGGGCCTGGTGGAGAAGTTGGCTGCCGCCCTCCGGGAAGCTATCAATCAGGCCCATAATGCCTGCACGACCAGCCATGAGAACGGATTGACCAGCCTTGATGAATCAACTACATGGCAGAAGCTTACGCCCGAGCAGAGGTACGACATTCTTTCGGTGAATGGCGTCCGCGAGGTTCCGAAAGTGACGGTGGGCACGACGGAAGAGATTCTTACTACGCTGCGACAGACGAAACTCAGCGAACTCAAGGCCCTCAGTGATGCCTTGCCGACCCGTTTCGGCAAGGCCCTGAATGCCGGGGCGAAGTTGCTGGAGCCGAAGGCCCAGCCGGTCACGTTGCCCGGCGCCACGATCAAGAACGAGGATGACCTGAGAGTCTGGATGTCATCGGCGGAAGAGCGAATCCGTGAGAAGCTCAAAGAAGGGCCGGTGATCTTGTAGGTCAGGCTTTCCAGCCTGACAGAAGAGACACGTTAGGGTGGAGAGCCTGACCTACTTCCGTGGCGGGGCAATTTGTGCTAATAACGAGCATAAGGCGATGGCTTCAAGGCCGCAAATTGCGACCTTAGAGATAGGACGATGGATTTTCACGAATATTTGCGTGTTTTTTGATTGACTCTGGACATGTCGCGGAACGCTTTAAGGTCACAATCTGTGACCTCAAAGATGGCACCCGACGAGACCCACCTGTAGGAGCGGCATGTAAAATGGCAGAAGTTTCCGTGATTCCCGCCGAGAGGATCGAACATGCCATTCTCTTGATCAGTGGCCGTAAAGTCATGCTGGATAGCGACTTAGCATCGCTCTATGGGGTCGAAGTCCGGGTCTTGAATCAGGCTGCAAAACGCAATCTTTCGCGATTTCCTGATGATTTCATGTTCCTGCTTTCGGCCGAAGAGGCCGGATCTTTGAGATCACAAACTGTGATCTCAAAGAGCGGTCGTGGCGGCCGCCGTTATTTTCCCTACGCTTTCACCGAGCAGGGTGTGGCCATGCTCTCTACAGTCCTCAATAGCGAACGTGCCATCGAAGTCAACATCGCCATCATGCGGGCCTTTGTCCGACTGCGTGAAATCATGTCGACGCACAAAGACCTGGCTCGCAAGCTGTTCGACCTGGAACGTAAACTCGGCGAGCACGACGAAAAGTTCGCGATCGTCTTCGAGGCCATTCGGCAACTCATGGCCCCGCCGGCGGCGCCGCCAAAACGACGCATTGGCTTTCGCCAGGAGTGACATCCCATGCCCGCACTCGAATCGAAACTTCGATCCCAACTTGACGACGTGTGCCAGAAGGCCCGCGATAAGGCTGAGGAGGCGGCCCGTTCGGCATTGCAGAAGCGGGCGGTCGACGCTGCAGAACCGCACGCCCATTTTACTCCGGCCGAAAAGGAACTGCGAAACCGGCTGCGTGCCCGCGGTCGTCAGGCAGGCGATTCACGGCGTGCGAACAAGACGCAAGGCATTGAGCAACTGGTCCAAGAACTCGCCTACGAATACTGGCATCGGATGCTCTTTGCCCGGTTGCTGGCCGAGAATCATCTGCTCATGCATCCACACGGAGTGGCAGTCAGTTTGGAGGAATGTGACGAGCTTGCCAAGTCGGAAGGGACGCCGAACGGCTTCGTACTGGCGGCTCGGTATGCCAGCAAAATGCTACCGCAGGTTTTCCGGACCGACGATGTGCTGCTGGAGGTCGAATTCGCTCCGGAGCATCGTTTGGCCCTGGAAAAGTTGCTTGCCAGCCTGCCAAGAGAAACGTTCTTGGCTGACGACAGCCTCGGCTGGGTCTACCAGTTCTGGCAATCCAAGAGAAAAGATGAGGTCAACAAGAGTGGCGAGAAGATCGACGGCCGAACCCTGCCCGCAGTGACGCAATTGTTCACTGAAGACTACATGGTGCAATTCCTGTTGCACAACACCATTGGGGCCTGGTGGGCGGCGAAAGAGGGACTTCGGCCACGGATGAAACACGGAACAAACACGGATGAGAAACCAGAGTATTTGAGTGGTGGTATTGATCCGTATTCCATCCGTGTTCCATCCGTGGCTTTGCCTGCCTTTGAATATTTGCGATGGCGGGACGATGGCACGCCGGCTGCGGGCACCTTTGACGGTTGGCCCAAGACGCTGCAACAGTTCAAAATGATTGACCCTTGCTGTGGCAGCGGGCATTTCCTGGTGGCCGCATTCAACCTGCTCGTGCCTCTAAGGATGCACGACGAGGGGCTGACGGCTCGCGAAGCCTGTGATGCCGTGTTGCGCGAAAACCTCTTTGGTCTTGAACTTGATCCCCGCTGTACGCAGATTGCCGCATTTGCACTGGCGGTTGCGGCGTGGAAGTTTCCTGATCTCTCCTCTCCCTCTGGGAGAGGGGCAGGGGGTGAGGGCCAACCGCTTGGCTACCGCGACCTGCCGACGCTGAACATTGCCTGCACAGGGATCGGCCCGCAAGCAACCGAAGACGAATGGCTGAAGTTGGCCGAACAATCTGTAGGTCGGATTGCCAATCCGTCTTGCAAGCCGATGACGGTGTTGTCGCGTGAGCCGATCCTGAACGGATTGCGGAATCTCCATGCCCTCTTCTCTAACGCCCCAACGCTCGGGTCGCTCATTGACCCGAACCAACTGTCGGCGGACCTGATTACGGCCGACTACGAGACATTGCAGCCGTATCTGGCCGCTGCCCTGACGGCCGAAACCACCGACGACGATGCGCACGAGCGAGCAGTCGCCGCCGCGGGGATGGCCAAGGCGGCCGAGTTGCTGGCGGCGCAGTACACGCTGGTTACAACCAACGTGCCGTACCTGGGGCGAGGCAAGCAAAGCGACGTAATGCAAAACTATCTTGATGTTCACTACAAGGAAGGCAAAGCTGATCTCGCAACCGCATTCGTCTTGAGGTGTTTGGATCTGTGCTGTCGTGGCGGCAGCGCCGCCTTGGTTACTCCACAAACATGGCTTTTCCTTACTACATACAAGAAGCTTAGGGGACGACTTTTCGTAGATCGGAAGTGGAACGCCGTTGCGCGCCTTGGCCCGAATGCGTTCCAAGACATGAATTTTTGGGCGGCAACAACTGCGCTGACCATAATATCGGCCACAACACCAGCGGACACGTCAATGTTCTTTGGGATCGACGTTTCCGTTGTCAAGGAACAGGTGAGGAAGGCCGCGAGACTAGCAAACCTTGAGCCTGCGCCGGGAAAGATGGTAAAGCAAGCTGACCAGTTGAAGAACCCCGATGCTGCACTTTCCTTTGAATTGAATTGCGGGGCAACTCGGCTATCTGAGTATGCGAACGCGACGCAGGGTATGGGCACGGGCGATCTACCGAAATATCTCCGGCAGATTGTGGAATTGCCAACAATCAATGATGACTGGAATTACTTCCAAACAACGCCGGATACACCAGGATTTTCGGGCTGCGAAGCGATAATTCGTTGGGAAAGGGGATTTGGTGAGTTAGCGAGAATTGGAACTGCGAGAAAAGGATTACAGGTTGTTGGGAAGCGAGGAGTGGCAATCGCCGTTACCGGATCACTGCTTTGGTGTCATTTTCTCGGCACACGTTTCGACTGTACCATCGGCGTTTTGATTCCCAATGACGAATCACATTTGTTGGCAGTCCTATGCTTTTTGAGTGACCCCGCATTTAAAGCAGCCGTGCGCGCGTTAGATCAGGCAGTTTCCGTAACGGAAGCGAACCTGCTAAAAGTTCCTTTCGACGTCGCTCACTGGCAGAAGGTCGCAGCGGAGAAGTACCCCAACGGCCTACCCGAGCCGGAGAGCGACGATCCAACCCAGTGGCTTTTCCACGGCCGGCCGGAGGAATCAACCGCGCCGCTGCAAGTGACCCTGGCGCGATTGCTGGGCCATCGCTGGCCGGCGGAACTGGACGCCGAGATGCGGCTGAGCGAACGGGCACGGGCACTGGTCCGGCGCTGCGACGAATTATTGAAATTCGCCGCCGACGACGGCATTGTCTGCATCCCGGCCATCCGCGCCGAACCGCCCGCGGACGAACGACTCTTGGAAGTCTTGCGCGCGGCCTACGGACCAAAATGGTCGAACTCGCTGTTGCACGACCCGCTCAGCAACAGTTGTAAGACGGATTGGCAATCCGTCCTACGCTCCAAGCCGGGCACTACGCTCGACGATTGGCTTCGCAATGCATTCTTTGAGCAGCATTGCAAAATGTTCCAGAACCGCCCGTTCATTTGGCAAGTATGGGATGGCTGCAAGGATGGCTTCTCGTGTTTGCTGAACTACCATAAGCTCGACTACAAGACGCTCGACAACTTGACCCACGCGTACCTTGAGGCTTGGATTAAGAAACAGGCGGGCGATGCGAAGACCGGGAAGGTCGGGGCCGACTTGCGTCTGGCCGCCGCACAGGGATTGCAGGCGAAGCTAAAGCTGATACTGGCCGGAGAGCCGCCCTACGACATCTTCGTTCGTTGGAAGCCGCTCCACGAGCAGGCAATCGGCTGGAACCCCGACCTGAACGACGGAGTGCGAATGAACATCCGGCCGTTCGTTGAGGCCGGCATCCTGCGAAAGGTCCCGAACATCAAGTGGACCAAGGATCGTGGCAAGGAGCCGGAGCGAGACAAGGACGAGTACCCTTGGTTTTGGAACGACGATGAGTTCGTCGGTGATCGCGTCAACGACGTTCACCTGACCAACGTTGAAAAGCAGGCGGCACGGATAACCAAGTCCGCCGCGGATGGGCACTGATCAAACACGGATAAGGAAGAACGGGGGCGAACCCCGCAACCTGAAAGGCAAAAAGGAAAAACAGTGATTACGTCAGTCACGATTGAGAACTTCAAGAATCTTCGGCATCTCGAAATCGGCCTGAATCCGCTGACCGTGTTTGTCGGGGCCAACGGGAGCGGCAAGACCAGCGTACTGGAGGCGCTGGATCTCGCCGTACGTGTGGCAAGCAGCCCTCATAAGGGATTGCCCGTTGACAAAACACACTGCGACTGGTTGTACACACGCGGTGGCGCAGGCAAGCTCTCCGTTACATGTACTACTACCGGCGGAACATTTTCGTTTGCCGCAGCCCCCAGCAAGGAGCATCCCCCGAAACAGGCTGATCTTCTCGGAAAGGGGCACTGGCGGTTCAACGTGTCGCCAACCGACGCTGGTCTATTGAAAAACGCGCTGCAACCCGCGAGGCCCATGGTGTCTGTGCATTTGAACGCCGCGCGGCTTGCCAATGCTTTCTATTCCGACCGAACTCCACCGCGCGTTGAACCCGACGGCACTGGTCTCGCATCAGTGCTCGCCTACCTTGCCCTCAACAGCCCTGAAGCATTCGATGAGCTGATCTTGCACATGCGAGAGTTAATCCCGCATTTCAAGCGGATTCGGTTCCGGAAAGAACCGATCAACCGCGTGGAACAAGAGTTGATTCGCGTGGGTGATCAGTCCATGACGCATCAGACAAGGCGGGTGTACCAGGGCGAAGCGATGATATTCGATTTCAACAATGCGGAAGACCTCTCAGCACATACGGTCAGCGAAGGCACGCTGATACTGCTGGGCCTGCTAACGGTCCTGATCGGACCGAACCACCCCAACATCCTGTTAATGGACGACATCGAACATGGATTACACCCTCTGGCACAAAGGTCGCTACTGGCGGTCCTCAGGCAAGTAATGCAGAGATTTCCCGAGCTGCAAATCGTCGCCACTGCGCATTCTCCCTACCTGCTGGATCAGTTGCGGCCCGAACAGATTCGACTGATGACGATCGGAGACGACGGCTATTCCGTCTGCGGCCGTTTGGAAGACCATCCGCAATTCGAGAAGTGGAAAGATGAAATGGCTCCGGGCGAATTGTGGAGTCTGTTCGGCGAGAAGTGGCTGGTCGGCGGAGGAACGAGCAAATGACCAAGCAGTTCATCGTCGTTCACGAAGCCGAAGCCGACTTTACCACGGCGACCGAGCTTGCCGATCGAGTGCTTGTGGCCGAGATCGAATGGCTGGACGACACCCTGCTGGACACGCAGCGGCAGTGGGTTCGCGACGATCCGTCAGGCAATCGGATGGCATGGACATCGGTTCCCAGCCTCGCAAGGGAACTTGGCCTTTCGGTGCGCGGCCTTTTTGGCGACGGCCCGGCGATGCCGGACGCCAGGGCCGCGCGACGTGCGATCGCCTACATCCTGCGAAGGTTTGACACGGTCGATGCCATTTTGTTGATTCGAGATATGGACAACGTGCCGCAGCGGCGCGATGGGCTCAAGCAAGGGAGGGACTTTTTCCCAAGATCGACGCCAATCGTAATTGGCGCGGCAGACGTTGAGCGAGAGAGTTGGGTCATTAGCGGATTTGAGCCGAAGAACGCCGATGAGCAAAGCACCCTGGCCGAAGAGTCACAAGCGTTGGGGTTCAATCCGTGTCGATGTTCCAATCAGCTTTTTGCGTGCAGCGAGGACCAGGCGAAGAGGAGCCCGAAGCGCGTTCTTGCGGCCTTGACCGGCCGCAGTTGGGACAGGCAGCGGGAGTGCTGGCAATTGACACCGTTGGCAGTGCTGGAAGAGCGGGGTGGCGGAAATGGTCTTAAGGATTATCTCGGCGAAATTCGACAATCCCTTGTGCCCCTGATTACGGGCTATCTTAAACCGGCACAGCATTAGCAGAAGGAAAGCCATTGGCACGAAGCGAGCCGGCGGCGAAACAAGGAACGACAAAATGAGAGCATGGGAGACTTCCACGTGGCCGAAGCGAAGGGCATGACACTCGCGGAACTCGAAGCGCTTATCGCCGAGAGCAAGGGCGAGTGGGAACACGTCGAGTTTAAGAAATCGACCGGCGAGCTTCACGCGGGGATGCAGACGTTGTGCGGCTTCCTCAACGGCAGGGGCGGGAGACTGCTGTTCGGCGTCACGCCCGCGGGCAGGATCCAAGGCCAGGATGTCAGTGACGCCACCTTCCAGGAAGTGGCCAATGCCATCCGCAAGCTCGAACCGCCCGCCAGGATCGACCAGACCCGGATCCCCATTGCGGGCACAAAGGAAGTCCTGATGCTGCGAACGACCGAGCAGGCGGACGGACCTTATCTGTTCGACGGCAGACCTTACCAACGGATCGGGAACACGACTTCTCGGATGCCGCAGGCGGAATACGAGCGGCGGCTGCTGGCGCGTGCAAAGAACCAGCAGCGCTGGGAAGATCAGGTGGCCGAGAAATATACGCTGGCCGATCTGGACATGGCCGAAGTCGAGCGAACGCTGCGGGCCGCCGTGCATCAGGGCCGATTGGAGAGCGCGCCGTCTGATCCCGTAGAAGGCCTGGACCGACTGCAACTGCGCGTGGAAGGCCAACTCCTGCGGGCGGCAGTCGTGCTGTTCGGCCGCAAGCAAATGCCGCACTACCCGCAGTGTGCCCTGCGCTTGGCGCGTTTCAAGGGAACCGACAAGACCGAGTTCCTCGATAACCGGCAGTTGCACGGCCACGCCTTCCAGATCCTGGACGAAGCCATGCACTTCATCCTGAGGAACATCCCGATTGCCGGTCGCATTGAATCTGGGAAGTTGGAACGGCAAGACACGCCGCTCTACCCGCCGCTGGCGCTCCGCGAAGCCCTGGTCAACGCCCTCTGCCATCGAGACTACTCGATTCCGGGCGGGGCCGTTTTCGTCGCCATCTATGACGATTGCCTGGAGGTAAGTAGCACAGGTTTGTTGCCCGCGGGCATCACGGTCGCCGACTTGAAGCGCAAGCACCTCTCGGTCCTGCGCAATCCGCTCATTGCCGGCGTCTTTTACCGGCGCGGGCTGATCGAGCAGTGGGGTCGCGGGACGGAGAAGATCGTGGACTGGTGCGTGGCAGCCGGTCAACCGGAGCCGGAGTTTGAGGAGCAGGCCGGCGCGGTCGTGGTGCGATTCCGGCCGAGTGGTTATAATCCGCCCTTGCGGACCAGCCATAATCTCACCGACCGGCAACGTAGGATTCTGTTGATTGTTGCCGACGGGGCCAAGTGGAGCTTCGGAGATATTTACAAGCGGTTACCGGATTCTCCGCCAAAACGGACTGTTCAGGCAGAGCTACGCCTCTTGCGTGACCTGAAACTATTGGCATCTCAGGGACGTGGCGGGGCGGCGCGGTGGTGGCTACAAGACAAGATCGAGTAGCGCAGAGTTGCGCAGAGTTGCGCAGCGTAGCGCAGAGTTGCGCAGAACAATGTACAGTTCATCCCGACTGGCTGGTTTTCGAAGGCGTGGGGCAGGGGACCTCCAAGAGGCATCAAGAATGAGGAAGAGGAAGGAAGCAGAGTTAGGACGAGTAAGGAAGTTGTCATTTCCATACCCTTCTGCCGGTGCATTAACCGATTTTACTGGGTAGGAACAGAAGGCTGCAAACCACAATGCCATCAAACACCGTTTTTGACGCGATCCTGTCGTCGCTCCAGGCCGCCGCCGACTATCACAAGGACGACGCGGTTCAGCCGGCCGCGATCCTCTGGACCGACGAAAAGCGGGAGTGGGAACGGCTCGTGCCCCGGCTCCGCATGGTGCTGCCGCATTTTCTTGTCTTCGGTCCCTACGACCAGGCCAATCGCACCGGCCCGGCAATCTGGCTCCGTTGTGTCCTGGCCGGCAAGGTTCCCGATGTCACCTGGCCGGCCGGAAGCGTGCCCATCCTTTACCTGCCGGGCGTCAGTCGTGCCACGCTCCGGGCCACTGAGGAATGCCCGAACGATTTGAAGCCCCTGGCAGAATTGCAGTACAGGGGCGTTTTCTGGTCGCAATTCAACGGCAAAGACTGGACCGTCACGGCCTTTCTTCAAACGAATCACGGCGGGCTGCAACTGAAGATCACCCGAGACAACGCGACGACGGCCTCGATTCGCCGCGCATTGGAACAATTGGTCGATGTGCCGGTTGCCGAACTTCAGGCCAAGGCCGGGGCACCCGGCGGGTACCCTCTTGCGGGTGCGGGTCGCGGCGAATTGAATAGCACCTACTTCGATTCGCTGGTGAGCGACGACCTGGTGGATGACCTGCTCTCGTGGCTCGCCGATCCGAAGGGCTCGCGGGACCGCTGGGAAACGAACCGTTGGGAGATCCTGTCCAGCCGCTGCATTGCCGATTACGGATTCGACCCTGCCCGTGACGGTGAACTGGTCGGTGCCGAGAAACTCGGCCTGCAAGAGAAGGCTGTCTGGAAGACCGCCTGGAAGCGATTTGCCGTTGCTCCGCTGCGGTACGCCGGACTTCTGGACCTTCTGCGGAAGGCCAAGCCGACCACAAAGGCGAGCGATTTGTTCGCGTCGCAGCGGGTCGAGTTCTGGCCACAGGACAATGAAGCCGAAGAAGCCACGCTACGTGAGTCCCTCGCGGCGATTCCTGCATCCTCGGTGGCCGAAGCCCGCAAGAAGCTGGCGGATCTGGACAAGAGCCATGCTCAGCGTAGGGAGTGGGTTTGGGCGAAGCTGAACCGTTCACCCCTTGCCCATGCGGTCCAGCATCTTGCCGCACTGGCCGAATTCACCCAAACCGCTCTCACCGGGGCGACAACGGCCGATATGGTAAAGGCATACACCGAAGGTGGATGGCGGGCCGACGCGGCGGTGCTGGACGCCCTGGCCGCCGTGGCACAGCCGCCAGACCGCGAAGCCGTGATGGGGGCCATCAAGCACGTCTATGCTCCCTGGCTGCGGGACGCCGCGGAACTTTTCCAGGAGCGGGTCAAGCAGCAGCCGTTGCCAAGCCGAGACACGCCCCGCCTAGCCAAAGTGTCGGCGGGCACTTGCGTGCTCTTCGCCGATGGTTTGCGGTTCGATGTGGGCCAAAAGCTCCGTGCCGCCCTGGAAGCCAAGCTCGGCAAAATCCAGAGTCAACATCAATTCGTCGCTCTGCCGTCGGTCACGCCGACCGCAAAGCCGGCCGTTTCTCCCGTGGCGGACAAGATTATTGGGTCGGAAGCGGGAGAAGAGTTTCGCCCCTGTGTCGATTCGGGCGGCAAGGACCTGACGCCCGACCGGTTTCGCAAGCTGTTGGAGGATGAAGGCTATCAGGTCTTGGCGGCGGCCGATACAGGCAACCCGACCGGCCGTGGCTGGACCGAATTCGGCAATCTGGATTCGACCGGCCACCAGGAAGGTTGCGGTCTGGCCCATCGGATTGCCGAGTTAATCGCTAGTCTGGTGTACCGCGTCGAGTCGCTGCTGGCCGCTGGTTGGCGGGAAGTGAGGATCGTGACCGACCACGGCTGGCTGCTCCTGCCCGGTGGCCTGCCGAAAACGGATCTGCAAAAATATCTGACGGCAACTCGCTGGCGACGATGTGCCGTAGTCAAGGAGTCGGCAGACGTTGACGTTCCGTGTTTCCCGTGGTTCTGGGCGGACAAGGTGCGAATCGCTTGCCCGCCGGGAATCGGCTTGTTCATGACCGGGGAAGAGTACAGTCACGGCGGCCTGAGTTTGCAGGAATGTGTGGTCCCGCAACTTACGGTCTTGGCTGCCGCGCAACCGGTTGTTACGGCAAACATCGCAAGCGTCAAGTGGACTAGACTGCGATGCCGGGTCAAGGTTGCGGGACAATTTGCGGGCTGCAAGGTTGACCTGCGAGACAAAGCGGCCGACCCGACCACTTCACTGCTGATCGATATGGGGCTCGACCCGTCCGCGTTCGAGATTTGGGCGAAGACTGTCGGCACGGACGGCAATGTCTCCCTGGTCGTTCAGGACGACACGCGCGAGGGGAGCGCCGCCACGCTTGTCTTGCTCGACGCGGCAGGCAACGTCATTGACAAGAACTTGGTGACGGTTGGCGGTTAAGACCGTAAGACGGATTGGCAATCCGTCCTACAAGGGGAAAGCATAATCAATGGAACTGGACCATCTCGATAAACTCGCCGCGGAAGCGTTCGACGGATACATCGTCCGCAAGGACCTGGTGCGTAAGTTTGCCCGCCAGTATCCCGTGCCGACCTACGTCTGCGAGTTCCTCTTGGGCCGGTACTGTGCCAGCGTCAACGAAGAAGAAATCCAGGAAGGGCTGCAAATCGTCGAGCGGCAACTTCGCGATCGGGCCATCCGCAGCGGGGAGGAAGAACTCTTCAAGGCCCGTGCCCGTGAAACGGGCATGGTGAAGATCATCGACATTATCTCGGCCCGGCTGGACACCAAGAGCAACGCCTTCCTGGCAACGCTGCCGAGTCTGCAACTGAAAGACGTGAGCATTGACGACCGCATCGTTCACGACAACGAGCGGATGTTGACCGGCGGCTTCTACGCGGAAATCGACCTGAGCTATGACCCTGTGATTGCGGAGGAGAAGAACGGAAGGCCGTTCACGGCCTCGGCGTTGCGTCCTATTCAACTATCGAAGCGGGATGTTCTGGACAACTTGTATGCAGGCCGGCGGCGGTTCTCGACGGACGAGTGGAAGCATTTCCTGCTCCGCAGCATTGGCCTGGAGCCGACGGCGGTCACGGCCCGCAACCTCGACGCCTTGCTGATTCGGATGGTTCCGTTCGTTGAGAACAACTACAACATGGTGGAACTTGGCCCACGGGGCACCGGCAAGAGCCACCTTTTCCAGCAGATTTCGCCTTATGCCCACTTGGTCAGCGGCGGAAAGGCGACCGTGGCCCGCATGTTCGTGAATATGTCCAACGGTCAGCGAGGACTGGTTTGCCAGTACGACGTGGTCTGTTTCGACGAGGTGTCGGGCGTGTCCTTCGACCAGAAGGACGGCGTGAACATTATGAAGGGCTACATGGAGTCCGGGGAGTTCAGCCGGGGAAAAGAGAGCATTCGGGCCTACGGGGGGATTGTCATGGTGGGCAATTTCGACGTGGACGTGCAACACCAGCAGCGAATTGGCCATCTGTTTGGCCCGATGCCGCCGGAAATGCGAAACGACACGGCGTTGATGGATCGAATCCACTGCTACCTGCCCGGCTGGGACGTGCCGAAAATTGCCGAACCGCTCAAGACGAACCATTTCGGCCTGGTAAGCGACTTCCTCAGCGAGTGCTGGAGCCGGCTGCGAAGCCAAAGCCGAGCGTCTGTCCTTCAGGGGCGGGTGACTTTCGGCGGGGCACTCAGCGGCCGAGACCAAAATGCCGTAACGAAGACCATTAGCGGCCTGCTCAAACTCGTTCATCCCTGCCCGGACGAACCAATTTCCGACGAAGACCTGGAATGGGCGATTCGGCTGGCATTGGAGTGCCGTCGCCGGGTCAAGGAGCAACAGAAGCGAATCGGCTCGGCCGAGTTCCGCAATACGCAGTTCAGCTACACGCTGGGCAAGGATGACGTCGAGAAGTTCGTCGTCACGCCGGAATTGCAGAGCGAAGACCATATTGGCCGCGATCCCCTGCCTCCTGGCCAAGCCTGGGCGATTAGCCCTGGCGGGCAGGATGAAGGCTCCGGCCTGTACCGAATCGAAGTCACCGAAGGCCCCGGCAGCGGCGTTCGCATCTTGAACCGGCCGGCTCCACCGGCTTTTGCCGAATCGGCGAAATATGCGGAAGCGAACCTGTATTCACGGGCTGCCGAGCTTGTGGGCGACCGAAATCCTCGCGAACACGAGTTTTCCGTCCAGCTTCGGGCCTATGACGCCAGTAAGACCGGCCGGGGATTGGGCATGGCGGCTCTGGTGGCGATGTGCAGTGCCCTGATCAACAAGAGCCTCCGCGGCGGGGTGGTCGTTGTCGGCGGCTTGAACCTGGGCGGCTCGATCGACCCGCTCTACAACGCCATCGACGTGGTGGAAATCGCCGTCGAGCGGGGTGCGTCGGTCGTCCTGATCCCCGTGTCGTCGCGAAAGCAATTGTTCGACCTTTCCGATGACCTGGCAACCAAGGTCACCGTGGTCTTCTACAACGACGGCCGCGAAGCGTTGATCAAGGCGATTTCGGATTGACGTAGGGCTGCTATGATGATGGCTGTATTTGACGGCGTCGCATTTTGCGACAAGCACTCTTTGCAGGAACAGTGTTCGCATGGATCTTCGGCCCAATCCTCCCTTGATGGAAGGCCCGCCCGGCGCGCTGACGCGCGTCGACGGCAGGGAGTACCTTTATTTCGGCGGCACCGGTTACCTGGGACTGGCCGGACATGCGGAGGTAATCGCTGCGGCCTGCGATGCCCTGCGCCGCTACGGCATTCATACGGCCACGAGCCGCTCGGGCTATGGCAACAGTCCTCTGACTTTGGAAGTGGAACGCCTGGCCGCCGAGTTCTTCGGCGCGGCGGGGGCCTTTTATTTTGCCTCCGGTTATGTGGGCAATCATATTCTCATACAGGCCCTGGCCGATCGCGCCGATATCGTACTAGCCGACGAATCGGCCCATTTCTGTCTTGCCGAGGCGAGTCATCTCTTGGGTCGGCCGGTTGAAAACTTCCGCCACCGCGATCCCGATGATCTGCGGCAGAAACTGCTTAAGCACGCGGGCCGAAGGCCGCTGGTGCTGACCGACGGCGTCTTTTCACTCTCGGGCGCAGTGGCCCCGATCGATCGGTATGCGGAGATCCTGCGGGAATGCGGCACGGCAACGCTCTTGATCGATGATGCCCACGGAACCGGCACGATCGGTGTCAATGGCCGCGGTTCGCTGGAGCATTTGGGGCTGTGGGGCGCGGAGATCAATGCCGATCCGGACCGGGATGGATTGGGCATCTATGTCTGCGCCACTTTGAGCAAGGCGATCGGTGGATTTGGAGGAGTGCTGGCCGGCAGTGAGACGCTGCTGAAGCGCGTGGGGCAGACGTCGCATTACTACGAAGGGGCCGGCGCTCCCATGTCGGCCGCCTCAGGGGCGACGGCCAAGGCATTGGAAATCGTGCGCGGCCAGCCGCAACTTCGCCAGCGACTGGCCCAGAACGTGCAGCGGCTGCGCGGCGGTCTGAGGGCGCTGGGTCTGGCGGTGGACAATTGGCCGACGCCGATCGTCAGTCTGTCGATCGGCGACGGCGCGAACATGCGGCGGATTCACGACGAACTTCGCCGCAGCGGCATCATTGTGCCCTATTTTGCCGACTACTCCGGCGCTGGTCCGGCCGGCCGCTTGCGGATCGCCGTCTTCGCCACGCACACCGTGGAGATGCTCGACCGGCTGACAGCCGAGTTGCAGCAGATAACATAGACCAGAACATGTCCCCTCTCCCATTCTGCCGACCATGCGTACATGGTGCCCGACAGCAGGCGGCAGAGGGGAGACTTCTCGGATCGCCGTCAATTCTTGACATCGTAGCACTGTAGGACGTCCTGGTCGCGAAGGTAGAGTCGCCCGTCGGAGATGACCGGATGGGGCCAACTGTTCTTTTCGCTGCGGTCCGGCGGGTTGAAGTGCCCCAGTTCCTTATAGCCGTCGGGCGACGCTGCGATGATGGCCACCGTACCTTCGTTGCCCTCGGCCCGCAAGTACAGCAGTCCGTCGGCGTACGCCAGCGATCCCTTGCCGACTTTGCCCTGTTGCCGCCAGACAACCTTCCCCGTCTTGAAATCCTGGCAGACCCAGCCTTTGCCGTCGGAGAACCCATACAGATACTTGCCCACGAGCACGACTCCCCCGTGATGGTTTGCCATGAGCTTGTTGGCATAGGATTCCGTGGCTGTAAATTCTCCATCGCTCACCGCGATCTTGAACAGGTTACAACCGACCCCATAGCCAGAGGTGACATAAACCTGGCCGTCGTGATAAATAGGTGTGGGGATGACGGCTGTCTGGCCTTTCCGGGCTGCGCGCCAGAGAAGATGGCCGTCGGATGCCCGGATGCCCGCTACGCTGGCCTCGGTCAATTGGATAATCTGGCGGATACCGCCGATTTCCACGAGGATTGGCGAGGAGTAGTGGATGCTGTCGGCGAGTTCCTTGCTCCGCCAGATCAGGTCTCCGGTCTTCTTGTTCAAGGCGACGAGGTCGCCTTGTTTGCCGCCAGGAGCCAAGATCACGTTCTTACCATTGACCAGCGGCATTCCGGAAAAGCCCCATTCCGGCAAGGGTGCGCCGAAATCCTTGCCGTAGTTCTTCCGCCAGATTTCCGCGCCGGTGGCAGAGTTGGCGCACAGCACTTCACCGTACTGGCCGACCGTAAAAACCAGATCGTCGTCGACGGTGGGCGTGCAGCGCGGACCGGCGAAACCGCCCCAGCCGGGGGCACCGGACTTTCCTACCTTGGTCTTCCACAGGATCTTGCCATCGGTCTGGCTGATGGCGATCAGGTAATTGGCATTTCCGAGGTCGCCCATGGCATAGATGTGGTCCCCAACGACGCTCACGTTTGTATAACCAATGCCCAGCCCGGTGGCCTTCCACACGAGCTTGGGGCCGCCTTCCGGCCACGTCTTGAGCAATCCGGTATCGGAAGAATGGCCATCGCGCTGCGGGCCGCGCCATTGCGGCCAATCGCCCAGGGCGATTGTGGTGCTAATCCAAAGCGAGGCGCTGAGACTGAGTGTCGTTAGGAATCTGACGTTCAATTGCATGAAAGAACCCTACTGTAATATCTTGGAAGTTGAAACCGCGTTCTAGTGGGCGCTAAGGGACTCGAACCCCTGACCTATTCGGTGTAAGCGAATCGCTCTAACCAACTGAGCTAAGCGCCCATGCTAGCCGTAGGGTGGGACAAGATCGTGCAGCATCACCGGCCCACCATTTTCGGCTTGAAAACACATCATGGTGGGCCTCCGCTCACCGCCCGGCAAGCGGGTACCCCGGATCTGGTCCCACCCTACAGTCGTATCTGTGAGATTACTTCTGAAACGGACCCCTTAGACTCGCATCCTAACCACAAGCCGGCATCGTTGTCAACCTCTCAGTAGAATTGCAAAGTCCGCCAGGAAAGCCCTTCGTAGCACGGAATTCGTTCCGTTTTTCCCTAAGAGGGCAAGGCCACGGAATAAATTCCGTGCTACGCAGGACTTTGGAACATCTAAGCGATCACTCGGAGGACCCTCAATGGTGGAGACCACAACGGGCGACAACGCTACGGGTGGCCGTTTTCGGCACTGCCCTTGGAATCCCCGGGCCGTGAATCAACGCCCGTAGATTTTGCCACCACGGCGCCCGATTTTGCCGTAGCGGACTTCTCCCTTCCGTCATCTGGCAGCGGAAGGGTCGTTCCTGCCGCCGACTGTAGGCCTTCGGACGTTTCCACGGGCGGCAAGATCGGCAGAACAAGTTCCGGCGGCGAACCAGTGGGTTTCGCAGGGATGGGAACGGGAACAATCGAAACAGGGGCTAGCGGCGCAGCGGACGTTTCGTCGTCGGTTTCAATTGGCGTGGGAGAAGCTGGCGGACTGGCCGGCCCGGGCATATAAGCCCAAAGATAGTCCAGTGCCACGACGATCGCCACCAGGGCGATAAGGGAAACAATCCACGGCAGATGCCGATAATAGGATGGAACTGGCGGCACGAGCGGGACCGTCCAGGTCCGCCCACCAGGCGTTGCCGCTCGCAAACCGGCCGCCCGCGCGACCGAGAGCAGATCGTTGACCAACTCAACTGGCGATGCATAGCGGTGGCCGGGATCCTTGGCCAGCATCTTTCGCAGGATACGGTTCACGTCCTCCGGCAACTCGGGGCGGAACTGGCGCAGATCGGGGGGTTGATCGGCCTGATGCTGCAACAACTTCTGCAACATCGTGCCCCCCAGAAATGGCGGCCGGCCGGTGAGCATGAAAAAAAACGTGCAGCCCAGGGAATAAATGTCGCTGCGAACATCCGTATTTCGCGGATCACGGGCCTGTTCGGGCGAGATGTAGTCGAACGTCCCCAAGGTGACGCCGCTTGCCGTCAAGTCGGCGGCGGCATCGACTTCCCGCAACCGAGCCAGGCCCATGTCGATCAACTTGGCCTGGCCGGTGGGAGTAATTAGCAAGTTCGATGGCTTGATGTCGCGATGTACGACTTTGCGCTGGGCCGCGTGGGCCAGAGCGTCGGCCACCTGCAACGTAAAGCTGACAGCCTCGGCCAGAGGCAACGGCCCCCTGGTTTCAACCAAGTCGCGGACGTTGACCCCCTCGATGAACTCGAAAGCGATGTAGTGCAGCCCGCGGTCTTCGCCGACATAGTAAACACGAGCAATATTGTCATGATCGAGCCGCGCCGCTGACTGCGCCTCGTTCTGGAACCGCAGAACCGTTTCGCGATCCGCGGCATGCTCGGGCGAGAGGATTTTCAAGGCCACGCTACGGGCCAAGCGGGTATCGAGGGCACGAAATACTTTGCCCATCCCGCCCCCACCAACATATTCCAATAGCTCAAAATGTCCCAACCGCTCACCGGGCAGAATCCGTCCGTGGAGGATTCGCGTCACCGAATCCGACTGCGAATCGGCCGGCAGCATCCGCTGAGTGATAACCGTAGGCTGCTCGTCGCCCAGCGACGGCCCGAGCCGATTTACGGAAATGGCGCTCGAGTTCGATGACCCATCGGACGGCTGCAACCCACCAACGTGATTAGATGGGGGTACCAAACCGCGAGTGCTGGAGGCCGATTCTTTCATAGATCCTCGCGGCAAGAATTAAAGATGCGCGTAAAAGTAAACTTTTGCTATTCTCAAACTCACCACCGCACAAGGAAACGGGCCAAGATCGAGAACAGCGGGACGAGTGCCCAAAAACAGGGCTTTGCCTATTCCGAAAAGGCTATTTTTCCACGACAAGAACTTTACTCTAACGCCACCCGGGGGCCACGTCAATTGGCGTCCTCCGGCCTTAATAGTATTCTGCCTCAGCTCGCTATTTTATTGCACGGTAATGCTAAGGAGTCGTTAAGAAATAAGTTGCCGGTCGCTGTAAGACGGATTGCCAATCCGTCTCGGAAAACACGAAGGATTGGCAATCCGTCCTACGGACAAACTATCCAACTTATTTTTTAAACTGATCCTTACCCATCAAAAAACGCTGCCTCACCTTAATTAAATCGCATTTTAGAAAGGTGGCTTTGGCCGAGAGTTACTGAATGGACACTTAAGAAACAAGACAAATTCTCCGGCCGCCGCCGAAAAGTGCTTTTTTTATGAAAAACATTGCAGGTGAACTGTGGCCAGAAATTGTCAACAAGAATCTTCAGCGTCGCTCGGCCGCACGCCTCTGGAGCCTCGCCGGCCGACTTGCTCGTGCCCCCGGCCCGAGCCAGCCAGCAATGACATAAGTGCTTGCACTGCATCGATTTGAACCGACCGGTTTGACTGCATCTGGGGTCGGCTTGCTCATGGGGAAACAATGTTTTTACGCGGAATATCATGCACTCGTCGAGGCGCTCCCGCACTTCTTAACCGTTTCCCCGAATATGGAGGTTCGCCAAAATGACTCCCCCTAGTCACAAGCACACAGAAATCAAACACGCGGTCCACAGGCTGTACGCAACCAAGCCGGATTGGATGAAGTTCTACCGCGAAGTGATGGGACTGGGGGGGATAGTGCGGCAGGCATTTGAGAGCGTGGAGGAAATGGCCGAGTTCGAGCAGACCGAGATCTGGCGCGAGATTCACCGCATGTTCGCAGAATTGCGCAAAACTACCCCACCCAAAGAGTTGGCCGAGGACACGAAAGTTATCACCATACGCATTCCGGAGAGTATGCACGAAGCTTTACGGACCGAAGCATTCGAGCTTCGCACCACTATGAATAAGCTATGCATATCCAAGCTGGTTCAGTTCGTCGACAGCGAGAACGTACCCACCGTGTTCGAGGCCAAAAAGCACCTGTCGCGTGAAAGCAAAGAGGCGGAAGTCGATCTGTAAGCCGGGTTTTGTTCGCCGTCCGGGCGGACGACGCGATGATCATTTCTCTAGGAAATCGATTACTCGATTTCTCCAGCAGTCTACCCGGGAGTCGGTGGCGGGGCCGGATCGACCCGCAGGGCCTACGGCCGGCTGCGATGCAGCCAGGCCGCTACCCTTGCTCCCTGTTTGACCTTGCTCCCAGTGGGGTTTACCGAGCCAGACCGGTCACCCGGCCTGCTGGTGAGCTCTTACCTCGCCGTTTCACCCTTACCGCGCGGGCCGAAGCCCGCGAGGCGGTTTGCTTTCTGTTGCACTTTCCCTGGCCTTTCGACCGGTGGGCGTTACCCATCACTGCATCCTGCGGAGCCCGGACTTTCCTCCCGCCGAATTCTGTAAGGAACCGCTTGCGGCAGCCCCACCAGACTCCGGCCGGCGATCATCCGATCGACTTCCACCGAAATCAAACATAGAGGCTGAGCGGCAAATTTGGAAGGGGTGGCAATTAGGAGAAAGGACTTTACAGTTCTCCTGGGCTGCGGCAGTTGACGCGAAAGTCGGCGACAACTAAACTACTGAAAGGGTTTCCGGCAAATGCTTTGCAGCCAAGCGCCGTATCGTATCTTCGGAAGACCCAGGAAGAACTTGGCCATCGCCGCTTGGGCAACCGCGACGGAGGTTCTTCGCATATACAAGTTGTGGAAAGAAAATTCATGTACGGTGAATTGCACCCAATCGGCGGTGGTGATCCCATCCCCTTGCTGAAGAAGAATCTGGTGGTCGGCCGGCGGGAAACGTGTGATATTGTCTTACGGTTTTCCAATGTTTCATCTCAGCATTGCGAATTGAACGTCAATGATGGATTCTGGTACGTCCGCGATCTCAACAGTCGTAACGGCGTGAAAGTCAATGGCAACCGGGTCACCGAGAAGCGGATCGATCCCGGTGATATTTTGTGGATAGCCAAGCATGGTTATGAGGTGAAGTACTCGCCCGTCGACCTGGGCGCGGTCGGTCCGCCGCCGCCAGATATTCCGGAGGCGGTGATCTTCAGCCAGAGTCTCTTGGAGCGTGCTGGGCTGGAAGGCCGACGGTCGGCTAAATCGAGGGGCCCGCAGCCCCCGGCGCGTGACCGTGAGGCGCCTGCGCGCTACGATATTACTAGAGACGAACCCGGCAAGGTCCGCCAAAACCGGCCCATCAGCGACGAGCCTGTATAGCATCCGTTCACTATCGATGGCGAAAAAGAAGAAGATCCGGGCAGAATTTCGCAAGAATCGCACACCGCGTGCTCGTAAGACTGATTGGACGCGACAGTTCGACGAGCACGGCTTTCAAGAGCAGGCCCCGGAAACGGAAGAGCGGATCAGCGGGCGAGGCGAAGTGAATCGCCGCCGTACGATTTGCACTTCGGAAGCCGCGGCGGAATTGGGCAACGCCGAAATCCCCTTTGAAATGGTTCTGGACGTGGACTTGGCGGCCTGCCGCCGAGGGCGCGTGCTCTCGGTCTTCGGGCTGGCGAGCACGGTTCTGGGTGACGACGGCGCCTCTTATTCGTGCGGCACGCGGCGGATACTGAAAACTCTTTGTACCGACGATCGTAACCCGGTAGTGGCCGGCGACAGGGTACTCTTTCGCCTCGGCGAAAACGCCCAGACTAAAGAGGGGCTGATCGAGCGCGTTGAACCGCGGCACGGGACCATTTCCCGGGCGGTCCGCGGCCGACGGCAGGTCATCGTCTCCAATGTCGACCAACTGCTGATCGTGACCAGCGTCGCCGAACCGCGGTTGAAACCGAACCTCATCGATCGCATGCTTGTCGCTGCGGAAAAAGGACACGTGCGGCCGATCATCTGCATCAACAAGATCGACCTGATCGAGCCGGCGAACTTGGAACCGTTAGTGGGTGTCTATAGCCGCATGGGCTATCCCGTATTGTTGGCCAGTGCAAAGACCGGATGCGGAACGGATCGTCTGCGCCGCCTTGTCGCCGGCCGGGAAAGCGTCGTGGCCGGTCAGAGTGGTGTAGGCAAGTCATCGTTGTTGAACGCCATCGACACGAATCTGCACCTGCGTGTGGGCGCGATCAGCGAAGAGACTGAGAAAGGACGGCATACGACCACCACGGCCAGCCTATTGCCGATCGGCTGCGGCGGTTTTGTCGTCGACACGCCGGGCATGCGGAGTTTTGAGCTTTGGGACGTGATCCCGGAAGAAGTTGCCGGTTATTTCCGCGATTTGCGGCCTTACGCGAACCTCTGCCGGTTCCCCAACTGTACGCACACTCACGAACAAGATTGCGCAGTGAAGGATGCCGTGACCGATGGCCGCCTGGATGAACGGCGTTACGAAAGTTATTGTCACATGCATAGTGGGCAGGTGGATGAATAAAATTGACATGCGGAGGATGCCTGAATGACACCCCGAGCGCGGCTAGGTTACTATCGTGGGCGGCCGGCCAAGACGCCCGCAGGCGAAGACATTGCAACGAACTCGGACTTAGACAAGAGACACAGCGAAGTGAGCAACTTTCCTGACTTTGGGAACAAACTAACGGCTTCGACGGAGATCAGTCGCACCGAAAGCGTAGTAAGCGAATCGGCGGTGCTCGTGGGTGTCTTTCTCGCCGACCACGTTCCCGAATTGGTCCCCTTGGAAGAGTTGGAAGGGCTTGCCGAGGCCGCCGGAACCAAAGTCGTCGGCAAGTTGACCCAGCGCCGCGAGGGGCCCGATGCGGCAACGTACCTGGGCAAGGGAAAGGTGCAGGAGCTGGCCGCCCTGGCCCACGCGGAGATGGCCAACGTCATTTTCTTCGATAACGACCTCAGTCCCGGCCAGACCCGCAATCTGGAGAAAGCCACGGGCTTGAAGGTCCTCGACCGTACGGAATTGATCCTCGACATCTTCGCCAACCGTGCCCAGACGCACGAGGCCCGCCTAGCGGTCGAACTGGCCCAATTGGAATACCAGATGCCGCGGTTGAAGCGGATGTGGACGCACCTTTCCCGGCAGGCGCAAGGCGGTGTCGGCCTGCGCGGGCCGGGCGAGAAGCAGTTGGAAGTCGACCGCCGCCTGGCCGAAAAACGCATCGCCGATCTGCGGAAGCAACTCCACGCGATTGAACATCGTCGTCAGCGCGAGGTGGCCGCTAGGCGGACGCAGATGACGGTCTCGCTGGTCGGCTATACCAACGCCGGCAAGAGTACGCTGCTCAATGTGCTGACCGGCGCCGACGTTTTCACCAAGGACCTCTTGTTTGCCACGCTCGATACGCGCACCCGCCGCTGGCAACTGCCGGGCTGGGGGCCGGTGCTGTTGAGCGATACGGTGGGGTTCATCCGCGATCTGCCGCACCATTTGATCGCCAGCTTCCGGGCGACACTGGAAGAGGCCCGGCAGGCAAACCTGCTGCTGCACGTGGCGGACGCCAGCAATCCGGCGGTGTTGGAGCAAATCGCGGCGGCCTACAAGGTGCTCGAAGAACTTGACATTCAGCAGAAGGACACGCTGCTGGTGTTGAACAAAATCGATGCCCTGCCCGATCGCGTTCGCGTTGACGGCTTATTGAATCGCTATCCCAACGCCATTCCCATCAGTGCCCGGTCCGGCCTGGGCATCGCCAATCTGGCATCGGCCGTAAGCGCGGCCTTGAGCCGCACTTTTCTCGACTTGGACGTGGAAATGGGCGTCGAAAACGGCCGCATGCTGGCCTATCTGGCCGCCCACGGCGAGGTGCTTTCCAAGACTTTCCACGATTCGCGGGTGGTGGTCCATTGCCGCATCTCGGAGCATTTCCTCGGCCGCATGGAAAACGACGGGGTTGTCATTCGGCGGCGCGAAAGCCATAATGGGCAACAGTAGGTCCCTTCTGCCGGAAGGAGTAAAAGTTCTGTTCCGGTTTTTTTATGGCCCCACGGAATAAACGGGGCCTTGCCGCGGGCGTGCTTATGGGTGACCCGTTTTTCGCTCCAAGGCCGTCGTCCGCATCACCAAAATCAACATTCTTCGGCGGGCGTCGGAGCATTCGATCCCCATGAAGTAATGCGAAACGCGACGTTTGCATATATCCCACCTCGGTAGTATACTGGCTGGACGCCGATGTCGGACTGGTTCTGATCGTAGGACTAATTCATGGCGAAGACAATCGAATTTCGCACTGGAGACGTAACTCTGTCGCCGCCTCGAGACAGGCAGTTTACGATCTCGATTGAATCGCAAACGGAAGTGGATCTCCTCTTCGACGGTGCCGATGCTTCGATCGATTACGCCGATTGGTCATTACTGATTAAGCAAATTAAGACTCGGTCGCTTGCCAAGTGGAAGTTTTCGAGAATGGATCCACCGATGGGCGAGCCCGACATGCAGCGGTTGCTTAGCCAAGTTAGCAACACTCCAGCATACCAACTACTCCTCGCAGGGTTTGATGTCTCTGAAAGAGTCGGACTCGCAAGCGACCTACAGGACGCTGTAATCCAAAGCAGGTGCATCTCTCTCTCAGGCTGGACACCTAGCATGATCGGGTCTGGCGGTCTGTTCTTCGTGCCCGATTCGATGGTGGCTGACGCTGCTGAACCACGCAAGGAACTCGTCAGCAACAATAAGCTTTGCCAACTCGTTGCGACGGTTGGCGCTGTCCCACTGATTACCAAGTATTATATCCCCTACGCAACTCCGATCGACTTCACGACCAAACCGACCGAGGAAGCTAAAAAGCTATGGGAACGGATTCGCGCCTATTACTATGCCTTTCGCTGATTAAGGAGCAGCCGCCATGACATTCGTTGCAATCACCTCGATTGCGTTCTTGGCCATTATTGCCGCATACGCTTCCGTCGTCGGTGAGTTGCGGGAACGAAACATCGTAAATGGTGCTCAGGGTGGCTACCTTCGCTCATTCTTCAAGGTCGAGGCGTTCTGGCGTGCGTTTAGCATTCATTTGAGCTTTGGCGGCGTCTCGCTAGCACTTGCAATAATTGCCTCGAAAAGTAAATGGGGATTCTGGGACGCTGACAACCCAGTTGGGCCGCTTCTTCTGAGCTTTGTTATGGGCCTGCTTGTCCCGAGTGAACTAAAGGATGCGTACGACTGGCCGTCAAAGTGGGCGTGGTGGATCAGCGCTGTGGCTATTGGGATTTATCTTTATGCGGCCTGGGTGGCTTGGATGTTATTTGCGCCGTGATTGCGGTAAGATGATACTTCCGGTGAAATACTAATAGGCGCGGCAAGCACTCTTGGAGATTGAGCCATGTCTGACGATACCGATTTGGAGCGGTGCTTTGACGAAGCACTTCGCTTGGAAATGCGGGGCGATTGGGAAGAAGCCTTACGGATTTATCAGGGCGTGGCCACTGGTTTTCCGGACCAGCAAGAGGGAAAGTATGCTGCTAACTGTGCCGCTCGGTTGCGCGCGCGAAATCGCTCGGTGGAGGTGGCACAGGAGAAGGGGGTTTACTCATTCGGCAATCTCCTGGTGATTGGGTATTTTGCGGAACTGCCAACCGCGTGTGTGAAGTGCAACTCGCCCGCAGCATTGCCGATGAGAGTCGACCTTCACAAGACGCCTTGGATCGCGTTCTTGCTTTTATTTCTTCCTGTGGTGGGACACTTTAGTGGTTCACTGGAGCATCGCGTGCGTATGACGATCGGCCTCTGCGCTGCATGTCGTCGGCAGCGACTCCGCCGAAAAATCGCCAGTGCAGCGGTCGGGGCGGTCGTCGTTCTCGCGTTTGCAACATGGGTTTTGCATCAAGCGGCCGGCGGCGGTCCACCTGTAAATATCGAGTGGTGGCCGTTTATTTTATCTATTATGACTCTTTCGCTGGTCGGGTTTGGAATCGGTTTGGCCTGCGTTCCGGAAGTGAACGACCCTCGCCTGAAGGCGAGGGCTTCAAAGGCAACGGGATGAGCTACGGACTGAAGTCCTTCGCACATCCCGAATTGAATAACCTGACACAAAGAGCTCACAGTTCGAGCCTTTTCGAGAAAACACATAACCACAAGACGGAATTCCCTCGCACAACAACGTCTAACGTATCCTAAAGGTTTCGCCTGAAGGCGAGGGCTTCATTCCCTCCCATCGAGAGACAGTGATCAAGGCGAAGCGAATGGACGAACGGTGCGTTTGGGTTAAAGGGTTTGGCAGGGACTACATTAGCGCTTTCCCAGAATATCGTGCGCGAGCGGCAGAGCCCCCAAGAGACGAAGTTGGGCGGGATGCGGTTTAGCCGCCTGCTCTTCTTGTGACAATTAACCATTGGTTCTTTGTGGTCCGAGCGGCCGGGGCGGAGGTTTCTCCGTTCCGGCAAAGTCCCCCTCGATCGAACTGAGAAAGTAGTCGCCCAATCCAACCGCGCTTTCTTAGAATCGAAAGCCGCCGAGCAAGCCCGGTTAGGCAATCTCAAGCCGCCGGATTCCCACGGGTATCCTTTCGAAGCCGCGAATTCGCGTCGTCCGAATCGAGGAACTGTTCCTTGTGCTCATCCGCATGTCGCTTGCGCACGGCGAGAACATTCCCGGGGCCAGTACGGCGAAGGCAATTCAGCAGGGCGTCGCGATAATTCCACCCAAAGGGACTCCATGACCTCTAATTTTTCGGCGATCGGCATTTGATCTTATGGCAGCACGATAGACATTACTCGACCTTCGGAAAGTTGGAAATGAACCTCGCGAGTATGCGATTTCCGGCGCGAAATTGCCAGTGAGGTCGAAAGAACCTGCAAAAGACAGTGCGTCCGCCGAATTGGAGACGACGGGGTTGTCATCCGGTCGAACGTCGGTCATAATTGGCCGTCTGATCTGCAAATTTTCGTGAGCCGCTATGCGCGTTGTTTTCGATACGTCAGTGTTGGTGGCCGCGGCGCGGTCGCGCCGTGGGGCAAGCTTTGCGCTGGTCAGATCCATTCCTTCACCAGACTTCGAAATCGGCCTTTCCGTCGCGCTTTATACCGAATGGCAGGACGTTTTGACCCGGCCGGAGCATCGGCCGCCGGGTCAGACGGTAGAGATAGTCCTCGGTTTTTTGCGATATCTTGCCGCCAATGCGTGGTTGCAAGACATATATTTTCTTTGGCGGCCGTTTCTTTCCGATCCGGGCGATGATATGATTGTGGAATTGGCATTCGCCGCCAACTGCCCGTATATCGTAACGCACAACGGCCGGGATTTCCGTGGCTGCGAGAAATTAGGCATCAAGGCCATGACGCCCTGCGATTTTCTGAAAATGATCGGCGAGAACCGTAAGCAATGAGCAACGTGACCTTCCAACTTCCCGATTCATTGTATCGGAGCATCCAAGAACTGGTGGAGCGCGAAGGGTACTCCATTGACCAGTTTTTGGCCAGCGCTGCCGCCGAGAAGATGGCAGCCCTTCGGACGCTGGAATACCTCCGTAGCGAAGCGGCCGGCGGCCGCCGCGAGGATTTTGAAAAGTTTCTGGCGGCCGTGCCCGACCGCGAACCGATCGAGACCGATCGCATGCCCCAATGAATGGGCAATACAGTGAACGGGCACGACCGGCTTGCCATCGGGCGTCGCCAAAGCCATAATGGGCCTGCATCGTACTCCTCACGGTCCGCCGTGAGGTTTTTCGTCATCACGGACCCTGACGCGCAGGTTTTTCCATCACGCGGAGCGTGATGAGTACAGAAATATGTCCAGACGCAAAATCGAAGGAAGCCGAGCAATCGTAACGGGCGCGTCCAGCGGCATCGGCCGGGCGATCGCGAAGGAACTTGCGCGGCAAGGCGGCAAAGTCGTCGCCCTGGCCCGGCGCGAAGATCGTTTGCAGACGCTGGCCAAGGAGATCGAGTCAGACCACGGCAATGTCGTATGCGTTGTCGGCGATGTCACCGATCCGGCTGCCCGGGCGCGGTGCTTTGAAGCGGCCCAAACGCATTTCGGCGGCCTCGACATTCTCGTCAACAACGCGGGCGTGGGCGCTATCGGGCCGTTCGAGACGGCCGATCCCCAGCGAGTGCGGCGGTTGATGGAGGTCAACTTCTTCGCCCTGGTTGAAATGACCCGCGCCGCCCTGCCCTTGCTGAAAGAAGGCCGGCGGCCGATTATCGTCAACGTCAGTTCGATCCTCGGTCGCCGTGGCGTGCCGTACAACAGCGAATACGCCGCCAGCAAGTTCGCCGTACATGGATTCAGCGAGTCGATCCGGGCCGAGTTCTCTTCCGCCGGCATTGACGTGCTGGTGGTCAGCCCCGGCACCACAAGTAGCGAGTTCTTTGATCGTGTTCTCGAGAGCAAAGGCGGTCCCAAATGGCCGGAACACACGGCCGTCACTCCCGAGACGGTTGCCCGTGCCACGGTCCGTGCGATCCGCCGCGGCAGCCACGAAATCACGCCGTATCTCTGGGGGAAGGTCCTCGTGCTACTGAACCGCATCTCGCCGTGGATGGTCGACCAACTCATGGCCAGATACGCCTAAGGGAAGTTTGAAATCCGAAATCCGAATATCGAAATCCGAAACAAGTTCAAAGCACGAATAAGGGAATGACCGAAACAGCCGAGTTTTGAGCCTTTGGTTTTTGTATTTCCGATTTGTTTCGGATTTTGATATTCGAATTTCGGATTTTGATTTCCGCGGTCCTTCTCTACCCTCAACGCCTTATGTTCGCTCCCCTCGGTTTCGATGTCCTTTACGAACAAAACGGCTGTCTGGTGGTCAACAAGCCGCCGGGCGTGCTGACTCAAGCCCCGCCGGGGATCGACAGCCTTGAGGTCCGCATAAAAGCCTATCTCGGCGGGAATTGCCCGTCGGAACAGGTCTACGTTGGCGTGCCGCACCGGCTCGATCGTCCGGCGACGGGCGCGATCATTTTCGCCAAGGACCTGCGCACCACGCGCAAGCTCGGCGCGCAGTTCGAAAATCGCCGGGTACATAAGACTTATTGGACCTGTGTCCAAGGAGCGGTTTCACCGGATTCCGGCCGCTGGGAAGATTCCATCTACAAGGTTGCTGGCGAACCGCGGGCCGAGATCGTCGGCGTCGGCCATCCGGAAGGCCGGCAGGCAGCTCTGCACTATCGCGTGCTCCACGCCTTCGAGTGGGGCGCTTGGCTGGAGATCGAGTTGGAAACCGGTCGCACGCACCAGATTCGCGTGCAGGCCGCTTCCCGCGGCCACCCCGTGCTGGGGGACAAGCAATACGGATCGACCGTGGCCTTTGGACCGCCGTTCGAGGATGAGCGGCTGCAGGCCATTGCGTTGCATGCGAGGAGCCTGGCGTTTCGCGATCCGGAAACGCGGCAGATGGTGACGGTGGTTGCACCGGTGGCGGATTATTGGCCGGCGTGGGAGTAGGATGGGTGGATATATCTGCCTCTCAATCCGCCCGGCCGATGGTCCATTGGAACCAATCGCCGTTCCATTTACGATGAAAAGCGGCCGCCGGCTGTGCCTTGGCGCCAAAGTAACCATAGGCAAACGGCTGCCCCTGAAAATGGGTCCCTGGTTGCGGGGGCGGGGTCAGGCAGCGAGGGACCGTCAGCAGCCGCGGCCGCGGGCAGGCCGCCGGTTCAACAGGAACACTCTTCCAGGCCGGATCATCGGGATCTTGGAAGGTCGCCGCGTTGGCCCGTGCCGCCAGCCATGCGAGCAGCAGAAGACTGATCAACGCCAGCAGCGATTGTAGAATGCGTAGCATCTTGAACATCCTTGGCATTTTCCCTTTGCCGGCTTTAGGCAAGCCGCAGGAAATACAATACCCGTAGGATAGATTTGTAATCTGTCACGACAGGTTGAAAACCATGTACAGCCGCAGGTAGGTTATTTTCTGCGGCTGGCCCGAAGCCGGTACTATGAGCACCCGTGTAGTGTTTTGGATCGGTCCCCGCCCTGCTGGCAAATCGACCGCTTATGCCTGCTGGGCAAGATTTTCCGCGTACTTCGTTACGGTCGTAACGGTTAGGTAAACTAGGGAAGTTACCTATTGCCCGGACGATTCGGGCTTGACCTCCTGGCCAAGAAATCCGACCATGTTAGGATTGTCCCTAGAATTCCCTAAGGATCAGATCATGAATCGAACGTTCCATGCCGTTTTGGGCTGTTTGGTTTACGTTTCAGCCGCCCTATATGGCTCGACACCGGCGCGGGCTGCCAGCGCAACCGCCGCGCAAATCCTGCAAGTTAACCCAAGCCAAGAAGGGGTCGATTACGATCGCCCCAAGTCCGAGGACGTGCCGCGCTGCAAGGTTTCGGTCAAGAAAGTCGACGGGCACATGGGCTGGATTGTCGAGAGCCCCGACGGAATCATCCTGCGAAAGTTCCTCGATACCAACGACGACAACGTGGTCGACCAGTGGAGTTTCTACAAGGACGGCGTGGAAGTCTATCGGGACATGGCTACCCGCCCGACGGGCAAGAAGGACGAGTTCCGCTGGCTCAATACGGCCGGTACGCGCTGGGGTGTCGACACGGTTGGAAACGGCAGGCTGACGGCCTGGAAAGTTATCTCGGCGGAAGAGGCCAGCGCGGAAATCGTGGCCGCGGTGGCCAATCGCGACAGCAGCCGCTTCGCACGTGTCTTGCTCTCCTCGCAGGAACTCCAGTCGCTAGGGCTGGGCAAGGCCAAGAGCGAAGCCGTAGCCGCCAAGATCGTCAAGGCAGCCATCGACTTCGGCACCATGGCCGACGCCCAGAAGAGCATCACGCCGGAATCGAAATGGATGCAATTCAGCGGCAGCCGACCCGGCATTGTGCCGGCCGGTACCGATGGATCGACCCGCGATATCGAGGTCTACGAGAACGTCGTGGCTATCGTGCAGTCGGGCAACAAAAATATCCAGGTGCAGATCGGCACGCTGGTCCACGTGGGCGGCACATGGAAGACCATCGATCCACCGTCCATCAACGGCGAAGGCCAGCCCGAGGTAGCCGCGCTGGGGTTCTTCTTCCAAGCGGCCCAGGCCGCTCGGGCCGGCAGCGTGACCGGTGGCCCCAGCGAGGAGTCGCAGAAGATGATCACCGAAATACAAGCCCTCGAACCGGGCGATCCGCGGCGGGTGGAGGTCATCCAGAAACTCGTCGACCAGGCCAAGACCGCGGAAGAACGCGTCTCCTGGCTGCAGCAGTTGGCCGATGCGCTTAGTGCGGGTGTGCAGACGGGCAAGTTGGCCGACGGCGAACGGCGTTTGCAAGCCCTCTGGGAGAACGCACAAAAGGATACGGACAAAAACCTGGCGGCCTATATCCGCCTGCGGCTGCTGATGGCCAGCTACGCCCGGGCGATCTCCGCGCCGAAGGCCGACGTGCCCAAGATTCAGGCCGAGCGATTGAAGAACCTCGAACAGTTTGTTTCCGACTATCCCTCGAGTCCCGACACGGCCGAGGCCATGCTACAGTTGGGCATCGAGCGGGAGTATCGGGGGGAAGACGACGACGCCAAGAAGTGGTACGAGCGGCTCGGCCGCGAGTTTGCCGATGCGCCGCAGGCCAAGCGGGCCGCCGGCGCTGCCCGCCGCATCAATTCCGTGGGCACGCTCCTGAACCTGAACGGCAAGGGCCTTGACGGCGGGACGGTCGATCTGGCCTCCTATCGTGGCAAGGTAGTGCTCGTCCAGTACTGGGCCACATGGTCCGAATCGGCGAAGAACAACATGGCGACGCTGAAGGAGTTGGCCACGAAGTACCGCGATTCGTTTGCCGTGATCGGTATCAGTGTCGATGCCAATGCCAAGACGTTGAAGAGCTACCTGGGCGAGAATCCCTTGCCCTGGCCGCAGATCTACGAAGAAGGCGGTCAGGACAGCTCCGTCGCTAATGCCCTGGGGATCGTCACCGTGCCGACCATGATCCTCGTCGATGCCCAGGGGAAGGTCGTGAGTCGAAACATCCAAATCAGCGAGATTGACGCCGAATTGAAGAAGTTGGCTCGATAAGTTTTTCGGGCTCTTCCGCTCTTAGGTGCAAACGTCCGCTGGAGTCCCACCTTCAGGCGGAATCGGGCGGCATTCCGCCTAAAAGCGGGACTCCAGCGCATTCTCCCGACCGGTCTGTACCTAAAAGCGGAAGAGCCGTTTTTCGTAATAGAAACCTCACTTATGCGCATCCACCGATTGTTTTTTCTTTCCCTGTTCATCGCTCTGTCGCTGGCTGGCGAGACGCTCCGTGCCGCACAAGAGGTTCGCGCCGCCGCGCCCCAGGGTGTTTCCAGCCGCGTACCCTTGGAAGCGGCCATGGTCGGTGTCAATCTGGCAAGCGGCGATTTTGGCGGCCTGCCGGGCGTGTATGGCCGCGATTACGTCTATCCCGGCCCGCCGCAATTCGACTATTGCAAGGCCAAGGGACTCACGGTGGTCCGCTTGCCGTTCCGCTGGGAACGCCTGCAGCCCAAGCTGCTGGGACCGCTCGACACGGTGGAACTGGAGCGACTGGACGACGCCGTCGGCTTGGCCCGCGATCGGCATCTCAAGATCCTGCTCGATGTCCACAACTATGCCCGCTACCGCGACAAGCTCATCGGCACGCGCGACGTGCCTCACGCGGCCTTCGCCGATTTCTGGAAGAAGATGGCCGCGCACTACCGGCCTGAAACGGCCATCTTCGCCTATGGGCTCATGAACGAACCGCACGATACGGGCGGACTCTGGCCGGCTGCGGCCCAGGCGGCAGTCGACGCGATTCGGACGGTGGACGTGAAACACACGATCAGCGTCTGCGGTGATGGCTGGAGCGGCGCGCATTCCTGGAAACAAAACAACGATAAACTGGTCCTCAAAGACCCATCCGACAACCTCGTCTACGAAGCGCATCAATACTTCGACCGTGACAGCTCGGGCACGTATCGGCAAAGCTACGATCAAGGCGGGGCGACTCCGAACCTTGGCGTGGAGCGTCTGGGGCCGTTCGTGGAGTGGTTGAAAGAGCACAAGGTCCGCGGTTTCATCGGCGAGTTCGGCGTGCCCGACAACGATCCGCGCTGGTTGGTGGTGCTGGACAACTTTCTGGCCGCGATGAAGCAGAACGGGATCGGCGGCACGTACTGGGCGGCCGGGCCTTGGTGGGGCGATTATCCGCTATCGGCTGAACCGCGCAAGGGCAAGGACCGCCCGCAGATGGAGGTCCTTGAGCTTTACGCCGGGACGCGGCAGAAGTCAAAAGGCATGAAAACCAAGTAGTTTCAGCCCGATCCTGAGCAATTTGGTAGCAGCATCGATTTTGGCAAGTTCGAGTTGTTGGCCAAATGAAGGTTGTGAGGAGGGGATGCCGTCAGCGTGTGGTAGTGCTGATTGAGGTCTAACAGCTAAGCGGTACACATTAATGGGCGAAGTTGCTTAACGTTTGCGCTGCCCACCGCGCGTGCCAGATCGGGCCCAGTATGTTTTCGACCCCCCGGCCCCGTGCCGGGGTCCCACGCTCGCCCGGCATCCCGCATTCTCACAAGTCCACCTTCCAATTCGTCTCCTGGATCTGGGCATTCAGTTCCCGGATCTGCTTGGCCAAATCCTCGACCTGGCGCTGCAACTTGGCGACTTCGATGGTCGCCACCCATTTGATTTCGCGCACACTGTACCGGTCCGGCTCCTTCTGCGTCGACTCGATCGCAGCCTGGAGCAGCGAATGTCGCTGGACAAGACTCTCCCGCCGGGCGATGGCTGCCGTCAATGTGCGGCCATCCGGCAACGCGTGCTTGAGGTTCGCGACGTTGATCGCGACAACCAGTTTCTCCAATTCATCGACGACCCCTGCGGCTTCGCCAAGCAAAGCGTTCGGATCTTCGTACGGTGCGTTTCCCTCCTGCACAAGGCAGTTGCGACCGATCCGCTCGCGGAGTGAAGCGAGCTTCTTCTGGATATCACCCCGCAGCAATAGGGCTTCAGCAAGTTTCATGTGACCCCCAGCAAAGAGCAATGAAGAAAGTGTCTCCTGATAGATATAATATACCGACACGCGACGATCCCAAAAGGTTCCCGATGCGAATTTCGCTGGGATGTCGATCGCTGACGCTGCGGATTACTGCCCGGTCGCGGCGAAAGCCGCGGCAATCGCCTCGGCGGCGAGGGTGTGGCCAGCCGCGTTCCAGTGAAAATCGTGAGGGAAGGTCACGCGATCGAAGCGGCCGACGCGCTTGGCGTCGACCATCGGACTGGTGAGATCGATCGTTTCGATGGCCAGGTCGCGGGCGATACGGCCGAATGCCTGCCGGCAAGCAACCTCTTCGGGCAGGCTAAGATCGCTTGTGGAAGTCACGTCGTCCTCGCCCAGTTCGGCCTGGCCGGGCACATAGGCGATCAGGAAGCGGACCTGTTTGGCACGACAGGCATCGCTTAATTCGGACAAGTAGTGCCGCGTGATCTGCACCGCGGGACTGCTGTCGCACGTGTCGGCCCGAACTTGCTCGGGCGACGGCAGGGGGCGCGTGGCCCGGTCGGGAAGGGTCTTCAACAAGCTGTTTTGCTTGTAGCAATCCGCGCAGTATGCCGCCAGATTGAAGACGTAGGATGTATCTTTCATCCAGTTCTTCCACTGCCGCATGGTGGAAGCACGGGCGGGCCGCACGACGCGGACCTCTCCGTTGTCGATCGTGGCGCATACCCGGCCGGTGGAATGCAATCCGATGTTGTCGCCGAAATCATTGTTGAAAAAGACCAATAGTACGGCATCGCCGGGCCGGAGCCGATCGATGACATGCTTCTGGAAGAGCAAGTACTCCTCGACCGTGCCGGCGCCGATCAGGCCGAGGTTGTGAACCCGCCAGCCGCCGAGCTGCCGCTGCATCTGGTTCGTAAGCAAATCGTGCTGCCCCACACCATACCCCCAGACGAACGAGTCGCCCAATACGTAGATATCATGCCGGGCTGCCGGATCGGGCGGCAATTCGTTGCGGCGGAAGCCGTCGGCGTCGTGCTCGACCACCACGTCGAAGTCGGTGCGATGAAAGCGGCCCACAAAGTTCGCCTTGCCGTGGCAGCCCAGTTCGCTGTCAGGCTCGAAGAACGAGCCCATGGGATTGGTATAGTTGTGGCCGAAGCCGCAGAGTCGCAGGCCGACCTCCACGATCCCGCAGGCGGTCACCAGCGCCAGGCCCAAGGCAGCCAAGGGAAAGAGAATCCGCCGTACACGCGTGGACGCCCGATGGTATCGTTGCGCCGAAACGGCGTGCGGTGTCTGCTGGTCCGAGAAAACGACCGAGATCTCGATAGCTGCCGGGCGGAGTGCGGGCGTTGCCGGCAATCTGCTTAGCGGAACGCGAGCGCGGGCCTGCGACGGACTTGCTTCAGATTGTGTATCCGAATTTGCGGGCAATTCAAGGACCTTTCCAGCGGGCATGACGAAGCGGGAGGATATCCTATCGACGAGCCTCCCGGGCAACAAGACGAAAGTCGATGAAATCCCCGCCTTTCGGGGAATGCCTTGCCCAGTTTCCTCTTGCGAATTTCAGGGTAGAATGGCACTTAGTGAGACGCGGCTGTCCGGGGTCTGCATTCGGCCAAGCACAGGATCGAGAAACGTCTGATTAACGGCTTGTACTAGACCCAAAAAACGCGAGAATCTGAAATGGAAAACGCGAGTGTAAAAAGCGAGGCTCATCGACTCGTGGACGAATTGCCCGATAAGGCTACCTGGGACGACTTGATGTACCGGATCTATGTCCGTCAGGCAATCAAAGCGGGTCTTGAAGACAGTCGTGCCGGACGAGTCATCCCCGAAGAGGAAGTCTGACGGAAGCTTCTGCTGCCGGAATTGTAGAAATCTTGTCGCACTTGCCCCCGCTTGACAATTGCGTGCCAAACGCCAGAATTATTGTTGTCTCAGGCCGGTCTCCGATGAGGAGCCCCCGTAATGGGGCCCTGTGAACCTGGTCAGGTCGGAAACGAAGCAGCCATAAGCAGTTCGTTCCAGGTGCGGTGGGCTCCTCATCGGGGACCGGCAAGGCAGAGAAAAATCCGAAATCCGAAACAAATTCAAGGGTAAAGCCCTTTTGGGAATTTTTTCCTTTCCGATTTGTTTCGAATTTCGTGCTTCGGATTTCGGATTTGGTTTCATTTGGCCGCGACGGATTGCCCAATGTCCGATTCCGATCTTCATTCTGAACCAGCGCGGTCGTATGTTGTCGTCGCCCGGCGCTATCGGCCGCAGGCCTTTGGTGAGTTGATCGGCCAGGAGCACGTCTCACAGGCCCTCTCCAATGCCATCACTACGCACCGCGTCGGCCATGCGTACCTCTTCACGGGTGCCCGCGGCACGGGCAAGACGTCAACCGCCCGCATCTTCGCAAAGGCCCTCAATTGCGTAAACGGACCCACGGCCGAACCCTGCAATAAGTGCGATAGTTGCCAGAGCATTAGCGGCGGCGATGACGTGGATGTCTTGGAAATCGACGGCGCCAGCAATCGAGGCATCGACGAAATTCGCCAACTGCGGCAGAACGTCAATGTGCGGCCCAGTCGTGCCCGCTTCAAGGTATACATCATCGATGAAGTCCACATGCTCACCCGCGAGGCATTCAACGCCTTGCTGAAGACGCTGGAGGAACCGCCCGAGCACGTTAAATTCATCTTTTGTACAACCGAGGCCACCAAGATCCCGATCACAATCCTCTCGCGCTGCCAGAGGTTCGATTTCGCCGGCATCTCGACGAAATCGATCTTCAACCGGCTGCGGCAAATCGTCGAAGCCGAGGGGGTGCAAGCCGAGGATGATGCATTGGAGGTCCTCGCCCGCCGGGCCGCTGGCTCAATGCGTGATAGCCAGTCGTTGCTTGAACAACTTTTGTCGTTCGCTCCGGAACGGATCACGGTGGCCGATGTTCACGGCATGCTGGGTACCGCCGGCGATCAGCGATTGGCCGCCATGGTGAAGCACTTGGTTGAGCGGAACGCCGCGGCTGCAATGAGCGAGCTGAGCGCGACGGCGCAGGAAGGTGTCGACGTGCCCCAGTTGGTCGAACAACTCTTCGGCTACTTCCGCGATTGCATGGTTGCCGCGGTCGGCTGCCCGGCCGATACGTTTCTGTACACCTCGCCGAGCAGCAGTGCGGAGGTCATCGACGCCGGACGGCGGTTCGGCTTGCAGACGATCCTGGCCGTGATGCAGATTCTCGACCAAACGCTGGCACGCATGAGATATAGCACGCAAGCCCGGATCCTTGCCGAACTGGCCTTGGTGCGGATTTGCAACTTGGAAGACCTGGAGGAATTGTCCAGCTTGATCCTGCAGTTGCAGACGGGCAAACCGCTGGCGATCGCTCCGCCCACGGCGCGAAGCGGGGCTGTTGGGGTGGTGTCGTTCGCGCCCGCGCCGACGGCCGTCGCCCCCCGGGTTAGCTCGGAGGCCCCGTCTACCACTGCAAAAAAAAAGTATGAACCGGCCGCCATTTCCCCCCCGTCCCAGCCAATAGAGCCTGCAGTCGCTGAATCCGCCGATGATGTCGATTCGCCGGCCGACGCGGCTTTCCTACTCGATGCTGCCAACGCTGCCGAGACCTGGCGGCGGGCAATCGAGAAAATCTCCGGTATGGCGGCGGATAGTGCCAAGAAGTTCAATCGGCTGGAGGTGTCCGGAATCAATCGGTTGACGATCATCTTTGCGGCAGAGCACGCCTTTTTCAGGACGGCTTGCCAACGGCCCGAGCAGGTCGCGCGATTCGAGCAGGCCCTGAAGGATGTCACCGGGCAGGCGATCCGGGTCGATTTCAAGCTCTTGGAGGCCGCACCGCAGACCGCAACAGCCGCATTGCCCGCCCGGCCCGTAGTGTCTCCGCATCAACGGCTCATGGAGGTTGCCGGCCACCCGCTGGTCAAGCGTGCGAGCGAGTTGTTCGGTGCTCAACCAACCGTCGTCGAAGAGGGATAGCCTTTCAGCAAGAGCGTTATAGGATGAACGGTCCGGAATAATACGAGTTCCTTCCTCGGGTTCGCAGCACATCATTTCTGACCGCACAAAGGATAAGTCATGTTTCCAGGGCTTGGCAATTTCGGTTCGATCTTGAAGCAGGCCAGCGAATTCAGCGGGCAACTGGAGAAACTGGGCGCGGATCTGAAGAACCGACGGACCACGGGGTCTGCCGGTGGCGGCATGGTGGAAATCGAGATCAACGGCGCCCTGGAAGTTCTGCACTGCAAGATCGATCCGCAACTCATCGCCCGCGGCGACCGCGAATTGCTGGAAGATCTGTTGATCGCCGCCATCAACCAGGCGGTGAGCAAGGGCAAGCAACTACACTCCGACGCGCTGAAGGAAATCACCGGGGGCATGCAATTGCCGGGCATCCGCGAAGCCCTGGAGAAAATCAGCGGCGTGGAACCCCAGCAACCGTAGGAGAGCCACCCATGCCTGAACTGACCCGCTCGGTAACAGAACTGATCAATGAATTTGCCAAGATGCCCGGTATCGGCAGGAAATCAGCCGAGCGGCTGGCGTATTACGTGCTGCGACTCAACCGCACCGAGGCCCTGGCTCTGGCCGATTCCATCCGCAACGTCAAGGAGAACGTGCGTTACTGTCGCAACTGCTACAATCTGGCCGAGCAGGAGGAGTGTGATATCTGTCGCGATGCAAGCCGCAACCGCGAGGTGATTTGCGTCGTGGAGCAGCCGCGCGACCTGATGGCGTTGGAGCAGGCGGGCGTATATCGCGGCCTGTATCACGTTCTCCTGGGACGAATTGCACCCCTGGAAGGGATGGGGCCGGAACAGTTGACCATCGACGCCCTGGTCAATCGGGTCCGCGGTGGCGCTATCCGCGAAATCGTCATGGCCACCAACCCGACAACTGAGGGCGACGGGACGGCCTTGTATATTTCGAACCTCTTGAGTGATACTCCCGCACGAGTTACGCGTCTGGCGCGTGGAATTACCAGCGGCAGCATGCTAGAATTTGCTAACAAGGAAGTGCTGGCCGATGCCCTTTCCGGCCGGCAGGCGTTTTAATTACCGATTAGGTATAGTTTTATGCGACTTTCTCTCGATCAAGGCATGCGGTTGACGCAGCAACAGAAGATGATTCTGGCGCCGCGGATGATCCAGTCGATGGAGATCCTGCAACTGCCCATCCTTGCCTTGCAGGAACGGATCGAGCAGGAAATCTCGGAAAACCCGGTGCTCGATCTGCTGGAGGAGGATCCCGATCTGCCTGCGGAGAGCAGCGCGGAAAGCGAGGTGCAGGATTCGCCCGACGCGCCCTCCGAAGAGGAACGCGAACTGGTCATCAACGAAACGACCAGCAATGAGGCCGATTTCGAGCGCTTGATGAAGATGGACGAGGAGTGGCCCGATCATTTCGAGGAGCACTCGCGTCCCTCACGCGGCGAAACGGAAGAGGCGGGCGAGCGGAAGCTCGACGCCATGGCGAACATGATCGCCCGGCCGCAGTCTTTGCAGGATTATCTCCGCGACCAATTGGGCTGGTTCGAAATCGAACCGGCCTTGCGGGCGATGTGCGAGCGGATCATTTACAGCCTGGATTCCAATGGCTATCTGCAAGGCCGCGTGGAAGATCTCTTGGGGCTGGACGCGACGAAGGAAGACATTGCCCTGGCGCAGCGTGCCCTGGCCGTGGTGCAGAGACTCGACCCGCCGGGCGTGGCTGCCCGCGACCTGCGCGAATGCCTGCTGTTGCAGTTGACGCCGGGCATGCCGCTGTTCGAGCAGTTGCAAACGCTCATCACCTCGCACCTGGAGGACCTCGAACACAACCGCCTGCCGGTGATCAACCGTCGTACCGGTTTCTCGATCGAGTTGATCCAGCAGGCCCTGGCCGAACTGCGGAAGCTCAATCCCAAGCCAGGGGCCAACTACAACAACGCGCCCGTTCCGCCCGTCACCCCCGACGTTTTCGTCGAATTAGGCGAAGACGGCAAGTATCAAGTCCGCCTGGAAGACGGCCGCACGCCCAGCCTCTATATCAGTCCGCACTACCGCAAGCTGTTCGCCGCCGGACAGGTGGACGACGCAACCCGCGAATACATCAAGCGGAAGATCAACTCGGCCCAGTGGCTTATCGACTCAATCCAGCAGCGACGCAGCACGCTCACGCGGGTTTCCCAAGCGATCGTCGATCACCAGACCGAGTTCCTCAGCAAGGGCCCGGAGGCGATCGAGCCGTTGAAGATGCAGCAGATTGCCGACAAGGTCGGCGTACACGTGACCACCGTCAGCCGGGCAGTGGACGACAAGTGGATCCAGACGCCGCGCGGCATCTTCCCCTTGAAGCGGTTCTTCTGCGGTGGCACGGTGAGCGCCGACGGCGAAGAAGTGGCTTGGGACACCATCCGTCTGAAGCTGCAGGAATTGATCGACAACGAGGACAAACAGCACCCCAAGAGCGACGATCAGTTGGTCAAGGACCTGGCTGCGGCCGGCGTGACTGTCGCCCGCCGCACGGTGACCAAGTATCGCAAGGCGATGAATATCCCCAGCTCGCGGCAGCGCCGCGATTGGACGGATGCCACCGAACCGCCGCCGGACGACGATAAAGACGAATGAAAGTATCCGGCACACTCCGTGTGCCGCTTAGCAACGGCACACGGAGTGTGCCGGATACATGAAATCCTACTCCTCCGTCTGAAACTGCTCCGGCACGCGTTGCACCTTGCCCTCGCGGTCGATCACGGCCAGCGTGACATTGCCGACGGCCAGCAATTCGTCCTGCCGGAAGAGCCGGTACTCGTGCTCGATCTTTGCCGGCGTGACTCGCACAACCGTGGTCCGCAGTCGCAAAATGTCGTCGTAGCGGGCCGGACGATGAAAACGGCATTCGGCCCGTACCACCACGACCAGCATGCCCTCGGCTTCCATCTGCCGGTAGTTCCCGCCGGAGGCCCGCAAGAGTTCCGTTCGCCCGATCTCAAAATAGGTAAAATAGCACGCATGGTGGAGGAAACCCATCGGGTCGGTTTCCTGGTAGCGCACGCGGAGTTCGATTTCCTGTTCTCGGAGCATGATGGGGCCTAAGTGTCGGTCGGATAATTCTGTGACATAATGCGCAGCGTCGATTCTAAACTCTTGCGGCAGTTGACGAAACCTTTCTCGCTTCCTATATTGGATTAAATAATCACGGCGCGATAATCCTCAAAAGTAGGGGTACGGCAATGAGTTCTGGCGAGGGTGCAGGTACGCAGTTTGCCACCGCGCGGGGCAGGAACTATCCGGCCATCCGCCAGTTTACCGTTTTCCTGGAAAACCGTATTGGGCAACTCCTAGAGGTCATTCGCCGGTTTGAAAGCACCAAGGTCCGTATTGTCGCCCTCTCGATTTCCGATGCCGGGGAGTGCGCCTTTGTACGGTTCCTTTTGAGCCACCCGGAAGAAGGCCGCGAGGTTCTTGAGCGGGCCGGTCTGGCGATCATCGAGAGCGACTTGATCGGTGTCGATTTGCCCGCAGGTTCCGATGCCCTTTTAAGGATCTGCACCGCGCTGCTGCAAGCGGAAGTCAATATCATCCAGGCCTACCCGTTGCTGGTTCGTCCCCGCGGCCGGGCCTCGGTGGCCCTCATGGTCGACAATATCGAAATGGGGCAGGAAACGCTTGCGGGCAAAGGATTCAACATGATTACGGAAGCGGACCTTCAAGAACCGCTGGACGAATAGGGCCTCGGGGGTTTAAGATAGGGCTAGGGCAACGGCGTTTCAATTTACCGGAGGATTCCCCATGAAACCACTCAGCGCGACCCGAGTGTGTATTCTCTTAGGGCTTGCTTTTTCGGTTCTCGCAACGGCCGCCAATGCAATGGCTGACGAGCCGCTTCCCGACACTTCACTCTTGGCCGCTCGGCCTCACCAACCATCGACGTCCCAGCCCAAGATATCGGACGTCACTCTAACCGGCGTTATCGTTGATGCAAAGCCCGGCGGACTGACGGTTACCGCCAGCAAATCGGGCAAGGGCAAGAATCAAAAGCAGTGGCTGGTCTTGTCCGGCGGTTCCACGGAGGTTTCGATCCACGGGCTGGCCACGCTCGATTACTTGCGTCACGGCCACATTGTGGAATTTAGCGGCCAAATTACGCCAAGCGGAAATGTGGCCGACAAAGTCGATGATCTGACCATCTATGCCTACAAGCGAAAGCCGCCTTCCAAGAAGGGCGGCAACAAGGATCAGGCCGTCGACCAGCCTGGCGAACGGATCGAGGCCTCCAAGGCGGCCGGAGATTCCGACGTCTTGTCCCTGGCCGATGATGATGCCAAGGCCGGCGATGGTGGCAATGGCGGCAAACCCGCCGCAGCGGCTGGCGGATCGAAGACAAAGATTGTGGCCCGGATCACGGCGCACGACACGAAGAGCCTTACGATGACCGCGGGAGAGCGGACGATCCATGCCGATCTCGGCGAGACGCCTACGATCCACGTCGAGTTCCACAACCCCAAGATGGTCCAAAGCGGTTCCAAGCTGGAAATCCAGGGCACGGGTCCCAGCGGACACCTGGTCACTTTCTTGGCCAAGGACCTGTCGGGCGCCAAGATCGTGGCCCGCGGCACGGGGGCGGAAGGCAAGGCGGGCAACGAATGCATGGCCAAAGACATCGACATCACTCTGGCAACGCCGTTGACCGGAAAGAAGCCTGCTGCTTCGGCCGCGACAAAGAAGTCCGCGAGCGAGAATTGAAATGCCTTAAGTGTGGTAATCGGCGTTCAGCCGCACGTATTCAGCAGTCAGGTCGGCAGTCCAGAAGCGCACGCCGGCCGCGCCTTCGCTAAAGGCCAGTTGTACCAGCGTGTTGCGGCTGTCGCGAATCGATTTCGAGACGGCTGCGGCGTCGAATTCCACCGGCTCGCCGTCACGATAGAGAAGCTGCCCGTTAAGGTGCAAAGTGACCCCGCGTGGGTTGAACGGCACGTTGGCGTAACCGGCCGCTGAAACGATTCGGCCCCAATTCGGGTCCGCTCCGTGGATGGCCGTCTTGACCAAGGGGCTGTTGGCCACGTTCTTGGCGATCGCCAGAGCCGCGGCGCGATCGACGCAACCACTAATCTCCACCGTCACCAAGTGTGTTGCCCCTTCCCCATCGCCGGCGATAGCCTTCGCCAACTCAATCATGACTTCATCGAGCGCGGTGCGGAAGGCCGCCAGGTCGGCACCGGCCAGCGACGCGCCGCCGGCAGCGCCGTTGGCCACCAGCAACACCGTGTCGTTGGTGCTCATGTGGCCTTCGACGCTCATGCAGTTGAAACTCAGATCGGCCGAAGCCCGTAACGCAACCTGGGCCGTGGCCGGGCCCAGGGGGGCATCGGTCATGATCAATGCCAACATGGTTGCCATGTTCGGCCCCATCATCGCGGCCCCCTTCGCCATGCCGGTGATTTGCATGTTGCGGCCGCCAATGGTCAACAAGCGGCCGGCCACTTTGGTAACCGTATCGGTTGTGAGCATGCCCAGCGCCGCCGCTTCCAGATGGGCGGGCGATGAACCCAACTGCTTGGCCGCGGCTGCAATACCCTCGGCAATCCGGTCCATCGGTAGAAAGGCCCCGATCACGCCCGTGGAAAGCACTAGGGCCTGATCGTCAGCCGCGCCACACTGGGCCGCGGCAAGGCCGGCCATCTGCCGTGCATCTTCCAGGCCCCGCTCGCCGGTGCAGGCGTTGGCCACACCCGAGCAGATCACCACCGCCCGGATCCGGTCGCTGGGCGTGCGGCTGCGGTCCAGGGCCACCGGCGCTGCATAGACGAGATTTTGCGTATAAACGCCTACCCCTGTTGCCGGCCGGTCGCATACGACGAGCGTGAGGTCGAGCTTCTGCGAATCGCGCTTGATCCCACAACGGACGCCGGCCATTGAAAAACCTTGGGGCACTTGCTTGGACATGACGATTCTCCTTTTTACAATGCCGTCGTTTCCGGATAACCAAACATGAGATTGAAGTTTTGGACGGCTGCCCCCGCGGCGCCCTTGATCAGATTATCGATACAACTGATCGTCATCACGCGGCCGCGGACCACCCGGGCCGTAATGTCGCAGAAATTGGTATAGGCGCAATCCTTGGTGCCGGGCAAGTGTTCCACCACCCGCACGAACGGCTCGTCGTCGTAAAACGCGGCCAGCGCCTGCATGAGTTTCTCTTCGCTCGCCGCCCCGACTGGCCGGGCGTATGCCGTAGTCAGGATGCCCCGGTCCATAGGCACCAACTGCGGCGTGAAGATTACTTCGACAGGCTTGCCAGCCGCTATGGAGAGCACCTGGTCGATTTCCGGCGTATGGCGGTGGCGGCCGATATTATAGGCCGAAATGCTCTCGTTGCACTCGGGATAAAGCGTCGTAAGCTTGGGCGTGCGGCCCGCGCCGCTGACGCCGCTCTTGGCATCGACGATGATGTCGTCCGTCTCGATCAGGCCGGCCTTCAGCAAGGGCGACAGCGCCAGGATGGCCGTCGTGGGGTAGCAGCCGGGGTTGGCCACAAGCGGGGCGCCGATGATCTGGGGTCGGAACAGTTCCGGCAGGCCGTAAACCACCTTGCCCAAGCGCTCGGGGTCGGTATGTTTCTGGCCGTACCATTGGGCGAAGACCTCCGGATCGTTGAGGCGATAATCGGCGCTGAAATCGACGACCCGCGTGCCGGCCGCCAGCAGGTGTGGAACCACGGCGCTGCTGGCCCCGTGGGGCAGACAACTGAAGACGCACTCGGCGCGGGCGGCAACCTCCGCCGGCGCGAGGTCCTCCAATCGCAAATCCAATCGATCGGTGAGCGAGGGGTGGATCATGGCGATCGGCGGCTGGCCTTCCTGCCGGCTGGTGACCGCGACAATCTCGGCCCCCGGGTGACGGAGCAGGATTTTGATCAGTTCCAGGGCCGTATAGCCCGTAGCGCCCAGAATAGCAATGCGTGTCATGGTGGAATGCCGTCAACAAGGTAGACTGGAAAAACGCGACATACCCCCATCGCTCAGTTTACGTGAGAGTGTGAGGGAACAGGTAAGTATAATCTTCCTGCACCCCATGCCAAGTGGTCCGGCGAAGGTGTCGAAATCGGCCGGTCCTGCCCTCGTTTAACCCGGAGCCAGCGGCGAAGGCGACAATCGGATCGCTCATTAACCCAGCGCTAACATTAACTGAGGAAGTGGTCCTGGCAAAGTGCCCGTATCGATTACGACACAACCCCCAAGAACAAAGTTCGATGAGTGAGATCGGTCAGTCAGGAAATTCTGATTCTTCTCTGTGATTCATCAACCGTACTGCCTCGGTTATAATCGCAACAGGCGAACTGCCTGCCAGTTTCCCTGATGGAGGACTTTCGATGTCTACGAAAACGGGTCTCGCATCTTTGGTGCTTGGGAATATAACCGCCTCACGTTTGGCTTAGATAATATCGATGATCGCGCGTAGCCACTCGATATGCGTGAAGATCCACTCGCCCAAGAGAAATGAGGCGAGGTTGGCGCCGATGATCGCGGCCATGTCCTGAATGAAGCTCCAGCGGGCCTTCTGTCGTCGAGGGCAAAAAGCCAACCAAAACAACAGGCATTCGGCGAGCGGAGCGAAGACCTCGGATACCACCAGGTAGACCTCCCGGCCGTACGGGGCCCAGAACCAATAGGGGAAGACCAGGATGACCATCGGATAGCTGCACGCATTCAACCAAAGCCCGGCGAGCACTCGGTCGCGCATCGCATGCCGCTTCGAGAGCCCTAAGACCAGAACAGGCGTTTCAATAGCCACCGTCAGCACGTAGCCGATCGGCAACATGATCCAGAGTTGGGATGGGCTGGGAAGGTCTTGCACGTTGCACCTCTTGCTGACTAAGGACTGGCGCAGAAACAAGTGTCGCCTTTCGCTCCGCGAAAGTTGCGCAACTTTCGCGGAGCGAAAGGCGACCATACGACAGTTATTGATTCGCCGGTCCTAAACGGAACTATCCGGCGGCATGGAGCATCCAATCATTGTAACACGATGCCGCGAGCCAACTTCGCCTTTCCGGGATCGTCGAATTGGTGTATAACCGTTGGTGCGGCACGGTGATCTCTCCAAATCCAACCCTTGTTGGGAGTTATGGCAATGACGGCCTCCTGGTTTTCGCGTTCGGCGTGTGTGGTGGCGATGGCATTTCTATGGACGTTGGCCGTCAAGACAGCATCGGCAGACCTCCTCCCGCCACCGCAGGCCAGCAAGGCGGCTCCGGCGCCCGTCCAACCATCGCCGTTCGTGGTTCGTCGCGATCCCGTGCAGGAGATTAGCCGCATCCTCATTCCGCGAAAGTTGTTGGCGGGCGGACAGGCCTTGCCAGCCGCTGTCGGCGCGGGGATCGCGCTGACGATCGTGATCGCTGGAGGAGGGTTGGCTGTGGCGTTCGCCAGGCGCCGTAAGGCAGGGACCGGCGCACTCCTGTCGATTGGGCTTGTGGTGTCCTTGCTCCTGATTGGTACTGCGCTGGCGGACATCCCCGTGCCCGGCGGCCGTGCGCGGAGACCTACCCCTGGGCCGGCGCCGGTTGGGGGGCCGACGGTTATCGTGGAAACAGTTGATTCGGGCGATCAGGTGATCCTGATCCTGGGCAAGAACGCGCCGAATCTGCCGAAGTGAAGATCGAGGCACAAATCACGGATGCCGGTGTGGGCCGAGTCGCTCGCGGTGTGTTGGGCGTCGCTCTGGTCTTCGGCGTGATTCACGCGATTGTGGACGCGGTTTGCGTGGCGTTGCTCACGCGGGAAAGCGGAATGGCTGCCTCGGGGAGCGGCGAGGCCGCGCTGTACCTGCCCGGCACGACCTGGTGGGATCTCTACCTGCTTTACTATGCGATTGCCTTCTGCACGCAGTTCTCGATTGGCGCACTGGTCGATCGCTGGGGGCTTTATCGGGCGGCCGCATTAGGATCGCTGGGGTTGCTCGCCGCCGGGGTGACCGTCGGCCACACCGCGCCGGCGGCGGCGATCGTGCTGGTTGCCTTGGGCAACGCGGTATTCCACGTTGGCGCGGGGGCCTTGGTGCTAAGGCTGTCTCCAGGCCGGACTTCGGCGGCCGGGGTATTTGTCGGTCCCGGCGCGATTGGCCTGGCTGCCGGCATTTGGCTCCAGCAAGAGTACGCCGAATTCTGGCCGGGGATCAGCCTGGCACTTCTGGCCGTTAGCGCAGTTGTCTCTCTCGCACTGGGCGCCTTGTCAATCGCCACGGACTGCCAGAGTGAGCGGCCTGCGTCTGCCGAGAGCGCCCCGGTCCCCGGCCGGCTTGCCCCCCGTAAACATCTTGTGGCGGTTTGCCTGGCGGCCCTTTTGTTGTCGATTGCTCTCCGTTCGGCGACTGGCCTGGCCGTCGGCCAAGTGCATCGAAGCGAGATAGATGAACTCTGGGGCCTGGCAATTGCGGCCTGCGCCGGGAAAATGTTGGGTGGATTTGCCGCAGACCGCTTCGGATGGATCGTCACGGGCGTGGCTATTCTGCTGCTTTCGATGCCGCTACTGAGCATATTTGTAGACGACGGAACGTCGGCAGTGGTGGGCATGGCGCTCTTTCAGATGACGATGCCGGTGACCCTGATGGCAGTCTATCGTATCTTTCCCCGCGAACCGGGGTTGGCTTTCGGGCTGGCTTCGTTGGCCCTGCTGATCGGTGCGGTTCCGAGCTTTCTGCTGCCCGATGTTTGGCCCGGCATACATCTTGTGCTATCGGTGCTCCTCCTTTTGTCCGTGCCTGCACTCGTTGTTGGGCTTTTGCCGTTGGTACGTTCACGCTCCGCGTTTTCGAGGCGGCGGCACAGTCCATTGCCATGAATGAAAAACGTAAACCCTTATTTACTGCGAAAGGTGAGAACCATGCCTGCCCTTCCGAATACCGTAGCCCTACGTGTACTCTATGGCTGGCTGCTGGCCTGCATGTCTGCGCAGATTCTGCCCGCACAGACACTGTCGGCAAGTCACGAGGCAAGCCGGCCCTTGCCTGTCTTGGAGAGGACCTCGGGCGGCGTGGTCTTCCGCTGGGACCTGCAGAAGGACTGGGCGGAACTCCGCATGCGGCGGGCCGCGAGTCCTTTCTGGCAGGGTCCCTTGCTGCCTTCTTTCTGGTTGAAGGGCGCTACGGGCGAACGCCAGTTTATCAAGGCCAAAGCGGCCGGCATTCCCGCGAGAGACCGTCCGCTTGCCGGGGAACGTAAAACAGCACAGCCCAAAGACGATCAACAGGGCGAGGTGACCCTGGTGCTGGAGGGCCAGGGACGCGGGCTGATCCGCTGGGAGGCGGCGGAGGCCGGAATCATCTTCAGGCATCTTGAGGTCCAGTGGGACGCCAAGCCGCCCGACCTGGTGGCGCTTTATTTCGGCATGGCGCCCTTGAACGCGGAGGAGCAAGTCATGGTTCCCACGCTGGATCGCCCGTTCTGGCCGCGCTGGCGGGCCGACGGCTATTGTATCCCCAGCGCCAAGGGCTCGCCGATCCAGAGTTTCTTCCGCTATTGGGATTTTGGCCACGCGAACATTCCCTTGGGCAGTTTTGGCCCCGCCATGGGGACGCCTTACGCGGCGGCTTACCCGCGGCCGCTGTTCAGCGCTGCAATGGGCGGCAGCGAGGGCTGGGTGGCGATGGGGCCGGGCGTCCTTCCCGACGCCGCCCTGACCCTGCAGATTCGCTCTGGCACCGCCGCCCTGGAATGGCTCTACCGCGAGGATCTTTGGCCGCGCCCGGCCCAGCGCCGCCGCGTGTGGGCTGAACCGCTGCGGCTCTTCTGGGCACCGCGGGCCTGGGACGCCTATGCCCGGCTGTTCGACTCCTTCGGCCCTTTTCCCACCACTCCCGCCATCCACCAGCAGGGACATTGGAATAGTTGGGGAAATTTCAAACGCGGGCAGACGGACCTCCGCGATCTGGCGGACCGGGTGGCGGGCGACTTTCATCTGCCCATCCTCGTCCTCGACGAGGGCTGGGAAACGTCGCCGAGCAGCGGGATCCCCAATCGAAAGACCTTCCCGCATTTCGACGAAGACCTGAAATACATCAAGTCCAAGGGATTGGGAGTTGGCTTCTGGCAGGCCATCGGTTGGGTACATGAGCCCGAGAAGTTGGGTCTAGGGCCGGCCGATCTGCTCTGCGGGGCCGATGGTCGTCCGCGCCGCGTCACCTGGTGCATGAGTTTGGATAGCGCCGATGCAAGTTACTGTTTGGACCCCGCTTCGCCGCGGGCCCGCGCGTTTTTGCAGGAGCGGACGCAGCGGGTTATGCAACAGTATGGCCCGCGACTGCTCAAGTTGGACTTCGGCTACGGGTTCCCGGGTCCTGACGTGACCGCCTCGCGCGACCCCGCCTTGCGCGGCGAACGAACGGCCTACGCACTGATGCAGACCATCGTGCAATCCGCCCGCGAAATCAACCCGGCTGTGACCATCCAGTATTACGGCATCCACCCCTTGATGCGGCCCGTAACCGACATGGTGGCCTTGGACGACCTGGGGGACGCCGGGGGCAAGGAGGCCGCCGGGCATGCCCAATGGAGCGTCTGGTCCGCATTGGCGGGCTTGCAGGGAACGGCCATCAATGCCTCGAGCGGCTACGATTGGCAACACGACGTGGAGATCTTGTTGAACACGGCTGTTATCGGGGCGCCCGGCGCGGTCTTGCCGCTGCCGCTGGCCAAGGAGCCGGCGTTGCCACCGGGGGCCATTGCCCACCGCCAAGCCCTGGCCCGCTGGCACCGCCGCGCAATTGGCTGGCGGCCCCTCTGTCTGAACAGCGAAGCGGGCAGCCTGACCTCGGACCCGCAACTCCGCTGCTTCGGACGGCTGGAGACGGCCGGCGGCAAGCAGATCCTCACCGCCCTCGCCTTGCGCGACGAGGGCAAAGAGAGCCTAGCCCTAAAGGATCTGCCCGGCGTTCACTGGCAAGGCCGCTGGGCGATCATCTCGCAGGACCGGCAGGACATCTACGCCGCTTCCACGCTAGCCTGCATACCCTTTGACCGCGGTTGGTTGGAACTGCCGCGCGCAGAGAAACCCGCGCGCGTGACGGCGGTCTTCCTCGATCGCGAGGAGCCGGCCACGGATTGGCAGTGGAAACAAGGGAGTCTGCGGCTGGATGCCCGTTCGCCGGCTAGCGGCCGTCCGCTACTGGGCTTCCTGATTGGCAAGTAGGATCGGCGGAAGAGTTACTTCCGTGCATGTTCCGAGACCCCACCGGGCTCGTCCCGGTTGGTGAACGAGGTTGAAAAGCTAACACACGATGCGCCTTCCCCACCCTCTTCCTTCGCTGGAATAGGCCGCCGTAGGCGGCCTATTCCGGCAGGCCGCCCATGCCGCCTACAGCGACTGTTTCGAGAGGAAGTCGTAGCTCTCCTGCACGTAGTCGAAGACCTCGCCCTGTCCGTTGTCTTGTTCATAGATGTACCACTCGATGCCCGCCGCTTTGCCCGCCGCGAAAACTTCCTTCCAGTTCAGCGAACCTTTTCCCAGCGCGGTGAGCGTGTGCTTCTTGCCTTGGATGAGGACATCCTTGGCGTGGACCACCTTGATGCGTCCCGTCAGTTTGCGGATATAGGCTGGCACGTCGACGCCAGCCGCCGCCGCCCAGGCAATGTCCAACTCGGCGCAGAGATTCTCCGGCTGGGTCGCGTCCATGAGGATCTGGTGCTTGGTGCGCGGATCGTCCGGGAACTTGCCGAACTCCATCGTATGATTGTGGAACGAGAGCCGCATCCCGGCAGCGCGCAACTTCGCGCCCAGCGCGTCGAGTCGCTTCGCGCCGCGCAGCCAGGCATGCAGATTCTCCGTGCAATCGTTCATCATGCCGCCGGGCGCTACGTCTTTGTTTCCCACGGTCTTCCAGAATGCCACCTGGGCGTCGAAATCCTTCTCGAACGACTCGATGCTCGTATGGCAGGCGATGCACTTGAGTCCCGCCTTATCCAGCGCCGCGCGGATCTTGTCGGCCGGCAACGACGGCATTCCGCTCCACTGCACGTAGCGCCAGCCCATCTCGGCCGCCCGCTTGAGCGTGCCTTCCAAGTCCTTCTTGGCCGGATCCCGCACTGTATAAAGCTGCAAGGCAATTCCCACCTTCGCAGGCGACTCCGTACCGCATGCCATCCGACCCGAGAGCGCCATCAGCCCCAGCGCGCCCAATGCCTCCCTGCGCGACATCCCAACACCATTCGACTTCATTCGATGATTCTCCTGTGATGATTTGGTTGCGAGCGACACCGCCCAGCAATACGGCTTAAAAGGCTTTGTCGAACCAGCGGGCGGCCCATATTAAAGGGCCGCGCTCAACTACAAGTGTACCGAGGCACGCGAGGGGAGTGCAAGTGGCCGGGAGAAAAACTAACTTTGGGTCTCGACAGCCTTCTTGCTAATTGAGCAAGTACTAGACCCCACCCGGCTTGCCCGGGTCGGTGAAGAGGTTGAAAAGCTAACACACGATGTGCCTCCCCCGCCCTCTTTCTTCGCCGGGATAGGCCGCCGTAGGCGGCCTATCCCGGCGAAGAAAACAAGATCAAATCGCGGCTTCGAATTTAGCCGTTCAACCTCTTCACCGACTCGGGCAAGCCGAGTGGGGTCCGAAATGTATGCAACGACGAAGGCGGGAGATTGGCAGCATCGGGCCAGTGGTTTTCACTCGTATTAGGTGTTTCTAGTGCGACCACTGTCTAGCTTCGGTTGTAGCAGAACAAGACGTTGCCGCCGGGGAGCTGCCACACGTCCCGCGACATCTCTCGGCCGGGTACTCCCAGACAACCGCCCCGTCGCGGCCGTACCGCAAAATCTTCTTGGCCCCTTCGGCGGCAAACAGCAGTGGCGGAAATTCGCCGGAACCAGTAGCGTTGGGCCGGGCGTTGGAAACCGAACCGTCCCGAGGTGTCGTGGCGACGGGATCTGAGGTCTTTCCCGCGTTCTGCATCATCCCGATGACACAGAGGATTCCGATCGCAAGCCCAAGGCTCTGCGTGTTTCTCATTTCTGGCATGGGCGGCACCTGCACACGGGGTTTCGGAAGAAACAAACCACCCTTAACGTACCTTCCGGAACGGGGTTACTCAAGCGATGGCTGCCGAGGTTCCCGGGGGCATCCTGCCGGATCATCCCGTAACGGCCCTTCGACACGCTAACCGTATCGCTGGCCGGCCTGGCCGCGATGCGGTTGATCGTCACCTAACCCAGGATCGTGGTGGCCCCCCCGACAGCATCGTCTCGCCGGTGGGCCGGTTGCAGGCCATCCATGCGGTGGATAAGATCGTTACTATCGAATCCTCGGAGAGAACACTATGGATCGTCGTACTGGAACTGCATGCAGCCGCCGCGAGTTCATCGCTGCAACCGCGATGTCCGCCGCAACTTGCCTGTCGACCCAAGGACGGGCCTTGGCAGTAACCTTACCTACGGAGGGGCAGACACCGGCCCTTATCGGGAACCGATTCCTGACATTTAACACGGTCGTTCGTGTCAATCAGATCGAGGTCGCTCGGGACCGGGTGGCGGGAACGGACGAGGGTAGTATCCATGCCCCGGAGTTGACCCAGTTGTTTCGCCAGTCCGTCCAGCGCGGCTGGCCCGGCGGAAAGATCACCTGGGCCTTCAGTTGGCGGGCGCTCCAGGACCAGCGGCCCAACTACAAGGCGATTAGGGATCTCGTGGCAGAATACCATTCCCGCTATGGGGACGAGGTTACGTTCATCCCCGGCGGGTACTTCCAGCCGATGTACAACTCGCGCCAGCAGACCCGGCAGGACCTGCACGAAGCCTTACAGCGCATCTCAGACATCGTGGGTGGTGGCTATCGGCCGCGGAGCGTGCTGGCCGGGTTCTTGGACGCAGCCAGTCTCAAGTATCTGGCAGAGAAGGAGGGCATCCACGTCTGCCAGGGGAACATCTGGAGCCAATACTCGATCGACAACGGCGACGGCGATGGATCAGTGTGCTATCCGTACTACCCCTCCACGGAGCACTTTTGCAAACCGGCCCAGGGCCGAGCAGATTTCATCGACTGTGTGAACCTGGATGGCTGGACCTGCGATTTCCTGGCCGCTCGCCGCGCAGGGTTCGCTGAGGGCTTCAACAGCCGCATGGGGGTCGGGCCGATCGAGACGATCTTCGCCCACGGCCCAGAGAAGGGTGTCCGCGAGATGCTCCACACTACGGCCGTCCATTTTGATCGAGGGTTCGACCTGAACCGCTTTGCCTGGGTGACCAACTGCTGGGAACTTTCCCTTTTGGGCGGGCGGGGGTCCCAAGGCAAGCGGGACATGGAATGTCTGGTCCGCTGGCTGAGCGAGATTCGCCGCCGATGGCCGGAAGCGAAGCTGATCACGCAGGGTGAGTTCGGCGAGGCCTGGCGACGGCAGTACCACGACAACTCCTTCGATTACCGCTTCGAGGAACGGGGCAGCGGGATTGGCGGATCGGACGCCAACCTGGAGATCCGCTGGTTTATGAACCGGGACTTCCGCCTGGCACTACTACGGGATTGGAAGGCTGGCAAACCGGAGATGGTTATCGACTTCACGCGCTACGACCTCACCGCCAAGGAGCCCTCCGTTCCGACGCTCGGTCATAATGCCCGGAACTGGAGTCTCATCAATCGGTTGAACATGAAGCGGAGCCGCCCCCAAGACACACCCGTACCGTTGGCCCGGCTGGCGAAAGGGGAACTGGATGCGATCGCCCGGCGGTATCCGGCGCTTCTATCCAAGTGACAGGATGAAGACCCTGGAAGAACCGATCGGCGTTATGGAAACCTGGTAAGAAAGGTGACGACTCGCCATGAAACCAATCTTCACGCTTTGCCTGGCAGTCGGTACTGCGCTGGGCATCTCGGCCGCGACCGGTCGGGCCGCCGACGTGTTCCTCCGGCTGAAGGTCGTCGACCCGCCGGCCGGGAAGTTCCGCGTCACACTGGGCGGCTTCATCCACGTCGAGAACTGGTACCTGCCGGCCCAAACCGTCGATGTGGAAGGCGGCCAGCGGAGCCCGTGGATCGACCTGCGGAAATGGCCGCTTCACCGCCGATTGGATCGCGAGGGAGGCCTAGCCGAGTGGCCGGCGATCAAACTGTCGCTCGCCCGAATCGGCGCCAAGGAGCCCATCCGCGGTTGCACCTTCGAGGTCCAACTGGCCGACAAGCCCGAAGAGCAGGCCGTCGTCCTGGCGTTCACCGAGCGGAGCGGCTCCGATTCGATCGCTTTCCTGCTGCCGCATCCGTTGCGGGAGAAGAAGGGCGAGTTTGAAACGGGCTCGCAGATGACTGCCCGGCATCTCGCGTGGGCAAAAGAGGCGACCGGCGGGCGATCCCGGAACCTCCGTAAATTCGACCTCATCACGAGCGTGTGGGGACATTACGATCCACTGCTGGCACGGCAGGCGACCGAGACCCTGCAATTGCTGGGGTTCAACGTCCTGGGCGGCGTGCCCATGTCCGTTTTGCGCGAGGCCGGCATGCGGACCTATACGGCCACGTGGCACCTCGTGCCCGATCCCGAGAAATCGATCGCGGAGTGGAACAAGGGCGAGGCAGCCCAGATTGCCCGCAGCATGACGACCGAGGAGGGACGGTGGACCTACGAGCACATGGCACACTACGTAATCGCCGACGAGATCCAGACGCTCGACTTCCGAGGCGTCGATCGTGCCAAACTCAACACCTGGTTCCGCGATTATCTTCGCCGCTGCGGCGAGAGCGATACTTCGCTCGGCCGCCCGATCACGGGCATCGAGTATCCGGCCCAGGCCATGTACGAGAAGACGTTACCACGCCAGGCCGACCTGACTGTGCGGAAGATCGCCTACTATGCCGCGAAGTTCGGCCAATGGTGGTCAGTGCGGCAACTTCGCCATACAAGCGACCTCATCCACCGGACGTTCGCCGGTTTTCCCTCGCCCATGAAGACCGAGACCCTGCCCTCGGACCACAGCTTCTTCAACGCCTGGGGACCGCCGCACATGGGCATGGGCTATCGCGGACTCGATTTGTTTGAAATAGGCGAACAGCAGGCGGTCGATGTCCTCTCGGCTGAAGACTGGCTCGGTCTGAATCACATGTACGGCCCCGGCGCTACCTGGACGGGAGCCGCGGCGTTCGGATACTTCAGCGCAATTCTGCGCAGCGGGATCGGCGACCGTCCCGTCACCCTCCGCGGCCTGATTACGCCTAGCGACGACGGCTACCTGCGGCTGAAGGCCTACACGGCACTCGGTCAAGGTGCAAAGAGTTTTTTCTTCTGGACCTACGGCCCCACGTACATCGGCACCGAGAACTACTGGTCCGATCTCCGCAGCGAATATGACGGCATCGCCAAGTTCACCCGGGCCCTGGAAAAATCTGAGAAGGTCCTCTATCCGGCCAAGCCGGTGCGCGATCCAGTAGCCGTTCTGTATTCGGTCAGCCACGACCTCTGGCATACCGACGATCCGGCGAGTTTCGTCGAGAACCGCCTTACGTGGACCGCCCTGCGGCATCTCGGCGTGCAGCCTGACTTTCTGCGGGAGGAAGACGTTGAAGCGGGGCGGTTGTCCACCTACAAAGTCCTGTACGTGACCGGACAATGCCTGACGCGGAACGCAGCCCGGCGGATCGACGATTGGGTCAAGGCTGGCGGCGTGGTCTACCTGGCACCCGGCGCCGCCACCCGTGACCAGTTCTACGAACCGTACGTGCCGCCGTTCGCCGCCACCGTCTGGCCGGACCGGGCCGCCGATCGGTTTCTTCGGCAATCAGGACATCGCTATAACGAGCGGGCCGACCTGCCGACGATCCCGCCCATCACACGCGTCAAAATCGTCTTGGAAGGCAAGGATTCCTCCATACCGGTCATCGGTTGCCGCCTCGACCTGAAAGAACGGCTCGCCCCGGCCACGATCTGGGCCACCTACGAAGACGGCCGCACCGCCGGGGCGACCGTAGACCACGGCCGGGGAGCGGTTGTCGGCGTCGGCTTCCTGCCGGGGTTGGCGTACTCGCCGTTCAAGGTCGGCCAAACCACTTTGAACGAGGTCTGGCCGCAACCGCCCCGAGCGGTAATTTCCCTTCCGCTGCGGTGTGGATTGAAAGCCCCGCCGGCCGTTGTGCTCTCGGAGCCCGTCGTGGAAGCCAGTCTGCTGAGCGGTCCGGAGGGCTCGGCCCTGGTGCTGGCGAATCACACCTACAAGCCAATCCCGAAACTGAGGATCAGCTTGGCTTCGATCGGGCCTTTCCGTGGTGTCGTAAGCACGGAAGGCGCAAGCGTCACCGTGACACGGACAACAGCAGGTGTGGAGTTGCAAATGCCGTTGGAGTGGACCGACATCGTCGTGCTGGAGAAGCCTTAGTTCGAGTTGTGTGAAAGCGATCAGGAACCTGAAAGAACAGAGAGCCGTCAAGCCATGCGATCAACTTCGACAGTATCGTCACTGCTGCTCATGGTCCTGTGTGGTTCCACGGTCTTGCCAGCCGAACCAGTGCGTTCGATTCACCTGGTCCTGCCAGCGAAATCGAGCCCAGTGATCGAGCGTATCGCGGGGGTTTTCGCCCGGCAAGTCGCCCAACGGTGCGAGGCCAAGGTAGTAAGCGCCAGCGGAGGTACGTCCGCGCGTGTGGAACTCCTTGTCCAGCCCGGCATTGGCACCGAGGGATTCAGGAGTGTGGACGGCGCGGATGGTTCGATTCGCATTGTGGGAAACGACGAGTTGGGACTGCTCTACGGCGTGGGCAAGTTGCTTCGCACCAGCCGATACGACCAAGGCGGATGGACCCCCAGCTCGTGGCGTGGCACGTCGGTGCGGGTCTGCCCAATCCGCGGCATCTACTTCGCCACACACTTCAACAACTTCTATGAGGCGGCTTCGGCGGAGGAGGTCGAGCGCTATGTCGAAGACCTCGGATTGTGGGGGCTTAATTCGCTGATCCTGCATTTTCCTCATTGGCAGTTCCAGGGCTTTGACGACCCGGCGGCCCAGCAGTCCATCCGGCGTCTGAGGGCCGTTATGCGGGCGGCCAAAAGGTTGGGCCTTCGCGTGGGACTGGTTGAGGCGGCCAACGATGGTTTCAAGTCTACCCCGCCGGAACTCCTCCACACCCCTGTTCCCGATCCCTGGGGCCGGCACGGCAACTTCGGTGTCAATCTCTGCCCAAGCAACGCCAAAGCCCACGAGGTGCTGATCCGCGACTGGAGCCGGCTCCTGGACGAGTTCGCCGACGTGGGACTCGACTTCATCAAGTATTGGCCGTACGACGAAGGGGGCTGCGGTTGCAAAGAGTGTTGGCCCTGGGGAGCGAGGGGATACCCGAAACTCTGCCGCGAATTATCGGCCTTGGCCCGTGCCAAAGTGCCGCGCGTGCAGTTCATCCTTTCCACCTGGACCTTCGATTCGCCCCCGGCGGGTGAATGGGCAGGGCTGGCCGAATGCCTCGCCCGTGACAAGAGCTGGGTGGATTACATCCAGGCCGACGCCCACGAGGATTTCCCTCGTTATCCGCTGGAGAAGGGCGTGCCCGGTAGGCTGCCCCTGTTGAACTTCCCGGAAATCAGCATGTGGGGCCAAAACCCTTGGGGTGGCTACGGTGTTAATCCGCTCCCGTCGCGCCTCCAGCGTTTGTGGAACCAGACCGAGAAGAAACTGTCCGGCGGTTTCCCCTATTCGGAAGGCATTTATGAAGACATCAACAAGGTGATCTGCAACCAGTTCTACTGGAGCCCCGACCGGCCGGCTGTCGAGACGATCAAGGAGTACATTGCCTTCGAGTATTCGCCGGACGCGGTTAGCGATGTCGCGGCTGCCATTGAAATCCTTGAACAAAATCATCTTCGCGGCCGCATCAATCCGAGCGCTGGCAAGGCGTACGAGCTGGTCCGGGCGGCCGAGCAGAAGCTCACGCCCCAGGCGAGCCGCGCCTGGCGATGGCGCATCTTAGCGCTTCGCGCCTTGATCGACAACGAATTGTTCAAGCACCACGGCCGACTGGAAGGAGAGATGCTGAAGAGGGCGTTTGACGAGTTGACGGCCATCTACCATGCCGAGAACGCCCATTCGATGTCCATCCGGCCACCACAGATCCGTATCCCGGACACAAACGGGCCGGGTCTGGCCACCACGTACGCGGAAGCGGTTTCCGCATCCAAACCAGTCGCCTGGTGGCGAATGGATCGCTTCCGCGGCCGGATCTTGGAAGACGCCACGGGCTGCGGCCACGAAGCAGTCTGCGAGGTCGACCTCACGCTGCCGGTCCTGGTTCCCGCTGATGCCAGTGCCTTGCGTCCTGTCAACTGTGCTGCATACTTCTCCGGCGGGCGGATGATAACCACGGTCAAGGAATTGGGGGAATCGTATGCTATCGAACTCTGGTTCTACAATACCACACCGAACGATGCTCGGCCGATCACCGGCTATTTCTTCTCACGGGGACCGGAGTCGCATCCTGGTACGCCACTGGGCGATCATCTGGGAATCGGCGGCACGCACATCGAGCAGGGCAAGCCACTGACGGGCCGGCTTTTCTTTTTCAACGGTCATGGGCTCAACCAGGTGCTGGTGGGAAGTACGCTCATCAAACCCAATACCTGGAATCACGTCGCCCTGGTCCGCGACAAGACGCAAGTATCGGTGTACCTCAACGGCAACACCACTCCAGAAATCACCGGGGAGGCGGCGTTGGGAATACCGCCGAACACCAAACTTCTGTATTTCGGCGGACGGAACGACAACTTCGCCAATTTCGCGGGCAAGATCGCCGAGATCGCAGTGTACGACCGGGCGGTGAAGCCTGAAGAAGTAGCCAAGCGTTTTGCCGCTGCGCGGAGCCGGTAATGACCCTTTCATGCCGATCACCCGATACTCCATCCGTGATGCAATGCGTCCACCGCCAGAGTACATTCGATCCCAAAACAGGAGAACTTACGATGCATAGGCAGTCGCGACAAAACAGTGGGGCGAGAGGGCGGCAAGCAAGACGCTCGTGCCGTGCGGTATGGATCTTCGCGATGGCGGTCTTGCTTTGCGGCATCCCAGCTTCGGCCGAGATTACCGGAGTCAAGATCACCAAGGAGGAAACGCTCTCGGTCGGTGGAAAAACCGTCCGACACGTGGCCGGGGCGATCTCGGGAAAAGCCGAGAGGAACGAACCGAGTGTCCCGACTCTGGGCAAGGTTGTCGGGCTGATGTACGAGTCGGACTTCGAGTTGTGGCTACCGGCCGCCACTGGAAACGGGCGACTCTGGTTCTCGGTGCTCAATCGCGGTAACGAAACGGGCGGATTGCGTGACGGCATCCTTTGTCGTGGCGGCGCCTACGGTTGGTGTGCCTGGCAGGCCAAGAACGTGGACCCGTCCAAACCGCAGCTCAAGCTGACCGGCTTCGCCGGCCCAATACCGCAGGCTTACGGGCTGGTGGTAGTACGGGATTTCGTCGCCTTCCTCCGCTATGCGTCCGACACCAACGCCAGGCCCAACCCCGTGGCGGGCAAAGTGCAGTTTGCCTTCGCCTACGGAATAAGCCAGAGCGGACGTTTTATGCGCACATTCCTGTTGCTGGGGCTGAACACCGCCCCTGCGGGCAAGGTCTTTGATGGTTTGCTGCCAGATGGCGCACGGGCGGGGTACGTTGACTTATTCCGCCCGAACTCCGATCCTGGTTCGGGTGGCACGTTCAGTGTCGAGACCGTCTATGCCCCGTACTCTTGGTCGGAACTGATGGCACGTTCCGCGTCCGACGCCAAGGTATTCGCGCTAAACGCCGAGAGCGAATACTACGAAATGATGGCCTACATGACCCGTCGCGGGCCAGTGCCGGACAACGTGCGGGTCTATGACTTCCCACTTGGTGGCCACGGCGGCGGCGGGATAGTGCCTTGGCACGAGTGTGTTCAGCCGTTGTCGATTGCACTTGAGCAGTGGGCGTGCAACGGGACTAAGCCGCCCGACAATCGGATGTTCACGCTGGAGAAACGCGATAGCCCACGGGCCAAGCATCTGCTGGCTGAGCCGGCTGAACTGCCGGCTCTTGATGATCTAGGAATCGCTAAAGGTGGTGTGCGGCTGCCGCCGGTTGCCGTTCCCATCATCCGTTATGTTTCCGTCAAGGGCGAGTCGCCTAAAGCGGTACTGTTGGACAAGGCTGAGCTGACCCGCCGTTACGGCACGCCCGAGAATTACCGCAGGAAAGTGTCCGAGGCGGTAGATCGGCTCATTCAAGACCGATTCCTGTCCGAATCGGCGCGGGCAAAAAGCAAGTACGTCACCGATGCCGAGAAGGTGAGTTGGTAACCAACATACGATTACAGCCAGAAAAGCCTTTGCCGAGAAATCATCGTCATGAGAACTGCCGTTTTCACGTTCGTCGGAGTCTTGTGCGCGTCGCTCCTTCCAGCGGGAGAGGCAGTGAACAGCACCCGTCTTATTCCTTATGAGAAGTTGCAGAACGGTGCATGGAAGATTCAGCGCTGGGATCATCGATACCCTTTCGTGTTTCTGAGCTACGGACAGTGGCCAGCAGAGGACCGAATCGCGTACGAGTGCAAAAAACAATCGCTTCTCACCCCGACGTGGGAGGACTCAAAGTTCGCGCATCCGATCGAATCGCAAGCCACCGAGTGGGGATGGAGTGCGGAATGGCGGTCGCTGGGATGTACAACGAAAAGGGAGTGTTACAAGAAAGTCAAGAAGCTGTACTTGGAACGGACCAGACGCCGGCAGTATCCGGGAACTGGTGATCCCCTGATCAAGAAGGGGGGAAGTTCTACATGATGTCCATGCAGGCAACGTACCTGCTCTGCGGGGCGGAGTGGGGTTGCGACACAGGGCTAGCGCGCACTCTGCGTAATTCTGGCAAAATAGGTAGAGTTGCGC